>CAZQIV010000040.1:0-48003 GCA_964593705.1 uncultured Lentimicrobiaceae bacterium | reverse complement strand
GTTGATAACTGCTTCTTATACTTATTTGTTACCCCTGTTTTTTGAGGGGATACAAGAATTGCGTATAATGTCTGGGTCGGATTCACGGGGTGGCTTACTGCGTGTTGATGGTGGCAAGACCTAACAGGTTTTTATGCCAGACATTTGCATTACTTTTTTTGAAAAGCAACCGCCTGTTTTTATTTGAATGCCTGATCTGGAAAAAAGCAGGCACATTGTATAGTTTTTAAATAATCGTATTATGATTAGAAGTATATTTGCTAACATGTACAAATACAGGGCAATAATTATTGATGACGAAAAAAATCTTCGTGAATCACTGGCTGTGATGCTGGCCGGACATTGTCCTGAAATAGCCTTGTGTGGATTTGCCCAATCCGCGACTGAAGGTCGGAAGTTGCTACAAAATCAACAAGTTGATTTTATCTTTCTTGATATTTCGATGCCTGATGAAGATGGTTTTACCTTTTTACAATCCATCCCCAAAGAACAATATGGGATCATTTTTGTAACTTCACACGAAGAATATTCGCTACTGGCGTTAAAAGCAAGTGCCATCGATTATCTGCTTAAACCGGTAAATCCCGACGAACTTATCGAGGCAGTAACAAAAGCAATCCGCTACCACGAACTGCGGCAAAGCAAATCCGAAATCCGCACTGTTTACCAGGAATCGCTCAAAAACCTAGATTATCACCTGCAATCTGAAAGTAAAAAATTCGATAAAATAACGGTTGCAGAGCAATTCGGTTTTCGCATAGTTAACACCAACGACCTGATGTATCTGAAGGCCGACAGCAACTACACAAACCTCCACCTAAGCGACAACAAAAAAATTACCGCCACACGCACTTTGGGCGAGTTTGAGAAAATGCTGGATGATGAGATATTTTTCAGGATTCACAAATCGAGCATAATTAATCTGAGCCACCTTAAAGCCTATTCGAGCTACGAGGGTAATTATGCCGAAATGGCCGATGGCTCGCGCTTGGCCATATCACGACGAAAATTAAATGAGTTTCGGGAAGTCGTGATGAGGTTTTCGAGAGGAGGTTGAGGGCATAGCCGTCAAGTTATGAATATTTGTCTTGCATAGCTAAAGTTTTAATGAACTCAGTATGAGTTCAGGTATTGTAGCTTATGCATGGAATGGTGGATAGCAACCCAGTATGGGTTGTGCTAATAAAAACATTTTCGATAGCGCAACCTCCCGAAGAATCGGGGCAAACTGTACCGGACTGTAACACTTTACTTTTATTCATATCTACAATATCGGAATCCGTACCGGGTTTTTGTTCAGTAATTTTTAACTAAGTAGTGGTGGATATCATCCTTAGCTTGATAGTCATGGGGTTGAGAAAGTTGAAGGGTTGAGGATAATAATACAATTAACAGATAACGAATAACAGATAACAATTAACGATTAACAGATAACAATTAATGCCGAGCTTCGCTCGAGCATCCTCGAAAAATTACGAAAATCGTCCGAAGGACTCCTACGGAGAAGATTTTCTATTTTTCGGGACGATTAACATCATTCAAATGAAATGAAACAAATAATAGTTATAGTGGTTTTGCTGATTGCCGCATCATTGTTGCCGGCACAAAATCCCTATATTCAACATTACACCACCAACGATGGCCTGCCCTCCAACACCGTTTATCCGATTATTAGAGACAGTAAAAATTTCATCTGGTTTGGCACTGATGCCGGCGTGGCGCGGTATGATGGGAATGATTTTACCTGTTTCAGTAAAAAAGATGGCCTGAACAGCAACGAAATCTTAATGATTAAGGAGGATTCGCAGGGGCGCATCTGGTTTTTTAATCTAAGCGGGTCGATGAATTATTTTTACCAAAACAAAATCTTCAACGCGCGTAATGCCCCCTTTCTGGATTCATTGCAAAGCCGAAATTTCTTTCGTGATTTTTTTGAGGACAGCGACAGCACCCTCTATTTCTACACCTTTATTAGCCGCGACATTGCAGTTTTAAATGCCCAAAATCAGGTAACTAAATATACCCTTCCAGCAAAAACCTATTTTGTAAACGGAATTAAACATGTAGGGTTGTCAATCCAAAATATATTTAAATCGCCGGAAGGAGAGTTCGTTGTGTGGGCCAGTGGGGGAATATTCGCCTGTCATGATTTTTCGGAAGAACTCCGTCAGATTTGCGATACGTTAATTTTTGGTTCTTGCCATAAGTTGAACGACAACAAGTATTTATTTCAAAGCTATAAAAGACCGGGGCTATCGCGAAAGATTTTTTTTTATACCAATGGTCATTTTACTACACCCGTCAATCCGCCATTTCATTACGAAATCCATTTTGATGATGCCATCGAAACAAACGATGGCGTACTTTGGATTACAACCATCGACAAAGGCGTGTTTTGTTTGAAAAATAATGAAATCATCAACCATATCAACATTGCCGAAGCACAGGGCGTGGTGCAGGATCACGAGGGAAATGTATGGATAAGCTCGATGAGTGAGGGGGTATTTAAAATCAGCCCTTACTTCAACAGCCATAAGCACTACGGATGTGAATTTTTTGATAATGCCGGGATTTCGGCTATGTGCCCCTACCCTGAAACCGGGGTGTGGATGTGCAACGGGGATAGGATGTATCTGCTTAAATACCAAAAATTTTACACCCTCGATTTTTCGCATAATCAGCGTAAGCTAAACCAGTTGTATTACCTCAGAAATAACAGTTTGATTATCGGGGCAAAAAGTCATTTTTCTTATCCTCTTACCGATATTAAAGCTGATGAATCATCACGGAAAATCAATTACACCCAACTCGAAAAACCGAAACCACATCCTGGGTTTAAAACCATTGCCATCAACCCCACAATGGATAAAATCTTTGCACACTCACATTCCTACTTGTTTTCGATAAATAGCAAAAGTTTAGTGCCATCGGAGATTATTACCAATCTCGGAGAGCGCATCCACAACATATTCTTCAATCTCGATGATGAACTAATGGTGAACGCCAAGAAAAATTACCTGTACAAGGATGGAGAATTAATTCCATATCCCCAATTATCGCGTTTTGACAGTAAAATCATCACCGGCCACCTTCGCATCAACGATTCGATAGAAGTATTAAATGTAGAGGGCGACAGCATTTACCTGATGTGCAAGCAGCGAATCTGCAATTTGACACAGGCCATGAACAAACCCATCGACATGATGGTAAGAAAAATGGCCTACCATGAACCGGCATTGTACCTCGCCACCACTCAAAATATTTTTGTGATCGAACACCCCGAATATATTTCCAATCATCAAAGTGTTGACCTCCGGTTTATTGATATTAACTTCGGGAAAATAAATGAAATCCTGGTTTTTAATGACTCGCTGTACGTGGCCTCCGACGATGGACTGACCATTATTCCCGAAGCCGGGATAGGCGAAATGAAGTCGCAACCCCCCATTCCCTATTTACAATCGGTGCAGGTAAACGGAACGGATGCTGACCTTGCCAGGCGTGAACTGCGGATTAGCGGGAAAAACCAAATCAAATTCTCGTTCTCTTGCATCAATTATTCAGCTGCACCGCTTATTTATTCCTATCAACTAACAGGGCTTGATACAAGCTGGAACATGGGTACGGCACGCGAGGTGGTGTATCAAAATTTGGGTGTCGGGGATTACACTTTTCGGGTGCGGGCACAAAAACCGGGTACAGAATTTAGCACGCCTGTTGATTTTAAGATTGTGGTGTCGGCCACTTTATGGCAACAACCACTTTTTTATGTTGGCCTTTTTATCATAATTTCCGGATGGTTTTTATTGTCGCTTCATCGCCGTAGCCTGCGCCGCCGCCGCACACTCGAAATGGATAACCAATTGGTTTTGTTGGAACAAAAAGCCCTGCTAACAATGATGAACCCGCACTTTATTTTCAACGCGCTCGGCTCCGTGCAAAACCATCTGCTGCACAACCAGCCCAAGGATGCCGCGCAGTACCTTTCGCAATTTGCAAGGCTGATCCGGCAAAATCTTAACGCCATCAAAACCGGGTTCATCAGTATTGAGGAAGAAATCGACCGCCTGAAAAATTATCTTGAACTCGAAAAACTCAGGATGGAAAACCATTTCGATTATTCGATCAGCCTCGAAGATGACTTTGATGAAGATGAGGCCATGATCCCCTCGATGATCGTTCAGCCCTTTGTCGAAAATGCCGTTTGGCATGGCATTTCACAACTCAAAAATCAAACAGGCAGGATATGGATTACTTTTTCGCTTGAAACGGACGACACCATCAAAATAACAGTTAGTGATAACGGCCTGGGCAAAAACCAAACAAATCCGGTTTCAACAAATAGCCGGCAGCATTTAAACCTGAGTACGGAGGTAACCCGCCGCCGGCTTGAGTTGCTGGGAAAAAAACACAAAGTCCACACCTCCCTTACTTACCACGAAGCTCAGCCGGGGCAAGTTAACCCGGGAACAAAAGTAGTGATTGTCGTTCCGGTGAGTTACAGTACAGACCCCCTCTAACTCCCCCTGAAGGGGGAGGATTCCAACGCGCAGGCCGCTCCAGTGGCTTGTGCGGCTGGTTTCCCTTTCCGCCAACCGGCGGAGAAGGGTCGGGCCTGCCTCGCCGGCCCGCTTCGCCGGAGCTACAGCGAGGCGAGCAAGGCGGGCTCCCCCTGGAGAATTAGACCCCCTCTAACTCCTCCGCCAGTTGGCGGAGAGGATTCCAGCGCATAGGCCGCTGCAGTGGCCAGGGCGGCTAGTCTCCCTTTCCGACAACCAGCGGAGAAGGGTGTCGGTGTCGAGACGAAGTCTCGTGCATGCACGAGCAAAGCTCGGCAGGATGGGGTCATGATGTCTTGGAATTCATTTTTCAAGGACAATAAATCCAACCGTTTACTCAACAGATACTACCTTTCATAAACCTGCGGCTACAAATCAATCATTCCCAAAGAAGTCGTTTTCCATAAGCAATATTTTTGCTTTCAGGAGGGCACGTACCATGAATTCAAAAATTCTGACTTAGGGTAATGGTTTTGTCGCATTAGACACGCTTTGTGAAACTTTTACCAAAGGCTCGCCTCGCGAAGCGGGTATCCCTATCGGGAGAGTCTTTGAGCCTTTGTGGCAAATAAAGATTAGCCGCCAAGACACCAGGAAGCACAAACACTTTTAAAAGAAAAATTTAGCGAAGGTATGATTAGTCAAATTACCATCCGGGATCAAACCGGGCATCAAATAATTGATGTTAGCAATCTGATGTTTTTTCAGCAGGATAGTCACTATACAGTACTTCATCTTACAGGTTTTGCTACCATTGTTGCAGACCGCTCGTTTGAAGAACTGGAAATGATTTTAGCCAATTCAGGATTTTTCAGGATAAACAAAAATACTGTCATCAACCTTCACCACTTGGAATCGTTTACCAACGATACAGTAATTCTTGCAGATGGAACACGATTGACGATTTCGCGTAAAAAAGCCGATGAATTTCAGAAGGTAGCTGGGGGTCTTGAAAAAAGATGAAACCCACTATTGTATGTGAAAAATATAAGTCTAACAATAGATTCTGAGTGAAATCCCGAAGTTTCGGGATTTCACTCAGAATGACAGGCATTTAGAGTCCCAGGGTGTGGGTGGTTGGCGGCAAAGCCGCCAACCACCCACACCCAAAACTAACAAAGCACTTGTCATTCTGAGCGTAGCGAAGAATCTGTAATTTTTAGTTGGAGAGCAGTGAATGAAATCGAATCCCGAAGTTTCGGGATGGTTTTTCGGGACTGCCAACTGCCTATCCCGAAAAGTAGAAAATCTCCGATTTTCGTATCTTTTCGAGGATGCACGAGCGAAGCTCGGCACTGCCAACTACCTATGCCGACCTGCGGTCGAGCATCCTCGAAAAAAGATGAAATCATAGATTTCTGTTTTTTCGGCACTGCCTATCCCGAAAAGTAGAAAATCTCCGATTTTCGTAACTTTTCGAGGATGCTCGAAAAACTATGAAATCACAGATTTCGGGTTTTTCGGCACTGTCAACTGCGGACTGCCTTCTTACCGTTCACACTTCATTTAATACCGTTTGTTCAATGATCGTATCCGTTCAATCAAAGGCTTGGTTTCTAAGCTGTTTTGGATAGTAATTTTACATGGAAAAGTAAATATGCTATTATGAATTAACCAAAAATATAAACCAATGAAAACACACTACCTCTTTCCGATGTTTATCACCGCCATCCTTCTTTTGCCGGTGATGCTGCTTTGCCAGCCAGATGAATTCAAACTCATGCACAAGCAGGGCAAACAAACGCTTGTAATTCCATCAGGCAATGACGGACAACTCTTAGTGCCTTCCAACGAAACTGCTATTGCCAGGCCGGATGTCACTGACGAAAATAATGTTTATACTGATAAATTAGCACAGGAAATTTTCGGAGATGACAATCGTGTTAAGATTGTTAAAGCATCTCCAGGTGGCCCCTCACCCAATCTAACTGATAACGAGACTATCAGATGGGATAATGGTATCAATTTTGGCAAAGCAGGGATTACCGGGGGTGGGATATTTGATGTTGCTGCCTATTTTCCTGCCTCAACTATGGCGCAATACACCGGTATGAAGTTGAACCAGGTTGAAATCTACATTGGCGAGAATCCAATTTCATGTGAATTGAAGGTTTATGGACCAGGAACATCCAATTCACCCGGAACACTTTTACAATCGCAGCCTGTTACTACAACGCCAAATTCATGGAACTTAATTAATCTTTTAAATCAAGTGGATATCACCGGACAGGATCTTTGGATCAGTTACTCCCTGAATCATCTGGATGGAACTTCTCCTGTTGGTATTGATGAAGGGCCTGCAATAGCCGGATATGGAGATATGATTTCCTTCAATGGTGGTTCATGGTACGCATTATCTTCCATGGGCTATAATTACAACTGGAATATCGCCGGGTACCTGGAGGAAGGTGAAGTTTTGTGTCCGACAGTATATGCCGGCCCTGATGCCACCATTTGCGAATCGAGCATATTTTATACCCTTGCAGATGCAATTGCAATCGACTACAGTTGGCTGCAATGGACAACAAGCGGAGATGGTCTTTTTGAAAATAGCATGATACAAAATCCATCTTACTTTCCCGGATCCGGTGACTATGCCAACGGCAGCGTAGAACTTTGCCTTACCGGATATCCCATTGAACCATGTACCGTTGCTTCAATGGATTGTATGGAACTAACTATTGTTCCCTTGCCTACAGTTGATGTCGGAGAAGATATTTCCGTGTGTGATAATACCCAGTCAGTTACAGTGGAAGTAGTTGCTACAAATTACAGTTTCATAGAGTGGAGTTCATCATGTGGTTTCTTTAGTGATCCTTCAGCAACTGTTACTGAATTCTTTCCTTTTGGAACAACGGAAGATTGCGAAATTTGTGTTACGGTGTATCCAATTAATCCACCATGCGTAACTTCTTCCGAAGATTGTTTAACGCTAAACTTTATTCCAGGCCCGGCGGCTTATGCAGGTAACGATGTGATAATTTGCGAGGGTGATATTTTTGAATTGGGGGAAGCTTATGCCAATAATTACAGTACTGTTGAGTGGACAAGTAGCGGTGATGGTGCTTTCAGTGATAGTTCAACCATCAACCCTGTTTATACGCCGGGACTGGAAGATATTGCCAATGGTTGGGTGGGACTAAATATTGAGGCTACACCACTACCGGGTTGTAATAATTCAGCTTTCGGGAGTATGGGTTTGACCATCGTTGCACCACCAAATTTCAATATGGAAGAAGATGTTTGGCTGGATTGTGATAATTATAATTATTCCACTTATGATTGGTTGCCTATTGATCTATGTCCTGAGGGGCAAAATATTTCCGCTGTACAATGGACTTCAAATGGAGATGGCTATTTTGATAATGCCAATGCATTATGTACCATTTATAATTTAGGTGATTTTGACCAATGTGGTGGTGAAGTTGAACTAACTATTCAAGGCTACGGCCCTGGTGATTGTGGCGTTGTTGCTTATCAAATCATCACCCTGCACGTGCCCGGGCAATTAATTACAATTCCTTCTGATGGATGGACTGGAATTTCCTCCTACATCAATAAATATAGTTCAAGTGTCCCGGATGTTTTAGATGCTGTAAAATGGCAACTGGATTCGATTAAAGATGTAAATGGGCGTTTTTACGAACCGCTTTCAGGTATTAACCAAATAGGCAACTGGAAACCCGAAGGATATGTGGCACGATTTACTAACCAGGCTTGTTTACCTGTTTATGGTAATCGGCTTACCAATCAGACTTTTGCCGTACATGGCCCCGAAACATACCTCCCGGTGCTTACAGATGTGCCGGTAAATATCGATGACCTTATGGCAGATCATTTAGATGATATCTTTTTAATTTTGTGCTGGCAAACGGGCAGTATTTGGAGTCCAGGACCCGAATATGACGTTTTAGAAACTTTGCTTCCCGGGTGTGCCTATCTTCTTCAAACCACCGATGCAAATGTAAATTTTGAAATCCAATTTCCACCTTATCAGTCTCCATGTGAAGGATCGGTCCCAGACCATTATTCCATTTCTGGGCATGTTACTATTGCCGGCAATAATACATCCATACCACTTGAAAATGTTTCGATTCATTTTACAGATAGTGTGATTTTTACCAATTCTTCGGGTCATTACTCTATGGATGTGCCTGTTGAATGGAGTGGTACTGTAACTCCATCAAAAGATGGACTAACTTTTGAGCCTGTCAATAGAAACTATTCAAACATAAGCTGGTATAAATCTGACCAGGATTTCCTTGCCATGCCCAATTGCCCAACGGCAAATGCCGGAGATGATGTTACCATTTGTGAAAATGAAAGTATTCAACTCAATGGCCAGGCAGAAAATTACACCTCCCTCCTGTGGGAAACCTCTGGCGATGGTACTTTTGCAGATTCTACAGCTTTGGATTCAATTTACTATCCCGGTACTTTTGATATTGCAAATGGAAACACGGAACTCTGCCTTACTGCTTTTGCAGAAGAACCCTGTGAGGATGGCATTGATTGTTTGTTGCTCACAATTACAAAAAATCCAATCGCGAATGCAGGAGATGATCAAACAATAGCAGAAAATGAATCCGTTGCCCTGGATGCTACCGCACAATTCTATAGTACAATCCAATGGTCAACAAGCGGAGATGGGGTTTTTGT
Organism: uncultured Lentimicrobiaceae bacterium; assembly: GCA_964593705.1. Taxonomy (GTDB): domain Bacteria; phylum Bacteroidota; class Bacteroidia; order Bacteroidales; family 4484-276; genus SABY01. Next base: position 38,785 of record CAZQIV010000040.1, on the reverse strand, counting down.
GCCTTCAGATTATATCCTGAGCCCGGTTTACGAACCCGGAACAGAGGATTGCGCCAATTGTTATGTAGAACTTTGCCTTACCGCCTATCCCATCAATCCTTGTGTAGTTTCTGCAACGGATTGTATGATCCTGCATATTTTCACTGAACCGCCATCAACAGAGCCTTTGGGTAGCGGCACCTCTGAAGATCCCTACCTCATTGCCAGCCTGGAGAACCTTTACTGGCTGGCTGTACAAACAAACGCCGGCAACACATTTGATGGTAAATTCTTTTTGCAAACCGCCGATATTGATGCTTCAGAAACCCAAAGCTGGTTTTGCGGCCTCGGCTGGATACCCATCGGAACAACTGGCAACTCATTCTGGGGTTCTTATGATGGGGGATGCAATACCATCGAATCGCTATATATCAGCAGGCCAAATGAAAGTAACATTGGACTGTTCGGATATGTGCGTGGGAGCGGGACACGCTTGGAGAAACTGAGAATATTGAATGCAAATATCACCGGAGAAGGATGTGTTGGCGGACTTGCCGGACGGTTAAGATCTTATGCAGAAGTGGCTTATGTTGATGTGGAAAACATTATAATAAATCTTAGCGATCTCTATGGTGGTGGTTTAGTTGGTGTTAATTATGATTATGCATCCATTTACAGATGCTCATCATCAGGTCAGGTACACCGGGGGGATAGCAGTAGTTATAATTACGTTGGAGGATTTATTGGCGGTATTGGTGAGTTTGCCACTGTTGATGAGTGCTATAGTACAACTGAAGTAACAAGTTTGAACAATAGATCCATCGGGGGCTTTGCCGGTTTGGTTAGTGCCCGAGGGGAAGCAAAGAATTCGTATTCCAGGGGTTCGGTAAATGCTGCGGGGGAAAGAGTTGGCGGCTTTTGTGGCGACTTAGGCAACGGGACAATAAGCAACTGTTTTTCAACAGGCTTGGTTTATTCGCCCTTTTATTATGTTGGCGGATTCAATGGAAAACTTGGAAGTGGTGTATGCCTTGAAAACTTCTGGGACATCGAAACATCAAACCAAAGTACAAGCTCTTGTGCCACTGGCGAAACAACAGCCGAAATGAAAACCGTAAGCACCTTTACCGATGAAGGCTGGGATTTTGAAGATGTATGGGCAATAGATGGGATTACCAATGATGGGTATCCTGCCTTAAAATGGCAGTTGGCTCCGCTTGTTGATGCAGGTGTTGATGCCACTATTTCTGAAGGTTCAGATTATACACTTATGGCTGTGGCTTTAAACTATTCAAGTATTCAATGGTCAACACCAAATGGGGATGGTACATTCGACCCTGATAATACTATCATTTCAACCTACTTTCCTGATCCATTAGATTATGGCAAAACCATTACATTGTGCATTACTGTTCAAGCTATCCATCCCTGTGGTGATTCGGTAACCGATTGCATGACGCTGACCATCGAAGTAGCCCCTTATGTTGATGCTGGCCCCGATGATACAATTTGTGTGGAGGGTGGTAAATATCTGCAAAAAGAAGGGGCTTATTACCAACTTTACGGAAGTACAAATTTAGACCCAGGCGAATTCGACTGGATAACATATAGTGATGGAACTTTTGACGATCCGTTTATATTAAATCCAAAATACTACTATGGAGTCATAGATATCTTAAATGGTAGTGTTACTTTAACAATTTCCGAATATCCACCAAAAAGCAATTCCAAAGAACTCAGCGATTCGATGATACTCACCCTGCAAAGCCCTCCCACGGTATATGCAGGTGCGGACACACTGATTTGCTGTGGCGACTCTTACACCATTGCCGATGCCCTGGCTTCGGATTACTCCGGCCTGCAATGGTTTACACTAAACGGTACCGGAGCTTTTGATGATGAAACACTGCAAAACCCCACTTACTTCTTTGGCCCCGGCGATTGTGAAAACGACAGCGTGGTACTTTGTGTTAACGCAAATCCGATAGACCCGTGTGTGCTGGCTGCAGAGGATTGCATGATTATTTATCTGCAAAATCCGCCTATTGCTAACGCTGGTGAAGATCAAACCTATTGTTGCCAATCTTACAATCTTGCTTATGCCGATGCCATGAACCATGCTTCACTGCTATGGACCACCTCGGGCGATGGCACTTTTAATGATTCCACTATTTTACATGCTGATTATTACCCGGGACCGATCGATCGTAACTATGGCAATGTGGAACTTTGCCTTACCGCCTACCCCGTTTACCCATGTGTGGACACCATAACCGATTGCATGACACTTACCATTTATCCTTATCCACAGGTAGCACTTGGCCCCGATACCGCAATTTGTGGTTGCGAACCATTTATGCTACCCCAGGCCGGGGCCTTGCATTACTCTCAGTTGCTCTGGTCAACTTCGGGCACGGGCACATTTTCGCAATACGATATTTTGCATCCTGTTTATTATCCATCCACTGAGGATTGCGACTTCGTTGGCAGTGTAGAACTTTGCCTGTCAGCCGATGGAATCCCTCCATGTGCCATGTTTGCTTCCGATTGCATTATCATCACTTTTTATCCCTTGCCGGAAATGGATTGCCCTGGCGACTTTTCGGTGTGTATTGATGAACCTCCGTTTGCACTTACCGGAGCTACTCCGGCAGGAGGTGCTTACTCAGGCCCCGGAGTCAGTAACGGAAATTTCAACGCTCAGTCCGCCGGCGAAGGAACACACCCCATAACATACACCTACACCGATGAAAACGGATGCACGGATAGTTGCACGTTTCAAATCGGAGTAGTTCCACTGCCCCAGATTTGGGCTGGTAATGATGCCACGATTTGCGAAGATGGTACTTATGTCTTTATCGAAGCAACGGCTGTCGATTATTCGCAGTTGATTTGGGAAACTGATGGCACAGGTGTGTTCAACGACCCTACCTTGTTAAATCCGGAATATTACCCGGGTCTCGAGGATATACTGCAAGGCAGTGTAGAGATATGGATGGGTGCAGATCCATTGTCGCCATGTTTGGGAAGAAGGAGCGATGCCGTGGTGCTTTCCCTTGGACTTAACCCGACAGCCAATGCAGGCCAGGATGATACAATTTGTTGTAGTGATGTTTTTCCGCTCAATGGTTTGGCCCAAAATGCTTCCTCCATTTATTGGACAACTTCGGGCGATGGAGAATTTGATGATGACTTTAGTGTTTACTCACCCGGGTTCTTTGATTGTGAAAATGGAAGTGTTGAGCTTTGCCTCATAGCACAGCCAATTGATCCATGTACCGTGGAAGCAAGCGATTGCATGGAACTATTTTTACAGCCGGATCCAACAGCCAATGCCGGCCAGAACGATACAATATGTTGTGGTGATTCATATACACTTTGGAGCGCTGAAGCTACAAATTACTCTTCCATTCTATGGGTAGCCATGAGCGGAGTAGGGCAATTTGACAATGAAAATATCCAAAACCCGACCTATCTTTCAAGCCCCATCGATTGTTTACTCGATTCGATAGCACTTTGTATGATGGCTGAGCCTATTTATCCCTGCACTGTGGGTGATTACGATTGTATGACCCTTAACTTTTATCCACAACCTGTGGTGAATTGCCCGGGCGATTTTTCGGTGTGTATTGATGAACCTCCGTTTGCACTTAGCGGAGCTACTCCGGCGGGAGGCTATTATTTGGGGTCGGGAGTTGATGAGGTAAATTTCAACGCTCAGTCTGCCGGCGAAGGAACACACCCCATAACATACATCTACACCGATGAAAACGGATGCTCGGATAGCTGCACCTTTGAAATTTCGGTTGCTCCATTGCCAACCGCCAATGCCGGCCAGGATGATACAATATGCTGCGGCGATTCATATACGCTTTGGAGCGCTGAAGCTGCGCATTATTCATACATCTATTGGTTTTTTATTAATGGGGTAGGGCAATTTGACAATGAATATATCCAGAACCCGACCTATTTCTCAAGCCTTGTTGATTGTGTACAAGATTCTATTGTACTTTGTATGATGGCAGGACCCATTAATCCCTGCGTAGTGGGTGATTACGATTGTATGACTCTTTACTTTTATCCACAACCCGATGTTACTTGCCCGGGCGACTTTTCGGTATGTATAGATGAACCCGTCTTTGCACTTAGCGGAGCTACTCCGGCAGGAGGTGCTTACTCAGGTCCCGGAGTCAGTAACGGAAATTTCAACGCTCAGTCTGCCGGCGAAGGAACACACCCCATAACATACATCTACACCGATGAACACGGATGTACGGACAGTTGCACCTTTGATATTTCGGTTGCTCCATTACCAACAGCCAATGCCGGCGAGGATATGACAGTTTGCTGCGGTGAGCTAAGCCCGATGATTTATGGCGAGGTGACCAATAGCTGTGGCAGTTTATGGACGACAAGCGGCGATGGTTTTTTTGACGATTATGCCAGCCCTGTTGCTCTTTATTTCCCAGGAGATGGTGATTGTGCAACGGGTAGTGTAACACTTTATATTACCGCTCATCCTTGTTATCCATGTACTGTTAGTACAACTGATAATATGATTATTACCTTCCAGAACAAGCCAACGGTAGATGCGGGAATGAATACAACCATTTGCGAAGGATCAACCCATGCTGTTAATGCGGTAGCTTCCGATTATAGCTCCGTGTTTTGGTCAACAAGCGGCAATGGAACTTTTGAATTACCCGGCTTGCTCAGTACCATTTATACACCCGACCCTTCTGATTATGGAGAATATGTGGAGTTGTGTATTGAAGCCCTTCCTATTAGTCCATGTCTGGTGGCAGTTACTGATTGTATGGATTTATTTATCCAACTCAATCCCACGGTGGATGCCGGAAATGACGATACCTTAAGCTGCGAAATGGATACTTACGAATTTAATGCTTTTGCCGAAAACTATTCAGAACTGGAATGGTTCACGACCAATGGTACCGGAACTTTTAGTTTCCAAAATACGCCTTATGCAATTTACCATCGTGGTCCACAGGATCAAAGCATTGGTGAGGTTGTGATTTGTCTTGAGGCCACAGGAATAGTACCATGCAATAGTGTTACCGATTGCCTGACGCTTTACTTTTATCCCTTGCCGGAAGTTAATTGTCCAAATGATTTTTCGGTGTGTATTGATGAACCTTATTTTGAACTTACCGGAGCTAATCCGGAAGGAGGTGAATATACCGGCTCGGGTGTGCTCTACAATAATTTCATAGCAGTATTGGCAGGTGTGGGAACGCATCCTATTACCTACACCTACACCGATGTAAACGGATGCACGGATAGTTGCACATTTGAAATTTCGGTTGCTCCATTGCCAACAGCCAATGCCGGCGAGGATATGACAGTTTGCTGCGGTGAGCTAAGCCCGATGATTTATGGCGAGGTTTCCAATAGCTGTGGCAGTTTATGGACGACAAGCGGCGATGGATTTTTTGAGGAATTTGTCAGCCCGTATTTTCTTTATTTCCCCGGCGACGATGATTGCGAAACGGGTAGTGTAACGCTTTTTATTACCGCTGATCCTTGTTATCCATGTACTACTAGTGCAACTGATAGTATGACTATTACCTTCCAAAACAAGCCAACGGCTATTGCGGGAACAAATGAAACTATTTGCGAAGGCGATAGTTATACCCTTATCGAAGCTACTGCCGCCAATTATTCAGAATTGCTCTGGGTAAGTTATGGAACTGGCTACTTTAATGACCCGACAATTTTAAACCCGGTTTACAATCTAAGTTCGATTGATGTGCTTCTTGGAAACGTTGAATTGTGTTTGAATGCAGCACCAATCTCCCCTTGTGCAATCGGAGTTACTGATTGCATAACCCTGACCATACAATTAGCCCCAACAGCCTTTGCTGGTGGCGATGCCGAAATTTGTGAGGGCGACAGTTACGAATTGCTTGAAGCTACTGCCGCCAATTATTCAGAATTGCTCTGGGTAAGTTATGGAACCGGCAATTTTGATGACCCAACAATTTTAAACCCGGTTTATACTCCAGGTTTTACCGATCTGCTTCTTGGAAGTGTTGAACTATGTTTGAATGCAACGCCTATCTCTCCTTGTGCAACCGGAGTTACTGATTGCATAACCCTGACCATACAATTTGCCCCAACAGCCTTTGCCGGTGGTGATGCTAAAATTTGCGGTGGCGACACTTACGAATTGCTTGAAGCTTTTGCCGCCAATTATTCAGAATTGCTCTGGCTAAGTTATGGAACCGGTAATTTTGATGACCCGACAATTTTGAACCCGGTTTATACTCCAGGTTTTACCGATCTGCTTCTTGGGAGTGTTGAGCTTTGTTTAAATGCAGCACCTATCTCACCTTGTGCAATCGGGGTTACTGATTGCATGATAATAACATTCCAGCCGATGGCGGAAGTTTATGCAGGCGATGATGCAACGATTTGCGAAGATCAAACCTTTAATCTTGCCGGAGTAGCAGCAAATTACAGCTCATTGTTGTGGAGTTCATCCGGTGATGGTATGTTTGATAATCCAAATACTTTGTTCCCGGTTTATACCCCCGGAATAGCTGATATTACAACAGGAAACGTACTGTTAACATTAACGGCATCTGCCATTGAGCCATGCACAGTCTCTGCCTCTGACGACATAATTCTTAACATCATATTATGTGCAGCCCGGGATTATGGTGATGCGCCTGAAAATGGTACCAATTATAAATACCCTACAACCAGATCCAACAACGGTGCTGTACATTATTATTCCTGTCCGGCAACACATTTTCTGGGAAGTATTGTTGATATCGAATATGATGGTCAACCGACAGCGAATGCTGATGGGGATGATAATGATAATCTGGATGATGAAGACGGCGTGTTGTTCATTAATCGTATGCATGTTGGGCGTACTGCAAAAATTAATGTAACAGCTTCCGATGAAGGTTTTCTTAATGCCTGGATGGATTTTAACGCTGATGGAGATTGGGCAGATCCCACGGAACAAATTTTTACAAATGAGGGTTTAATTGAAGGGCCACAAACTTTGACATTTCCTATTCCAATTAACGCTAAAAGAGGGAAAACCTTTCTAAGGTTCAGGTTTAACTCCCAGGGTAACTTGCCTTATTATGGAGAAGCAAATGACGGTGAAGTAGAAGACTATAAGGTTCGGGTTTACCCAAGGTGGTGGTGGTTCATGCCAACTTATTGGACGCATGTAATTGAAATACCTTCCTCAACTCGTAGTTCCCGGATGCTTGCCGAAAACGATCTTATTGGCGTATTTTATACTGATATGCAAGGTATCGAACAATGTGCCGGTTTTGTTGAATGGAATGGCGAAACCCAGCTACTTACTGCTTATGGCGATGACCCCACAACGCCTGATATTAAAGAGGGGTTTGCAGATGGTGAATCCCTCAACTGGAAGATTTATTCGGATTCTACGGAAATCGAGAAAGATATTTGTGTAAGTTACGATCCTTCATTTCCCAATCATGATGGCACTTTCGCCAATTTCGGCTCCTCTGCATTAAGCTCTATTTCTAACTGCCAGAGTTTGATTATACCGCAGGGGTGGAGTGGAATCTCAAGCTACATTATTCCGAACGATACACAAGTTTCAGCTATGTTCTCCCCGATTGTTAACTCGTTGACTATCCTTTTTAACTACGATGGTTATTATTGGCCATCACAAGGTGGAAACACGCTTGGTACATGGAATGAATACAGCGGATATGCAATAAAGTTAAGCGACACTGCCCTCCTATGTATTAGCGGAACTGAGCTTATAAATAAACAAGTAAATCTTACTACCGGTTGGAACATAATACCCGTACTGTCTGCTGCTGATGTTGATATTGAAAACACATTTGCAGGGGTAAGTGGATTTTATGCTGCAAAGGATGTTGCCGGATTAGGGGTTTACTGGCCAATATTTGACATAAATACCATTGGAAACCTGAAAACCGGAAAATCATATTACGTTTATATGGTTGAAGCAGATTCCATTACTTATTCTTCAGGTGGCGTTAAAACTTCAACCATTGAGGCTGCAACTTTTAAAAACCTTACACCGTGGAATGATGCCCATAGCACACCCGGAACGCACCTTGTAGCTTTTGTTGCTGAAGCAACTTCGGGTTTCCAAACAGGCGATATCCTCGGGGCGTTCACCCAATCAGGTTTATGTGCCGGAATGAATGTGTATTCAGGCAATGGATTTAGCCTAATGCTTAATACTGATGATGTTTACACCGTTGACGTTGATGGCTTTGCATCCGATGAAATCATCACTTATAAGTTGTACAGGCCCTCAACCGGAGAGACCTTTGATCTGGAAGTAAGCTATGATCCTTCGCTGGATAATACCGGCAAATTCAATACCAACGGCTTTTCAGCAATTTCACAACTAAAGATGTTGGCTACCGGCATCTACCAACATTCGGCAAACAACATCAGGATCTACCCCAACCCGACCACAGGAACATTTAACATCGAGGGAATTGATAAAAATATCAGCATCATAATTTTTAATGCTTTTGGTGAAGAAATTTACCAAAACAAACTTGAGCTGCCTTCAAAACTCGACCTCTCAACCCAGCCCAAAGGAATCTATTTTATCAGCATTGAAACAAATAACAAATTGTTCTTTGAAAAATTGGTAATCAACTAACAAACACATTTTGCTTTTTTAAGTCCTGCCTTGCTGTTTTTTGTGGTGGCAAGGCAGGCAGGAATGTGGAAGAATAGTCGGATAAAAAAATAGCCGACTAATTAATATTTCTAAAACCATTATTAAACATTGAAAAATAAGTCATTAATATTCAAAAAAAATAAGGAGCTAAAATTATGAAAAAAAGTAAACTTTTGCCAATGCTTATCACCGTATTAATACTGATACCGGTGATGCTACTTTGCCAGCCGCCCGACATCAAACTGATGCACCGGCAGGACAAACAAACGCTCGTAATCCCACCCGGCAATGACGGACAACTCTTAGTGATTTCCAACGAAATCGCTAATGCAAGGCCGGATGCCACTGCCAAAAATATTGTTTATTCTAAAATATTAGCCCAGGAATTTTCAGGAGGTGATAACCCGGTTAAGATTGATAGAGCATCTCCGGGTGGCCCCTCACCCAACATAACTGATAACGCAATCTTCAGGTGGGATAATGGTATCAATTTTGGCAAAGCAGGGACTGAAGGAGGTGGTATATTTGATGTTGCGGCCTATTTTCCGGCCGAAACTATGGCCCAATATTCCGGTATGTTGTTGGACTGGGTTGAAGTCTATATTGGCGATAATCCAATTTCATGTGAATTGAGGATTTATGGACAAGGGACACCCAATACACCGGGAGCACTTTTGCGATCGCAGCCTGTTACTACAACACCACATTCATGGAATGTAGTTAGTCTTTTAAATCAAGTGGAAATCACCGGACAGGATCTTTGGATCAGTTTCTCCCTGAACCATTTGGATGATACTTCTCCCGTCGGTATTGATGAAGGACCTGCAATAACCGGTAAGGGAGATATGATCTCCTTCGATGGTGGTGAATGGTACACATTATCTTCGATGGATTATAATTACAACTGGAATATTGCAGGGCATTTGGAGGTGGCTTTTACTTGTGGGTCAAACATAGGTGATGGTCAGGGTAATGTTTATAACACAAAAAAAATCGGCAATCAGTGCTGGATGTTAGAAAACCTGAATATTGGATCATTTATCGATAGTAACACAAATCAGACAAACAATGGATCAATTGAAAAATACTGTTACAAAAATCTTGATACATTGTGTAATTTATATGGCGGCCTTTACAAATGGGACGAGATGATGCAATACATTTCAACAGCAGGGACAAGGGGTATTTGCCCGGAAGGGTGGCATATTCCGGCGGATGATGAGTGGACGCTTTTGATTAATTATTTGGGAGGGCAATCTTTAGCTGGAGAGCCGATGAAAAGCCTTCGAACGGAACCTGATGAACATCCTCGATGGGATTACCCTAACATTGCAACAAACCTGAGCTTTTTTTCGGCTTTGCCCGGCGGTGTTTACCAAAATGAATTTATTATGTTGGGTATGATGGGATATTGGTGGTCCTCGACTGAGAGAGTTATGTCACCTTGGGCAGGTTATATTTCATTAAGTAATATTTTTCCTAATGTTGGCCGATGTGGTAATGATAGATCCCATGCTTATAGTGTTCGTTGCCTTTTGGATAATACACTCACAAGCGCAGATGCTGGTGAAGATGTGTCAATCTGCGAAGGCGCAGATTATCAAACTATTGCTTCAGCTACCAATTATACTGCAGTTTTTTGGACAACGAGCGGTAGTGGCGTATTTAATGATTCCGCCATCCTCAATCCTGTTTACTCTCCTGGTTTGTTAGATATTGGCACTACGGTAACATTATGCCTTGAAGTTCAACCGATCAATCCTGACGATCCTCCCGTAAGCGATTGTATGGAGTTGTTTATTCAATCAATGCCACTAGTCGATGCCGGCCCCGATGCTACCATTTGCGAAGGATATCCATATACGCTTACAAATGCTTTAGCCACCGACTATAGTGGATTGCAATGGTACACCCCAAACGGCACAGGAACATTTAATAACGACAACATACTTAATCCTGTCTATACCCCAGGTATGCAGGATTATCTGCTGGGTGCTGTTGATCTGTGTATTATGGTCGATGGGATTCCTCCTTGCGGAATCGCCGTAGATACCATAGTGTTAACATTTTTATCCGGACCAATTGTCTCCGCAGGGGATGATGCATTGATTTGCGCAACAGAAACATATTTACTACATGATGCCACCGCATCCAACTATTCATCGCTATTTTGGGATAAGCAATCAGGTGACGGATATTTTATTACACCAACGAGTTTGAATCCGATTTACGTTCCCGGACCTGGCGACATTGCTGCAGGCTATGTTGAATTATGTTTGATAGCATCCCCTACAAATTATTCATTTTTTCCCGTAATAGATTGTATGACACTTACTATCGATCTGCAACCTGAAACATGCTGCTGCCCTGAATTTGTATTGAAAGATGCTGTTGAAATTTGTCCGCCCCCGGGAGCTTGTGATTACGAATGCCCCACATATACAAAAAATGCCTACTATGATGGACCATCAATGGCTGCATGTAAAGAAATAACGCATAATTATACGGTTTATCCTAATGACCCCGGATTGTTCAATTACTCCTGGGAAATTACAGGAGGAACACCATTAAATTATAGTGGAAATCCCATTTCTATCTTATGGGGTTCAGGCAACAGAGGGTTTATTGAAGTAATCATCACAGGAGAGTATTGCAACGATACCATCATTCAGGAAATTTGTTTGGTTGATGGGCCGGAAGCAAATTTCGAATTCAGTCCAAACCCGGTTTGTATTCATTCACAAGTAAACTTTCTCAATACTTCAGTGGGTGGCAGCACCTATCATTGGGATTTTGGAAACGGGATGGTTTCAACTAAATTCAATCCATCGCCAGTATCTTACGATGAATCTGGTACTTATACAATTGTACTTTCAGTAACAAACAGTTTTTATCCGGATAGTTCTTTGCTTGACAGTATAGGACCTTGTGGTTGCATCGACATTGTTTCAAAAACAATTTCCGTACTTGATGAAGTTGGTCCGGTTATCGAAACAGAATGCTGCTATGGCTCTGTTTGTCCGGGAGGTTCTTCATCCTTTTCTACGGATTCTACAACAAATGCAGATTGTAGCAATTTTAATTGGAGTGTAACGGGTGGAGTAATTTCATCCGGCCAAAATACCCCTTGGATAACAGTTGATTGGAATGCAAGCTATCCGGGAACACCTACAAGTGTTACGCTGGAATTACCCGATTGTGACAGTGTACCCTGCCCCGGTTCTACCACCATGATTGTTCCGGTTATTTATGATAATTATCCGGTAAATGGCCCGGAAACAATTTGCGAAAATTCATCGGGTACTTTTTATTTGCCTGTATGGCCAGGGACTTATTATACCTGGACTGTAACCGCCTTACCATATAGAAGGTACCAGTTTAATAAAGAAGACCGGAATGTTGCAGATGTTAACATCTCCTTTTTTGATGCAGGCACTTATGAAGTGAACTGTGAATATTTTAACCCGATGATTGACTGCGGTGGAACATCTACTTTTACTGTGGATGTATTGCGCGTTTTTTCATTTTCAGGATATGATGAAGTTTGTGAGGGAAGCATGGTGGGTTATTCAGCAAATGGAAATGCTGTATGGTCAGTAATTCCAAGCGATGGAGTAACTATTAATCCTTCAACAGGCTATTATCCTATTATTACCTGGAGCTTGCCTGGCGAATATGTACTTACGGCAACACCAGTTTCTCCGGGTCTCTTTTGTAATGAGAGTTCTTTCAAAGTAATTCATGTTATTGAAAAACCGATACTTGGAGAAATTGAAGGCTTGACTATGGTGTGCCCGGGAAAAAACCAAACATACAGCATAGCTTCCAATGTTGAGGGAAGTCCTTTTGAATGGGCAATAGGGACGGGAAATGGTATTCTTCAATCAGAAATGGGTGCCGACAAAGATTCGCTTGTAGTGCAGTGGACCGGTATCGGCCCCTGGCAGCTAAAGGTTCGACAGGCGCGGCAATTGCTTTCTGGCAACTGTGAATCAGATTGGAAAGTTATTGATGTAGCTCCTTTCGCGGCCCCAACATTGAGTGGTATGGATACAGTTTGTGTAGATGATGTTGTTACATACACCGCCGGCGGCCCGATTCCTCCCGGAGGAATTCAATGGTCGGTTTTACCAAGCGGAAAGGGGACAATAATCACTGGCAATGGAACAAGTTCTGTTGACATCCTCTGGCATGGTGGTGGCTCGTCAACAGGCCAGGTTATTGCAGAGCACTGTGGCGGGTCAGACTTAATTAATGTTACAGTAAATGAGCCTCCTCCGGCACAGGTTACAACAGCTATTAATTCTCCTTTAACAACCGAACATCCCGTGTTTTGTTTATCGGAAAGTTTTAATCTCACACTCTCATCTCCTGACTGCCCACTTTGTAGCTATCAATGGTTTATGGATGGAAGCTCATATTCCGACTTTTCAAATTCTATTGTCTTAACAGACTCGGATTTTCCAGCACCAGGTAAATACAAATTTCATGTTGAGGTATCAAGAAACGGCTGTACAGCAAGGTCAAATACAGTTATTGTCGAAATCATGGATTGTGAGGGGAGCTGCCCGGGAGGCAGCGGGTGTCTGGCTTATGCATGGTTCTGGACTTACCAGGATTGTGAAAAAGTATATTTGATTAATAAATCGGAACCTGTTGCTTACATTAATCCAAATTCGTATGTATGGTCCGTTGATCCGGCAGCAGGTACCACATTTGATATTATTGGTCGCGATGCCGAATTAACAGTACCAGCTTCCGGAACTTACTCAATTACGTTAAGCTTAACAGATATAGAAGGATGCACGAAATCCTGGTACAAACAGGTAGTTATCCTGCTCCCGACAGCCGGTTTTTCCACTTCAAGTCCGGCTTGTGTTGATGAACCCGTAATATATGTTCCTGTTCCAAACAATCCGGATCTGAATTACTATTGGGATTTTGGCGATGGTTACAAATCATATACAGCTATAACAGAGCATGCCTACACAGACCCGGATACTTATGACGCCACGCTTGTCATCACCGACAAATATGGCTGCACGGCAGAAGCCGGTGAACCTGTTTTGGTTAATCCAAAAGCGCCGTGTAATATCGTAGCATCCGACACAATTTTCTGCCCCGGCAGGTTTGTAACGCTCACGGCCTCCGGGGGATTAAACAGCTACCAATGGTTTAAGGATTACGAACCAATGGGAGAAATCTTTAATCAATTAACTGTTGATAAGCATGGTGAATATTACGTTGAAGTCACAAATAATTACAGGTGTACCAGTATTTCCAACAGTATTTATATCTATATGCACCCCACTCCTGTTGCAAAAATTACCGGTGAAACTTATGTTTGCTCCGGAAATAGTTTTTACCTGGAAACTCCGTTTAAGAACAATTATAGTTACGAGTGGAGCGAAGTAAGTGGTACAACGGGTGCAACTTTTACACCTATAACCTGGCATAATGCCTTTGTTGTTGTGGATTTATCTTCGGGTATAACCGGTCAATACATCTTTTCGGTAATAGTTACTGATAACACAACCGGCTGCCAGGCAATGGATTTTATTTGTGTTACGATAAATGAAACTCCCGGGCTTTCGTTTGTACCTCAAACAGAATGTGAAGGTAAGCCCATAACGCTCTCCCCAAATCCAAATGACCCTGACACTTACTTTTATCAGTGGTCAAACGGACAAACCGATCCGGAAATAACTGTTTCAACACCCGGGGAATACTGGTTAACCATAAGCAATAAGCTCACCGGTTGTAATGCAAGTGCTTATGCAGCTACGATTTACCCTAAACCGGATTTAACACTGTTTCCGTATGGCTGCAAAACCATTTATGAAAACGAACAAATTGAGTTCTACATTCCCTTACCCTTAAACAACGGTTACTGGTGGCAGTTGCCAAGCTCAGTATATGATACCTACCCCTCCATTGAATGGTACAATTATGATGGCAGTTTATTGGGAACAGGTGAAACATTTAATTTTACTGCCAATTCAAATAATACAGGTTATTACGAAATATCGGTTATCGTCGAAAACTACCATGGGTGTGCTGATAGTGCTGGTGTGTTTTGTCTTTCAGCATCAAAGGGTTGTCCTGCGGCTTGTGTAAATTTTGATGACGGTTTGCACGATTTTGTCATGTACAATTCTAACAATGGTTCTGTAACAAACACAACTCAACTCATTGGAATAGAGTCACCCGGATCAAGCAACTACCCTGGTAACCTTGGCATGAGGGTTTTTGACCGCGCGGGTGCTACATATATTTACGACACCATCAATTTTAGCGGAGATTACTTTGATTGTAATTGCTTTGAAAGTTATTTATGTTGGGATATGAATGTTGAAGTAAATGACCACGGCTATTATCCCGGAGTATATCTTTTTAAAGGTTTTGACCCTACCAAACCATGGGATTCTTCCAATAGCCCATTCACACATTTGGCAAAGTTCACGTCTTCAAGTCTTACCGGTTTGGGGGTTTGGGCAAACACGCGTGCTCTAATTCAATCGTGGCCACCTACTTCAGCTCCCCCGTCTAGCCAGGATGGTGTTTGGGAATGGAAAAATGGTGGCATGAATTGGAACGATTTCATAAGCGATATTGATGGCATTATGTTTAGGGTTGATGTTACGGGCTGGGGTAGTCAAGCTGAAAGGCTAAGATTTGATAGTATTTGCATGAGTTGTTATTCGTGTCCAAAAGATTCTACAATTTGTTGCGATTCGACAATATTATTAACCGGAGCGTACCCTGAAGGAGGGGTTTATTCCGGTGAATTTGTTGAAAAAGTTGGTAACGATTATTATTTCGACCCCACTTGCTATGATTTCCCACCACCCGAACCTCCCGGTTACCCCGGCTACAGAAAGTTTCATGAAATAACTTACACCTATACAGATCCATCAGGAAGACCCTATTCATGCAATTTTACAATTACGGTTGATTCTAAAACCCCTCCACCGCCTGATTGCCCACCATTGGATACAATTGTATGTTTGAATTCAGAACCTTTCTGGCATGGGATTATTTATATAGATCCTGCTGAGTTGGGGATTGGCACGCATTACCTTAATTGCACTTTTTCAAATGCTTGTCATACCTGGCAATGGGACCCCTTTACTTTTCCACCAACAACGTATGACAGGATAAAAGTTACAGTTATTCAGAACGCTGCTTCCTTCATCATACCAAACAAAACAGTTTGTGAAGGTGATGCTGCTTTTGTTCATTTTGGGATTCCGATCGATCCAGATACATTAAATATCGGCGATAATACTCTGAGTATCCAACTTGAAATATGTGGTGAAATGGTAACGTGTAATTTTATTGTTCATGTGATTGAGTCGTTGGCGTGTCCTTTTGCACCCCCTATTCCTATTATTTTTCCTTGGGATGTAATTTCATTGGGGTATCAACCTTATCCTCCAGATATTTGGCCAATTTTTGAACCCGAAATCTATTTGGGGAACTTTGAAGTTGCCTTAGGTAAGAACGGCATCTTCTGGCCTTCCGGCGGCATCAACACCATTGGCAACTGGGACGTTTATCAGGGCTATAAAATTAAAATGAATGAACCGGGGTGGATTGAAGTCATTGGTGAAATCCCCGAAGACAAAACCATCAACCTCAATCCGGGAGCCAATTATATTCCGGTACTGAGTGCAGAGTACTATCCTGCCATGGACATTTTTGCCCAATTGGGCAGCGGGCTTATTTTTGCCTACGATCTAAGTTCAGAGTTGCTGTTCTGGCCGGATGGCGGTATTTATATGCTCGATGTGCTTGAACCGGGAAAAGGATACATTGTCGGAATGACACAGCCAGGCCAGGCCACTTACGATCCGCTTCTAAAATCGGATTTTAAAGACTATGTGCCCGTTAAGCCAAAGGTTTATGCAAATGCCCCCTGGAAAGTTGCCAAATCCGGTTCGCCCCACCTGATTTCTATCGACAGGTCAGCAGTGGCTGAATTTGAACCCGGCGACTTCATCGGTGTTTTCAATGCTGAGGGAATGTGTTCCGGAATGAGTCAAATTGATAAATCTGAAAGTAACCTGTTGCTGGTGGCTTATGGCAACGACTTCACCGAGAAAACAGCTACAGGTCTTGCCGTTGGTGAAGCCATGCAATTTAAGGTTTATCACGCTTCAACAATGGACGAAACCCATGCTGATGTAACTTTCGATGCTTCTATGCCCAACACGGGATTGTTCGCCGAAAACGGCCTGTCGAAGATCACGAAAATCAAAACCGGCGCTACTTCCGTGGGTGAAAATGTTCTGTCCAATATCCAAATCTATCCAAATCCATCCGATGGAACTTTCACCATCGCAGGAATGGAGGAGACCGTTACAGTTAAGATTTACAACCTGCTTGGCGGTCAGATATACTCTGGCGAAGTTGACCTGCCCTCAAAGCTGGATCTCTCAACCCAGCCCAAAGGGATATACTTTATTCGTATTAAAAATGATAAATACATGCACTTTCAAAAGTTGATTCTAAAATAATGAAAAGCCCGGGCCTTCCTTGCCTCTTTGGCAAGGAAGGCTTTTACAAGTATATGGGATAAGGGCATTCATTATTTGTGAGATTTTAAGATAAAACCTATAAACACATCAC
The DNA here is from genome assembly GCA_964593705.1 of uncultured Lentimicrobiaceae bacterium. Taxonomy (GTDB): domain Bacteria; phylum Bacteroidota; class Bacteroidia; order Bacteroidales; family 4484-276; genus SABY01. Next base: position 21,489 of record CAZQIV010000040.1, on the reverse strand, counting down.
TATGAAAACATTAATAATTATACTATTATCCGCAATATTTGCTTTGAGTGCCACAGGCCAGGGTACCACAATTTGTAGTAATGAAGAAAACCAAAATGGTTTCTTTATCCGCAAATGTGTAATACTGCCTGAAAACACCTTTGGTGGCGGAGAAAATTCAGTAAAATCAGGAGTGCCTTTCCAATATCTGATTTGGTTTACCTTGCCTGAAAATGCAACTAATGTCGTAATTGAAGACATTGTGCCATCTGAACTCGAAATTTTGAATACCATACCTGCTGCAACAATCAATACTGCAACAAATACCGTAAGCTACGAAGTTCCTGAAGGCACTACCGGCAATACAGCACAATCCCTCGCGGTTAATGTAAAATTCTACCCGGGGATAACATGTAACGGAACCCTTGTTTTTAATGTAGCGCAAATAGAGGCAGATCAATTAAGCCAGCCTCTTGTAACGGACTCTTTAGCGGTTGAAGCTTATGCCGTAAACCCTTTTGCTTTTGATAAGCAATCAACGCTTCCCAAAGATCCGGTAACAAAGATTTACGGGGGCGTTGTTGGCCAGCCTGTAACCTACCTGCTCAAAATTCATAAACCATCTGGCTATTACTATAGTGATATCGGGCAGCAAAACCTGGATTATATTTATATTTATGATATTATTCCGGCTGAAGCTGTTCTTGTGGAACCTGTTGTGTGTAATGATCAGATTGTTGATGCCTCTTTAGAAAATGGATCAATAAAACTGGATTGCAGCAGCTTTACATTGTTAGGCGCTCAAATGACACCCCAGTTGCTTTGTAAACTGCAAATTAACTATCCGGAGGAGCACTTCCCATTGGATACAATCATCGAAAATGAGGCCTATTATACCGGCAAATCCTGCGGGGAGATTGATTCGGTACCAAGCAATAAAATTCAGGTGCATTTAGGGGAGGCTGCCCCGGGCGGCTCTGCCAATAAAATCGTAAAGGTAATTAACCCTGTTTCAGGATGTGTTGGGAACTATTGGTTGTATGTATATAATAATGGAAATGTACCATTGGATAATTACATCATCGAAGACTTATTCCCGGAGGAAGTAGAAATTCAACTGATAGAAATGTTTAGATCAAATATTGATGCAGATGTTCCGCTTACTTTGACGATAGGACAAGATCAAATTGAATTTGGATCCTTACCCAATAGAACAATCCTGTATTCCATTCAGCAAGGGGTGCCAATACTACCGGGTACATCCATCAATATTCTACGGGGTAATACAGATAAACCAATCCCGCTGGATTCGTATTGCAGGTACCGGATCGAATTTTTGATATCTGATAATCCTATTTTGCCCACTGGTTATGAAGTGGCCAATGAAGCAACATTTACCTTTACATACAATCAGGAACCAATAGACATTATAACATCTGAAGTGTCTTTTGAAATTGAAGATTTTCAACCTAAGGTTTGTTTGTACAAAAATGTTTGCAATCCTCAAAACTCTTACATGTATGGCGACATTGTTCGTTACAGGTTTACTATGCAAAACAATGGCAGTGCCAATCTTGATGGGGCGATTATAGAGGATTTATTGAACAGTAGCCTGGAATATCTTGGGAATGAATCGTATTATTCTTCTAATCTTGTTAATCCAGACTGTGGCACCGGTGTTGAACTTCCTCCGGGCACTTCTCTGTGGGCTGGTTTAGAAACCGAACATAGCCAAAACAATTTGAAATGGACAGGGATAGAAATTGATCCATATTGTGAACAGACAAATATTTGGTTGGGTAATGGTTGTGATCCGCCCGGAATAACTTATTATTTTATCGAATTCGATACTAAGGTTAAACAAAATGCACCCGCTGGATCCATATCCAATTTCTTTACAATGAGTGAAGGGGGGCTTTTATCAATGGCGGAATCCACAGAGGCAAATATTGTCATTAATAACGTTTTTGGTGCTAATGCTGAAAAATTCATCAGCAAAGATAATGGAACGAGCTGGCACAAAACTTTAGATGTCAATCAAAATGATGAGCTTATGTTCAGGCTGCAGTTTACCAATAATTCAAATTATCCTGTTACAGAAATCGTTTTAATGGATTTGCTACCCATGAACTACAACCCTGCAGAAGACAAAATGATTCTTGACCGAAGCAGCAATCGGGGCAGTCAGTTTGGTTTAGAATATTTTAACTCAAACCTTCCGGGAATCAGCACAAATCCACCTGCGGGTTTTAACCTGCCGGTTGTTTCGGTTGATAATGAAAACAATATTTGCACACCCGAACTCCTTTACAACCCTGGGTTATGCAATACACCTTCATGGCTCAATAGTCAGGGCAAAAACGTGAAATTTGATTTTGGCAGCGATAACATTTTACCACCTGGCGGGCAATTAAAATGCGACTTTAAAGTGGATATACCTGAAAATACATCATCAGGATTAATGGCATGTAACAGTTTTGCGGTTCGCTCCAAAGGAATTTTAACATTAGGTAACGAAACTGTTATTATCGATAACATCGCGTCAGAATCGGATGTCGCTTGTTTGAATTATTCGTTTGAACCGGCCAATGAAGTGCTGTGTGAGAACCCTGTGTTTTTGTGGATCGAACATGCCGGAGGTTCAAAAAATTATATTGATTATGCCTGGGGAAATGCTATTGTAACTGATGCAAATAAAAATATTTACACAACAGGTGCTTACGAAGGTACAGTTGTTTTTCCCAATGGGGAGGTGCTTTCATCAGGAACTGCCGAAAGTAAGATTTTCGTAGCGAAGCAAAATGAAACCGGCGATTTTTTATGGATTACTGATCTTGGTGAAGTTGGTGTTAATGAGGGCAGGGCGATTGCAATTTCAACGTCCGGTGACATTTACATAACCGGGATAAAAACATTTGTTGAATATTATTCTCAGGAATTGGTAGCCGAGGCTTTTGTTGCTAAATTGGACGGGGAAGAGGGAACTTTGCTCGCAACTACGGCAACAGATTTTTCTTACTGGCCAAGTGCTGGCAACGATATCGTTCTTGATGCAGATGACAATGTTTTCATAACCGGGTACGAATGTATGTGGCTCAAATCTGATGAGCCGCAAAAATCTTCATCCTATTGCGGCTGGGATGATGTGCTATTAAAAAGATTCGATAAAGACCTCAACATGATTGTAACTCCGGAAACCGGATGTTTTGGCGGCAATGGTGTTGATGCCGGAAACGGGATTGCTCTTGATCTTAACGGAAATATTTATATATCAGGCTTTTTCGAACAAACTGTGAACTTTAATCCGGACTGGTTTGGAACCCATGTTTATAAAACATCAGTTGGAGGGCGCGACATTTTCATCCTAAAACTGAGCCCGGATATGGAATTCTTATGGGTGGCAACAATGGGTGGTGAAGGCGATGATTGCGGCTCAGATATAGCGGCGGATGAATCCGGGGATATTTATATTACTGGCTTTGTATCTCTCTCATCATTTCCTGTTACCGGATTTGACATAAACCATAATCCTGTTGGAATAAGTGATGGCTTTGTTTCGAAGTGGTCTCCCTCCGGGACTTGCTTATGGACTAAGTTTAGTGAAACTGAAAACCCGGACGATTTCAGCAAAGGTTATTCAATCGAAATTGGCCCGGATCAGGAAAAGGTCTTTAGCACAGGCCTTTTTGGCGGGACTGTTAATTTCAACCTGGACTATCCTGCCCCGGTAACAGCTTCGTATCAGGATATGTTTCTTTTAAAACTTGAAACCAATACCGGGAATTATATTTCAAATATGCTAAATGAGGGTTTGGCTGATAATTGTATTGATCCCGGACAACACTCAATTGCTGTGGATAACAATGGATGTTTATATACAACAGGAAGGTTTATTGAAACAGATTTTGATCCGATGAATGGTTATAACCTTTCAGCAACAGGAATGTGCGATGTTTTCGTACAAAAGTTATGTTGTTGCTGTCCCGGCGAGGAAGACTTTTTTGCCCGTTTAGCTCAAGGCTTCAAAGTTGAAATTGACAATGAAAATTGTAAGGTTACGGTAAGCCTGCATCAGTTTAACGCTTGTCATTGGATTGCTAATGATGGCCCAAGTTGGGGTGATGGTTCTATTATCCAGCCTGTGCTAACGCCTGCCAATAGAGAGTGGTCGCATTATTATAACCAATCCGGCGAATTTGAGATATGCACCACTGTTTACGAGTTAAGCGAAGATGGGGACGTCTGTTACTTTGGGCAAGTTTGCACAGTGGTTGAATTGTGGTGTTTGCCTTTTCTTTGTAAGGATACTACGATTTGCTGCTTAGACCTACCCATTCTACTATCGGGCGAAGCACCTGAAGGGAGTATATTCTCAGGAGATTTTGTAACAGAAGAAGATGGTGAATTTTACTTCAATCCCAATTGCGATGATTTCCCGGCACCTGTTCCTCCCGGCTATCCGGGGTACAGAAAGTTTCATGAAATTACCTACACTTATTCTGACCCATCAGGAAATCCGTATTCATGCAATTTTACAATTACAGTTGATTCTGATGAACCTCCAGGTCAGTATTGCACTGCTTTAGATACTGTATTATGTATAAGTTCAGCACCATTCTGGCACGGGTTTGTCTATATAGATCCTGCTGAGTTGGGTATTGATACGCATTACCTTAATTGCACTTTTTCAAATGCTTGTGGTGGATGGTCGTGGGCAACAATACCAGAATCTGCAAGAATAAAAGTTACAGTTGTTGAGAACGCTGCTTCCTTCATAATTCCAGACATAGCAGTTTGTGAAGGTGATGATGATTTTGTTTATTTTGGGACAATGATCAATGTAGGTGATTTGTACATTGGTAATAATACCAAGAGTGCCGAAGTTGAAATTTGTGGTGTAATAGTTACCGTTAATTTTAATGTTCATGTGACTGAGTGGGAGTGGTGTGTTCATCCTGAACCTTGGCCTATTCCTTATCCTTGGGATGTCATTTCATTGTGGTATCAACCTTATCCTCCAGCCATTTGGCCAATTTTTGAACCGGAAATATATAACAATCATCTTGAAGTGGTATTATCGATGAACGGCATCTTCTGGCCTTCCGGCGGCATCAACACCATTGGCAACTGGGACGTTTATCAGGGCTATAAAATTAAAATGAATGAACCGGGGTGGATTGAAGTCATTGGTGAAATCCCCGAAGACAAAACCATCAACCTCAATCCGGGAGCCAATTATATTCCGGTACTGAGTGCAGAGTACTATCCTGCCATGGACATTTTTGCCCAATTGGGCAGCGGGCTTATTTTTGCCTACGATCTAAGTTCAGAGTTGCTGTTCTGGCCGGATGGCGGTATTTATATGCTCGATGTGCTTGAACCGGGAAAAGGATACATTGTCGGAATGACACAGCCAGGCCAGGCCACTTACGATCCGCTTCTAAAATCGGATTTTAAAGACTATGTGCCCGTTAAGCCAAAGGTTTATGCAAATGCCCCCTGGAAAGTTGCCAAATCCGGTTCGCCCCACCTGATTTCTATCGACAGGTCAGCAGTGGCTGAATTTGAACCCGGCGACTTCATCGGTGTTTTCAATGCTGAGGGAATGTGTTCCGGAATGAGTCAAATTGATAAATCTGAAAGTAACCTGTTGCTGGTGGCTTATGGCAACGACTTCACCGAGAAAACAGCTACAGGTCTTGCCGTTGGTGAAGCCATGCAATTTAAGGTTTATCACGCTTCAACAATGGACGAAACCCATGCTGATGTAACTTTCGATGCTTCTATGCCCAACACGGGATTGTTCGCCGAAAACGGCCTGTCGAAGATCACGAAAATCAAAACCGGCGCTACTTCCGTGGGTGAAAATGTTCTGTCCAATATCCAAATCTACCCCAACCCATCTGATGGTACTTTCACCATCGAGGGTGTGAACTCAAAAGTCAATATCAAGATTGTAAATATCTTCGGTGAACAAATTTACTTTGGGGAACTTGAGTTGCCGTCAAAACTCGATCTCTCAACCCAGCCAAAGGGAATCTATTTCATCAGCATTGAAATGGATAATAAGACAAACTATAAAAAACTAATCATCAATTAGCAGAAACTTCACCCCCTCGGGTTAATCAAAAACTCCTGCCCTGCCACACAACATCGTGGTAGGGCAGGTTTGTTTGGGCTAGCCTGATGTAGTGCCGGTATTAGAGTTATCCGGTTGAGTTACCCGGTGGAGTCATCCGATGAATAATGCCGGGGATAATTGCTGTATTCAGAAGATTTTTACTGATTCTTGAACAGCATTCATCGGATGACTGGCTACGGTTTACTTCAATACTCGTTTTTAACTCTTTGCATCCTTCATTTTAACCTCTCCCCCGGCCTCCCGATTTTCGGGACAGGCTCTCTCCTAAATGAGAGGGGAACTCACTCGCCTGGGATTTTGGTTTTGATATCCCGGAAAATGACCACTTTTAATAACAATTAAAACACACCCTTAAGAGCTTCCGCTCCTTCCCCATTTAGGGGGAAGGCCGGGATGGGGGTTATTGCACCCCCAGCTTCTTTGCTGTTTGCAATAGAGTCATCCGATGAATAGCCCCGGAAAGAATTTCTGTTTTCCATAGTTCATCCCCAGTGTTTGAAAGCATTCATCCCGCAGGTGCGGGACTTGTTGGGGAATATGAATGGGGTGGAAATGCGCACATGGACACCCGAAAAGGCAAAAGGTATCGTGAAGGAGCTAATACAAAAAGCAGCACCGGGAGGCGGTTTTATTCTATCAGACAATCATGGCGAAATTCCTTACCAGGTTGGTGATGAAACCCTGCTTGCAATAGCTGAAGCTGTGAAAGAATACGAAACCTATCCAATTGCAAAATAACTATAATATCATGGCCAAAAAGCTTGTTTTGTCGGTTTGTAATTTCATGTTACCGGAGATTTCTCATGTTATTAAAAATGGAGATTATCCTGATGTTGAGTTGTCGGGTTTTGTAGCAAACTGTTTAGTATTGAGAATAACCTGAGCACAACCGGAACCGCGAAGGAAAAAGGGACCGGTTTAGGACTCATTCTTTGCCGGGAGTTTGTTGAGAAACACGATGGTGAAAATTGGGCTGAGAGTACACCGGGGAAGGGAAGTGTTTTTTCTTTTACTTTGCCCGATAAATCTCACTAAGATATTTTAACAAAAATGGTATTAGAATCAACCTTTTAAAATTTTGTATAATGGCGCACAGTAAACCAAACACCCTTAAAATACATGCAAGCATAATTATTGCCGCAATTATTATTATCCTCGCCGGGGTGATGCAGGCCACATCGCTGGTAACACAAATATTACTGGCGCTTTTTATCAGCATTATATGTGCCCAGCCCGTACTTTGGCTGCAAAAGAAAAAAGTTCCGCAAGGTTTGGCTGTTGCAATTGTTGTTATTGGCATTATTGGCATTTTTACCGGATTTGGAAATCTCATCAGCAGGTCGCTGTCTTCATTTTCGCAAAACCTTCCCGAATACGAAAATAATCTGAACAGCATGAGTACATCAATTATCCAGTTTATAAAAGAAAAGGGTATTGATATTTCGAAAGATACCCTGGCCAGCATGCTCGATGCTTCAAAGGTGATGAATATTACTGCCGGGTTTTTAGGACAATTGGGGGGACTTATGGGAAATACCTTCACCGTGTTTTTTCTTGCCCTTTTCCTTTTGCTCGAACTCGACAGCATTGCCACTAAAATTCAGGCTGTTGTTAAAGGTTCGGAAGATTCCATTGATTACCTGAATAAAATCGGTAAAAGTATCCGCCATTACCTTTCCATAAAAACGGTTACAAGTATAATGACCGGAATTTTGATATGGCTCAGCCTTACCATTATTGGTGTGGATTATGCCATTATCTGGGGATTAATTGCTTTTCTGCTCAACTATATCCCAAACATCGGATCCATCATTGCCGCCATTCCGGCAGTATTGTTTTCTGCAATTCAACTGGGGTTTGGCGGGGTTATCTGGACTTCCATAGTTTTTGTAGCAGTGAATATGTTTATCGGTAATGCCGTTGAACCCAAAATGATGGGTCGGGGCATGGGGCTTTCTACCTTTGTAGTTTTCTTCTCCCTTATTTTCTGGGGTTTCATCATGGGAACCGTGGGTATGTTTTTATCCGTTCCGCTTACCATGACTATTAAAATAATTCTGGAACAAAATAAAAACACAAGATGGCTTGCAATTATCTTAGGAACTGAGGCTGATGCGCAGGCTGTGTTGGATGAGGCGGATTGAACTCATAAAACATGGCTCATAAAACATGGCTCATATTTTATGAGCCATGTTTTATGATATTATAATACCTTTGTCGAAAATTTAAGTTATGAATCCATTTACATTAAAGTACAATCCTGAATATTTTTGCGACAGGGAAAACGAAATCCTCCGCCTAAATGATAATATTTCCAATGGTTTAAACACGCTGGTTCACAGTCCACGCCGATTAGGAAAGAGTGCAATGATAAGGCACTTATTTTTTCAATTAGAAAAAGAAAAATCTTACGAAACTGTTTATGTTGACCTGTTTGCTACTCAAAACCTCGATGATTTTACTAAAGCTCTTGGCGAAACCATCTTACAAAAGTATCATTCAAGAAACATTGTTTCAGGGATAAAGAATCTGTTTAAGGGCATCCACGCATCAATTACCTTTTCAGTGGATGGCACTCCAAAACTTGACCTGGGGCTTGGCGAGGGGCAGGTTCAGTCGGGTATTTCCCAGCTTTTTGATTACCTGGAGCAAAGAAAAAAACCTGTAGTGGTTGCCTTTGATGAGTTTCAGGAAATTGCAACTTATCCCGAAAAAGCTGAAGCGGTATTACGAACCTTGATCCAAAACCTGAAAAATGTTACTTTCATTTATTCAGGCAGCTCCAACCATATTCTTCAAAATATGTTTTATAGTGCAAAGCAGCCATTTTACCAAAGTAGCGAAAGCCTGGTGATAGATAAAATAAATCATGATAAATACAGCGAATTTATCGGCGCATGTTTTGAAAAATTCGATAAGAAAATATCAAATCCTGCAATTGAACACATTTTGGAATTTACCGAAACTCATACCTACTATACCCACGTAATTTGCAACCAGGCCTTTTATAAATCAGGCGCTTACCTGGACACGGATGAGGCTATGGAGATAACGAATAACTACATCGAAACACGAAAAGTTGACTATTCCAATATTTATCATTTACTCCCCAATAATCAAAGAAATTTATTAAAAGCCATTGCCAAAGAGGGTTTTGTTCAGAAGCCTTCGGCTGTAGATTTTCTGATGAAGCACAAGCTCCCCTCCAGTTCTTCAACCCTCCAGGCGCTCCATGCACTGGCGGAAAAAGAAATGATATACCTAAGCATGGAAGGATACAAATGTTATGATATTTTTTTTAGGAGATTTCTTGAAAGGTATTTTTAACCCGGAAATTTCTACTACTGAGTATTGCTCGTCTTTTTGGTAATTTTTCCCGCAGATTTCGCTGATTAGCGCAGATTTTATATGCACTAATTAACGAAACTATCCTTGTCGGCAGCAAATCATATTTTATGATATTTTCATCCATTATTACCTCTCTATCATCACAGCCTTTTGGTGGTCGCCTTTGTCGATAATTTTAAAAAACCTGTAAATCTCATCGTAGTGGTCTTTTGAAAAAGTCCCGCCTTTTACCACAAGCTTACGATTCACGAACAAACTTTCGTTAATGGTGTCGAAGCTAATTGAGTAGCTTCCCATCAGGCAGGAATCGGAAAAATCCTCAGGCATATATTCAACCTTGTATGTTTTTGGCAAAGCAATCTGTAGGCTGTCGATGTCGGTATATCCTTTCTCAACAAAAATATCGTGCTCCCGTTCAGGTCTTTTTGTAATTCCCGAGGTATATTTATTAAAAATATTGGGTTCCAGCATCAATCGCTTTCCAACGGAAGTTGCATAACTTGTAGCACTAATGCTCAAGGTAAGGCTGTTTTGGTAATCATCCACCAATGTATTCGAAAATTGATAGTTGTTGATTGAAACCTGGTCGGGCTGTAAATTTTTAAGTAACCAGTCTTTTTGCTCTTTGGTAGAAATATTCAATGAATGAAAAATCTTATCGCACGACAGGCCGTGGTAATTGAAAGTGGCATCACAACTCAAATCACCATCATCGTTAATTGCAGCAATTGCAGTAGTTATGGTAAGATTATCTGTTTCGGTATATCGGGGAGTATTCACAAGGCGGCCACCGTCATTAGTTATCAGAACGGCCTTGCGGTTTACGTTGCTTTTGCCGATATATCCGCACGGGATATTTTGGTTTGTACATTCAAGCCAGATGCTGTCGTTTTCCGCAGGCACGCACAATATCACGTGGTTGGTTTGGTTGATGGATGGAAACCCAGGAAACAATTCAGCCCGTTCTTTGCCATTTCCAATTTCGGCATAAAACGATTCTATTCCCGCCACCTTCAACAAGGCTTTTGTATAATTGGAAAGCGCTTTGCAATCGCCATATCCATTTTCGTTAACATCCTCCGCTGTCATGGGCTGAAATCCGCCGATGCCCATCGAGATATTCACGTAGCGGGTATTTTGCTGCATGTATTTATAAATTTTACTGATCCTGATCCTGATATCTTTATCTCCCTCAATCAGTTCAAGAATCTCAGCCCGGGTCTCCCCTGGAATTTCGTCCCTTTCAGCTAACAGTTCATTTACCCAGATGCCATAATGCTGCCAGTTATCAAAGTTGCCCTTGGTTCGCTCATATTCAAACGAAACCGGTGAGAGCATAATCCACGGCAGAAAACCCCTTTTCGGGGGCATGAATGGTTCTACTTCATAAGCCGGGACCGTATCGATAGACCACTTATATGATTTTTTCTTACCATCATCATTTTCCAAAAAATCAAAGCGGGCATTTTCGGCTTTATACGAAACGGGGAATTCCTTGTTAAAAACAACCTTCAAATCAGCCTTTTCAATTGAAACCCCTACCCTCGTTACCGGCATCCACAAATCAAAACCCACAAGGCCATCTATCAAAATTTCGTATTCATACTCCGCGGTATAAGGATATTGCTTTCGGATGGGTTTGAGCAATTTTACCCGGCTATCGCTGTAAAAGGTAAAATCAGGGTAACTGGCAAAATCGCTGATGTCATCTTTTTTTACCTTGTCAACCTCCAGCCCCAGGGCATTAAAATACTTACCACTTATGGATTTTACACTACGGTTATTGTTGTAGTGAAGGGCAAGCCAGGCATTGGTACGTCCGTTTTTATTCAAAACTGTGATGGCAAAATGTACTTTCATCACGGCCTTTCCTGCCGACAGACGATTTATTTCGGTATGATGAAAGCGTATTACGGCATCAGCATTTTGCAGCAAGGTGTCGGGAATAAACATGGCGGCCAAACCAAAATCCTGCGCCTGTGTACTGAAAAATACCGGGATCAGGTACAAAAACAACAACAACCGTTTAGCCATTCTGCTTATATTTTTTTAAGAACAATTTGTTCTTTGTGCTTGTCAACCACCAAATCGATAAGTTGCTTGAGGAATGGATATTGCTCGGGCAAAAAGAATACCTTATTTATCGAAAACACCGAGGTAATCTGCAATTTGTTGCCCAGCTGATTAATGCTGTACGCAAACTTTGCCGATCCGTCATCAAGTTTTATAATGGTGGGTTTTGGCAATTCTTCCACGGTGTATGCATCAGGAATTATAATAGCAACGCTTTGCATATCGGTCATGGGATATTCGAATTCGACGGGGTATTCGCGTATTTCAATTTTAAAAGGATTTTCTTCCCACCCATCCAGAAACATTGGCTCGAAGAAATATAAGTCGCCGGCACTTTCAAGTTTCCCTGAAATTTCAACATCCAGTTTTGCTTCCACATTTGAATAGAGGCTATCAATCCCTATTAGTTCGCTATTATTTATAACAAGCCCGTCAATATTGTCGAATTTTTGTTTTAGATAACTTTCTGCATCTGTTTCGCGGGCTGCTTTAAGTCGCTCCTCATACGCACTGTAGTTGCTGTAAGTATAATGCAGGTCGCCAATAAAATTTCCTTCTTCATCCAGCACAAGGTTGTATGAAGCCGACTTGCCAAAATCCCCGTTATGTAAATTAATCCACCCTGATTTTTTTTCATCCACTATCCACCCTTCATTATTCAAACAACGCGTAGGCAACAGATTCATTTCGGAAAGGGGTTCGGTGGCATCCAGCAGGTAGTGATTTTGCCCTTCAGTAAGCATTGCAATCACATAATTGAAACTGCTTAGCGAGGGATGCGAGGGATGGATCATTCCGTTTGCACGCGTACTAAGCAACACGGGGTAAGCTTCCAGACCCAGTTCGCGCAACAACACCACCAACGTAAGATTAATATCGGCACAATTGCCCGTTCCTGATTTATAGGCATCGCGTAAGGTGCTGCTTACATATTTACTGTGTGTCCCGTTCCATATAAATTTCTTTTTGATGATGTCAAAGGCATTTCTAATCAAATCGAGTGTATCGGAATACTGAGATTGTATCTGTTCAACTTCATCTTTTAAAAACCTTTCGCGCTTTAACTGGACGCCAAAGTCGCTGTTGGTTAAAAGTTTATGGTTTATGTTGTCCCAGTTTTGGGTATAACGATCCTCGGTTTGATTTGGGAATTTGGTCCAGGCCAGCTCAAAATCGACTTTCGAAATATAGTTTTGGGCTGTGGTAAGATAGGCTTCCAATGGAAAAGCCTGAATATCTTTTGCCACATAATCGAAGATGTTTTCATCATATTCGATGGTTTTCTGGCTCTTATTATGTCCTTTGCTAACCAGACCCATGTCTGAAGAAAGATAGGTGAGTGTAATAAAGTTGCGTTTAGTTTTTGTTGCTAAATCCACATGAAAATAGCCCCGCTGTGCCTGGTTGTAGTGGAAATATTCGGGTACAGCAAGATGATATTCGGTAAAGAGGGTGGGAATGGTGTGCTGAAATTGCCAGCTTTGGAGGTTGTACAAAAAATCGGATTTTACGGTATAATTAACCTCGATTACCGAACCGGCTTTTACCTGGGGCAGGGCGCATTTCAAAATATCCCGGTTTTCATTTTTTTCTTCGGAAATCATGTCGTTAAAGCGTAATTTAATATCATCAATTTTTTTCCCTTTTTTATTATAAGTGGCTGCCTTAAACTGCATAACCTCCTCTTTGTCGCCATCTGAATGATAAAGGGGAATCTCGATGTCAGCCCAATCAAATCCATTATCGTCAAGAATCTTTATCCTGTAATGCCTTTCAAAATGCATCTGGAAGCCTTTCTGTTGCCCTGTCATTTCACCCTCCCGAACTGTAGTAGTGGCATATTGAAAATAGGTTCGGCCAAAATCAAAAATAAAATAGGCATGGGCATTCGAATCGATGGGGCAAACTGTGGCTTCAATTTCCTGATCAGAAATTTTTCCAAATTTTGAGGGAGGTTTTTGACAATAACTCCACATTACTGTCAATAGTATGAACGATAGCGCAAACACTTTTTTTCGTTTCATTTTGTAAATTGGTTTTTGTAAAAAGACATACAAGCATAATAATTTATGCTGCAATATCAAGATTATTTTCTGAATAGAAAAATATTGGGGTAATTTTTATTTGTTTTAAATACTTGCGGATGGGCGGATGAAATTCGTGGATCGATCAATTCTTCTCCAAAAACAAAAGCCTTGAACCATCTCTGATTCAAGGCCTTTTGGTTTTTTACTGTTACCCGACCAGGACTCGAACCTGAACCGAGAGAACCAAAATCTCTTGTGCTGCCATTACACCATCGGGCAATCACTTTCCCCAAAACGGGAGCGCAAAGATAATACTTTTTGTTTTTTGCAAAAATTTTTTTTAAAATAATTCTATTTATTTTAACAAAAAAACCGGAAAAGTTCCGGTTTCTTAGCACATTTACATAAAATAGTGGGCATGGTTAATAGCCTGATTTAGCACATTCCGGCAATCATCTCACCGAATTTGCTCCGCTGCTTTAATGTAAATTTTAATTCTGTTCCTTCGGCAGTTACCAGATTGAGCCCGTTTCGTGAAAAAATTCCTTCGTTAAAATACAACACATCACGAATGGTTTTAGGTTCGATTTCCAAATCATACAATCCTGCATTTCCGTTCAAGCCCTTGAAATAAACACGCTGATTTGTAATGATGAGTTTTCCTGAAATTTTTTCGGTTGTTTCCAAAAGGAGGCTGCTATCGGTAGCTTTTACTACCATTTCGTTTGCTTTGAAATCAATTTTCATAAGGCTATAATTTTGTATTGCTGTAATTTCAATGAGTTATGCCAATGTTATCTTTTCAGTTGATAGCCGGCTTGTTATATTTTTAATCATTTCCACTTGTGTCCGGTTTTTAATATTGCCTTCCGATTATCAACACTGTTTATGTTTTATCAGACGCTAAACAAAGGGTTTTGTTACAACATTTTTTCAGTAACTATTATACTTCTGTTTTCAGAAAAGGTTACACGGTTTGGTTTTTTGTTGATGCTTAAACATGAATAAGCCTTTCATGCCGGGGTAAATGAAGTAATACTTGATGTTTCAGAACTTTCGTCTGGATTGTATTTTTACACTGTCAAAAGTGATTCACGGCGGATTACGAAAAAACTATGTGTGAAATAGAAATTATTGGGTATCCATGTTGCTGCAGCAGGTTAATCCAATAAGCCTCAATATTTTCATCCAGAATAATCATGCTTCAATAACTTCTTCATTTGCGATCACTTCGGCAGCATATTTAAAAGCTGCTAAAATTTGTGAACGGGTCAGGTTTGGATAGCTCTTGAGTAGATCATCTATTGAATAGCCGGATGATAGTTTTCGCATAATTAATTCAACGGTAATCCGGGTTCCTTTAATAGATGGCTTCCCCATCATAATTGAAGGGTCTCTAACAATATGGCCGGCGTAATTCATATTCTATGTATTTATTTATTAAACGCTTTGATGATAAAGATAATCAACAAATTTTGGTTTTAGGACAACCTTTTTTTGTTTTAGTACCTAATCTATAATATTCTGCCAAAAAATGGCAGAATATTATAGATTAGGTACTAATGCAAATACGAATACAAAAAAAGGGCAAAACCTCAACGGGTTGCCCTTATTTTGAAACTCTACAATAAATCTTATTAATGCGTGTCGATGAAGCGGGTGATATTTGGATTTGAGATTAATCCCGCACATGCGGTAATCGTCCGAAGGACTCCTTTGGAGGTGTTTTTAGATTTAGCTAAATATCACCAACATCTTATATCTGAAATCTAAAATCGTAAATTTTTCAAAATGCTACTTTAATGACAAACCCTATTTAATCACACCAAGCTCTTTGCCTACTTTGGTAAATGCGGCAATGGCTTTGTCGAGGTGTTTGGTTTCGTGGTCTGCCGAAAGCTGAACGCGGATACGTGCCTGGCCTTTTGGAACTACCGGATAGTAGAAACCGATTACATAAATGCCTTCTTCGAGAAGTTTGGCGGCCATATCCTGCGAAAGTTTTGCATCGTAAAGCATTACAGCGCAAATGGCAGATTTTGATGGCTTGATGTCAAATCCGGCGGCTTTCATTTTCTCGATAAAATAGGCCGAATTTGCATGGAGTTTATCCTGCAACTCGTTTGTTTCGGTCATCATGTTAAACATTTCGATACCTGCCTGAACGGCTGCCGGAATCAATGAGTTTGAGAACAAATATGGGCGTGAACGCTGACGCAGCATTTCAATGATTTCTTTGCGGCCCGTGGTAAAACCACCTATACCGCCACCAAATGCTTTCCCGAGGGTTCCGGTGATGATATCCACTTCGCCACGAACATTGAATAATTCGGTAACACCGCGTCCTGTTTCACCAACAACACCCGCTGAGTGACATTCGTCAACCATAACCATGGCATCATATTTTTTAGCGAGGGCTACAATTTTATCCACTGGAGCCACATTGCCATCCATCGAGAAAACGCCATCGGTAACGATGATTTTGAAACGTGCTATTTCGCTTGCTTTTTTCAACTGCTCTTCGAGGTCGGTCATATCCGCATTTTGATAGCGGAAACGCTGTGCTTTACAAAGTCTAACGCCATCGATAATGGAGGCGTGGTTTAGCGAATCGGAGATAATGGCATCTTCAGCACCTAAGATAGGTTCAAACAAACCGCCGTTTGCATCGAAACAAGCTGCATATAAAATGGTGTCTTCGGTTCCAAAAAATTCGGCAATCTTAGCTTCCAGGGTTTTGTGAATATCCTGAGCTCCGCAAATAAACCTAACTGACGACATACCGAATCCGCGTTCGTCAAGTGCTTCTTTTGCAGCTTTAACAAGCCGTGGGTTGTTTGAAAGTCCCAGGTAGTTGTTGGCGCAAAAATTTAAAACTGTTTGCCCTGTGGTGAGGCTGATTTCTGCTCCCTGGGGAGAGTTAATAATTCTTTCTCCTTTGTACAATCCGGCTTCCCTGATATCGGAAAGTTCTTTTTGTAAGTGTTCTTTAATTTTTCCGTACATATAAAATTTGATTTTTGTGTTGTAAAAAACGCTATTGTTTATTTGTTAACAGGCGGCAAATATAGTAGAATTGTTTTGGATAAATACCCATGAAAAATGGAATTGTAATTATTTAAAAGGCTGTTATAGAAAAAATTATATTTTTGCCGCCTTTACTGTTAAACTATTAACAAATCAAATAAAATCTTAAACGAAAATGAATAATATTCTTGTTATCGGGTCGGTTGGACAAATTGGTTCGGAATTGACCATGGAGTTGCGCAACAGGTATGGTAATGACCATGTGGTTGCAGGTTATCGCAAAACCAAACCTTCGCAGGTACTTGCCGAAAGCGGGCCCCTGGAAATTGTTGATGCCACCGACACTGAGCGCATTCACGAAGTTGTAAAAAAATATAACATCGACACCATTTACAACCTTGCAGCTTTGCTTTCGGCTGTTGCCGAAAAAAACCCACAGGCCGCATGGAATGTTGGTGTTAATGGTGTTTATAATGTTTTGGAAATTGCACGCGAACAAAACTGCGCGGTTTTCTTCCCCAGCTCTATTGGTGCATTTGGACTCAGCACACCACTCGACAATACACCACAGGATACCATCCAGCGTCCAGGAACTATGTATGGTGTAACCAAAGTTTCGGGTGAATTATTGAGCGATTATTACTACAAGCGTTTTGGTGTGGATACCCGTGGTGTACGTTATCCCGGAATTATTTCAAACCTCACACTTCCCGGTGGAGGTACTACTGATTATGCAGTAGAGATTTATTACGAAGCCATCAAATCGGGTAAATTTACCTGTCCGCTTCCAAAAGGAACTTTCCTGGATATGATGTACATGCCCGATGCTATTGATGCGGCCATTGATCTTATGGAAGCCGATCCTTCAAAACTCAAGCACCGCAACTGTTTCAACATTACAGCCATGAGTTTCGACCCGGAAATTGTTTATAATGCCATCAAGAAATATTATCCTGATTTTGTTATGGATTATGATGTGGATAAGGTAAAACAAGGCATAGCCGAATCGTGGCCCAACAAAATGGACGACACCGCTGCCCGTGAAGAGTGGGGCTGGAATCCAAAATGGGATCTCGACCGCATGACCCAGGATATGCTAAAAGTGATTAAAGAAAAGCACGAAAAAGGATTGATTTAATTTAAAGATTATTAGTCAGGGCTTGACTTTGAGTCAAACCCTGACTACGCGACATTAAAGCCACTCTATGCGGGGTGGCTTTTTCTATTAAAATTATTTTGTTTTTTTTAAAAATTGTTATATTTTTACGGCAAAATAAATATTGATGAGAACCTCGCTTCAAAATATCTTTATCCTGTTCATAAAAAGTTTCTGTTATGAAAGCGAAAAACTACCCCCCCCCCCGAGAACACATGCACTTTGAAAGCATAGCTGCTGTAAGTCGGTTTTATGCAGATTACAGCACATTTTTGTACAAGATAAAATACCAGCCATGTTGCACGACAAAACACATCTTTTGGCTGGGGAAGAATAAGTTTATTTGATGTTGCCGACTGCCAAAAAACTTGGTAGCGGTTTTACTTTCAAATTATCTTGTATTTAACAATACTCTTTTTATAGTATAATTTAAAACTAAAAAACATGAAATTATTTATAAAATTCATTTTCCTGGCGATAGCAATTTCAATGATGGCTATAGGATGTAAAAAAGAAAACCAAGAGATAATAAGTGTCAGCGAAATAAATACAAAACTTAAAGAGGCAGGAATGAGGTTTCTTTATTGTTTATACTACACAGATCCTTACACTGGTACACAATACGTATTGCCACTTTTTTGTGCTTGGCCTCCTAGTAATTGCCTACCGACTGTTGTAATCTATGGTAATGCACCTGAAGATTCAAATCCTAAACAAGTTGCAATTGAAAAGGCATTTGAAAATTTCACCACCGCCCTTGAAAACGGGAATGTTGAACAATTTTTTGAAACAGATCAATGTATTACATTGTTTCCAAAATTGAGAGAATTCCCAGATGTCCTTTCAGGAATAGTTAATTCTAAAATTTTTATACATCATGATGTTGGCGATGATGGTCTTGACTACTATATTTGTCTTCGTGCTTCAGTTGACTATTTATCAGACTGGCGTGGGCAGCAGGAATGTGTGTTTGTAATTGATAATCAAACTGATTAAACAACAAGGAAACCTGAGCAGTAGATTGTTGTTTACTGTTTTGGTTTCCTTTAAATATTTTGGGTTCTATGAGGTATTTCACTCCGCTGATAAGAGGATTCGTTGTTTTCATTCTATTCTCATGCAATAGAACTTCCTACAATCCTGAGGTAGCTTTCAATGTTCTATTAGAACAATCTATACCAAATTCCGATTGCACAAATTATTTATTTCCTATTAAGAATTTTGTTTCAAATAAAGTGGACAGCTCTACATATCCAGTTCTCTTTGAAGATATAATGTCAAAGCAAATGCTCAAATGTGAAATCTATAAAGATTCTGTTTACTTTCTACATACTGCAAATGTTGATTCTACAATCTGGCCTGTAAATAAATTGTATGCACCTCATGATTTCTTTTACTGTTTCAACCATAATACTTACAGTTTGAGCTATCAAAAATTTAAAGGCGCAGCAATACAGGCATACCAGCTTGATCAAAAATATGGTTTGATTAACCTGCTTTCAGGATATGAGGAGAATCGAATTTCATGCATCTTGATGGATAATGCAAGCAAAACAATCGGGTATGGGACAACAAAGGAAAGACTTGAATACTATCAAAAAGTAAAACCAATACTAATGATTAATATTTTGCCCGACAGTATCGAATACAGAGCATTTGGATATTGGCCCAAAGAATATGTGAATACCGGAAATACTTATGAGGATCCTTACGCAAAAGCTTGTTTTGGGTTTAAAACTGATGTTTGTGTTTCATTTGGTGCAGATCACAATTTGTATTTGTATAATGATACTGTCCTGCAATATTCAAAACAAAACAAAAGCAATTACATAAGTAATTTTGAACCATACCCGGATGATAAACAATTTGATATGTTGTATTTACGTGAGTACATGCAGAAGGAGCCAAAATATATGGATATTATTTACGATCCCTGGAAAAGATTGTATTATCGGATAGTAAAGCATCCTTTTTTGAATTCTACAACTGGGTCTAAAGTTGAAAGATTTTGGTCGGTCATCATAACTGACGATAGATTAAACACAATCGGAGAATGTAAATTAAGCATCCAATATGACTCAAATGTTTTCATTCCGACACCGTTTGGCATATTGCTTATGAAAGGAAATTTTCCAGACTCAAAAGAAAGAATTTTAACATTGATAAAAATATCGGCTCATGAATAAAAAATTTGCCTGGACTCTTTTCACCCTTTTATTGGTTGCCTTTTCCTGCTCGGATAGCTATGAAGGTGAGACACTGGTTTTTAATAAATATCTAGGCGATACTTTTGGGCTTGAAATTACGGATAGAAATCACACTTATTTAATTGAAAGTACTTTTCAATGCGCTGGATGTGTTGATAAAACATACCTATCAATACTAAATCATGCAAAGTCAAATCACAAACATTCAATTACAATTATCACATTTGATAATGGAAAGGTTTCGGAACAACTTAAAACCAAGTTATCAGTTCTTGTTGATGAAGATGCTAAATACGAATCTTTGGGTATCCCATTTGGAAATATTACGATCATAGAAACACAGGCAAAACGCATTAAATCTATTCGTTCAATCCAACTCCCCGAAATAGATTCAACAATACAAAGTTTGTTTCAATAGTGACATCCGCACATTGATATTGGGAGGTAAATTCAACTGGTTACGAAAGCCCAACAAAATGGACGACAGCTCCGCCCGCGAAGGGTGGGGCTGGAATCCGAAATGGGATCCCGACCATAAGACCCGGGATATGCTAAAAGTGATTAAAGAAAAGCATGAAAAAGGGTTGATTTAAATCGAGGAAACCTGTCAGGGTATGACTGGTTTTGATAGTCAGGGTATGACTGGTCTTGAAAGTCAGGGCTTGACTTTAAGTCAAACCCTGACTACAAAACAACAATCTTTCTCGGAAACAATTAACCGGGCGACTATAATAAAGGAAACCAACAAGCGGATCAACAGGGTTCGGATTGTTGGTTTTTTTTGTGCAAATCAAAACCGGAAACCAAGATCCTGAAATCAAAAAAAAGAGGCGGAAATGAGATCTTGCTTTTACTCGGTATAAAAAATCAAATTTAGCTTTTCGATTTATTCCCACTCATCTCTCATTTTCCTTTGCATTAATATGGGCTTTTCATCAAGCTTTAGAATGCCACAATATTTTTTCGCATTTATTGGCTTGGATACTTTCATTTTTGATATTCTGTCAAGGATTTCATAAATCACTTGAGGGTCAGAACCATGTTTTAATATTTGTACCATAAACATTTATATTTACCAGCAAAATTAGTTAAAAAAACCTACACGAGAAAAACAAAGAAAGTAACTGGAAAATGTATCAGATAATCAAAGAGCGAAGGGTTAAATGTACCTCTGGGTCAGAAGCCGATAATAAATTTTTCTCAAGTCGATAGCTCCGGTTTTTTTTGTAAAGCAAAAAATGGACGACACTGCTGCCCGCGAAGAGTGGGGCTGGAACCCGAAATGGGATCCCGACCATAAGACCCAGGATATGCTTAAAGTGATTAAAGAAAAGCATGAGAAGGGATTGATTTAATTACTCAACGAAGATACAGTCAGGGCTTGACTTTGAGTCAAACCCTGACTACGCGACATTAAAGCCACTCTATGCGGGGTGGCTTTTTCTATTAAAATTATTTTGTTTTTTTAAAAAATTGTGGCTCATTTCTAAGATACGGTTGAAAGTTTATAAGTAGACTTTGTTACCAATA
>CAZQIV010000039.1:11045-48511 GCA_964593705.1 uncultured Lentimicrobiaceae bacterium | reverse complement strand
TTTGAAGTTTATCCCAATCCTTCACATGGAATTTTCAATGTTTCCCTCAGCCGCTGTCCACAAAACCTCAAAATCCAGATTACCGACATCAGGGGCAGCATTATAAAAGAAATGCAAACGGAAGCGCAGTTTGGTGGATCAGTTTTGCAAATCAACCTATCAGGAAATCCCAAGGGGGTTTATTTTTTAAAACTATATGATGATGGTTTTGTGGGGATGAAAAAGGTGGTGGTTGAGTAGAAACCTTTTGTTTGAGGACGCAATTTGCGACCTCAAAAATTTACCATAAATGGATAATAGCAGGGTAAATATGAATACTTCGGTGTGCCTGCCCCGTTTTTTTCGGGGTCGCACCTTTGGTTGTTCTTTGAAATTTTGATGCTACAAACCCGCTTCGCAGCGAGGCGAGTATTGTGCGGCTCCTGCCTCGCCGGCAAGGCGGGTTGCCGCTTGCAGTGTATCTCCGGCGGAAGATACAGGTGCAGAGCACCCAAAATCTTTGTAGAAAATGCACACCCTACAAAAAATGGCAAGGTGCGGCCCCGAAAAAAACGGGGCAGGCGCACCGGAATATTAAGAATGGTTTGGGCAGCTTTCCAGGTGAGGACTTTAAAGTCCTCACGCAGAAAACCACGCGAAAACCCTGAAAAAAACATAGCACCACCCGCTGGAAAATGCAGGTGTAGCCCGCCTTGCTCGCCTCGCTGTAGCTCCGGCGAAGCGGGCCGGGCGAGGCAGGCACACCGGTAATCTGCCGCTTAACATAAAAACATTAAACGATTACAAATTATCAATCAACTTTTTATAAACTAAAATTTTTATAATTATGAAACAAATTACACTTTTTCTCACAGCAATCTTAATGAGCCTCGCTACGATGGCTCAAGCCCCTGCCTCGCCAAAAGGCGGGTCGATGGGCATCAATTACCAAACCGTAATCCGTGATGGCGATGGCAACATTTTGCCCGACACGGAACTCTCACTGCAAATGACCATACGCTCTGGCTCGCCCGATGGCGCGGTGGTTTATGCCGAAACCCACGATGCCACCACCAACGCCTTTGGGCTGATTAACCTGGTGATTGGTTATGGCAGCCCCCTGAGCAATGCTTTTGCCGACATTAACTGGGGCAACGCCGAAAAATACTTCGAAACAGCCATCGACCTTACCGGTGGCGGAAGCTACACCATTATGGGAGTTACTCAGTTTTTGAGCGTGCCTTATGCCTTACATTCTGCCACAACGGAAACTTATGAAGAAACCGACCCGGAGTTCAATTCCTGGGACAAATCTACCGGCATTGCCATTACCGAAAATCAGATTACCGATTTGCAGGATTACCTGACCGAGGAAATTGATGGCGATCCCGCCAACGAACTCCAAACCCTTTCCCAGGCCGGAAACTCGGTAACGCTTTCGCAGGGTGGCGGCACCATTAGCGTGGCTGATAATGATAACCTGCCGGCCAACGAGCTGCAGCAACTCAGCAAGGTTGGCAGCACCGTAAGCCTTTCGCAGGGTGGTGGCAGTTTTACCGACCAGGTAAACGATGCCGATTATAACCCCGCCAACGAATTGCAAACCCTTGTTCAGAACGACCTGCAAGTTACCCTTTCGCAAGGTGGCGGAACGATAAACATTGCCGATAACGACAATGATGCAGCTAACGAACTCCAATCTCTTTCGCAAAGCGATTATAATGTTACACTTTCGCAAGGTGGAAGTTCCATTATGACCGGCGTAAAAAGCTACACCCAGGCAGTCATCGATGCCATGATGCCCTACAACGGGCTTACCGTACACAACAGTACCACCAACTGCATAAACTACTACTATCGAACAACTGGTTTGAAGCCTGCGGCATTTGTACCCCGCAACCTACGCAGGCCGCCGGCGGCGATGACCAGGCATTTTACGATGAAACCACCCAAGCCACCCTTGCCGCCAACACCCCCGAACAGGGCACAGGATTATGGACAGTTGAAAGCGGCGAAGGCGGCAGCTTTGCCGATGCCACACTCCCCGAAACCGCTTTTACAGGCCAGCCTTGCATAGCTTACATCCTGGCATGGACAATATCCAACTCCTGCGGCCAAAGCGCAGACCCCGTGGATATTACTTTTTTTGCAACTCCAACAGTGGCCAATGCCGGAAATGATACCCTAATTTTAGGCGGCGAGCTTTCGGTAAACCTTAATGCCAACACACCCGAAATGGGAGAAGGGCTTTGGTCTGTATTAATTGGTGAAGGTGGAACCCTTGCCGATGCCACCAACCCGGCAACACTCTTTACCGGTGAGCCTTATGTTGAATATACCCTGCAGTGGGAAATCTCTACAGCATGCGACAATACTACCGATGAAGTAAACGTAAGTTTTAACCCCTGGCAGTGTGGCTTGCCCTTTACCGATACCCGCGATGGCCAAAGCTACGAAACCGTGCAAATAGATGAGCAATGCTGGATGGCCGAAAACCTGAACATTGGCACCATGATAAACGGTAGCAGTAACCAAATCGACAACAGCACAATAGAAAAGTACTGCTACGCTAACTCCGATGCAAATTGCGACACGTATGGCGGCTTGTACCAATGGAACGAAATGATGCAATATGTAACCACCGAAGGGGTGCAGGGAATTTGCATGGAAGGATGGCACCTGCCCACCGATGCCGGGTGGTGCGACCTTGAACAAGAAGTTGACCCCACCATAACATGCAGCAGCAGCGGATGGCGGGGTGTTGATGGCGGCGGAAAGTTAAAAGAAAGCGGCACTACGCACTGGAATTCCCCAAATACCGGGGCTACCAACAGTAGCGGTTTTACGGCTCTGCCCGGTGGCTACCGCGGTACCGATGGGTCGTTCGGCAATCAGGGCTACTACGGCTACTGGTGGTCATCGTCCGAGGGCGATGCTTCCGATGCCTGGTATCGGTACCTGCGTTGTGACTACGCTCGGGTGTACCGCGGCAATTACAGTAAGTCGTACGGGTTCGCGGTGCGTTGCCTCAAGGACAATTGATTTATTTGACTATCCCGAAAACGAAGTTTTCGAGGATGCACGACCCCGGAATTCCGGGGTCGGCATTTGACTATTTCCCCGCCTTTGGCGGGATCGAATTTTTTTTTTGGGTGTTTACATAAGTAAATTCCAATAATTTAATGATTGTATTGTCATGAAAATTCAGGATGTACTTAAAATGGAGGAGTATAATACCAACAACTGTTATCTTACCAAAGACGGAATGTTTTGGCGTGCTTACGAAAAATCGGCTTTTTGGTTTGTGAAAAACCTGAAACCATATTTATTAACGAAAAAGCATTTTAAGGGAATAAATGCTGATGTGGTGTTTTTGGGTTTCCCTGACACTGTTTTGCACGAGATTTTAGCCCTTGTTGAAGCCAACGGTTACTTGGTAAATAAGCAGGAGAAGATGGTCACCATCGGAGGAATCGAAATAATGGAAGGATTTGAAAACTGGAAAAACGAAATTCCTTATCAAACACCCGAAAAGCCAAAGCCGTTACTGGCAGGCGAACCTGCCGGGAAGTATGAAACGGTGCAAGGGTTCGAAGCCCAGCAGAGCCTGCTCCGCTCCAGCGAAGGAATCGCAGCCCTGGCCCTGGCCAGAATCAAATCGTTTCCCATAGCAGAGCGCACACCCTTAGAATGTCAGCAATTTATTGTCGAACTTCAAAACATCATTCATGGCACAATATGATACATTGCCCGTTTACAAAGCGAGCTACGACCTTATGCTAAAGGTGTTTGAATTTTGCAGGCATTTTCGCAAAGAATACAAATATACCCTGGGCGAAAAGCTCAAAAACGAGACCCTCGAAATGATTATGAACATCTACCGGGCAAATACCAAACGCGAAAAATCGGATTTGCTTCAAAAGGCGAGGGAGAATATAGAGGTTATCCGCCTGCTCTTTAGGCTTACCAAAGATTTAAAACTCATACCACTCAACAAATTTATCGACATAAACGACAATATCGAAAACATATCCAAACAACTTACCGGCTGGCAAAAGTCGGTAAAATGAAGAAAATGCCGGTGTCTGGTTTTGCTACGGCGAACCAGAGTGTGCAGAATTAGTCCAGTCGATCCCCATGTCCTGTAAAGGCCATCACTGCAACAGGTAAAATGGTAGGGATGTGGTATCACAGATTTTACCGGGTGTAAATACCGGTACGACAAATACACCCTGTGAAATACAAAGTAATTTTACTTGTAAAATTATTTCACAGGGTAAAGCGATTGACTTTTATTCCGGGCTCTGCCCGGTGGCAACCGCAATACCAATGGTTCGTTCAATCCCGCACGTGCGGGAGGCAACAACGGCAACTGGTGGTCATCGTCCGAGAACGATGCTTCCAATGCCTGGAACCGGAACCTGAATTATGACAACGCTCAGGTGAACCGCAACAATTCACCCCGTTAAATAGCCTGTGGCTAACGAAGTAATTTAACGGGGCAGGCAATAAGTCGAACGGGTTCGCGGTGCGTTGCCTCAAGGACTGATTACCCGCCAAAAGGCGGCATAGTGAAACCCGGCGGGTTTTTATTTATTTCGGCGGGTTTTTTTTTTTTTGTTAAACCTCTACGAGGTATGCGCGATAATCAGATGGGATGTTTACAATACTGTATCGCCCCACAAGATAGGGCGGGGCAGGCTCTACGGCGAAAAGAAACAAACGGAATTGGGTAAAGATGCCGGGGCAATTACCGCGAGTCGGTTTAAGTAGAAAGTAATTAGATACAAATTGCAAAAGGCTTACCGCGTAGCGGTTTAAGTACTGTAAAAATGAGTATCGGAATAATCACGAATACCGCGTAGCGGTTTAAGTATTGTAAAAGCTAATCGTGCAAAAAGAAACAAATTCCGCGTAGCGGATAAACATTATGCAATTATCACTCTTTCCAAAATACAACCGCAACCAAATCCTAAGCGATTTGTTTCAGGCATACTACGATGCCCGCTGCAACAAACGCAACACGATTAACGCATTGAAATTTGAAATAAATTACGAAAGCAAGCTCCTGCAATTGTGTGATGAGATTATTTCGGGAAATTACCAACCTCAAAAAAGCATCTGCTTTATTGTAAATAAACCTGTAAAACGCGAAATATTTGCTGCCGATTTTCGCGACCGGATTATTCACCATTTTATCTTTAATCATATTTCACCGGTATTCGAAAAATATTTTATCCACGACAGCTACAGCTGCCGCAAACAAAAAGGTACTCACTATGGTATTCAACGAATTGATAATTTTATTCGCTCCTGTTCTCAAAATTATGCCCACGATGCCTATATCCTTAAACTTGATATTCAAGGCTATTTTATGGCCATCAACAAACATATTCTTTATCAAAAAGTAAAATCTGTTTTATTCCGTCAAAAGCATGCGCTTGATTTTAATTTACAATTGGAGCTGGAACTTATCATAAAAACAATTTTTAATGATCCGCTTACTGATTGCCGGATTAAAGGGAAAAAATCTGATTGGGAAGGGCTGCCAAATTCTAAAAGTTTGTTTCAGAGCGCAAAAAATTGTGGCCTGCCCATCGGCAACCTTACATCCCAATTATTTTCAAATGTTTACCTGAATGATTTTGACCATTTTGTTAAAAACGAACTTGGGATAAAATATTACGGGAGGTATGTGGACGACTTTGTGATTGTTCATCAAAATAAAGATTACCTCAAATCGCTCATTCCAAAAATCAGGGATTACCTTAAAAATGAATTGCAGCTTGAGCTGCATCCCAAAAAAATTTACATGCAACATTTCTCCAAAGGGGTAAAATTCCTCGGCGTTGTCATCAAACCGCACCGAATTTACCCCGTGGGATAACCATGGTTTATAATGTTCAACAGCTTTAAATGTACCTATCCAACGGGGTGAATATCGCAAACCGAACCAAGGGGAATTTTTACAGAGCCATCCAAAAACAAAATATTATTGCCAGAGATCACAGGCCATCAAAGGATGAACAAGCCAAATTTTTAAGTGTTATGAATTCGTATTTGGGGATTTTGAAGCATTACAAAACTTATAAGTTGCGCAAGCGAATGATAAACAAAAATCTATCGGGCTGGTGGGAAAATTATTTTTATGCCAAAGCTTACACAAAGATGGTTTCAAAAAGAAAGTTGCTGAAATCTAAACCCTTTGAACGAAAAGTCACCCCGTGAATTCTGTTTAGACACAAAGCATATTTCGAGGGCTCGTCCAGCTGCCGGAGGTAATTCACGGGGTGACTACTCAGTTTAGTCAGGGCTTCACTCCAAGTGAAACCCTGACTTTTGTAATTGTTTGGTAAATAAAAAGACTATATTGTAAACTTAAAATTGATTAAATAATAATCATAATTAAGTTTACACTTTGATACTGAACGCACACTCATATTATAGTTTACGATACGGCACACTTTCAATCGAAGAATTGGTAGCGGAGGCTAGGGGTTTTGGTGTGGAAGCCATGGCACTCACCGACATCAACAATTCTACGGGCACTATCGACTTTGTGAAAGCATGTAAAGGTGTCGGCATTAAGCCTGTTGGCGGAATGGAATTCCGGCACGAAGAAAAATTGCTCTACATCGGTATTGTCAAAAACAACGCGGGTTTTAGGGAATTAAATGAATTTTATTCGCACCACAGCCTCAACAAACTTGACCTTCCCGATGAACCTTTCGATTTTCAGCAGGTGTATGTGATTTGGCCATTTATTAATATCCCGAAAAGGAAACTGAAAGACAATGAATTTATCGGGGTAAAACCTTCGGAGGTGCGCAGAATTTTGAGTTCATCTTATGCTATTGATCGTTCCAAACTTGTGATATTAAATCCGGTAACTTTCAGAAATGGTGATGGCTATTTACTGCACCGCAATTTGAGGGCAATCAATAAGAATACATTATTTACAATGTTGACTGATGCTGACCTTGCCGGCAAAGATGAGGTTTTCAGAACCAACGATCAGTTAAAAAAGGATTTTGAAACTTATCCCGAAATTATCAGGAACACCGAAAAGCTCCTTGCCGATTGCTCCATCGACTTCGATTACAAATCCATAAAAAATAAACAACGGTTTACCGGCAGCCGCTACGATGACAAGATTTTGCTTGAAAAGCTTGCGCTGGATGGAATGGTTTACCGCTATGGCACCGGCAACAAAATCGCGAAGCAGCGCATCAGCCATGAGCTGGAAATCATCGACACGCTGGGTTTTTCATCTTACTTTTTGATGGCCTGGGATATCGTGAGGTACTCGATGAGCCGTGGATTTTACCACGTGGGGCGGGGGAGTGGTGCCAACAGCGTGGTGGCCTACTGCCTTAAAATTACGGATGTTGACCCCATCGAACTGGATTTGTATTTCGAGCGCTTCCTCAACCCAAAACGCACCAGCCCGCCCGACTTCGATATCGACTATTCCTGGAAAGAGCGCGATGAGGTGATCGATTACGTGTTTAAGCGCTACGGACGTTTGCACACTGCGCTAATGGGAACGATCAGCACCTTCAAAGATCGCTCGCCCATCCGCGAACTTGCCAAGGTGTATGGCCTGCCCAAAGCCGAAATTGATGAGCTGGTGAAATTTCCCGAACGGCGGCAAAACCGCGACACGGTGACTGCCCGGATTTTAAAGATCGCCGCCATGATGATCAACTTCCCCAACTTGCGTAGCATCCATGCCGGCGGAATGCTCATCTCCGAAGAACCCATAACCTGCTACACGGCTCTCGACATGCCTCCCAAAGGTTTCCCCACCACACAATGGGACATGTACGTGGCCGAGGATATCGGTTTCGAAAAAATGGACATCCTCAGCCAGCGCGGCATAGGCCACATCAAGGAGTGTGCTGACATTATCCTGCGCAACCGTGGCGAGGAGGTAGATGTACACAATGTGAAGAAGTTCAAAAAAGATGTGAAGGTAAAAACCCAGCTCAAAAATGCAGAGACCATAGGGTGCTTTTACATCGAAAGCCCTGCCATGCGTGGGCTGCTCACCAAGCTGCGCTGCGACAATTACCTCACGCTGGTGGCGGCGAGTTCCATCATCAGGCCCGGGGTGGCACGCTCGGGCATGATGCGCGAATATATCCATCGTTTTCACAATCCCCACGATTTTGAATATTTCCACCCGGTGATGGAGCAACAACTCCGCGAAACCTACGGTGTAATGGTGTATCAGGAGGATGTGCTCAAGGTTTGCCACCACTATGCCGGCCTCGACCTTGCGGAGTCGGATGTGCTGCGCCGCGCCATGAGTGGAAAGGTACGTGGCCAAAAGGAATTCCAACGAATTGTGGAAAGGTTTCACGAAAAAGCAAAGCAATTAGGGCGTCCGGAAGCAACCACCAAAGAAGTGTGGCGGCAGGTGGAATCGTTTGCCGGATATGCTTTTTCAAAAGCACACTCTGCATCCTACGCGGTGGAAAGCTTCCAGAGTCTCTATCTCAAGGCACATTATCCGCTCGAATTTATGACGGCGGTAATTAACAATTTTGGGGGGTATTACAAAGCCTGGGTTTATTTTAACGAAGCCCGCCGCTGTGGGGCGAAAATAGAATTGCCCTGTGTAAATCGCAGCGACCATAAAACCAATATTTATGGCGAAGAGATTTTTGTAGGATTCATCCACATCCAAAACCTCGAACATAAACTCGCCTTGCGCATCGTGGAGGAGCGCCGCATCAGTGGCGTTTATGCCGACCTCGAAGATTTTGTGGAGCGTGCCCATCCCGGCCTGGAGCAGTTGATCCTGTTGATACGCGTGGGTGCCCTCCAATTTACAGGCATTTCAAAAAGCCGCCTGTTGTGGAATGCTCACCTTTTTTTCGGGAAAAGCAAAAAAGAAGTGATTCAAAGTTCACTGTTCAAGGTACGAAGCAAACATTTTGAATTGCCGCAGCTTGCCCACAGCGACCTGGAGGATGCTTATGATGAGATCGAGCTTATCGGGTTTCCGGTTACGCTCACTTACTTCGACCTGCTGAAAACACAGTTCCGGGGAGAAATCAAAGCACGCGATATGAAGGCCAGCGTGGGAAAAATCGTAAGGATGCTCGGCGAGGTGGTTACCCGCAAGTTTGTGAAAACCGTTCGTGGTGAAATCATGCACTTCGGTACTTTTATTGATAATGAAGGCGAATTTTTCGATACCACGCACTTCCCCAATTCCCTGAAGTACTACAACTTTAAAGGCCATGGCATTTACCTTATCCTTGGCAGGGTGGAGGAGGAGTTTGGCTTTCCCAGCCTCGTGGTACAAAAAATGGCCAAGCTTCCTGTGCAGGAAGACCCGAGAAATGGGTAGGGGGAAAGGGTTAATAGTTAATTGTTGAATGGTTAATGGTTATTCGTTAATTGTCCCGAAAAGTAGAAAATCTTTGATTTTCGTAACTTTTCGAGCCCGCCTTGCCGCACTATATGGCTTGTGCGTTGGCGAGGCAGGGATGCTCGGGCAAAGCCCGGCATTAATCGTTATTCGTTAATTGCCTGCCTCGCCTTTGCGCAAGCCAACTGCAGACGGCAAGGCGGGTTAATTGTTAATCAAAAAATATTCAGTCACCTGATGAATAAACTCATGAAGAAATTCTACTTCCCGGCACTTTAAAAGAATTGCCTATGCGGTATTCACCGGGTGACTTGTTTTTGTACATGATCTTCCCCCACATCAAAAATATGACTTCGTAAATCTGACTTCGTAAATCAAAGAGATGTCCGAAGTATGATGCCTGTCTGGCCGGCAAGACTGGCAAGGCGGGCTCGAAAAGTAATATAAATTGTCCGAAGGACTCCTTTGGAGAAAATTTTCTACTTTTCGGGACCCAATAACCCAATAACCCAATAACCCAATAACCCAATAACCCAATAACCCAATAACTCAATAACCCCTACTTCATCCCTCTTTCCTTTTTAATTGCATCATAAGCAGCTTTCATGGTCTGGAATTTTTGTTTGGCCGATTCCTGAATCTCGGGGCCGAGGTGGCTTACTTTGTCGGGGTGATATTTTACAGCCATTTTGCGATAGGCTTTTTTTATTTCATCATTTGAAGCATCAGGCGTAATTTCAAGAATTTGATAATTATTAAAATTATTCTTGATAAACATGGCTTTGATCGAATTGTACTCTGCCATCCTTATTCCCAAAAATCTTGAAATGGTTTCGATGACATCCACTTCTTTAGGGTGAACATGTCCGTCGGCCATTGAAATTCCGAACAAAAAGTGAAGTAATTGCAGCTTGGAAGCCTTATCCATGAAATGGCCGATTTGCTTAGTTACATCGTTCAGGCTGAATTCTTTTTTCAATACTTCACGCAACATCAATAGGCTTTGCTGGGTTACCTGCTCGCTAAATTGTCCGCGAAGAAACTGTTTTACATAATCCAATTCCGACTTTACTACTTTGCCATCGGCTTTCATAACCGCCGCGGCCAAAATCATAAGGCTTACTGTAAAATCTCCGGTTTGTGTTGTGGTTTGCGCTTGATCGTAGCTGCTTTGTCCGGCGTAGGAACTATCTCCATAGGTGCCGGAATCAGTGTATCTGTCGTAATCGCCAAAGTTACCGCCACTACTTTTCCTGTCGCCAATGGGCTGATTCCAGGCATAATTTCCTGAATTTATCCCATCGAACATGGAGCCAAACATAAATCCTATGATTCCCCCGATGGGGCCGCCAAGAACCCAGCCGAGTCCCCCGCCAATCCATTTTCCGTATTTTGCCATGAAGCGTAAATGTTATTGGTTAAATGTTATTAGTTAATTGTTGAGCGTAGCTGCCTGCCCCGACCCTTCGGGGAAATCCCCGCATTTGCGGGATTATTGGTTAATAGTTAATTTGTTATTGGTTAAAAGTTAAGAGTTAAAAGCCCCGAAAAATAGAAAATTTTTAATTTTCGTAATTTTTCGAGGGTGCTCGGGCAAAGCCCGGCATTAAGAGTTGAAAAGTTGAATAGTTGAAAAAGTTGAATAGTTGAAAAAGTTGAGAAGTTTAAAGTTGAGAGTTTAAAAGTTGAAAAGTTATCGGATATTTTTCCGTAGAGACAAGTCATGCCTTGTATCAAATACACCAAAAAAATGATTAAAAGTTAAACGTTTTCCGGTTTTTCAAAATAGTTTTTGTGTCCAATCAACTATTTTGCCAAAATAGAATATTGCGTAAGATCGTAAGAAAATCAAATCGCTTTGAATTGAAAAATAGTTATCATTTTTAGTTCTACTACTATTTTTGTGGATGTAAATAATGGCTATCACTGTAAACAGATTCTCGCCTCGCTGGCGAAGCGGGTCTCTGCCGCAAATGCGGCATCGAAATGACAAAGCTAAGGCTTTACACGGGGTGGTTTAGGTGGGCGCGAAGCGCCCACCTAAACCACCCCAACAAATCCACCAAAGCCGTGTCATTTCGAAGGAGTGCAGTCCCGCACGTGCGGGGTCCCTACCCTTCGGGGACTGAGACCTGCCTCGCCAACACCATTGCTTGCACAAACGGCAAGGCGGGAATCTGTTGATAAATTTTTATCACCAACAACTATTAGATCATTAATATTTTACTTTCCACAAAATTCGCAGTAGTACCTCATTTTCAAAATATTTGTTGGGTTTATAAAGTTCAAATTATCTCACCAAAACCACCTCATAATTCGCTTCGTTTCCCACAGTATCATTAACTGTAAGATGAAAATTATTTTCCCCTGCTTTCATCCGGTTATCCATCCAATAAACCAATAAATCATTTTTTGGATCCCAGTCCATCAATAACCATTCTCCGTTTAAAGTGGCACGATAATTTGCAATACCTGACAAATCATCACCAATTTTAATCTTTATTGATTTTTGCTTTGAAATATTTTTTCCATTCGAAATATTCAATGGTTTAATTACCGGAGAAATTGTATCAACGGTAATTGAATAATCACCGAAGTCCCTAATTTTTGTTGTCAGGAAGTCTCCACTCCACTTACCTCCGGCAGGAATCAAATTTTCACTTATTCCTACAATCAGGGCCTTTTCTTTTAACCTTTCAGGAAAGCTATCTGATTTAATCGAAATCTCACACCAGCCATGCAATGGCTTTTCGGGTTTGTGTACTTTATGTACAGGAGCGTAAAAGCCTTTTTCAATTTCAGCATAAACAGCATATTCAAATTTCATTGTGTCATAAAGGGCATTCTTAGGAATAGAAAGCCTGAAATTGGAAGTTTCAAAATAGTTGTCCTCACACCATGTAAAAATAATTTTCCCGGTTTCACCCTCTTTTTCAGCTACAACATTTTTAAACTGAGGGGGTGCTGACTTTGCCACAAATGTTAAAATAGATTCATTTTCACAGGCATCCTTTACTACATATTTTAAGGTATGGTATGCATCATCAATAAAGCTAAATATTCCGTTGCCATCCATTTGTTGATAAATTGACAGTTTATTGTTGGGCTCAATGTAGGTTTTCTGGTAACGTGCTTTTTCATTTTCAAATCCTGCGTAATCAATCAAGCTGTTTACATACCTGCTTTCTGAAAAGTCGAACTGATCCATTTTATGGCTATAAACCAAATTTGTGTCGATGAGAAAATCGATGGAATAAACTCCGTTGCGATTGTTTGCATTGTTGAGCTTGTCGAAGGTATTTATCCCAAAATAGAAATACCCGGATAGATTGACGGTGTCACCTGACTTTAAGTGGTAATCAGATCCCCAACCTGCCAATGGTAGTTTTGTAACTTTATTTATCCCATTAATAAAACTGTATTTATTGGCTGGAAAAATTTTCATCCCTGAAATTGTAGGGCGGACAAAATCTTTTATCTCAAAATCGAAAAGCAGAGGGTTAACAGGTGTTTGATGGTTTGTTTTTCTAATTTCAAAATGAAGGTGTGGCCCCATGGAGCTTCCGGAATTACCTGAGTATGCTATGATATCGCCTTGCTTAAACTTAAACTGATCTTTTTCGGGGAAAAGGTTTACCTGGAACTCCTCAAGGCGGTATTGTTCTTTTTTCACCCAATCTGCAATTTCGGGGGCGAAAGATTTACAATGTGCATAAACTGATGTGTATCCATTCGGGTGTTCAACATAAATTGCATTGCCAAAACCTCCCGGCGAAACAGCAACCCTCGATACAAATCCATCTGCAATAGCCTTTAATGGTTTTCCTGTAGCACCATAAGTTTTTATATCAATACCTGAATGGAGATGATTTGTCCGTAACTCACCAAAAGTACCCGACAAGGTCATTTTAAAATCAACCGGCGAGGTGAAGTAATTTTTAGGAAAATCCTTATCCTGCCCAAAGCTTAGCAGTGGCATTAGCAACACAAGGAGTAGGATAAATTTTAATTTCGAAAGCATACCTTATTTAAAAATATTGATCAATTCGTCCATCTGATTGATTACTACATCAGCATCAGGAAAATTAAGATTCTGTGGTTTTTCATCAAACAAGATGGTTTGCATACCAGCCGTTTTTGCACCTTTGATATCCTTTTCATATAAATTGCCAATCATTACACAGTTTTCGGATTTGAGCCCAATTTTTTCAATGATTGAACTAAAAAACCGTGGATCGGGTTTTTGATATCCGAGGTCTTTGGATGAAAAGAAATGATGAAAATATTTATCGGCACCAACTCTTTTTAAGGCATTTATCATTTCATCGGTATCCGAATGGTTGGCACTGGTGGCAATAATACAAGTGAACTTTCGGCTTAGAGATTCCAGAGCTTTTTGAGCGCCCGGGATATATGCAACTTTCTCCCAGTCCGCCATTGACCCGGGCAGATTAAAGTCGCGCATAACAGTATCGCCCCAATCGAAAATCAATGCGGACACAGGATTTTTAATCGGCATAGAAAAGTTTTATGGGTTCTATTACTACCATTTTTGTGGAATTTCGCTGGTTAATATGATTTGGTATTGATAATGATTTCACAGTGTCG
Source organism: uncultured Lentimicrobiaceae bacterium (assembly GCA_964593705.1). GTDB lineage: Bacteria > Bacteroidota > Bacteroidia > Bacteroidales > 4484-276 > SABY01. Next base: position 34,542 of record CAZQIV010000039.1, on the reverse strand, counting down.
GGCTTCGTCCGTGCATCTACGAAAAATTAAGAAAATTGTCTGTAGGATTCCTTTGGAGAAAATTTTCTATTTTTCGGGACTGGCAGTCCACAGTCGGTAATGGGCTGAAGACTGTGGACTGAAAACTGAAAACTGATCCCGATAGCCCGGGACTAAAATATTATTGAGCCTTTCCACTAAATTTGCAATAGTACCACACTATTAAAAGGAGTTGATGATGCTAACAAATTCACCGGCTTTCAGCGAGGCTCCGCCAACAAGTCCGCCATCCACGTCAGGCTGCGAAAACAGTTCTTGTGCATTTTTGGCATTCACCGAACCACCATACAATATTGAGATTTCTTCGGCTACTTCTTTGCCATATTTTTCAGCCAGGAGCTGGCGGATTACCGCGTGCATTTCCTGTGCCTGCGCAGGTGAGGCGGTAACGCCAGTGCCAATTGCCCAAACGGGTTCGTAGGCTATTACCACATTTTTAATTTGTGTGGCATTGAGGAAAAAAATGCCATTCCTGATTTGATTTTTAATCAGTTCGATATGATTTCCGGCTTCCCTTATTTCGAGTTGTTCGCCGCAGCAAAATACAGGTAGCAATCCACGGTTTAAAGTAAGAGCAACTTTTTCGGCAAGCATTTGATCGCTTTCCTTAAAATACTCACGACGCTCAGAGTGTCCGATAATAACATATTCGGCACCTGTTGATCTGATCATATCCACGCTGGTTTCGCCGGTATAAGCGCCTTTTTCCTTGTTAGAACAATTTTGGGCTGCTATGTGAACCTGCTGCTGATTTTTTACCAATTCCGAAGCTGGAGGTAGCGTAATGAAAGGGGTTCCAAAAATAATTTCCAATTCGCCGGCTTTTTGTTTTGGTGGATTGGCTTTGAAGCCACTTAAAATATCTTCGATCAGTTGCTTGCCTTCGGCAAGTGTTGTGTTCATTTTCCAGTTTCCTGCTGCAAATTTTTTACGCATATCTTTTAGTATTAAAATTTAAATTTCCACAAAAATAGTGTTGTTCGTGTGATTTACAATAATGCTATCAAAATCCCGGGCTTGTTAATATTAACTTAACCCCCGGCAAGGAATGATGAAGTAAGTATTTCCGTTTCCGTGATAAACGATTTTACGAGCGTTGTTGGAACAGGTTCAAAATAAAAATTAACGGGTGTTACTCGTTCAGGACTTGATTTCCAAATATCACTTCCCGATCTTTGAATATTGTGGAGCGCCTGGGGATTGGCCTCGGTATTCGAAATTTTTCGGCTGTCGGCAAGTACATACACCGGGATGTTTTTTTCGCGGCAAAGCAACGCTAATGCATAAGTCCCTATTTTGTTCACAAAATAGTTTTTATGAATCTGGTCTGCACCTGTTATCATCATATCTACCTCATCCATCATAAATGCAGCAGCTGCATCGATGATATATTTTACGTTAAAACCCAAATTAGCCAGTTTTACAGCCTGGTAGCGTCCTTCATTTTCAGGTCTGGATTCCGTTTGAATAATGGAGGTCTTAACATTCATCGAATTTATTGTATTGAAAAAACTTGTGACCACGCTGCTATTACTGTGTAATAGTATGGTTTTATTCTGGCAATCGATATAATTGGAAGCAAGTTTTGAAACCTCTGCGTTTGCATTTTTCCAACGTGTATCATATTGGTTTACAAAATTGAAAAGTGCCTCCTGTGATTTTAAATCTTTTAAATTATTTGCTATCACTTTCTCCAACTCGTTTATAAAATGCCCAACTACTGCAAAATGGCCAAGTCCACCGCGCATGAGTGGTAAGCGGTTATGCATAATATTTAAACTGACTATCGGGTCACTTTCACTGATAAGGTATGATGATATTCCACGGGTAAGCTGCTGCAATATGGCAATGGAACCCGATTGTTTGTCGTTGAGAATTTGCAACAATGCTTCATCTAAGTTTGTCATAGATATTCTTTTTTAAGCAATTTAAAATGTTACTATCTGGCTAAGAATCTATTTTTAAACTTTAATTATTTGCGGACAATAGTGTAATTTAAAATAATATCCTTAACATCTAAAATAAAAAAAACCCCCGAATAAATTTACGGAGGTTTGTTTTTATTTCTTGAAATGGCTAACTATTCATCGAAATTATAAACTCCTCGTTGGTTGCGGTAAAGCGAAGCTTGTCTTTGAGGAATTCCATAGCTTCAACCGGGTTCATGTCGGCAAGATGATTCCTGAGAATCCATATTCTTTGCAACATTTCCTTGTCGAGCAACAGGTCGTCGCGACGAGTGCTTGAAGCAACAATGTCGATGGATGGATAAATACGTTTGTTCGAAAGTTTCCGATCGAGCTGCAGTTCCATGTTGCCCGTACCTTTAAATTCTTCAAAGATTACCTCATCCATTTTTGAACCGGTGTCGATAAGCGCCGTTGAAATTATGGTAAGCGATCCACCGTTTTCAATCTGGCGTGCTGCGCCAAAAAAGCGTTTTGGCTTGTGCAGTGCGTTTGCTTCAACACCACCCGAAAGTACTTTTCCCGATGCAGGCGAAACAGTGTTGTAAGCCCTTGCCAAACGGGTAATCGAATCGAGTAGGATAACTACATCGTGGCCACATTCGGTGAGTCTTTTTGCTTTTTCAAGAACAATATTTGCAATTTTAACGTGACGGTCGGCAGGTTCATCAAAAGTGGATGAGATTACTTCGGCTTTTACGCTCCTTGCCATATCTGTAACTTCTTCGGGGCGCTCGTCGATGAGTAATATCATCATGTAAACCTCGGGGTGGTTGAAAGCAATAGCGTTTGCGATTTCCTTAAGTAAAACGGTTTTACCTGTTTTGGGCTGGGCAACAATCAAACCACGCTGACCTTTTCCGATTGGTGTAAACATGTCGATTACACGGGTTGAAACGGTTTCTCCGGGATGTCCTGTAAGTTTAAATTTCTTTTCAGGAAACAGTGGCGTCAGATAATCGAAAGGAATCCTGTCGCGGGCTTCTTCAGGATCGCGGCCATTAATTTCTTCAACTTTGATGAGCGGGAAATATTTCTCGCCTTCTTTTGGCGGGCGGATGTTTCCGCGCACAGTATCACCGGTTTTGAGGCCAAATAATTTAATTTGCGATTGGGAAACATAAATATCATCGGGCGAATTGAGGTAGTTATAATCAGATGATCTCAAAAAGCCATAACCATCCTGGATAATTTCTAATACACCTTCACTTGAAATAGCGCCATCGAAATCGAAGGCAATGGCGTTTTTTTGCTTTTGCTGCTGACCTTTGCTACTTTGACTATTTTGATCTTTGTAATACCCTTTTTTGTCATCTTTGCTAAAACCCCGTGTATCAGCATCCGGTTTTTTATCACTATCGGAAGGTTGAGATTTTTCGCTTAGTTTTTCGCTTGGTTTCTCAGTTGGTTTTTCTACTGCTTTTTCAGTAGTTTTTTCAACTGTCTTTTCGCTTGGTTTTGTTTTAGTTACAGCAGCTTTTTCAACAGGTTTCTCCTCATTTTCGGAGATAACGCTTGAAGCTACTTTTTCCTTTACAGGTTCCGGGCTTATTCTTCTGCGCTTTCCCCTGCCAAATGCAGCTTTATCTTTAGTTGAGGGGGGTGTTTGAGGTTTGGGAGTTTTTTCAGGAGTGTCTTTTTTTGTTTCAGGATTTAATGCCTGATGATCCAGGATTTTATAGATAAGATCTTGTTTTTTAAGATTGTTGATCTTAGGAATATCAAGCGTTTTCGCAATGTCTTTGAGTTCCGTTAACAGTTTCCCGTTCAATTCGATGATATCGTACATTGATTTTTAAATTTGTGTTTTTTAATTTTATACATGCTTTTCGGGCAATGTACCCATTTAATAAGAAGATTTATTGAGTTTTTATTTAGTTGCTCAGATAGAACAACTTAACTAAAACAATGTCAATTTATTGGATGACATGTTTCTTTTTTACTGTGAATAATTTTTAATAGAATGTTAAAATTGAAATTTAATCAAAGGAAATCTTAAAATTAAAGTGAGCAAGCTAATTGAATATTAACTTCGAGGCTGCAAATATAAATATTTCCTGATACCAACTTTTTTTTTGTTAAAAAAAAACGATCGCATTAATTATTGAAAATGCTAACAATTTCTACTATTCAAAAACTTAACCTGAAAAATTTATGAATTTTTCACTCTGTCGGCTAAAAAGCCGGCAGAGCCGAATTTCCTGCGGAAATTCGAGGGTTAACACTCGAAAATATTTATTTTAAATATTTTCGGCCTTCGGTGATTAATTCACAAGTTCAACGAATTTGTGAATTAATCAGGTTAAAACCCTGTATATTTGCACGATTTTTAAATTAAATTCTTTAAAACGCTATGCTTCAACGAATTCAAACTGTTTTTATATTTTTGGCCCTGGTAGCCGGCATCCTTATTTTTTTCTTCCCTGTTGCCAACTACATTTCCGACACCAATTATTTAACATTTTTTATCCATACTATTAAAGATATGGTGCCCGACCCTTTTACTGAAATGTCAACAGAATCAACACAATTTGGCCAATGGTTTACACTTCCGCTTGCCGGCGGTCAGTTTTTAATCATTGTACTTCTATTTTTTACCATCTTTAAATTCAAAAAACGCATATTGCAAATCAGGTTGAATTTGCTGAGTATTTTCCTTAATGTGCTACTTGTTGGGGGAATTTTTTATTATACCACCTCGATTGAAGAAATAACAGGAGCAAGTTCTGATTATGGCATTGCCGTAATTTTTCCTTTAATAGCTATAATCCTGTTATTTGTTGCTAATTTTTACATTCGTAAAGACGAAAAATTGATAAGGTCGGCGAATCGCCTGAGGTAGCGTGATTTTTTAGTTCTCAGTCTTCAGTCATCAGTTTTTAGTCCACAGTTTCCAGTCTTCAGTTATCAGTCCTTAGCCTTCAGTCTTCAGTCCACAGTGCCGGGCTTCGCCCGTGCATCCACGAAAAGTTACGAGAATTGTCCGAAGGACTCCTTTGGAGAAAATTCTCTACTTTTCGGGATACTCAGTCCACAGCCCTCAGTCATCAAACAAAAAAGGCTGCCAACTGTGGACTGCCAAATGTGGACTGCCCGCCTATAGTTTTCTTAAAATTTTATTAATTATTTAGGTAGTTGTATGGTTTATCAAACCCTAATGACCCCATCCCCGCCCTCCCGAAATTCGGGACAGGCATTCCCCTTGAGGGGAAGGGAGACCAGCCGCACAAGCAACTGCTGTAGCCAGTGCGGTGGCTTTCTCCCCCAGGGGAAGCCAGCCTTGCCGGCTAGGCAGGTTAGAGGGGGTCTATTGTATTGGCAATCTGATTTGATAGAATTTAGCTAAATAATTATAAATTTTAGTAGAACCTTTATCTTTTCCTGTCTTTCTCAAAGATTTCCAGGTTTTTAATTTCTCCCTTATCCAAATCAAATCTTACCAGGGTAATCTTTTGATGAAGCCCCGAGTTTCCGGCTGCACCCGGATTAATATGAAGTAGCTGGTGTTTTTTGTCGTACATTACTTTTAATATGTGAGAATGCCCGCTGATAAAAAGTTTGGGATGTTCCCTGACAATCAATTCTCTCACTTTTTTTTCGTACCTGCCCGGGTAGCCGCCTATATGAATCATTAAAATTTTCACCCCTTCGATGGTTTCGATAATATATTCCCGGGTGCAAGCCCTGATTTCAGTTCCGTCAATATTACCGAAAACAGCTTTTACTGTAAAGGCTTTTTCCAAATTATCAAGAAGTCCCTGGTTTCCAATATCGCCGGCATGCCATATTTGATCGCATTCAGCAAAAAATTCAAACGTCTTTTTGGGCAATGATCCGTGAGTGTCGGAAAGGAGGCCTATTTTTTTCATTATTGATTAATTAGATTTGATTAGCGTTGTTGGCCGGCACATATTTCATGTCGTCAGAGTTGCTAAGGTTGAAAGTTATGCTGAGTTTTATTTCTGTTCTTACCGCTAAATTTCCTTTTATTCCGGGAAACCAGTGCAGCAGTTTAACAAGCCGCATAGCCTCCTCGCTGCAACCTGCACCTACTCCTTTTTCAATTTTCAGGTTGGTAATATTTCCTGAAGGCTCTATAATGAAAAACATTTCTACCGTGCCCGAAACACCCCGCTTTTTTGCCTCATCGGGATATTTCATGTGCTGAATCATATAATCGGCAAATTTTGTTTGGTCATCATTATACAATGGTTTTGGAATGGTATCCAACTCTTTTGGTTCGTAAATCACCATACTGTTATCAACAGGTGTGTGCAAATACTCCATCTCATCATATTTCCGTTGCTTAACATATTTCAAATACTTTTTAAGTTTAAACTGAATTTCAATTTCAGATTTGTCATCCACAGTTGTTCCTCTGCTCTGTGCCGGAGTCCAAAGTAGATGCTTAAAAAGCCGGACGGCTTCATTGTCAAGATTTTTTCCTGCTGATTGGATGATGTTGAGGTTTTTTACTTTTCCATCTTTAGCAACAGTAAATTGTAAAATCACCTTTCCTTCCTGCTTTAAATTTCGGGCTTGATGCGGGTAAACCATTTCTGTTTTTATCAAATCTTTTAATGCCTGATTTCCGCCATAATTTGTGGTCTGGGTATAATAAACACTTTGGGCAGGAAGGGTTATGCTGAAAATGATGAAGAGGCTGAATATTGTAAAAGCTTTTGTTTTCATAATGCTTGCTTTTATGTTATTTGAATAACAGTGAATCGTAAAAATACAATTTTTAGCAGAAATATTTTAGTATTAACATTTTAAAGGCTAAAATCTGAAAGTTACAGATTGGAAATTTATATTTTTACACCATAAATAAATTTTACATGGAAAATATTTCTTCACTCATAGCTATTGTGGCGGGGATAATTGTAGGTTTTATAATTGCGAAATTGCTGTCGGCAGGCAAAAGCAAAGCCTTAAAAGAAATGCCCGAACTTAAATCGCGTATCGAAAAACTAACCATCGATACCGGCGTGCAAACACAAAGCGCTGAATTAAAGAATGTGGAAATTGATCGGCTTAAATCCGATTTGGAAAAATCAAGACAAGAAAACATTGATTTGAACATTCAACTTTCGGGGCATAAGGCCGACCTGAAAAACCTCAAAGAGAAACTTGATGAGCAGAAAAAGGAATTGGAGGAAATCAGGGATAAATTTGTTTTTGAGTTTAAAGCCCTTGCCGGAGAAATCATCGAAAAAGAAAGCAAAACCTTTACTGCCCAAAATAAGCTGAACATTGAATCGCTGCTAAAACCTTTGGGAGAAAAAATTAAAGACTTTGAGAAAAAGGTGGAGGAGGCTTATGACAAAGAATCTCAACAGCGCTTTTCGCTGAAGGAGGAAGTAAAAAGGCTTTCGGAGCTTAACAGGCAGATCAGCGCCGATGCCCAAAACCTGACTGATGCATTAAAAGGACAAACAAAAACCCAGGGCAACTGGGGTGAGCTGATCCTTGAAAGCATTCTTGAAAAATCGGGCCTGGTAAAAGGCCGGGAGTTTGAGGTGCAAAAATCATTCAGTTCAGAGTCGGGAAAGCGTTTTCAGCCGGATGTGGTATTAACGCTTCCCGGAAACAAAAACGTGGTGATCGATTCAAAGGTTTCTCTTACCGCTTACGAAATTTTTGTAAACAGTGATGCGGAAGAACAAAAAACGGTGGCACTTAAAAATCATCTGATTTCGGTAAAAAAACATATTGATGAGCTGGCCGCAAAAAAATACCAGGATTTGTACAATCTGAACAGTCTTGATTTTGTGATTTTGTTCATGCCTGTGGAACCTGCTTTTTTAGAGGCTGTTAAAAATGATACTGATCTTTGGAGCTACGCCTATAATAAAGGTGTGCTACTCATTAGCCCAACCAATTTGTTTGCAACCCTTAAAATGGTGGCCAGCCTTTGGCAACAGGAATATCAAAACCGGAATGTGATTGAAATTGCTGAACAAAGCGGAAAACTTTATGATAAATTTGTGGGTTTTGTTAACGACATGCAAAACATCGATGAGAAATTAAAAGCTGCACAAAATAGTTACGATAATGCTTTTAATAAACTTTCATCGGGCAAGGGGAATTTAATTTCGAAGGCTGAAAAAATTAAATTGCTGGGTGCAAAAACCAAAAAGGAAATCCCTGAAAATTTGTTGGATTCTGATACCTTGAATTAGTAAATAAGCTATTAATCGAATATTTTAGATATGAAGACTTTCTTGTTGAACTATAAAATAAAGCATCTTAGGATTGAAATTTTAATGATGTTTGTGATGTTTGTGATGTTTGTGATGATTGGATTGGTTTTCTCGTGCAAAACCATCAACGAAATAAGCTATACCAACCTTGCTTCAAATTACAATCCCGAAGTTAATTTGCAAATAGATGGAGCCCGCATTTTTCATGAAAGTGATAGTTTGTCAAGGGTTTTTTTGCAGTACAACACTGCCGGTTTTAAATACCTTATACCAAGGGGCAAAGAATACTTCCGCGCAGATTACAGCATTTCTTATCAACTGTTTTCTTCGTACGAAAGTAACACACTGATTGATGAAGGAACATTTTATAAAAGGGACTCGCTGTACTATAAAAATGCAGGTATGCTAAAATTTGATTTTCCGGTGGCGGCTGATTTCCCAGGGGAGTATTTGCTCGAAGTGAAAATCAGCGATTTGAATGCTGACCAAACGGTTTTGTATCCTTTGCAAATTGAAAAAAATATAAAAAATAGCTCCCAGTGGTTTTTGCCTGTTGATGAACCTGGTGATGCGATTTTGGATGAGTGGATTAGCTGGAAAACAAAATTCAGGATCAAATGCAGCGATAAGGAAATTAAAAAGCTTTTCGTTGGATATTTTGAGGTAAACTTTCCCATCGCTTCGCCTCCCTTTTCGCAGGACAGGCCGGAGGTTTATGATTATGAGGCTGATAAAAAATTTGTAGTCGAAATCAGGGATGGGATAAGCGAGGAATTGCAATTTGCTAACGAAGGTATTTATCATTTTACTGCCGATGAAGATGCCCGGCAAGGCATTTCATTATTTCGGTTTGAAGATTACTTTCCGAAGGTTAAAAAATCTGAACAGCTTGGGCCTCCATTGCGCTACCTGACCTCCAACAAAGAATATGAAAAATTGCGCAATGCTTCAGATTTGAAGCAGGTCGTTGATGATTTTTGGATCGAAACTGCCGGAAATGAAGATCGTGCTGAAGAGCTCATAAAGCTATTTTATGGAAGGGTGGAGCAGGCCAACAAACTTTTTTCATCGCACAAGGAAGGATGGAAAACTGATCGTGGTATGATCTACATAATTTTTGGCACGCCCAAAACAGTATATAATCGCAGCGATATTGAAACCTGGATTTATGGCGAACAAGGCAACAGGGTGTTTTTAACTTTCGATTTTATCCGGGCAATCAATCCATTTACTGAAAATGATTTTGAATTACAGCGCCAACCTGAATTTAAGGAGCAATGGTACAATGCGGTTTTGTTTTGGAGACAATAGGAGGGGAGTTGAGTTAAGAGTTAATAGTTAATAGTTAATAGTTAATAGTTAAAAGTTGAGAGTTGAGAGTTGAGAGTTGAGAGATAAAAGTTGAGAGTTAATAGTTATTGCGTTATTAAGTTTTTGGGTTATTGAGTTATTTGATTAGAGTTTTTGAAAACTCACAAATCCTGACCCGGCGTAAATATCGTGTCGCGATTTTTAGATTCCTTCCTTCAAATTTGCTAAGCAATTTTTTTGATTGAAATGACAGGTATTTGAGTGGAGTTGGGGTGCACTTTGTTAGAGAAACCCCCGCCTTGCCGTTAGCGCAAGCAATGGTGTTGGCGAGGCAGGCTCGCCTCGCTGCGAAGCGGGTCTCAGTTGCTACGTTCCTTCGAGGTGACATGGATTTGGGGGATTGGGGGGTGGGTGAAAGTGGGCACTTCGCACCTACTTTCACCCACCCCATTCACAGCCCGGGGCTTTGTCATTTCGATGCCGCACGTGCGGCAGGAGAAATCTTTTCAACCTATCATTGGTAGGCGGGGGTCTGTTTAATAGTTAGGTTTTTAGGCTCTTACACAAACCTGGTTATTTCGATTCCGCACGTGCGGCAAGAAATCCACTTCAGGAAGAGAATAAATATGGTTCATTTAACAATACTCTTTCATGAAATTCGCAGTAGAACTATATTTTATCACTATCTTTTTCGTATGCTGGAGGCACCGCTGGTATGTTGGTCGATATTTGGATTGCCCTTGTATTGAACTGATGCCGCGCCACTGGCATTTATCTTGAGGTATTTGCTGGCGTTAACCTTTGCATCGGCAGCTCCACTAACCCTAAGTTCCATCTCGTCTGTTTCCAGATCGAATGCTTTAAGCTCGGCAGCGCCTGAAATTTCTATATAACACTCTTTTACTTTACCCGAAAATTCAATATCGCTGGCGCCTGAATAATCGCACGAAAGTTTATCGGCAGTAAGCTGCAGATCAATTTCTGATGCTCCGCTTGCTTCAAATTTCAGTGTAGAAAAATTAAGCATTCCCTCACTTTCAAGGTTACATGCACCTGAAATGTCAAGTTTGTCGATGTCTTTAAAACTGATGAAAATATTGAGCTCTTCTGAGCCTCTGATGTTTTCCCTGGTGGAAATAACAAGTGTATTTCCTCTCACCTCAGTTTCGATAATCGCCATTAGATTTTCATCTGCTTCAATGGTTAACGATTCGGTATTGCTTTGTGTTAAATACACATTAAAAGCGCCACCTACTTTAATCCCATCAAAGGAAGAAACCTCTCGCGTTTCTTTTACGATGTTTCCATTTCCCTTGATGCCGCTCATGTACATACAACCCGATGATGACAAGGTAATCAGCAGTAGCAAGGTTGCAAGAATTGTTGTGTTTGATTTCATTTTATTAAATTATTGATGAATAAAATATGATTTCCTAACTTGGACAAGCCAAAACCAAACAAGGTGATCATGTAAAACTTATGGTGTATTCCTGTTTTGGTTTGTCCAAGTTAGTCGGCAAAATTTATAAATGCATATTTTGCAATTAAGAGATTTATTATTTCTCATCCTTTCATATTAACCACAATGCATTTTAAATTTTGCTTAGTGATAAGATACTAACGGTGATAAACATCTCCTGATCCACGTGCTGAAACATCAACTGAAGTTGGAGTTCCTTTATAAGTGAGATCGCCTGAGCCACTGAGCCTGGCCTTAAGGATTCCGGAAACTGATAAAACGATGTCGCCCGAACCACTTCCGCGTAGATCGGCATCCTGGGCATCCAAATTATATAAATTGATATCCCCTGAGGCTGATTGTTCGATTTCTATTTTCGTGGCCGAGCCGTTCATTTCAACATCTCCTGATCCATAAACAGTGATATCGCAGAGATTAAGCCGCATATCTTTCCCTTCAAAACTTCCTGAACCGGAAACTTTCAATTGAAAATCTCCGCCTACGCCTGTTATTTCAACATCTCCCGATCCGTTAATCGAGGTTTTAACATTTTTCATGTCAAGATCCAACTCCACATTTCCTGAGCCATTGATGCCTATTTCGAGATCAATACCTTTAATAGTGCCCTCGCTTTCCACGTCTCCCGAACCATTGATTTGTATTTCGTCCAGGTTTTTCACAGTCACAAAAACAATGAGTTCTTTTACCCTGGAAATACTGCCATTGATATCGATTTTTAGCATATCCCCAACAACATTAGTTTCGATAAGCTCCAGCAGGTTTTCATCGGCCATCACCGTAACCTGTGTTTTTGATCCTTGCTCAATGTAAACATCAGCGGAGCAATTTACTTTTATACTTGAAAAATCACCGACTTCTCTTTGCTGTTTAACAACATTTCCGTTGCCTTTTTGGCTGTTTCCCCATTGTGCAAGTGCCTGATCGGATATCAGCAAAAGTAGAATTATTGCTGAAATTCCTAATAAAATCGATTTTGAGTTCTTCATCTTAAATATTTATTAATGATTAGACTTTATTTTTTTGAAATGGTTACAAGTTGATGTCAACATTTCCGAATGAGCTCTCGATGGTTACACTGGCTTTTCCTGAAGCACCACCAATGGTGCCTTTGTAGTATTTTTCGGAATTATCGACAATTCGTTTTGAAAATTCGGCTTTATTTTGAGGATAGTTTAGGTTGCAAAATTCCATGTTTGCTTCAATGGCAAAAGCTGCATCTACATCAAAATCAAGGTTAACCGAGCCAAAACTGTTCTCTACCTCAATTTGGCTAAACCCATTGGAGATGTTTCGCACTTTAAGGCTGCCATATTCGGTATCGGCAATCATTTTGTAAATTAACTTCCCGATTTTAAATTCTGAAAATTTGGATTGGAGATCAATATTTTCAACCTCACCAAGATCAACATTTCCACCTTCATTTTCAATGTCGAGGGTTTTAATTTTGTCAATCGAACAATTGGAATAACTGGATTCGATACTCAGATCCTCTGCTTCGTTGATGGTCATGGTAGAGTAAGATACTTCCAGGTTGCCCATGTTGATGTAATTTATTTTTGCTTCTCCAAATCCAATTTCAATATTATTCACTTCATTTTTCAGGGCTTTAATTTCGATGGAGCCATATTCACAATCAATTTCAGTTTCGCCTGAAACAACTTCAATATAGGCACTCCCAAACTTATGATTCAGTGACAACCTCACCTTTTCAGGCATCATAATTTCAATGTCGATTGAAACCTGATTTTTCTTGTCATCAAAAAGGCGTTCGCTAAAATCACTTTCAACGCTAACGCCATTGTGGTTGCCATCGAGTTTAATGTTAATCCTGTCAATCAGTTTATTTGCCTTTTCGGTGCTCGAAGCCTTTACTGTGGCTGTTACAGTAACCGAGATGGCTTTTTCGTTCCAATTGGTGCATTTTACTTTTCCGAATTGGTGATCAATTTCAAGTAGGGCATTATCCACAACGTCAAATTTTTTCTGGACTAATGTTTTTTCCACTTCATCGGCATTGGTGATAGTTGATGCAAAGAGCAGTAATACCAGGAGAAGAGATGTGTGGATATTGATTAAATTTTTCATTTTTATGTAGGTTTATGGATTTGTATTATTTGGTTGTTCATTTTTCCGGCTGTCCTGGGCTATTTTGGCTTCATCCAATTGTTTCAGGATGTTATCCATAATTTCGGCTTTTTTCCGCTTGTTATTTACAAGTGCAGCCTTTAGCTGTTTACTCTCAGGATATTTTGCATATTCTTTTTCTATTTCAGCCAGGTTGGCATCTAAACTTTGAAGTTGCAATTGTGCCATTTGCTTTATCCGACTTGCTTCGGTACTATTGGGTGCCAGTTCATCAATCTCATCCACTTTCTGTTGTGAGAGCGCATCGTAATAGGCAAATACATTTTCGATTTCCGAACCCAGGCTAATTTCCGTTACCCCTTCTATTACGGCATTCCCGAGGTCATCGAAGGAGAAGTTTCTTATAACAAAGTATCCTGAAATTAGGATTATTGCCACTGCCGCGATTCTAAAAATATTCGACCATCTGTCCGATTTAATCTCTTCTTTCCTGATTTTATCAAGACGACCCGAAAACCTTTTCTTGTGGCCTACGGGTAATGGCTGATTATCAAAAAAATCTGTATTGTCTTTTATTTTCTTTTCAAGAAACGACATTGGGTTGTTGAGTTACTGGGTTATTAAGTCCCGAAAAGTAGAAAATTTTCAATTTTCGTAACTTTTCGAGGATGCTCGGGCTTTGCCCGGCATTATTATGTTATTAAGTTATGGTGTTATTAAGTTATAATGTCCTTATACTAATTGTTTGTCTCGTGATTTCATAATGAGTTGAAGAAGCTTTTGCTTGGCCCTCGAAAAGGTTGTGCGAACGTTCCCATTGGATAAGCCGGTAATTTCAGAAATTTCTTCATGATCGTATCCCTCCAGAAGGTGAAGTGAAATAATTATTCTGTAATTTTCGGGCAGCTCCTCAAGTCCTTTCCTCACCTCTTCGAGCCTGCAAAACAAATTTTCGGAGTACTCATTTTCTTCATCCACTGTGTCGATCATTTCAAACTGCTCATCTTCCAGACTGGAAGTTGGTTTTTTCCTTCTCAGGTGGTTGATAGAATTGTTGACCACAATTCTTTTGAGCCATGATCCAAATGATCCTTCGCCCCGAAAGGTGTTTAATTTTTCAAACGCTTCAATGAACGATTCCTGCATAATGTCTTCAGCTTCGGCTGAGTGATTTAAAATTCTGAAACTCGCGTTGTACATTGCTTTACAGTAAAGGTCATAGATTTTCTCCTGCGCCTGCCTGTCGTGCATCCTGCATGCTTCAATCAAATCAGCATGTTTTATCTTATCCGCAATTTTGAGTTTCATCATAAAAATCATCCTAATGACAACAGCAAAGTTAATTCGTTACAGTTTGCATGAAAAAAAGTTCATAAAGTATTTAGAGTTCATAGAGTGGCTAAAGTTCATAGAGTGGTTAAAGTTTAAGTATTGGCTTTTGAAAAGAAACCAATTCATTATTGAGACCAGTCTATAAAGCCAAAATACCCCTAAATCCCCTGAAGGGGACTTTCACAAACTACTGATTTTTAGTACTTCTCCCTTTAGGGTTTGGGGTAAAAAGGACTAAAAATCAGTAGTTTGGGATTCTTAGATTACACTCGTTGTTTAATCCTGAATATTATCTTTGCACGCTCAAATAAATTTTTTAATAAAATGAATAAATACAAAATGACAAAAGGCGAAATTAAAACTAAATACGGTGTGATGAAAATTGAGTTTTACAACAATGATGCACCCAAAACTGTTGAAAACTTTGTGAAGCTGGCCAAAGAAGGTTTTTACGATGGATTAACTTTTCATCGTGTAATTCCCGATTTCGTGATTCAGGGTGGATGCCCCAAAGGAACAGGCGTTGGTGGCCCCGGTTACAAAATTAAGTGCGAAGTTGATGGCGACAATCAATACCACGAGCGTGGCGTAATGTCGATGGCACATGCAGGAAAAGATACCGGCGGCTCACAATTTTTTATCTGCCACAGCCGCAACAATACTGCCCACCTCGATGGTGTTCACACTTGCTTTGGTCAGGTGGTTGAAGGGTTAGAAGTGATTGACCTGATTGGCCCCGGCGATAAAATGGAGAAAGTTACGATTATAGATTAAAACAACAATACTGAACTTTAAGCCGTATCTTGCTTTTATACCTGATACGGTTTTTTTTATGGGATTATTTAGAGTCAGTCGAAAACCCGGATCAAGACAAATTTCTGGGGGAAATAAGGCTTTTTGATTTTAAAAAAAAACATAAGCTGCAATTTATCAGCTCATTACAGTTTTCACCAAAAAAGCATCTTTTTGTTCGATTTTTATATCAAGCTTAAGTGTCAATCTGTAAAAACTCAGTATGAGTTTAGGTATTGTAGTAAGGTGATTGCATTAAATTCTCAACAACTCAGTATGAGTTGAGCTATCAAGTATAGCTTTTATATTGAGAGTTAATTTATTCATAGCGAAACCCGTACCGGGTTTTATTTGCTATCTCGGAAATCACTTAGCTACAATATCACAACCCGTACCGGGTTTGAGGCACAATGTTCAAAGATTAGCACTATAGTGACCGAAAAGCATTTGTCCAAAGTACATGTTAAGAGAAAAATGGGGCGCACAGGTAAAACGTTGATTTTATACTCCAACTATAATGTTTTCAAAATTAGTTCCCCAGTTTTTTTGTTTGATCCGAAAACCCCGATGGATAGTATTGTCAGTTGGTGTGCATTAAAAAAAAACAGAAAAATAGTTTGTGTTTCAAAACAAATACTTACCTTTGGCGTTAGTAACGCAATAGGATGATATGATAATCTCATTTGGCTCGAAAGACACTAAAAAAATCTGGAATGGAGAACAGGTAAAGAAAATTCCATTAGAAATCCAGAAAATTGGAAGGAGAAAATTAAGGATGCTAAATAACTCACAGAATTTGATGGATTTAAGAATTCCTCCTTCAAACAGACTTGAAAAACTTACAGGAAGACTAAAGGAATACCATAGTATTCGAATCAATGATCAGTGGAGAATTGTATTTATCTGGACAAACAACAATTCATATCAAGTAACAGTTTTGGATTATCACAAATAAACATAAAAATGGAAAAATTAGACAACATACATCCTGGAGAAATATTATTGGAAGAGTTTTTAAAGCCATTGCAAATATCTGCATATAAACTTTCAAAAGATATTGATATACCACAGACAAGAATATCACAAATAGTTAAAGGAAACAGGAGGATTACTGCTGATACAGCATTGAGACTTAGTTCATATTTTGAAAATTCAGCAAAGTTTTGGCTTGGACTTCAAGACGATTATGATATTGAAGAAGAGAGAAACAGAAAATTTGAAATATTTGCCAGGATTGAAAAATTAAGAAATATTGCACACCAACCGCAAGTATAATCAAGCAGGTAGTAATTTTTAAAATAAAACTTTAAACCAAAAAATGAAATCTTCATCTGGCATAAAGTTTTTCCGCTGCCAGAAATATTTTTGTGCTCCTTCCTGAATTGTTAAAGTGTCAGGATTGATTGAAACAGAATCGATGCCAATATTTTCAGGAATCGTGAGTGAGTAATTGGCAAACTCAAAGGGTGCATTCCATGCTTGTGTGGTAGTAATAATGTATTTGGCTGTGTTCGATTTTATTTTTTGTCCGTAATTTATCCTGTAAGCTACCTCGCCATTGGCCGGAATTTTAACTTTAAACAACGAACCCTTAGCTGATTGGGTGGCCAGCATCGATGTTGCATCTCCTTCGATGTTGATTTTGATAAAAGAAATCTTACCGTAAATATCTGTATCAGGAAAAGGATAAAAAAGCATTTGCTTGATTTCATCGCCTGAGTTATTTCTGAAATAGTAAAGTCCGTCAACTTCAAAGGTGGTGTCGTTGATATAGAAATCCAAATCCTCGGCATAGAACGAAATGTTTTGTCCGTTTGCCATAAATATCAGCGAAATGAAATAGGTAAGCAAGCAGATTTTTTTTGTCATTCGATGGTAATTTTGTGTGTGGTTAGCTTAGTATTTCTGTCTTTTAGCAGTGCAACATAATTTCCAGAGGGCAAGGATGGATCTTTTACCCAGGAAATTGTAGCCGTATTATTTTTTATTTGAGAAGCCCGGATTTCGACAATGTCAACAATTTTCCCCAACATATCGGTAATGTAAAGCACAGGATGTCCCTTGCCTTGCTTCGCCGGAAGTTTTATCAGGAAAGTGGTTTGTCCTGAAAACGGGTTGGGAGAATTTGAAATTGTAGCTTCCTTGTGTGCAAGGTTTTCATCCATACCTGTAATAACGATTTCAAAATCCATGCTTGTAGTTTCGTTAGGCTCTATCTGAATAAACTCATCCACATCATATTCAACTTCATCAATAATGATTTTATAAATGTGAAAGTTTTTGGCAGGCATATTATCATAATGAAAATATCCGTTGAGATCTGTTATAATGTGATGGAATTCATAGCCTAATTCATAAAACATATCATCGAGATAAACAATTTCTGCATTTGAAACGGGGTTACCATTATTATCAGTTACATAACCATTAAAAGTTCCGAAAACATTGCAGTTGGAATAATAGCAATTTGGCCCATCACCTTTTACTGTAAACCAGGCATAATTGTAATCCCAATTATACGCAAATAACCATAAAATAAGTGTCTGGCCTAGTAATGGTCCACTTACCTCGTCCTGCTCCGAAGGTCCCCATTCAAGTTCAGCATAAGTATAACCACTAGGAAAATCAACCATGATATGATCTTCGACAGGATTGATGGTAATGGGATTTTGTATGGCAGCCTGAGTGATTATGGTTGTTGGATTGCCAAAATCAGGTGAAAAACCGGGGATAAACTCCAAATACCCACAATTGCAAAAAATTCCCACCTGATCAAAAGATTCGATACCGTACATTTCCATACAATAATTGTCGGCCACCAAAAACCAATCATCACCCTCAAAATATACTTCAACAATAATTCCTGCAGGGGGAATAGGATTACAAAAAACAGGTATCGAAAGGATTGTTGCAAAAAGGATTGATAGTGTTAACTTTTTCATAATAACCTCCATTTTTATAAGCCCGCTAAGATAAGAAAAAACACATTTAAAAGCAAGCACTATGATTGAAATATAAATTCTCTACACTCCCGCGCATTTTGCACCCTTAAAAAATGGTAGTAGAACCATTATTTTTATCATAGCTGGTGATATCCAATCAGCTTAATATCATATTTTAAAAACAATGTATTGATGTTAGTATTTTTCCAAAATTCATATTCCTGTTTCCTGTTAAGATATGAGCCGGGTTTGTCGGCCAGCCCAGGATGAGTCATTATTTCGAGGATATTTTTCCCGTGAAATGAATGTTTGAGGATGCGCTCAAAAAAAGGGTCATCGTACAGGTCTGCAAACGAAAAATCGGGAATCAGCCCCTCGGGCGATTTAAAACCTGCAAGGTTGTGGCGGGTAAGCATGGCAAAAGTCCAGATGATTTTTGCCCGCATGGAGGGTGTTGAGGTGGGATGGCAGTTCCTGATTTTTGTTATGCCGTTTTCCTTCAAAGTTTGTGTAATGATTTTACCCAACATCGGAAATTGATGCAAATGTTGGTGGCTGTCGGCGTGCGAAATGTTGATGCCGTGGTCCTTCAGGAAGTTGATCTGCGCTTTGATTTCGTTTTTTATGTCGTTGTTACTCACGCTTTTTGTCAGGAATTTTTGAAACAAGCCCGCTGCCGAAAAAAAGTTCCCCGAGTTATCCGTCAGGCTGTTGTTCCTGCCGGGTTCACTGAGCGGTTGTCCGGAAACCAGGTTCAGGTGCAATCCTGTACTTATGCTTTCAATTGTTCTCAGTTTTGCCAGCTCGCCAGGTTTAACGCAGTTGGCAAGAATTGTAGTGCTGCTAATTTTTTGTTGTTGGAGCAAATCGATGATGGCATCACTTGAATCACTGTCCCATCCAAAGTCATCAGCGTTAATTATCAAAAGCTTACTCATCTGTTTCGTTTTTATCTACCGTTCGCCTGATGGTATATGGATTATGAGAACCACGTGAATAATAGTTATAAACCCCGATTTCGGCAATCAGGCCAAAGCTCACCAAAATCAAACCTATAATCATAATGAAAAATGAAAACATAAACTCCGATAAATAATCTTCACGAATATTGGTTTCAAAAAATATTGAACTAAGTATAAATATGGCGCTGGGTACAGATCCCAACAAAAACATCACCCCGCCGGTAAGGCCAAAAAGCCTAAAGGGTTTATTCATGTATGAGACAGTGAATTTAAGGAAAATAAGATCGATGATTACCAAAAAGACTTTTCGCAGGGAATAATGGCTCTTGCCCGCTGTACGTTTACGAATTTGTAATGGGATTTCGGTATGTTTCACTCCTTTGCGGGCAAGTGTGGCACCCATAAAACGGTGAGCATCTCCGAGCATATTGGCATTTTCGAGCAGGTATCGCCTGTAAGCCCTGAATGTGGCTCCAAAGTATGACATCTTCACCCCTGAAATCCATTGTATTATAAGATGTGCAAACCTTGACATATTGCGCCTGAAAATTTTTTCAGGCCTTTTTGTTTTTGAGCCACCCACCATATCATAACCTTCTTCAATTTTTTCGATAAAACGTGGTATGTCTGCCGGATTGTGTTGCAGGTCGCCATCCATAAATATTACCAGGTCGCCCGATGAATGCTCGAATCCGGCGCGGAGAGCAAGGGTCTGCCCATAATTTCCCGCCAGGTCGATGCCCCGGAAACGGCCATCCTTTTTGCTTATTTCCTGAATTTGTTGCCAGGTGTCATCGCTGCTGCCATCATTAACCATGATGACCTCGTAGTGGTAATCCAATTTTTCAAGACTTTGTGAAATTTCCTCTGCAAGCCTGGCGATATTGCCTTGCTCGTTATACAGAGGTGTGATAATGGAAACTTTATTAATCATCGTCGATAATTTTAATCAGGTTTAAATTTCTGCCATCCTGTGCATTTGGATAGGTATAAAAAACTTTAATATCCCGGTGATTTTGCCCGATTATCTCCAGGCCGGCATCATCAGTAATGTAAAAAACCCCCGGTTTTGGAGTGTCTTTTTCTATCCTGATAATATCCCATTTCTCACGAGTCATCACGTAAGATGCTCCATATTGTGTCATTTCAGCATGATAGTAATACACACTATCATCTTTCGTAATCCTGGCAGTTTCGATGGCATGTTTTTCGTAATTCTCGTAATCAACTCCGCGCTGAGGCCAAATAAAAAAACCAAGCGCCATGCGCCCTATAAGCAGTATTATAACGAAAAGCATGAGCCGTTGGCTTTTGATTTTCCAATAAAAAAATGTAAAAACAAGCCCTAACATCAATAGCAAAATGCTTTTTGAAAATACCATCGGGACTTTACTAAAATCAGGTACGAACGGAAAGAAAAGAAAACTAAGCGTGAGCAATGAAGCCAAACACAGAAGGACGAATTCAAGAATTTTTGAGCCCTTTTTGTTTTCTGCTTTATTTTTAAGGTAAAAATATAATGATGGCGCAAGTATCATGGGCACAAGCATCATAATGTATTTTGGATAAACATCAGGCGATGTCCAGTATGGGATGATATTGAAGATTACAAGCAGGAGATTAAGTTTGAGAAATTTGTTTTGAGATAAGATTTCCCGGAATCTCCCGGTAAAGGTAAATGCAAGCAAAATAGTCCAGGGGAGATAATGATAAAGCATTTCGAAAGGGAAAAGAAACAGGTGTTTTAAGGTTTGGCTTATACCCTGTTGGACAACTGTTCGTTTGGCAGATTGATCGATTAAAGTATTTATAACATTTTCCAACGAATTGTATTGGTGATAAATAAGGTAATATGTCCCGGTAATGCCAATAAAAACCATGATTCCTGCAAGATGCTTCCAGGTAAAAAGCTGTTTGAACTGTTTTTCGGAAATAAATACCACCAGCAGCGAAATGGCCTGAAAAGCTATTGACGGCAGCCCTTTGAGCAAAAATCCAAAAGTCATCATTAAGTAAGAAAGCAAGAACAGGCTGAGGTATTTTTTTTGTCGGAAGTAAAAAACAATAAACATTATTCCGCTATAGCTTACCCACGAAAAAGTAGTGTCGATGTAGCCAAGCCACGATTCCCAATACAGCAGTCTTCCTGATGTTACCAGCAAAAAGGCGGTTAAAATTCCGGCCTGTTTGCCCAGCTCACGACTCACAAACCAATAAACGGTAAGGCCAAATCCAATTATCGATATCACGGTTGGCAGTCGGAGAACAAATTCGCTGAAGCCAAAGGTTTTAAAAAACACAACCAGTATCCACGAAAATAATGGAGGCTTGTTGTAATAAAATTCCCCGTTTATCGTGGGGGTAATGTAATTGTCGCTAATCATCATTTCGAGGGCAACGAGTGCGCGGGTGGCTTCATCAACCGCGAAAAAAATATTTAACTTTCCCAGGTTGATCAAAAGAGCCGGAATAAGTAGCAAAATTCCCGTGATGTAAAAAAAATTCGGGCTTTTTCTGAGTTTTTCAAGCATCTGATTATTATTAATTTTCCAGGTATAAAATTCTTTTATTTTAATTTGTTATTTTGGATGCTGTAATAAATGCCCCAAAGCGAAACAAATGCTGTTATCAAATAAAACAAAAGGCTGAGGGCAATCGAATTGCTGACATCGAGCCCCATCAATTCGGAACCAAATAAAAAAGTAACTTCACGAGAACCTATTCCTCCGATGGTAATTGGCAAAGCAGCTACAATGGATGATATCATGAATATGAAAACATATTCGGGGATTTGATATGAAACCCCGATAGAAAACAGGATAAAAATGGCTGAGATTACCTGCGATAACTGGACAACAAAAGATTGCCCAAGTGTTTTGAAAAATATTTGTGAATAGCCCGAAAACAGTTGCCTGATAAAGATGTAGAATGAGAGCACAGCAACAGGAATCAGCAGCCATGCAAAATTCAGCCAGGCCAGGGGTAGCGCTATAAATGCCGACAAGCCCGATGCCAGGCAAAAAAGCGCCAGCAAGCCCATCAAACGATCGATGAGGATGCCCCAGAAAATCTTTTTTGCTTTTATCCCAAAGCGTTTGTTCAACAGGTAGATTTTATATCCATCTCCACCTATGCCACCTGGCAGAAATAAGTTGTAGAACATTCCAAGGAGGTAGAGCCTGATGTTGAAGGCATTGCTGATTTGAATACCTGTAGCATAAAGAAATTTATTGAGCCTGTAAGCCGACACCAATTTTGAAAACACAAAAAATGCCAGGGCAATGAGTAAATAGGCCGGCTTAACACGATGAAACACATCCATTAAAGCCTTTGTGTCGATTTTGTAAAACACAAATCCAATGATAGCAAGCGATAGTAAAATCTTTGCTGCTGTTGTGATATGTTTATTGATTTTGATTTTCAAGGCACGGATTTAGATTAAACAATGTTGCATGTAATTGCAAGAAATAATTGCTGAAATTAAAATTTATTATGTAGCGCCGAATATAGAGTAGTAAACCTCCGCTTAGCCTGTCGGGATTTGGATGCGCCATTCTAATGCTAAATAATTGTGGGTTAACGTGTTGTTTACTCATTTAATCCCAATAAACCCGATCATCAAAAATTATAACATTATTAAACAAGGTAAAAATTGTATGCTAATCCCGGGGACGATCGTGATTAGCAATGTAAACATTACGTTAATTCGTAAAAATCACATCTTATTATTCGTAGAAGCAATAATTTTGTCGCGATTTTTAAAATTGAATAAAATGAAAAAGCAAAATATAGCCCTTGTGGCACACGACAACATGAAAAGCGATATGGTGGCCTGGGTAAAATGGAATCACGAAAAACTTTCGGGTCAGCGCTTGATCTGTACAGGTACTACAGGCCGTATGGTTAAGGACACTATGGATCGTTCAGCCGAAGGTGATACAGATGAAGATACTGAAATGATAAGGCTAAAATCAGGCCCTTTGGGTGGCGATCAACAACTTGGTGTTATGATTGCCGATGGTGAAGTTGATATCCTGATATTTTTCTGGGATCCAATGGGGCAGCACCCCCACGATGTTGATGTTAAGGCATTGTTAAGGATGGCTGTGCTCTACAACATTCCAACCGCTTCCAATCGTTCTTCGGCCGATTATCTTATTTCATCGCCATTATATACAAGCGATTACGAACCTGCAAAAAAGGATTACCGCGAATATTTGTACCGGTCGATAGGAAGGTAATTGCCCACATTTTTCCCATAAATATTTATCATTATGGTACAGACAAGGCATGCCTTGTCTCCAAATAATGAGACAAGGCATGCCTTGCCTCCAAATAATGAGACAAGGCATGCCTTGCCTCCAAATAATGAGACAAGGCATGC
>CAZQIV010000039.1:0-10945 GCA_964593705.1 uncultured Lentimicrobiaceae bacterium | reverse complement strand
CTTGTCTCTACACCAAAAAAAATCATTCAGCCTCCAAAAAAGGATAGCGGTAGTCGGTGGGTGGATCAAAGTTTTCTTTGATTGTGCGTGTTGAAACCCAGCGCAAAAGGTTGAGGTATGATCCTGATTTATCATTTGTTCCTGATGCCCTTGCTCCGCCAAATGGCTGCTGGCCTACTACAGCACCTGTAGGTTTATCATTGATATAAAAGTTTCCGGCTGCATTTTCAAGAATTTCACAAGCCTGTTCGATGGCAAACCGGTCAAGCGCAAAAATGGCCCCGGTCAGGGCATAGGGTGAAGTTTCGTCAAGCAAGTGTAATGTTTCTTCAAACTTCTCATCATCGTAAAGATAAATTGTCAATACCGGGCCAAATATTTCTTCCTGCATTGTAACATATTTTGGATTAGTTGTAAGTAAAATAGTAGGTTCGATGAAGTAGCCAACTGATTTATCGTAGTTTCCACCGGCAATTATTTCGAGCCCGTCTTTTTTAGCCTGGTCGATATAGCCCGTGATTTTATCATAAGAATTTTCATCAATTACAGCATTAATAAAATTGCGAAAATCTTCGGGAGGACCCATTTTAAACGATTTCAGGTCGGCTGTAACAAGCTTCTTAATTTCAGGCCACAACGATTTTGGAATGTATGCCCGTGAGGCTGCTGAACACTTTTGCCCCTGATACTCGAATGCTCCTCTCGATAAGGCCGTTGCCACCTGATCGGGGCGTGCCGATTTGTGAACCATCACAAAATCTTTTCCACCGGTTTCGCCAACAATTTTAGGATAGGTGTTGTGACTCATTACATTGTCGCCAATGGCTTTCCATACTTTTTTAAATACCTGTGTAGAACCCGTAAAGTGCACTCCGACAAAATCAGGATGTTCAGCCATTACTTTTCCACCAACAGGGCCCGAAACGTTTACCATATTAATTACACCATCAGGAAGGCCGGCCTCCATCAATACTTCCATGATAACAGATGCTGAATAAACCTGGGTGCCCGATGGTTTCCAAACCACTACATTGCCCATCATGGCCGGTGCAGTTGGCAGGTTGGCAGCAATTGATGTAAAATTAAAAGGTGTAAGTGCATACACAAAACCTTCGAGTGGCCGTTGCTCAACCCTGTTCCATAACCCTTTTGAAGAAATAGGTTGATCCTGGTATATTTGAGTCATAAATTGTACATTAAAGCGTAGGAAATCGGCAGTTTCGCAGGCGGCATCAATTTCGGCCTGGTAAACATTTTTTGACTGACCCAGCATGGTTGCCGCGTTTATTTTGGCACGGTATGAACCAGAAATTAAATCGGCAGCTTTTAAGAATATGCTTGCCCGTTGGTGCCAGTCCATCGACTGCCATTTTTTACGCACATTGAGGGCTGCATCAATGGCTTGCTCCACATGTTCTTTTTTGCCCATGTAGTAATATCCCAACAAATGCTTTAAATCATGCGGGGGTCGTATTTCAATTTTTTCATCTGTTCTAACTTCTTTGCCGCCAATAAACATTGGAATATCCTTTATTTCCGAACGCATTTTTTTAATCATTGCTTTCACATTTTCGCGTTCAGGGCTGCCCGGAGTGTATGATAACACCGGTTCGTTTTCAGCTATAGGTACGTTAAATAATCCTTTCGACATATTATCTGTTTTTTATTTTTACCAAAAAAAAGTTATGTTTTTTATTTTAAGCTGCAAAACTAATTCAAATTGATTGCCTTAAAATGATTCTAAATAGGGAGTTTTATAAAATTAGTTAATTTGAATCGATAAATCCTCCAGCATCAAGGAGGATATTGTGAAATTTCATTTTCATTAAACACATTCGACTTATTAAACAAGAAAGCAAAAATATGAAGGATAGAACCAGATGTTGAGGGTTTTACGCATAATAATTTTTGTATTGTGGAAAATTTTATTTGAAAAAGTGCTTGCGAATATAAAAGTAGGTATTTCTGTTCCCAACAGGGAAATCAAAAAAAAAGTAGCTAAATTTGGGTAAGCAGCAAATTGGGTAAGGGAAACGAATTTTGTTTTACTTTGCTATCTTAAAAAAATTCAAACTGATTTTTAATAATTGGTTTGATGAAATACTGAGTTTTTTTTTTAAAATTTGGCTGAATAAATTTCTATTGGGGAAAGTTTATGGCCGGGGGGTATTACATGAAAAACTTTTTTACAATATTTTATACTTGTTGTCTTTTACTATTATCCATTTGTGGTAATTCACAAAATATCGACAGCCTTAAATTACTACTCAACGAGGCAGTTGATAAAGAAAATGAAGCAAAACTGCATAAGGATATTGCCATACTCTATATTAAGCACGGAAAATTCAAACTTGCTGAGTTCCACCTTGCAGAGACCCTGGAAATTTACTCAAATGATACCACCACGCTCAACTATGCAAAGACATTGCTTTCGTGTAGTGTAGTTTTTATCAAACAAAAGCTGTTCAATAAAGCATATAGATTTGCCTCAGATGCGGCCCTTATTGCTGAAAGCAATAACTACAAGAAAGTTCGGGCTTTGTCAATTTACAATATTTCCATCATCCTCAAAGAAACCGGGAGGAATGCCGAAGCTGCTTCTTATGCAAAACAGGCTATTTTGCTATTTACCCTATTGAACGATTCGCTGCGTATTGCCTATGCTTATAACAACATGGGAATGATAGCAAAAAATCTGGCGGAATGGGAGGAGGCAAGAGCTTATTATGATACATCTCTGAGTATTAAAAAAAAGTTCGGAAATCCAATTGACGTGCTCAGCACGCTCGGCAATATTGCTGTTTTGTACAAGTGGCTTGGTAATTACGATTCTGCCTATACACTTTTCGACAAGGTAAAAGTGCTGGCAAGGGAATCGGGAAGTACACTTATTCTTGCAGGAAACTATCTCAATATAGCTGAAATGATGGTGCTTAAAGGCGATACCAGCCTGGCTTTATCTTATTTTGACAGTAGTCTGAATATTGCAAAAGAAAATAATTTTCTCGAAATGCAAAGGGAGGTTTACGGAGATATTGCCGGGCTTAATTATGGATTGAAAAATTATAAAAAGGCCTGGAGCTACAAAGGATTATTTTTAGCACTAAACGATAGTATTTTGAAAGCCGACAATGCGCTAACTATTGAGCAGTTGCAGTTAATTCAGCAAAATCATTACAATCAAAGCCAGATTGATGAACTCAAACTTAGAAATTCCAGCCAAAAATTATTCTTCTATTTTGCCATCATCGGTCTTCTAATATTTGTTATAATTCTTGTTTATCTGCGTTCGGTTAAAATAAAAAAAGCCAAAGAGGCCTTAAAAGTTAGTGAGAAAAAATTCAGGATGCTTGCCGAAAATTCTGCCGAAGTAATATGGTCGAGTGATTTAAATTTTCAGCTTACATACGTAAGCCCTTCGGCCGAAAAAATATTGGGCTACAAACGCGAAGACCGTATAAAGAAATCAATGATTGATGTGTTTAGTTCAGAGTCTGTTCAAAATATGAAGAAAGAACTGAAACGGAATCTTGAATTATCTAAAAATCGAAGAAAAGAAAGAAATCCCTTTAGTGTTGAGCTCAAAGGCACACATAAAAACGGGCAGGAAGTGTGGGTTGAGCTTACGGCTGATTTTGTATTCGATGAATATAATCAGCCATCAGGATTGCAGGGTATAGCCCGCGATATTACCGACAGGAAAAGGGCAGAATCGGCCCTTGCCGAGAGCGAAAGAAAATTTGAAGAGCTATTTAATGATATCCCTGATGCTGTTTTTATTACGGGCATTGGCAAATACTCGGGTAAAATCATCGATGTTAACCCCGCTGCTGAAAAACAAACCGGATATGCAAGAGATGAACTATTGCAAATGAATATGCTCTCCGAAATATCAATTATGGTGGATAATAATTTAACTTCTGACAGGGAGAATAATCTTATTAATAATGATAAAATAAAACTTACGGAGCAAAAACGCAGAAAGGATGGAGGATATATTTGGACTGAAGTAGTTGTGCAAAAAATTGTGATTGATGGTAAACCTTTTGCCTTATCAGTATCGTGCGACATTACCGAAAGGATAGGAATTCAAAAGAATCTCAGGGATTCGGAAGCCAGGTTAAGGTCAGTGTTGAATGTCTTACCCGATATTCTGTTTATTTTCGATAAGGATGGGCACTTTCTTGAATACCATACCGACTCACACCAAAAGTTGATTCTTTCGCCTGAAGAGTTTTTAAATAAAAAAGTTGATGAAGTGCTGCCACCCGAACTGGCAAACCTTACCATGATGAAAATCAGGGAAATTTTTAAAACCGGAAAAATCCAGCTGTTCGATTATGTGATTGATATGCCCGAAGGGAAAAACTATTTTGATGTTCGCATGGTAAAAGCCACTGATGATACGGTATTAACCATAGTTAGAAATATAACTGATGCCCGAAAATCTGAACAAGATAAAATACAAAACGAAGAGAAATATAAAACCCTGTTCCTTAATTCGCCATTGGGGGTCTTTAATTTTGATATATCCAGTATTATTCTTAGTTGCAACGAAAAATTTGAAAAAATAATTGGGTCGGGCTTCGAAAAACTTTCAGGATTCAATATTTTGACCCAAGCAAAAGATGTTGAACTGAAAAATGCAATTTCGGAAGCAATTGCCGGGGGAAGTGGCTACTATGAAGGGAATTATAAAGCGGTTACGTCAGGCAAGGTTACCCCTATTAAAGCATTTTTTAAATCCATTTACAACGATCATGGCAAATTTGTTGACGGAATTGGAATAGTTGAAGATGTTACCGAGCAAAAAAAATATGAGGCTAAGCTAATAGATGCGTTAAAAAGAGCCGAACAAAGCGATAAACTCAAGAGTTCTTTCATGGCCACCATGTCGCATGAATTGCGTACCCCTTTGAATACTGTAATTGGATTTGCTGATATTATCGAAGAATCAATGCCCATCGATCAGGTATTGGAGTTTTCAGGTGTAATAGCAAAGAGTGGCCGCCATCTGCTATCCATTATCGAAGATGTACTTGATATCAGTCTTATCGACAGCGGTGAAGCCAGGATGGTTCATGAACGTTTTTTCCTCGCCGAACTTTTCGACTCACTTTATAATACGGCTACCCGTGAAAAAATTACACTCAATAAAGATCATTTAAATATCATCATGAACCTGGATTCTTCTATACGTGATGTAAAATTATCAGGAGATATTAGTAAAATAAGTAAAGTTTTTAATTATTTAATTAAAAATGCCCTAAAATTTACCCGTGAAGGTAAGATTGAGATTGGTGCATACAAAAAAAATAATGGAAACAATTCGGTCGGGATTTTATTTTATGTTAAGGATTCGGGTATAGGTATCCCCGTTGATAAACATGATATTATCTTTGAACTTTTTAGGCAGGGCGATGATTCGAGTACATGCGAATTTGAGGGGACAGGATTAGGTCTTTCCATATCAAAGAGGTTGATACATCTCATGGGGGGCGAGATATGGCTTGAATCGGATCTGGGCAAAGGATCAACATTTTATTTTCAGTTGCCCTTATTGTCGGGTGCATCAAAAGTGGGAACTGTTCAACATAAATACAATAAACCTGAGTTGAGAAACGCGAAAAATATAAATGTCATAGTTGCCGAAGATGACGACACAAATTTTCATCTCTTCAGGTTGTTGCTTACCCGAAAAAAAATGAACGTGATCAGGGCCAGAAACGGTAAAGAGGCACTCGAAATATTGTCATCAGGAAACGAAGTTCACCTGGTATTAATGGATATTAATATGCCGGTGCTCAATGGTTACGATGCCACCAAACAAATTAAAGAGCTTTATAAAGATATTCCTGTTATTGCTGTTACGGCCTATGCCATGTCGGGCGATAAAGCCCGCGCCGAAGAAGCCGGCTGCGATGATTACATTACAAAACCCATCAACAATATTATATTTTACGAAACCATTGCAAAGTACGTGAGTTAATAAGCAGCTTTTAGTTTGGTTGTTAATATGCAATTTAAAGTATAATGATCGGTTTAATTGTAGGTTTGTGAAAATACCGGATTATGAAGATTACATATTTTAAAGATACAGACACTTTATTGGTTAATTTCAACAACAATTTAATTGCAGAGACAAAAGACCTAAACGAAAATGTATTGATTGAGATGGATCAGGATGGAAATATTGTAAGTATGACCATCGAACATGCCCATGAGCATGCTGAAATCGCCAATTTCTCATTCAATCAGGTTGAAAATATGCAAGTCCCTTAATCGTGGTAAATAATCTGATTCAATTTTTGAGATAGTACTCAAAACCAAATATCAAATTTTAGGGTTGCGATCCCCTTCGGGGCTGCGAACCCAAGGGTTTGCAGCCCTGACTGAAGGGAGGGGATCGCAACCCTGGCTCATAGAATAGAGAAAAACATAAGCCAGGAAACCATCGCCAGCAACTCCTGCCGGAATGCCCGAAGTTCTTATGAATCCCATGTCAAAATTCTATCATACAAGTTACCATGCGCTTTTTTTTGCTAGTGATTGCAAGGCAAGGTGAGCCGTATTTTTCGGGCTTTCCAAATCTTCGCCCAAAGAATTAATTTTTTGTTGTTATTTTGCTTTCTGATCATTTAAATGAGAAATGTTATTTTGTGGTAATGAGTGTAGTCTAAAAATCAGTAGTTTGGGAAAGTCCCCTTCGGGGGATTTAGGGGTATTGTGGCTTTTTAGACTGGTCTCAGTAATTATTTTTTCAAAATTTCAATGATCTGGTCAATAAACTTGTTTCAAAAAAGAAAATACAATGGCTTTACTACTTACAAATGCAACTTTCATCCATTGGGAAACCCTTGAATTTACAAACACAAACATTGTAGCCGATGAGGGATTAAAAGGAGATGTCAAATTTTACCAGAATCTTTTTGATATCCCAAATCGAAAAAATTTAACAACGATTGATTGCACCGGAAAATATGTTTGCAAATCGTTTGCTGTAGGGCATCATCATGTTTATTCGGCGCTTTCCCGGGGCATGGGTGCTCCGGCTAAAAATCCTGAGAATTTCTATGAAATTCTGCAATACGTTTGGTGGGCTTTAGATAAGTCTCTCGATCGGGAAATGATCGAAGCCAGTGCTTTGGCCACGGCTATGGCTTGTGCCAGGGCGGGTTCAACCTTTGTTATCGACCATCATGCTTCGCCAAATGTTATCAAAGGATCGCTCGAAATTATTGCCAAGGCCTTCGACAGGGTTGGAGTTAGCCATTTGCTTTGTTACGAAATTACCGACAGGGATGGAGAAGAAAAAGCCGGGCTGGGTCTTGAAGAAACCGATGATTATCTTAGTACAAATCAGGGCTTGGTTGGTTTACATGCATCTTTTACAGTTGGAAATGATACCATGAAACGCGCAGCCGATCTGATGCAAAAGCACAACTCAGGAGTTCATATCCATGTTGCGGAAGATGAATATGATGAACACGCTTGCCTTGAAACCCACCACAAATGGGTTGTTGACCGATTGAATGAATACGGATTATTGGAGTCTTCGAAAAGTATTTTAGCCCACTGTCTGCACCTTGATCAATATGAAAAAGATCAGGTCAGAAATTCACAAGCCTGGGTTGTCGAAAATATCGAGAGCAACCTGAATAATAATGTGGGATATTTCAATGGGAAGGATTTGGGCGATCGGATTTTCCTGGGTACCGATGGTATGCACAGCGATATGATAAGAAGTGCGCAATCGGCATTTTTTGTCGGGCAGCGTCACGATAATATCGACTTTGCTTCAGCATACAGGCGTTTCAGGAATGTACATCGCTACCTGTCTCAAAATAGTTTTTCCGGCGATGCTGAAAATAATCTTGTGATACTTGATTATGATACACCTACGGATTTCAATGCTGATAATTTTCTGGGGCATTTTATTTTTGGCCTCAGTTCTCAGCATGTACGGCATGTAATTTCCAATGGAAAATTGATAGTGAAAGACCGGGAGTTGCTAACAGTGAATGAAGAAGAAGTTCTTGAATTTACAAGGGAACAATCAAAGAAGCTTTGGAAGAGGATGAAAGAACAGCGATAGTCATTGGTGGTCATCCCGAAAAATAAAAAATCTTTGATTTTTGTAATTTTTCGAGCCCGACTTGCCGCCAGCGTAGGCTTTTGTTAAGGCGAGGCAGGGATGCTCGAAAAAATATGAAATCGTATCCCGAAGTTTCGGGATGTTTTTTCGGCATTGATGGTCATTTGGTCATTAATAGTCATTAATAGTTATTAATAGTCATTGGTAGGTATTAAATGAAGAAAAATGACGCGCCAAGCGCAATGACAGCGAAACTAAATAGTGTCTGTCCATAAAGTCGATACTTTCACTTGCCCCGGGTTTTAACCCGGGGATTAATGAATTTAGCAATGCCTCCCCCGCTTTTTCGCTGTCAATGCCGAAGGCATTGATAGCGAAAAAGCGGGGGCATTCATCACATCAATTTAATCCACAACCTAAAGGATGTGGCAATTGATATTTCAAAAAAAACTTACTTTAATGACCGACACTAAATAGTGCTTGTCCATAAAGTCAACTATTACTATCCGAGGCCAAAGAATCTCCCGTTGATTTCGTTGACCTGCTTAGCCGGCCCGCTTCGCCGGAGCTACAGCGAGGCGAGCAAGGCTGGTTTGCGTAGATTTTTTTCTGCGAAAATCTGCGTTATCTGCGGGAAACCTGACTAAAAAGACGAATTCTAAATAAATACATTTTTTTTAATAAATATTAAATGGAACAAAACATTTTAGCATACATAGGCTTTACAGCTTCGGTAATTATTGCTCTTTCTATGACCATGAACTCCATCCTTAAATTCAGATGGATTAATCTATTCGGGGCTTCCACTTTTGCCATTTATGGTTTGTTAATCCAGGCTTGGCCCGTTGCTGCTTTGAATGGTTTTATAGTTTGCGTGGATATTTTTTATTTGTATAGAATCCATACCCGAAAAGATCTTTTCGACATTCTCGAAATTCGTGGCGATAACAAGTATCTGCTCAAGTTTCTTGATTTTCATCATAAGGAAATCCAAAAGTTTTTCCCGGGATTTACCTATAAGCCCGAAATGAACACTGTAAGTTTTTTTGTTTTGCGAAATACAAATGTAGCCGGCATCTTTCTGGCGCATCGCGAAAGCAAAGATTCACTGAGGGTGGGTCTTGATTATGTGGTGCCCCAATACCGCGACTACCGCAATGGGAAATTCCTTTACGAGGGATTGCAAAAAAGGTTTGTGAAGGATGGTTTTTGCAGGGCAATTTCCAAAGGTATCAGCCCGAAGCATGAAAAATACCTGAAACGAGTTGGCTTTGCCGAAATCGATGAAGGCTTGTTTGTTAAAGAATTTCCTAAATGTATCTCATAATAATTTGTGGCCATGGATTTAATAGTTAAAAATGGGAAAATTGTAAATTGTGATGGTGAGCGTGAAGCCGATATTTTTGTGAAAAATCAAAAAATCGAAACAATAGCTCCTAATATTCAGATCGAAAATCAAAAAATCCAAACCATCGATGCAAGAGGGAAGTACATTTTTCCCGGTGGTATCGATCCCCACGTTCATCATCAGTTGCCGACACCGGCCGGCCCTACATCCGATGATTTT
This sequence comes from uncultured Lentimicrobiaceae bacterium, assembly GCA_964593705.1. Classification (GTDB taxonomy): domain Bacteria; phylum Bacteroidota; class Bacteroidia; order Bacteroidales; family 4484-276; genus SABY01. Next base: position 1,283 of record CAZQIV010000039.1, on the reverse strand, counting down.
TATAGCGGAAGTCGTGCAGCGCTCTTTGGATGTACCACCACCATCATTGATTTTGTTACTCCACATCGCGGGCAATCGCTTACCGATGCTTTGAAAGCACGCCTGGGTGAAGCGTCTAAATCCATAATCAATACAAGGCTTCATGTAAGTCCTGTTGAGTGGCGATCATCCACCGAAGGTGAAATTTTAGATTGTATCCAAAACCATAACATCAAGTCGTTTAAATGTTATATGGCATATAAAAATAATGTTGGCCTCGATGATGATTCACTTTTTAAGGTGATGAAAGTGGTAGGGAAGGCCGGAGGCCTGGTAACGCTGCATTGCGAAGATGGTGATGAAATTGAAAAATTAAGGACAAAATACTTTGATGAATCGCTTCCCGGGCCGGAGGCGCATGTAAAATCCCGTCCTCCCAAACTTGAAGCCAAAGCAGTAAAAAAAGCAATCGGGCTTGCCGCCAAAGCCAACTGCCCGATTTATATCGTTCATGTTTCCTCGGCTCAATCGTTACAACTAATAAAGGCAGCACAGCAGGCCGGCCAAATAGTTTATGCCGAAACGTGTCCGCAATATCTTTTACTGGATCAATCCAAATACCTTAGCGAATTCGAAAAAGCTGTAGCTTTTGTCATTAGCCCGCCATTGCGGAATAAGGAAGATAATTTGGCTTTGTGGCAAGCACTTGCCGATGGGGCGGTTTCTACCGTGGGTACCGATCATTGTCCGTTTATGCTTTCGCAGAAAATGGCAGGCAAAGATGATTTTAGGAAAATCCCCAATGGGGCAGGGGGTATTGAACACCGGATGGCTTTGCTTTATACTTATGGTGTATTGGAAAATAAGATCGATTTGAAGAAATTTGTAGAGATTACTTCTACCAACGCAGCAAAAGTTTTTGGACTTTATCCCCAAAAGGGAATTATTGCCGAAGGCGCTGATGCTGATTTGGTAGTCTGGAATCCTGAAACTGAAAATACCATTAGCGTAAACACACATCACCAAAATTGTGATTTGAATATTTATGAAGGATTCAAAACAAAAGGCACCCCGGAGGTTGTGATCCTTGGCGGGAAGGTGGTCTTGAGTTTAGATGGTAGAGGATAGAGCCCCGAAAAATAGAAAATTTTCTCCAAAGGAGTCCTTCGGACAATTTTCGTAATTTTTCGAGGGTGCTCGGGCAAAGCCCGGCAGTTAGAAGTTAGAGGTTAGAAGTTAGAGGTTAGAAGTTAGAAGTTAGAAGTTAGAGGTTAGAAGTTAGAGGTTAGAAGTTAGAGGTTAGA
>CAZQIV010000038.1:29425-48913 GCA_964593705.1 uncultured Lentimicrobiaceae bacterium | reverse complement strand
CTAGTCACTTTCTTGCTTCCATAATATCTATTTCCATATTTTAATCGCCCCGCTAGTCTCACCGAATGGAAGTTAATAATTTTTGTAATTGGTATATTTCTTAAATCATTTTCTTTAATAAACTTGATCCATACAGTAAGTTGCTCATCCCAATTTTCATCCCTAAGATCGACTGCCGGAGGGTAATCAAGTTCCGATACTTTTTGTGATTTATACTGCTCCATCAAATGATTAAACATCATCACGTAAGCTCCGGTAACGGCGCCATTGGCAAACTTGCCACCGCCAAGGGCTTCGGCGGTGCCGCTAAGGGCTGCGCCTACAGCTACTTTAGCTCCAATACCCATATTTGCTCCGTATTTCATCATTGCCGTACCACCCAGCGAAAATACAAAACCTGAGAGAAAGCCGTGCTCGAATTTTCCGCCTTGTATCATGCGCATAGCCCCGTTGGTGAGGCCTCGAGTTATGCACGGATTGCAACTCTGAGCTCGCGGCTTTAACCGATTTATTTTTATTTACCTGGTAATTCCGGTAAAATATTCCCCTTTAATTTTTCCAGTGAGTCTGAATGATTAACGTAAAAAGTTTTTTGGTTTTTATTTAACAATCCATATCGCCACTGATAGTAGTATTTTCCCGAAATAAAAATAATGCTGTCAGGCTTCTTTATTGCGAACTTAACATAGTAGTTTGTGTCAGGAATTCCATTTAAAATATATTTGAAGTCATTATCTAAATACGTTTTTGAATAAGCAGAAATAACGTAGAATTCTTCACCGGGATTCCAAATGGAATCATGTAACACTCTGCAGGATTCCATAAAAACAATGGTATCAAGATTTTTTCTCTCAAGAGTATAGCAAATCGTATTTGGTCCTTGGTCATAGTTTAATACTTTCCAACCACTTGTTGGTATTATTGGATATCTTTCCTGTAGATTGACCAAATGATGCTTTAACTTAATATCTTCATGCGAACATCCAAGTAATATCATTAAAAAACAAATTGGAGTAAGTATTTTATCTAACCTCAACAAATTCAATTTTATCAGCATTCGGATATATATTTTTGTAATAGTTTGAAAATGTATTAAAATTACTAAACTGTACTTGAAATAGGTTGGTTGCATTTGAAGCCCCACCATAAATTGGATACCCTTCAAAAATGAATGACCAATTTATCCAGCCCCCCCTACCATCACTCATAGCAGCAGCATTCACATTAACCATTAGTCTCCTGTCAGGTGAGTATGGATCCGGGCCTGGCGTACTCCATGATATATATCCGCCTTCTATTGCTTTACTTCCATGCCATTTGTTACCATATTTCTGGCGGCCAGCCAACCTGGCAGATTCGAAATTTATAATTTTTGTTATTGGAACTTCCCTCAATTCATTTTCTTCGATAAAAATAATCCAATCAACTAATTGTTCTTGCCAATTGTCATCCATCAAATTAACTGCCGGAGGGTATTCAAGTTCCGATACTGTATGAGATTTATCCTGCTCCAACAAATGATTAAACATCATCACGTAAGCCCCGGTAACAGCACCGTTGGCGAATTTGCCACCACCTAATACTTCTGCCGTTCCGCCAATGGCGGCATTGAGCGCTACTTTAGCTCCAATATCCATATTTGCTCCGTATTTCATCATTGCTGAATCGCGTAGCGAAGATATGAAACCTGAGAGAAAACCATGTTACCGCTATTTTGGCATCTTCAATATGATTTTTTTTCTCGGTTTAATATCTTCATAATATCGTTCGTTCAGATCACCGTAAGAATTGTAATACCAGCCTTGTATTTCATCCCACTCACCTCCAAATGCGAATTTTTTGAGTGGTATGAACTCTTTCGGTGCTGATAAATAAGGGATATATTTCTTTGATGTAATAACAAAGATATTTTTACGAAAAAGTTTTCTACGAATACGATATACAGTTAATGGAGTGCGCATTACGGCCAGTCCTGGAGGAGCACTAATACCAAATTTTATTGAGTCCAAAGTTTTGCCAAAACGGAGATCATCGTATTGTATTAACCTGGAACGAAAAGAACTGTCAGGTGTAACATTTCTCAAAATCATTAAAAGCACTTCTTTCCCTTTTACGTAAATCATCATGTCTTCATGTATGTTATATCTAGTCATTATAGAGGTGCCAGACAAATACAACGTGTTTTCCTCGCTTTCGAGTGATGCGAAGTTTAGTAAAGTCAGAAAGAATGGGGGATCATTAGATCCTTCAAAATAGTATAGTTTTGTTATCAAACTATCTACCAAAGATTTTGTAACTTTAATTTGTGCGTAATTGGTATTGCAAAATAAAGCAAATAAAAAGAAAGTCAATATCGAATTTTTTATTGTCATATTTATAGCTAAGATTATCGTTTCCAAGGTGGCATAACTGGATTTTTTTTATCAAATCCGCGATATTCATAATAAAATATTGTCCTCGGCTGTGTAAAGCCCTTTGTTGGCTCGAAATACCAAGATCCAAGACCGATTGTATGGTGTGTAACTCTGATATTTTCAGTAAACGCCCTTCGCCAGTCTTCCCACGAACCCATAATTAATGTCGGATCTCCGTTAGCAGTGCGAGGCCCATCCTTAACGCTATAATGAAACTCCTCAACAAGTGTGAGGTCGGAAGTTTCAGCTGGCGGGGGTTCTACCCAGTATGAGATAAGTTTCCCATTTCTAGGGTCGTGTGGAGATACCCAGTAATAATCATTACCGCTATCGTCTTCATACACAAGTACAGAAGTTTCGTTTCCGGTGGCTGAGGTTTTTCCTTTTGCAAGCTTAGCAGCCCCTGTCCTTGTTGGATGCCAGTCGTGCATCAAATGATTAAACATCATCACGTAAGCCCCGGTAACTGCGCCGTTGGCAAACTTGCCACCGCCAAGGGCTTCGGCGGTGCCGCCAATGGCTGAGCTTACAGCTACTTTAGCTCCAATGTCCATATTTGCTCCGTATTTTATCATTGCTGAACCACCCAGCGAAGATATGCATCCCCATCTTTTACTTTCCTTTATTTTTATCAAATCGTATTTCAAATTCATGATCATACATATCTTCAAGGTTTTGGTGCTTTTCAAATGGGCTCTTTCCTCGCAATGGGATTTCACCATCAAGGTAAACATGATAATACTTATCTAACTTATCATCAACATTATATTCCTTGATCGGTCTGTATTTCATCGGTGCTAAACCTATGGGATTGACGATTAAATATCTAACCTTCCCAATATTTTTTCGTTTGCTGAACTCAATAGAGTAGATTCCTAACATTGGCGTACCCATTATAGGATAATTGTTAAAATCAAAGATAAGATATGGGAACAATTTGATTTTTTCTTTAAAATTGGTGTCATTAATAAAAAACTCCTTGCCTAAAATAGATATATCGGGTATAGTTGAGGCACTTAGTATTACCATTTCATCCCCCACAAATGTGTAGTAGAAAGGTTTAATATTAGTTAGGATGTTCCCATTAATGATAGAAGTTATTGACACTGTTACTTTGTTAAAATTTTTTTCATATTGAATTATTTTTGCAATATAAGTATTTGGATGATTATACTTTGAGTCCAAATGACGAATGCTATCAAAGTTCTCCACGCACTTTGAAATAATATGATAGAATGCACTGGATTTATCGAAAGCTCTTTGTGCTTTTAAACTTGTAGATAAATGTAAAATGATTAACAACAATACTAATGCTTTGATATCTTGAGTTCTCATTGTGACTGTTTTATTTATTGTAAAATTGATCTTTTGCCATAAATCGCGTTGGTGGATCTATCCAATACCATAACTCCTTCGGACTAAACCTGTATACGTATTTTGAGCTAATATGAAAAACGGTAACATTATATCGATGTGCAAACTGCATATCATTATAGCCACCTTCTGAGGAATACCCTAGTTTTGCTGGTCCATAATGATATTGAGCAACAATACGCGAACCATCGTGATAAATACCATCACTACGAACCTCGAAATTTTGATGGCTTTCATCAATGGAATTTCCTTCCCAGGGATTCACGAAATATTCACCTGTTTCGAGTTCATACATCGATACTTCCACCTGCTCCTGCTCTGCCGTTTGTTCGAGAAAGTTTAATCCAGATTCCCTATCCTTAACATATCCTCCACCTTTTTTTGTTGGTTCATCTCCGCCACTTCCATGTTGTGCTAAATGATTAAACAACACAACATACGCATCGGTTATTGCGCCGGTGGCGAATCCGCCCCTAACGGGTCGGACAGGCTTACCACCGCCAATTGCTGCTGCTGTGCCGCCAATGGCTGCGCTTACAGCTACTTTAGCTTCAATATCCATATTTGCTCCGTATTTTATCATTGCTGAACCACCCAGCGCAGCTATGCTTCGGCTGGTTTTTGCTGTTGAGTGCTTGCTGAAAGTATTGTTGTTATCATAGGAAACAAAATTAAGCATAAATTGCGCAGCACAGGTAAAACGTGAGAGAAAGCCGCGCTACTTTTCCTTTGGCATCTTTAATATGATTTTTTCTCCTGTATTCATATCTTCATAATACTGCTTGTTTAGATTGCCATAAGCATCATAGTACCAGGGTTCTATTACTTTGGATTCACCTCCAAAACCGAATTTTTTAATTGGGATAAACTCTTCCGGAGCTGATAGATAGGGAATATAATTCTTTGAGGTAATTACATAAGTGTTTTTGCAAAGGGGTCTTCTATGAATACGATAAACTGTTAAAGGACTTCGCATGAGAACCAATCCGGAAAAAGGACCCGCTCCGAATTTGATGGAGTCTAAAGTTTTCTTAAACCTGGGGTCATCGTATTCAATTAATTTGGAACGCAAACAGCTGTCCACCCTAACATTTCTCAAAATCACAAAAAACACATTTTTTGCATTTATGTAGATCATCATGTTTTCCTGGATATTTGCTTTCACTTTAATTGAGGTTGACGAAACATACAAAGAATTTCGCTGCCCTTTTGGTGATGCGAAGTTAAGAATGGGGCTATATTCAACAATATCACTATAATTTATGTTGTAAAGTTTAGATGCAAAACTATCCACCAAAGATGTCGTAAGTTCGATTTGTGCATTGATGCTGTTGCATAGTAATGCAAACGAAATTAAAATCACTATCTTTTTCATCATTTTCATTACTTAGGTTTATACCATTCTGGAGAAGGAATTGGATTTTCTTTATTCCAATGTATATATTGCCTGTAAAGTACAGCCGGTGGCTGGTAAAAAAAGAGCGAAGGTTCAAAAGTCCAGGCACCCACACCGATTGTATGGTGCGTAACCCGAATGTTAAGCTGTCGGGCTGTCTGCCAATCCTGAAAAGAGCCTTTAATCAATCCTGGCTTGCCATCCTTTGTTATGCCATCCCTCACGCTATAATGAAACTCCTCAACAAGTGTGAGGTCGGAAGTTTCAGCAGGTGGGGGTTCTACCCAATAAGAGGATGTTGAAGAATTACGAGGGTCGTGAGGGGATACCCAGTAATAATCATTGCCACTATCATCTAGATACACAAGTACAGAAGTTTCGTTTCCGGTGGCTGAGGTTTTTCCTTTTGCAACCTTAGCAGCCCCTGTCCTTGTTGGATGCCATTCGTGCATCAAATGATTAAACATCATCACGTAAGCCCCGGTAACGGCGCCGTTGGCAAACCCAGCCCTGATGGGCGAGGCAGGCTTACCACCGCCAAGTGCTTCGGCTGTGCCGCCAATGGCGGCATTTAGCGCTACTTTATCACCAATGCCCATATTTGTTCCGTATTTTATCATTGCTGAACCGCCCAGCGAAGATATGCTTCGGCTGGTTTTTGCTGTTTAGAGCCTATTGTAAATATGTTTGCTTTCACAGAAAACAAAATTAAAAATAAATTGCTCAGCGCAGGCAAAACCTAAGCGGAATCCGTGCTTGGTTTAAGCTGGCCGGATAAAGTTGTGGTAAACTTGGATTATAAATCCGAGCGAGCGGGGTTGGATTTATGCTTCTTGGGTATCCACATACTACCTTTAATGGAATTAACTTTCTATCGATCGGCTCTGACAATAAACTCGTATTTTAGGGAGCTTTCATAAACAAATTTGTAGCCATCCAACGTTTCAGGAACTTTGATTCCAAGAGAATCATCCAAAAAACTATTTACGTAGTAATCTAAATATGACCTTTCTGAATCGTAAAGGAATGTGCTTGGATAAACGAAAACAAACTTAAGATCATATTCCGGATATTTCTTTTTAATAGCATGCAATGATATTGTATCGGAAAAGGATTCGCCCATTTTAAGAAAAACCGAACTACACATATTTTGGTCAAACATCATCAATTCATCCTCCTTCAATGATAGTTTGCTGCTTTTGATCCTATCTAGAACCATGTAAAAGAAATCTGAGGTTTCTTTTTTATAAATTTCCGGTTTAAACGCATATTCCTTCTTTTGCAATTCAATAATCTCCAATGGCCTATCCCTTGGCTCTAATAAATACAAATAGAACAACCGTGTTGCGTCTCTCCAAATAGAATCATTAGCTTTCTTAATAAAAATTTCAGGTTTTATTTCGGATAATAAATCTAAAAAAAAAGCATCATTTTTATAATTATTTGTTACACAATACACAAGTTCATTGTTATTATTTTTTAGATGACAATAAATAGATATGTTGCTTACGTCCTGGCTTTTTTGTTGAGTACAGCTTAGGAAGATTAATAATATGGATATGATAAAAAAAAATACATTTTTCATGTAATTAAATCTCAGTAATTTACCAAATCCATACGGAAGACAATACCTTGCTATTGAAGCCAAATTTTTCATATTTGTATGCTTTTAAACCAGAATGTAAATAATCTCTAGGAATTACTTTTTCAAAACTTGTTGGATAACTGCTAAACAATTGTGAACCTGTATTAAAATTCCACATATAAGCAGCGTATTCAGAGGCTCCTTTGTCGAAAGTGTCTAAAAAGTAGTTATGGTGTGCAACGTGAATCATTTCATGACCTAAAATACTATAAAGAGTTGGTCCATTTCCCAAAGCATAAGGACTAAGATAAACATCCGATAAACCATCACCTAAATAGTCAGTAATAGCTCCTGCAAGCGCACCTTCATTATTTTTAAACATTCCACTTTCCGGGTCAAGGCTGTATCCATCAGGTACTGCGTTGGTAAAAATCTTGTTTAAACCCTTCACCTGTCCAAAGTATTTCTTTTGAAATTTCTCAACCTGCCCTTGCTCCCACAAATGATTAAACATCATCACGTAAGCCCCGGTAACAGCACCATTGGCAAATTTGCCACCGCCAATAGCCTCGGCGGTGCCACCAAGGGCAGCACTCAGGGCCACTTGTGTTTCAAATCTCATATTTCCTCCGTATGCCTGCATAAACGAACCACCCAGCGAAGATACAAATCCTGAGAGAAAGCCATGCTCAAATTTTCCGCCTTGTATCATGCGCATAGCCCCGTTGGTGAGGCCATGCGCCGCAGCCCTTCCCAGTTCATTCCAAATGCTGCCTGCCGTATGTTTAAAAACATCACCAATTACTTTGGATGTCCCCATACTCGCCATACTCATGGCAAATGTTTGAGCAAAGTATTTCCCGATATCTCCAATATTTGCATTCCGGCCATTTTCGATGGCATAATCAATGGTCATAACTACAGAGTATGCCAGGATTGCCAGCATCGGCATGGGGGCAAGTGCAATGGATACACCCAAAGCTATTAGATTCCCCACCAAACTGTACCCGCTTGGGTCGGTAAATCGCAATGGATTGTTAAGAGTGTATGAATAGGGGTTCAGTCCCTGGGTATAATGGGGGAACTGCAATACCGGGTCAGGACTGAGGAAACGTGCTATCACGGGATCGTACATGCGGCCATTCATGTTTATCAGCTTAAAGGCATCGAGATGTTCGTGTCCGGTAAAGCCGTAATCGCTTTCGGTTTGGGGATCGGGGACAAATACCTCAAGCGTAACAGGATCGCGGCGCAAGCCCCAGGCATCGTAGCTGTATTCTTCGAGTAGATTTCCCTGGGCATCGGCCAGCAACTGCACCGAGCCCAAATGGTCGGTAAGCACATAGTTCAAGACATCCTCGCCGCTTTCGTTTCGGGTGAGGATGGCGGCAAGCCCCTGGGGCGAGTAGATGTAGTGTACCCACTTGCTTACGCCATCCACGGTCGATTTCTCAAAATTACCCCCTACATAAAGTTTAGTTTCTTCGAGCGAACCGGCCTCCTGATACACTTGTTTGATGCGCTGATTGCCCACACCATAGTTTAAATATAGTTCGCGCACAATTTGGTAAGTGTCAGGATTTTTTTCAACTATGGAACTTACCTTATTAAATGAATTGTAATCGATGATCTGATTATCGTTGATGGTGGGAGGCTTATTGTCGATACCGGTGAGCTCGTATGGGTTGTCGGTATTCACGTACTCGTAATTCCCCACATCCGATTTTTTGGTAATATTTCCCAGCTCATCGTAAGTCATCGAAAGATGTTCAATTCCATTGTGTTTAACAAATTCGAGTCGATTGAGGTGATCATCATATCCAAAGCTCTCGGTGAAGGAGGATGAAAGTGTTTTGCGGTAATTGAGGTTTCCGATGTCGTCCCAGCCGTATTCGTTGGCCTGCAGGCCGGGGCTGGAAATTTTATATGTTCTGCCTGTTTCGGCATAATATTCCCATTGCTGCTGAATATTGCCGCCGAGGTGTACCGTTTCGTATTGGTCGCGGGCATTCATCACGGTAGCTTCCCATAGCACCTTTTTCTCGTATTTGCTTACGATCTTGCCGAGGTAGCCCATCGAATTGTACCGATTTTCGATTTGATAACCTGTTGGATAGGTGTAGGTTTTTAGTCTGCTTAGTACGTTGTAGCTGTATGATTGATAAAAATCTTCATCAAAAATACTTTCGCTAATCATTTCGGTACGCAGATATTGGTCGTAATTATATACTAACTTGTGAGCTTGTATTCCTTCAGTGTTTATCAAACGCACGTAGTCTAACATACCGGCTTTTTGTTGGTCGTACACCCAGGTGGTGGTGCCTTCGGGGGATACTTTTTCGCGCAACCTGCCCAGTTTGTCGTATTCGGTAAATTGGGTGGCTCCCTTAGGATTTGTTTCGAGGGTAATCTCTCCAAAAGCATTGTACTCACGTTCGATTGTACCGAGGGATGCATCGGTGTATTTTATTAGGTTTCCAACAATATCATAATAGTACTTCCTTTTGGTGTTTTCATAATTCTCAATCATAGTAGAATCTACTTTACCATTGCTATAATAGCTATGTAAAACAGCCTGGTTGTTGTCGTCGGTGCTACGTATTAGCCAGCCGGCGGCATTCAAAGTTTTTGTGCTTGTCTGCTCCAGTTGGTTGGTCATGGTTGTTGTTAAGCCATCATAAGTAAAGGTAGATTCCGTATCATCGGGATGGATAACTGTTTCTACCCTTCCCAAAATATCATATTGGTCATACACGGTTTCAAATACCGGGTCATTCACAAAGTAAGGTTCTGTTTTTCTATCTACCTGGCCTTTGGTGTTGTAGTAGGTGTCCACATAAATGTACCGTAGATCGAATCCTTTTTTCACCGCGCGGAGTTCCATGCCCTTGCAATCATAATAAACCCAAACCGGGGATGAGCCTGAGCTTTGCGCCCAGCTATAATAAACTGCATTTGGAGGGGCTTTGCTGTCGCCGTCCTGCACCCATCGCAGCACTACCACACTTTTGTTGCCTGTGGGAGCAATGGTAGTGCTTAGGTGTCCAAAGCCATCATAGTAAAACGTGGTAGTTAAATTGTTATCGACATCTGTTTCCGTTTCGAGCATACCCAGCACTTCGTCATACTGTCGTGTGGTTTTATGGCTCAGGGCATTAATAAGCGTATCGATAAACCTGCCATTTGCGGAATATGTGGTCTCATTAGTCCTTTCTTCAATGCTGGCATCCACTACTGAATAGGTAGTTGTTAAAATATTTCCGTATTCATCGTAGGTGTAGCTTTTGGTAACTTTTTTCTCGTTGTTATCGGGTTCGGTAATCTCTTGTTTTAACATTCCATAACTGTCGTCAGCACCATCATCATAATAAGTAAATGCTGATTTTCGAGTGATGTTAGCAGCGTTGGGGGCAGACGATACAGCTTCGGCCTCGGTCAATCTTCCCAATATCCAATGGTCATCCGTTGTAAAATGTTGATATACATGCGTAATACTTGTTTCATGTGTGAGGTTATAGACTGAAATGCCCTTTTTATTGATAATGGTTTCCGGAAATCCGTAATCATCATAATTCTGATATAAAGTCAGTTCGAACTTATACTGAGTTTCGTCCGACAAATTAAAGTAACCTGTAGAATTACTAACCTTTTTCGGAAAGTAATAGTGTTGTCCATCATAGAATCCATCAAATTCTTTGCAGCTAAAAAAATTTACGGTTTGTTGAATCAGTTGTTCGCCCAAAGTCATTTTATTTGACCATACCGGATAGCTAAAATAGTAGGTATCGTTGATGTCATAAGAAGTTTTGTATTTCATTGCCTGGTCGTTATCCGTGATGGTAACCGCACCGAAACCGATAAAACCCAGGCCTTCGGTATGTGCCACCGCATCTTCGTAATAATAGCCTTTGGAGTAATATCCTCCTCGTCCATTGCTGCGCTCAACTGTCTTCACCAGTTTTTTGCTTGCATTGTACGGAATCAGAGGGAAATCATATTCAGCATCAGGGTCAAATCCATACACTTCCTCATCGTCGGAAAAGGCGTATTCAATTTTGGTTTCGGTGCCCAGGCCATTGGTGATCTTGCTGATGCAATTGCCGTTGTATTGTGGTGACAAAACAATAATATTATCATCACTAAATCCGACAAGGTCAGTTTGAAAGTCCCCTGTTAGCTCTGCTGCAATATAATTGTTACCTCCACTTGCATTGTACAAAGTGACTTTCTCACCTGTAGGAGAAGTTATTAAGTAATAAAACTTATGACTTGTTCCAATTCCTGTTTGATTGTATGTATCATTACGGAATGCAACAGTTGCTTCTACTTTGAGCAAGAAATCAGAAAGTCCGTCTCCACTAAAATCTGCAATGTTTAAAATCTCAGCAGAGGTTCCCTGACCCTCACAATCAGATATATTTGAAGGTAATGTTGGCATTGGGAGAGTAACTTCAAAAGTTTGTGCTTCGCCGTTAGGGACTAGTTCCTGTCCAGTTCCATTATAAAAATTCACCTGAAAACCGGCCAAAATATCACTATTGCAATTACTGGATGTAGATGCATAAAGGCCTGACGCTTTAATCCCGTCAATTTTTCTGTCATGATTCAAATTACAAAACGTTGCGTTATAGTCCTCAAATGATTCTGATGACCATTTTATTTGGGCACCATCCGGAACCAATAAGTTAAGCATACCATTTGCAAGAATATCAGCTCTACCATCCCCATTGGCATCCAATATTTTAAACGGTTCATCAGATGTAAGTTCTGGAGGATCGTAAGTTAAGATTATATCGCCATCCTCATTTTTATCCTGGTTGCTTGCTAAAGGTTCTTCAGGATCACCAAGTTTCCATGTCAAATTACCATCAGGGAATTTCTGAAGCAGTAGATCCGAAATACCATCCCCATTAAAATCTGCGGAATATGTTGTGTACCAATATTCCTCACTTAATATGTCTGATGTAGTTATCTCCGAATCAAAACTGAGCATTGAAATTTTTGTGCGATACCAGTCGTCGTGATAATGCTCAACCCAATTTAGTGAAAATAACATTTCAGTATTCCCATCTCCATCATAATCACCAAAATGAATCTGATACCATATTTTATTTTCATCATACACTATATCATCAGGTTCAAACGTAAGTGTTTCTAAAATTTCATATTCAACTCCATTACCAGTATTTACAGCCGTAAGAATATAAACTTTTACAGCGTAGTCAAAAATAGTTGGTTGATACAAACCTGCAACAATTAATTCATTTTGTGAATCATTGTTTATATCAACAAAGAATTTCTGAGGTTCATTGTCATTAAACACTATACTCGGTAAGGAATATTCAATCAAATTTGTTGTATAGTTTTCCTCCTCCCATTCAAAAACAGTTTTGTTGTATTTAATTGGCTCACCTGTTTCATCTTCCAGGCCAAATTCCTGTACCGAAGATAAATGTGCTAAGCGGTTCGCATTATCAGTTCCCGGTCCACGGTATGTGTATTCAAGATCATACTTTTTTACATAATTATTGGCATCGCCTTCAATGTATCTGCATTCTATATAATCTACAATGCTATCGGATATTACGGCTATAGATTGGTTGTTATCGTTGGCAGGTTGGTAATTGTAATATGTAGTGTATGGGAATCCGCGTTTTGTGTAATTAAAGTTGATGCTATAAATTGGGCCTCCGTCATGTGTTGTTGTGTATTCAATTCTGCTAAGGTAAATTTCACTGGTCTCGCTTCTTTCATTTCCAGAATAAAAAAAATTGATCTCGTTACCAAAATTATCAACAATCCTGTTTACGTAATAACTTAAGCAAATAGTGATGTCATCTTCAATCTGCACAGTTTGCCTTGAATCAACACTTTCCCCATAATTATAGGTTAAACCACTCATGGTTTGTACGGTGAACCTATAAACGTTAACGTCTTCACTGCTTAGTGTTTTCCGCGTTATTCTACTGAAGTCATCTTGTTCTTTCCTGAAAATAACTTTTTCATCACCAATTCCCTCTTTTGAATAAACAATTAGCCTTTGACCATTCAGCATATATGCTTCACTTTTATAATCCCCTCCTTTTGCCGCGTCATAAATCCCATCGTAATACCTGTTGGCCGGTACCTGCGAAATCACCGAAAGACCCGATAACGACCATCCCGGGCCAAAGATTCCATCTTTTCCGCCGCTGTTGTAAACAAGGCTTAAATCGGGGGTCATTCCGGCTACGCCACCAGGAAACTCTAATGGAATGGTGTAGGTGGCCTGTCCTGTATTGCTAACCTGGAAACTGCCCCCAGTAGTTCCTACAACTCCATCATCGTCGGGGTTGGGGCCACCGGTTTCCCCTTCCCCCGGCGGAATTACCATCAATGGATCAGAAATGGCATGAAACCAATTTCCGGAATAAGGTTCATAGCCAAAGTCGCCGGTAAGATTCACAAACTCAGTGGCGGTGTAGTCAAAAACATCGTCGGGATCAAGTGGCTGATCTAAAGTGAAGGAGACTCCGGTTTTAGTGATATCTTTGGTCTGTCCGTAGCCGGCAATAATGATCAGGATAAATATGGACGTAACATAAATGTGTTTCATTTGGGTAAGAATAGCCACAAATTCACGAATAGATTTTTTGTGCATGCTTATGGATGAAGCTATTTTCCAAAGATTTTTCATGGCTCATAAGTTTTCGTTTATTTATTACTGTTTTATCACTTTCCAGGTTTGGGTTTTCCCGTTTATGGTAATGGAAAGGAAATACGTACCAGGGGGGCGTCCCGTGAGATCGGCCTCCACACGCTGTGGGGGATTTTTGATATTGATGATCTCCTCACCAGCCAGGGAAAGCAACTGCAACCCACCAATAGTTTCGTTATCGCTTGTCTCCATTATTACCGTAAACTTCCCGCCGGTAGGGTTGGGATAGATTTTCACGGTGGTGCGGCCAATTGTTTCGGTGATCACCCCGGCGGAAGGCATCGTGGGTTGCAGGTTATCTTCACCCACCCCGCTTTTCAGGGTGGAGTCGTTGGGATTGGTTTCGGGCAGCAATTCAATAATATTCCTATGGGTGCGATTGCCGGCATCGTCGTACAGGAACTCAACGGTGGTTTGGGCCAGTAGTGTTATCGACGATGTTAGGATGATAAGTATTAGTGCTATTGTTTTCATTGTTTGCGGGTTTATTTTGGAATGTTGAGACGCACGGCCGTGCGTCTTTACGTCCCTATTAGTTTCTCTTTGAAATGTTGAGGCGCATGGCCATGAGTACGTGGAGACGCATGGACATGAGTATGTTGAGTCGCACAACCTGTCCCGACCATCGGGAGCGGTGCGTCTTTACGTGCCAGAGACGCACGGCCTGTCCCGACCATCGGGATACGTGTGTCTTTACATACCCTGAGACACACAAACAGTGAGTCTTTACATGCCTTTCTTCAGCGCATCAATCTCCTTCTGCTGTTTGATAAGGTGCAGGGTGAGCTCTTCCACTTTTTTCAGCAGGATGGCATTCATCTCACCAAGGTTTATTCCTTCCTGCATTACCTCTTCCTCCGAGGGAATCCCCGGCAGGTGTTTGTTTTGTTTCACATAAACTTCGATATCAGCGAGCGAAGGCAGTTCATAATCATCCTCAAACACGCAATCGTACCAATCGTCGAGATGCATTATCATCACCTCGTTGGCGCGTATATTGCCGGCAACAGCAAGTGTATAGTCATCGGTTTGTTCGGTGCCAATGCCTACGTTTCCACCTACATCGATAAAAATTCCCTGATCTTCATCCGTGTCACTATTAATCCAATGCCCGTTAGTTAAAAGGTTTTGAGTCATGATGTGGTTGCCAAGGTTGTCGCCTTCAATGCCGGTAAGCTGTGATCCGTTACCATGGAAATATGTTGCAGTAATATCGCCGGCAACCGCAAGCATATTTTCATTGGTTTGAGAAGTGCCTATGCCAACCCTTCCGCCTCCGTCAATAAAGATTCCCTGATTAAGATCAGTGTCGCTATTAATCCAATGCCCGGCAGTTAAAAGGTTTTGAGTCATGATATGGTTGCCAAGGTTGATGCCTTCAATGTCGGTAAGTTGGGAACCGTTACCATGGAAATATGTTGCAGTGATCTCGCCGGCAACCGCAAGCATATTTTCATTGGTTTGAGAAGTGCCTATGCCAACCCTTCCACCTCCGTCAATATAGATGCCCTGATCAGGATCAGTGTCGCTATTAATCCAATGCCCGGCAGTTAAAAGGTTTTGAGACATGATGTGGTTGCCAAGGTTGTCGCCTGTCCCATCTAGGTTTGAGCCATCACCAAAATACGCTATGGCGGAAATATTCCCATCCACTTCGAGTTTTTCGCCGGGGTTGTCTAGGCCTATGCCCACGTTGCCTCCGTTGAATAAATAGTCTTTCTCGGTAAAAAAAGAAAGCCCAATATTTTTTTCTGCCTTTATTGAGTTTTGGGGAGTCCCCAATTGTATTAATGCATACTTGTTTTCCCAATTGGATGATTCCAGAAAGAGCGTGGTGTTTTCATTAGCATCTGCTTTGATATGGAGCTTGGCCTGTGGATCGGTAACGTTGCCAATACCGATTTTACCGGTGGTTTCCATTCCGCTAGAGCTACCTATAAAAAAAGATGGGATATTACTATTAAAACCAACCATAAGTGTGTTCGACAAATTGTTTTCCAGGTACACCAAGCCAGTTTGGCTTGTTGTCCCCCTGCCTAAAGTTATTGTATTGTTAGCATTGGATTTGATAAATTGTCCTGCTGCAAACGATTTAGTAGCATTTGCTTCAACAACAAACCCCAAAGCCACAGCTCCGGAACCCTTGGCGATAGCCTCATTTCCCATAGCAAAAGAGTAATCACTGAAGGTCTTTGAATTTTTACCCATTGCGACCGAATAGTCCCCACTGGACTTGCAACCAAAGCCCATGGCAAAGGAAGCAATGCCATCTGAATAATTTTGTTTCCCCATCGCCACAGCATAATCACCCTTTAAGTTGTTTCCTTCTCCCACAGCAAGGGAGCAAAAACCCCAAACGGTGTTTTCTTTACCAATAGCGCTTGCATATTTATCATAATTAATTGTATTATCGATGCAGGAGATACATTCCTGTTGGGCATTTACCGAAATCGTTATGATTAGGGTAGTAATAAATAGTATTATTTTTTTCATAACCATGATCTTTTTTGAGTTTATTGTTTAATGAATTTTCCGGTTAATTTGTTATAATCCTTCGTAACAATGTTGAATACGTAAATCCCCGGATTTAAATTACTAACATTGACCTGAAGTGTATTCCCGTAACCCTGCAATGCTCTGTCAGTAATTATCTTTCCGCCTGAATTAAAGATTTGTAATCGACATCCTGCCAATGATGCTGATTCAAACATCGGGATGTTCAACATGCTTTTTACCGGATTTGGGTAGCTGTTGCATAGTACTGGATAATTAAGCTTAACGACTGATGTGATGGGGCTGGTTTCGATTTCGATATCCTCTCTTCTGACCTTTATTATTTTAACATCATACTCATAATAATTATCTTCCGAATATTCTGTAGCATACAACATGCATCCCATATCTGATGTGGGTAAAATACCCCATAATCTGTAATTAGCCCATCCATCACCAAATTCCTTGTAACCAAGCAGGTTCAAATCGCGGTCCACTACATACAGCTCCAGTGCATTGGGTATGGTTTGCCAAAATCCAATAAATACTTCCATACCACCAATGTAAATAGTAGTGTCGTTTACATAACCGATACTTTGCCTAACAGCAGGATAGTCATTGGTATCCGGTTTTCCAACCCGAAGTTGATTGAGGTAATTGAAATTTGTGTCCAGTATGTACATTCCAATATCAGACGGGTTTTTAGTAAAAGTGTTTCTTTGGCTTGTTAATAGATACGAAGTGTCATTTATCCATTTCATACTGTATGGTTGACCGAGGTTAGTATAATACGGATTGATTTCCAGTATGTTAAAAATAGAATCTAATCTGATCTGACACTCCTGGCCTTCTACTAAACCTCCCATACACATATAGTCCTTTGTGCCTGGAATGGCAATAATATCCTTAAACTCCTGCACTAATACAAAATGAATAGTTTTGGTTAGCAGTGTATCACCCTGCTGGTTGAGCTTAGCGAATGAAAAATCAGGATGGTATATACGATTATCCACATTGTATAATGCTGCCCCTCCCAGAATAATATTTTGATCAAAATCAATGCATGATTTAAAAAAGTTAAACCCAAAGTAAAAATCTGTTGAAAGGTCATAGGATTTTTCAAAAATGATATTCAGGGCGGTGTCCATTTTGCAAACATAAAGCGACTTGTGAAGTGGGGTAGTATCCGATGCTATATTGCCAATAAAAAGATAGTTGTTGTCTTCCAATATTTCTATCGATGTAAAATAATCATTTGTACCAGGAGTAAAAATACGCCTGCTAAGTGTATCTCCGTTGGGATACACTTTAAGCAGGTATGGATCCCAGTCTTCAGTGATGAAACTCCCAATTCGTCCGGCCAATACCACACAATTGTTATTATCTTCAGTGCCATAAATCAATTCTTCGTATTCGTCCGTAGCTATGGTAAGCTCAAACGAATTTTGACAATTTAGCGTAATATGTACGGCAAAAAGAAAGAAAAACAAAACAGTTCTCATATTTATAAAATATAGATTTTTAACAAGTTTCAACTTAGCCTGCACTTTCCAATCATTCAATGATGGTCAGCTTTGGTTATTCAACTTTCTGTTATTCAATGGCTTTCTTTTCAATACAATGAATTCCAATAGGTAAAAGATGTGCAGTGGCAAAGGTTAACTCGTTATGGTGTCTTATTCTTGGACAATTAGTGCCTAATTCAAAATCTTGTTTCCCTTCTATGTTGCAATCCATAAACCTTTTATCTAATTCTGGTTCCAGAATTGTATAGATAATTTCCATTTCACCGCCAAAATGAAAATTCATCTCATCCTGGCTGCTTGCTACTTCCGTTGTAAGGCAAATATCATCATCTGTAAAAATTCCACCAGGTTTGGCTATGTAAAAAACCAGACATTCATCAAACTCGTTTTTATATTCAAAACCATACACTTGCTGTGTATAATAATCTGAAAATACCCATTGAAACCCGGGAGGCGTTAAATAGCAAGGTCTGTTTTCCATGATGGCAATTTCTATCTTTTCAGCAGCATCAAAACCATAGAAACCGCCACCGCATTTCCCCTCATAGCCTCCATATATCCAATCATCATCTTCGCCAAAGTAATCCCAATTAAAGCTTCCGGGAGCTTTCTCACCGGTAACGGAGCGCACCGTAATCAAGGCCTCATTACCGGAAACAGCCAAAACTTCAAGGTCTAAAAGTAAAAAACCCTTATCGCTAAATCCACAGTTTAGATAGTAATCTCTTACAATCTCGTACAGCTCGTTGTAAAGCATGGTCAAATCATCCATACTTACACTACCACCAGCATCCAGCCCCACTGTTATGGTAGTGGTGTCGGCAACCGTTTGGCTATACCTTTCATCGGCATAGGAATACTCGGCATTAAACAAAGCTTCAGCATACCAAACCGCTGAATCCACACTCATCACCTCCCCTGATTTGTACCCGGGGTGTTCACGCATAAAATCCAGCTTACCCTTAAAGGACACAATTTGGTTTTGAAAGTTAATATCGGCCTGGGTCATTTGCACAGCCTCAAGGTCGTGGGTTTGGATTTCTGTTTCCTGCTTGCTGCAGGCATTAAAGATTGCCGCGCTTGAAATTAAAAAGGCAACTAAAACTGCTGAAAAAAGTTTGAAATGTTTCATTTGAATCGGTTGTTTAGTTAGTTATTATTTAAGAATTGATGCCAAATATACAACATCAAAACGCGAAAGTCAAGTGTTGGAAATTAAATGGGTAAAGTTTAGGGTATCTGGGGGGGGTGATAATCAGTGAGTTAGGGGGCTTATTTAGAATGGGAATAAATTTGGGGGAAGGGAGAATGATTGAAACGGAAGAATGACTGAATGACTGAATGATTGAATGACTGAATGACTGAATGATTGAAACGGGCGACTTGAGAGAACGGAGCGACTTGAGCGAGGTAGGCGAACGGAGCGACTTGAGCGAGGTAGGCGAACGGAGCGACTTGAGCGAGGTAGGCGAACGGAGCGACTTGAGCGAGGTAGGCGAACGGAGCGACTTGAGCGAGGTAGGCGAACGGAGCGACTTGAGCGAGGTAGGCGAACGGAGCGACTTGAGCGAGGTAGGCGAACGGAGCGACTTGAGCGAGGTAGGCGAACGGAGCGACTTGAGCGAGGTAGGCGAACGGAGCGACTTGAGCGAGGTAGGCGAACGTAGCGACTTGAGCGAAGTAGGCGAACGAAGCGACTTGAGCGAGGTAGGCGAACTTAGCGACTTGAGCGAAGTAGGAGAACGGAGCGACTTGAGCGAAGTAGGAGAACGGAGCGACTTGAGCGAAGTAGGCGAACGGAGCGACTTGAGAGAAGTAGGCGAACGGAGCGACTTGAGAGAAGTAGGCGAACGGAGCGACTTGAGCGAAGTAGGCGAACTTAGCGACTTGAGCGAAGTAGGCGAACTTAGCGACTTGAGCGAAGTAAGCGAACGTAGCGACTTGAGCGAGGTAGGCGAACTTAGCGACTTGAGCGAGGTAGGCGAACTTAGCGACTTGAGCGA
>CAZQIV010000038.1:0-29325 GCA_964593705.1 uncultured Lentimicrobiaceae bacterium | reverse complement strand
AGGTAGGCGAACTTAGCGACTTGAGCGAGGTAGGCGAACTTAGCGACTTGAGCGAGGTAGGCGAACTTAGCGACTTGAGCGAAGTAGGCGAACTTAGCGACTTGAGCGAAGTAAGCGAACGTAGCGACTTGAGCGAGGTAGGCGAACTTAGCGACTTGAGCGAAGTAGGCGAACTTAGCGACTTGAGCGAGGTAGGCGAACTTAGCGACTTGAGAGAGGTAGGCAAATGGGACGAACGATTAACGATTAACGAAAAACTATTAACGAATAACTATTAACCAATAACCATTAACTATTAACCAATAACTATTAACCAATAACCTCATATCCCTTACCTTTGCGCAAAATAATATTAAGCGCAAATGAGAATTCATTTTATAGCCATCGGCGGAGCGGTAATGCACAATATGGCCATTGCCCTAAAACTTAAAGGATACGAAGTAAGCGGTTCGGACGATGAAATATTCGATCCTGCTAAAACTAACCTTGCCTTTCATGGAATTTTACCGGTAGAGTATGGCTGGCATCCCGAAAAAATAACTCCCGATCTTGATGCTGTAATACTTGGCATGCATGCTAAAAAAGGAAATCCTGAACTTGACCGGGCTCTTGAACTTGGCCTTAAAATATATTCTTTCCCTGAATATCTCTATGAACAATCAAAGGGGAAAATCCGGGTTGTCATTGCCGGCAGTCATGGCAAAACCACAATTACCTCGATGGTAATGCACGTGTTGAGGTATTTTGAAAAAGATTTCGACTACCTCGTTGGGGCTAAAATTGATGGCTTTGACGTGATGGTAAAATTAACTGATGCGCCAATTATTGTAATCGAAGGTGACGAATACCTTACCTCTGCGCTCGACCCCAGGCCAAAATTTTTGCACTACAAACCAACTATTGCCCTGATTAGTGGCATTTCGTGGGACCACATCAACGTATTCCCCACCTGGGAAGGTTATAAAAATCAGTTCGAATTATTAATCCGGGATATTGATAAAAAGGGCGCTTTGGTTTATTGTATTGATGATGCCGAACTTCCGCAGATTGTAAAAAACTGCATTAATTCCGGGGCAATCCCGGAAATTATAATGTCCTATTCTACACCTGACTTTTCTATCAAAGATGGAGTTACCTGCCTAAAAGCAGAAGATAAATCAGACATACCGCTTCACATATTTGGGAAACATAATTTGATGAATTTGGAAGGGGCAAGAATGGTTTGCGAGCAACTGGGCATATCACATCAGCAATTTCTCGATGCCATTAAAAGTTTTAAAGGCGCTGCCCGGCGGCTTGAAAAAATTGCAGAAACCGAAAATACCATCATTTACAAAGATTTTGCCCATGCCCCCTCAAAACTAAAGGCAACGGTTGAAGCAGTAAAATCGCAGTACCCCGGGCGGAAACTTGTAGCTTTGATGGAGCTCCATACTTATAGCAGCCTTAGCAAACATTTTTTGTCGCACTATCGCGATAGCTTAAAACCCGCCGATGTTCCCATCGTATTTTTTAGCAAACATGCACTGGAGTTAAAAAAATTGCCCCCGATTTCCACCGAAGATGTAAAGCAGGGTTTTGGGCAGGCAGATTTAAATGTATTTACTGATGCAAAGAAATTGGAGCTATTCCTGAAAAATCAGGATTATAAAAATGCCAATCTATTGCTGATGAGTTCAGGAAATTTTGGCGGGATTAATTTAACCGGGCTCACCAACGAAATCCTTAACAAAGACCCGGAATAGATTTTTTGTAATGAAGCTTCAGTCAACAAACACCGGAAAGATATTTTATTTCCTCACTTTTGCCCTGGTGCCGGTGTTGGTGCTTGCCATTTTCTCGAAAGAATACAGGGTTTATGATTATGTATTCAATCCTGATTCGCTTTACTTTTCATCGCTGTATCAAGGTTTATTCGTGGAAGGATATCCCTTCAAAACCTTCTGGCTTAATCCATCCATTCTCCTTATCCCCGATGCAGCCATCTATTTTACAACCATGGCCATTACCGGCGACACCATCATTACAACATTTATTTTTGGAATCCTACAGCATTTATTAATTTTTATTGGAATTCTTCTCATTTTCAGGAAGCTGTTTTCAGAAGACAGTTGGCTACTGGCAGGATTTGCCGGCTTTATGATGATGATGTTTCTTTTGGGAGCAATCCTTTCCAACGACATCATTTTTGCAGCATTCGCACTCGTGAGCACCAATCATGTGGGGGCTTTCGTAATGATGCTCTTTACATTAACACTTAGCCTGAGTTATTTAAACAGGCCGAAAATCCCGACCCTCGTTTGGATATTTATCTTATCGATGCTCAGCGTTTTTTCAGACCGGATTTTTATATTGATGTATTCCTTGCCCATTTTATTTGTCCTGACCCTTCAATACATCAATAACAAAAACAGGGCTTCATTAATCCTTTCACTCTCTATTATCCTATCAACTTCACTTGGGGTTCTTTTACAGAATTTTGTTGATGGCCGCTTTCTTTACCTTTCCCCTACCCCCGATGTTATCTCATTTGTCAACATCCTGCCGGCATTCAAAACAATGATGGCCGATTTGGCAGGCTTTATCTTAGCCCTGAATACTTACACCATCATTATTTTACTTTCGCTTTTATCCTGGATACTACAGTTTTTTATTTCCATAAAATTAATCAGGAAAGGTGATTTCAAATCCCCACTTTCATTTTATATCCTGTTTTCGGTAATATACATCCAGATCATTTTTTGGATGCCGGTTGTTACAGGTACCTACATCGCGAAACATATCCTAAGGTACAATATCAGCGCGTTCTATTTATCCATGATCAATATCCCGATAATAATCTACTACTTTTCATCTTTGAGGTTCAACAAAAAAGTGATTACCGGTTTATTGAAAATAACTTGCCTGGTACTTTTTATAGTTTTCATGGCTATCGGAACATCGCATCTATCCAGATCAGGAATTCGTAACTTTTTTAATTATTACCCTGAATTTGTAAAAGAGATAGACGAAATTGCAACGCAGGAAAATTTATTGAACGGGGTTGGACATTTTTGGATTTCCAAACCCATTACAACATTCTCAAAAAATGAAGTAAAAATTTATCATAGCTGGCCGAACTTTGTACCGTATTTTCATGTGAATTCAAGGATGAGCTATACAGGAGCGGGCCAAATATTTAATTTTGCAGTAATAAGCTCTTTTGATGACAAAAATGCCTACCGGAAATATTTGGATGTGGAAGGAAGGACTGTAAAAAACGGGAATACAGAAGTGCTTATTTTGCCACCTTTCAGGTTTGACAATGTTACAGGACTACCTTATTTAGTGCGTGTCCATAAAGTCAGCTCTTTCCTGATTTTGCCCGCGCGACCCCTTAGTCCCCCGCCTGGCCGGCGAGGCTGGCCTAAAGGGGAAATCCCTCACTGCCAAGGCGCTGGCTGGTTCTTCCGCCAGATGGCGGAGAGTTAGAGGGGTGTGTGGTGGATGGAGAGTTTATAGACCGACACTATTTATTGCCCGTCCACAAAGTCGGCCATTTTCAATAATAAAAAAAAACCTCCCGCAGATTTCGCTGATTAGCGCAGATAAAACCTGCGGGAAACATTACTAAAAAGACAGGCTCTATTCAATTGAGGGAATTGATTTAACAGGCCAAGGTATCAATTCAGGAAAATTAACATTGCTATTTTTTTTCGTCAAACCGGCCACCGCTGAGCATAATCTTCATACTGTCGATTTGTTGGCGCGTACCCAGAACAAAAAGCTTAGAGTTAGGAATTACTTTTGTATCCGGCGTTGGATTGATAATGTATTTACCTTCGGGGGTTTTAAAACCAACAATATTTGCCCCTGACTTTTTCCTTACCCCAATCTCATATATGGTACGATTAATAAAATCTATAGGAAGGTGTTTACATTCTATTTCTTCGAGATTGGTCGGATCTTCACCCGTAATCGATAGGTGCTCCAGGAACTCAACAATATCAGGCCGTGCAATGAGCTTGGCCATGTGCGCTCCACCAAGTTTTTCGGGCATCACCACGCTTTTCACTCCAGCAGCCCTTAGTTTTTTCTCATTTGCCTCATTTGTTGACCTTGTTACAATGGTAATACCCTGGTTTAATGACTTTGCAGTAAGTGCAACAAACAGGTTATCTGCATCATTGGGCAAGGTTGAAATTATTGCACGCGCTTTTGTTATACCGGCTTTTTCAAGGGTTACATCCTCGGTGGCATCACCTTCAACAAACCGAATTGGCTTTCCCTGATAATGTTGCAAAGCCTCATGCTTTTGATCAATAACAACAAAAGTATAATTGTGTGCCGACAGCTCTTCAATTACCTGTTGGCCATTTCTGCCAAAACCAACCACGATGACATGATTTTCCATTTTCTTATTCTTTTTAATTTTTTTCAATCGAAGGAAATCGTTTAACTGCCCCTCAACAAAATGCGTGGTAACTACTGATATGGCATAGGCAAAAAAACCAAGACTGATAAAACTCAGTATAGCAGTAAATACCTTCCCCTCCTGGCTTAATGGATGTACTTCGCCAAACCCTACAGTTGTAAGGGTAATAATTGTCATGTACATCGCATCAATAAAACCAAAATTTTCGATCAACACGTAACCAAATATGCCAATCGCAATAATTATGACAAGCAAAATTAATGCAATTAAAATTTTCCTGTTTCCCTCCTTCATATCAATATATCAGGCTATTTGTACTATGCAATATTAAGCATTTAAGTTTATTAATTTTAAAAAAAACATGAAACAAAAAGCTTTTTGTGGGTCATGCTTTGGCTTCGATACATTTTAAATAATTAATTATTAATCACCATAAGGCCTTCTTTAATCCTATATTCTTTCTCTCAGTAGCTTGGTTCCGATGGCACATTTCAGGCATTGCTTTTTTTTGCAGTAATTATTTTTCAATTCGATGAGCCCCTGCGATTCCAAAGCATTTTGGGCTTTAATCCCAACTGAGGCCCAATGTGCGATAATGCTATTATTTTCGGGCTTTAAGCCAAGCATAAAATTTATGGCTCTATCCCGATATTGCTGTTCATCCTTCAGTTTGGCATAGAAAAATAAAAACTGAACCACGGTATTAAGGATTAGATTCTCAGTAGCGCTTTCACCCAATGACTTTGTAATCTTTTTTGACGATTTATCAAAGTTGTAATGATCGTCCCAATAGGTTGAAGCCTTCACATTAAAAAATGACTTTACATTCTCGACCTTTGTTTCCTCCAGAATTTTCGACAAGAGGCTTTCTGATTTATAAACCAAAGCAGCAAGTTGCGATATCCTGATGCCCGGGAAATTTGTGGGTCGCAACCTGAGGAATTTCCAAAGGTGTCCCTCCATTACAGTTAGGCCATACTTTTTTTTCAAAAATTTAAACTCCTGCAAAAGTTGATTTGGATAATCATCTTTGAAGTTGCCGGTAAGCATACCCGCGCACCCATAAAGCATTGCTTCAATTTGAAAAAGGCTGTTTTTGTGTTTTCCTAAAATTGATATTGGCAATATCCGTGACAACATAAGAAAGGGTTGCTCATTTGTTTTAAATCCAAAATTTCCGGCCAGGACGTGGTAAAATGTTTCGCCGAGGCTGTTTCCGTTATGAGCAAACAAGGTTTGAAGCATCTGCACTTTGCGCTCCATTCGTTCCACAAAAAGCCTTTCCATCCATCCTTTTATGGTAATCGGATTTACAAGACCTATATCCTTTTCGCAAGGAATCCACAACTGGTTGTTGATGTAATAAAAATAGCGCTTGTAAACATCTTCATCAATCATCCCTTTGAGTTCCAGGGTTGGAAGTATGTTACCATTCCTGTCGTAAATATCCTGGTCGTTCTCAAAAACAACATGCAGAATAATGTTTGTGTAGGCATCATCCTGCTGATGCTTGTGAACATGCCAGTCTGATGCTTTAATATGGATTTCAACATTACCGGCCCAGGTGGTTTCTCCAATTTTTATTCTTGCATTAGAAAAGTCAGGACCGGCATCGGTGTTATGCAGGCCGGTTTGTAAAACCTCAACCGGCAGGTCTTCTGCGGTTTTTACAAGCGGATTATAAGTTTTGTATTTCCAAACAAAATGTAAAAATGCTTCATTCATCTTATGTATTTTTTCTTACAAATTTATAAAAAGTGAACGAAAACATAGCAGATTGTAACATTGTCGTGCAATTGTTTTTTAGAATGAATCGAAATAGAAACAATCTTGAATAGATAAATCAATCATTAAAATCTGTAATTCAATGCCTTAATACTTAAAAGACAGAAAATAAAGAAATTTAGATTTAAAAAACTATTTTTATGAAACCTTTGTTTACAAATTTTTCTAATTTTGTAAAGTTCTGTAATCATGATGTATTTTGCTTTTTATGAATGATTTGGTAACTGTTGTAAGTGAGATTGAGTTTAAAGCAAGAAAACTTGTAAGCGAGTATCAGGAATACAAAACCAAAAACTCAGCATTGCTTGAGCATAATCGGCTCTTACTTGATGAGATCAACGAGTTGAAATTAACAATTAAAAAATTAGAATACAGTAAACATATAATTAAATTTGCGAAGGCATTAGAAAAAGAAAAAGGTTCAACAGATGCAAAGAAATTAGTAAACGGACTCTTGCGGGAAGTTGATCGGTGTATCGGTCTATTGAACGATTAAAAATAGTATCATAAAACTCTGATGAGTTCTTTAAAAATAACTGTAAATATAGCTGACAGAGAATACAGACTAAACATTGACCGTAATAAAGAAGAAGAAATTAGGAATGTGCTTAGTAAAATTAATGAGAGTCTCAGAAAATATGCTGAGAATTTTGAATTTAAAGATAAACAAGACTTGCTTGCCATGGTTGTATTGCAAAATGCAATCAGGAACGACGAATTAGAGCAAGAGGTTGAATTTCAGCAAAAACAGCTCACAGGTAAATTAGAAGAAATCGACAGGTTATTAACCGAAAAACTGTCAACATAAGTCCAGGATTCGTTCTTTGAAAAAAGATTAAGCCATTTAAAACATTCAACATGATTTTTAATTGGTTAAAATTTAGCCCGCATTAAATCTTTTAATGTTTGTAAACTCAACACTTTAAACTCAAGGGAACGTTAAGTTGGAACTAAAACAGGCCTCATCCCGAATATTCGGGATTCCGGAATTTCCGGGACGGTGGACGTTTGATCGCCAGCAGCAACCCTAACCATCTAAGAATGGGGTTTACTAAACTCAAATGGATTAGTGCGGGTTTTTTTTTCCTAATACCCTCATTAAAAACTAATAAACAATGGAAACATACTTGATTGCCATTATTGTTGGAGTACTTTGCGCAGGCCTCGGTGTGCTGCTCTCCTCAACAGTACTCCGTAAAAAACTCGAAAAAAAAGGCCAGGAGGTGCTGGATGAAGCAAAGGAAAAAGTTGAAGTCCTGAAAAAGGGGAAAATCCTTGAAGCCCAGGAGATTAATTTACAGCGCAAAACTGACCTTGACAGAAAAATTCAACAACGCCACCATGAACTTCAAACACGAGAGAAAAACATCCAAAATGAAGAAAATCGTGCTAAACAACGAGAAATAACCCTTTCACAAAAACTTGAAGAAACAAACAGAAAAGACAAAGAACTTAATGTAGTTAAGAAAAACCTCGGCCAGCAACTTGAAGTTGTAAATGCAAAACAAGCAGAGCTTGATAAATTTTTACAAAAACAGGTTGCCCAACTTGAAGCTGTTTCAGGCCTCTCGGTTGAAGAAGCCAAAAAACAACTTATCGAAACACTTAAAGATGAGGCCAAAACAGAGGCCATGGTTTACATACAGGACATCCTGGATGAAGCCAAACTAACCGCCAATCAAAAGGCACGTCATATTATTGTAGAATCTATTCAGCGAACTGCCGCCGAAAATACAATCGAGAATACTGTTTCAGTTTTCAACATTGAAAGCGATGAAATTAAAGGAAGAATTATTGGCCGTGAGGGCAGAAACATCCGTACACTTGAAGCCCTTACAGGCATTGAAATTATTATTGATGACTCCCCCGATGCAATTATCCTCTCGGGATTTGATCCTGTAAGACGCGAAATTGCAAGACTTTCACTTCACAAACTGGTTACCGATGGCAGGATTCACCCTGCACGTATTGAAGAAGTTGTGAGTAAAACAAAAAAACAAATCGAACAGGAGATTATTGAAATCGGTAAACGTACCTGCATCGACCTGGGTATTCATGGTATGAACAGCGAAATGGTAAGGCTGGTTGGAAGAATGAAATACCGCTCCTCTTACGGGCAAAATCTGCTACAACACTCCCGCGAAGTTGCAAACCTTTGCGCAACCATGGCCGCTGAACTCGGACTTAACCCCAAAAAGGCAAAACGTGCAGGATTGCTTCACGACATCGGCAAAGTGCCCGACACCGAGTCAGAATTACCCCACGCCTTGCTTGGTATGAAACTGGCCGAAAAATACAAGGAAAATGAAGAAGTTTGCAATGCTATCGGTTCTCACCACGAAGAAGTAGAAATGACCACTTTGCTGGCTCCAATTGTCCAGGTATGCGATGCAATATCAGGTGCAAGACCAGGTGCCCGACGCGAAGTTGTGGAAGCATACATCCAACGACTTAAAAACCTTGAAAACCTTGCCCTTACTTATCCCGGAGTGGTAAAAACCTATGCCATCCAGGCCGGCCGTGAACTTAGGGTTATTGTAGGCGCTGAAAATGTTTCGGACGAAGAATCGAAATTGCTGTCGTACGACCTTTCAAAGAAAATCCAGGATGAAATGACTTATCCCGGACAAATAAAAATAACAGTAATTCGTGAAACGAGAGCCATCAACTACGCGAGATAAAAATTGAAATACTTACTAAAACAATTCAAAGTCGTTTCGTAACCAACTGATTTTATTCAGATCAGGAAGTTGTAAAACGACTTTTCTTTTTTATAAAAAAAAAATAAAATGAAAAGATTTCTTATTGTACTATTTGTCGTTTTTGTAACGATAAACCTTTCAGGACAAACCAACAAACCCGGAATGCTGACACCTGAAATCCTGAAAACCCTTCAAAAAAATGTGGAACACACACCGGAAAACACGGCATTAACTAACGCCATCTCGAACAATGATATTCAAAATCTGGCCCTCAGCCGGAGTAACATTGGGAAAGTAGATAAATACATTTCGAATAGGGTAAGTTCAAAAGGAATCACCGATCAAAAGTCATCGGGGCGATGCTGGCTCTACACCGGCCTGAATGTAATTCGTGCCAGGGCTATCCAAAAACATGACATGGAATCCTTTGAGTTGTCCCAAACTTATCCTTTCTTTTACGATCAACTGGAAAAAGCAAACCTTTTTCTTGAAGGCATCATTCAAACCGCTGACAAACCACTGGATGATAAACGTGTGGAATGGCTGCTTAAAAATCCGATTGGCGATGGCGGACAGTGGACCGGCGTTGCTGATCTGCTTGAGAAATACGGCCTTGTACCCGCTGAGATTATGCCCGATACCAAAAATTCGGAAGCCACGAGATGGATGTCGAGAATGTTGGCAAGGAAACTCAGGAAGCAAGCCATCGAAATCAGGAAATTAGCAGCGATGGGCAGCAATGAGTCAAGTTTAAGACAGCAGAAAATTGAAATGTTATCGGAGATTTATCATATCCTGGTTCGTACATTAGGCGAACCCCCACAAACTTTTGAGTGGCGCTACAAAAAAGCCAATGGTGAACTTTCGGAATTGAAATCCTATACTCCCATTTCATTTTACAATGATTTTGTGAACGAAGATGTTAACGACTATGTGATGTTTATGAACGATCCAAGCCGGGAATATTACAAACTTTATGAAATTGATTACGACAGGCATGTTTACGAAGGTGAAAACTGGAAGTACATTAACCTGCCTGCCAACGAAATTAAAACCTTTGCCAAAACCTCGATACTCGAAAATGAAGCCATGTATTTTTCGTGTGATGTTGGCAAACAACTCAATAAAGACGAAGGAACCCTGGATGTAAACAATTACGATTATAACGATCTTTTTGGTGTTGATTTCGATATGAGCAAAACCGAACGGATTCAAACCTTTGCGAGCGGTTCAAGCCATGGCATGAACCTGGTTGGCGTTGACCTGACCCCGGGGGGAGAAATCCGTAAATGGCTGCTCGAAAACAGTTGGGGGCCAAAAGCCGGTTTTGACGGCTATCTTATAATGACTGACCGGTGGTTTGATGAGTACATGTTCAGGCTCGTTATCAAGAAAAAATACATCAGTTCTGTGGTATTAGATATTCTTGAAACAACGCCAATTATGCTCCCACCATGGGATCCAATGTTTTTGCCCGAGGAATAACTATTCCCACAATGGCAATGTTGTAATATTCCAGTTATAACCCGAGGCGGTTCTTTTTTGCCATTCAGCAAAGGCAGTAGAATCAGAACTATGCTCCATTAAGGAAAACGAAACCATCAACGAGCTATCCTGATTTATCGACCATGAAGGTTCGGAAATATCGTTGATGTATCTTGTATGGAAATAGTTTACACTCATTTCAAGATAATCGTAAATTCCGGCAGGTACAGCAAACACTACTTCATTGGTTGTTTTATCCATGGGTTCCCACCACGAAAAACTATCATCCACCAGTTTTTTTTGATAGGTAAGCTCTCCGTATAATTTATGCTTAGGGTTGAGGCTTGATGAGTCATTTATAACCACATTCATATTTCGTGAACTCTGGCAATTTTCCCTATATGGAGATTGAATCTCCGATAATTCAGCTTCACTAATTCGGGGGTAAATCGATAATAACATTTTTTTTAACTTCTTATTTGTTTCCTCCAACTCCCTATTCATCTTTATTAGATTTGGAAGCTCTTCATCAATGGCGTAAGCTCGAACGGTAAGCCAAAATGCCGGAATATAAATTCGGCGGTCGGTGGGATTTTCAGTAACAACTTTACATCGAACCAGGCACATCCCATCCTTTTTCCCAACCAATTCAATATTGGCTTTAACATTAAGCGAAGTTGGCCTGATAGAGGGTTTATAAACGTCTTTATAAACAAACTCGTAAGCACCAATTAAGGTGGCTGCAATAATTACAATGACCTGCAACCAATCCCTGAAATTTTTCCAATCTACTTTTTTTGATGATGTATTTTCCATTTTCAAAATTTTTTTACTTAAAAATTAATTTCCATTTTAGCCTATTTTTGTAAAAGATATTGTAAATATATAGATTTAAAATTTATGAAAAAAATTCCGGCAAAACCAAAACTTACCTGCTTTACTGCTGGGAAGGGAGAAAAATAAAACATATCAGGTCAAAAATGAAAAAGGGCGGATTCAGCAAAGCATATTTTATAAAAGGCGGCTATAGCGATTGGGAAGGTGCAGGATACCCGGTTGTGGATGGAAGGGCAAAATAATAATCAAACTATTTACTCCGAAAGAAACCAACATCATTCTTCTGCCCTTATTGATCTCTTACATGGCAGGGTCATTAGCCGGAGGCTTTATTGCAGGAATCATTTCAAAAGGAAAAAGGGTTTTGGGAAATTGTGTTTTGAAGAAAAATTACAAGGAGCTATACAAAATTCAATTCCTTGCTTTGTTGGTTGATAAAATTAACAAATCGTTTTTCAAAAGGCACTAATTTCTCCGACAGCATACCATTGCATCTACAATTTATTATCTCTTTAATTGCTTCGTCAATAGCTTCAGGGAGTTTATTGTTTTCAAACAATGAAATGGCTTTTATCAAGTGCATCAACACCAGTACCTGATCCGAAGTTCTTTTGCTGTTTCCAAGTATCTGGTACGATTTCCCAATTAAGGAAGGTAAGAATTGCCTTAATTTTAGAAAAGTAATAATAGTTGTAGCTTTTTTTTGTGTCATTGGAAAAGCATCTCTATTTAATACCGCGTACAGCACCCCAAAAAAATCTGGCTTTACATCCAAACTATTCTGGAATTTATGTAGTTCGATTTCGGCAAAAGCTTCAAAATAATGATATCCGTGGCCTTCGGGGATAATTTCATCATAGTGGAGTATTGCCCTTGAATCAAACCCTGTTTCAATCAAATACACCCTTACATACGACTTTAATGCCTTGTCGTTCAAGTTGTAGTAATTCTCATTATATATAGCGCTCTTAAGCACTTCACGGCAAAATGGAAAAGGATTTTCGTGGAGGGTTTCATAAAAATAATACCCGAAATTGGCGGATTTCTCAATTCCGGTAATCATGAGTAATATCTTTTTAAGATGATTGTAGTATGCTGCAGGAAAATAGTAATTGTTTTTGAAAATTTTTTCCAAACCCTTTTCTATCTCAACTTCAAGATATTCATTGCGATAATGCGCTCTGTTAACCAAAGCTTCAATGTTAGCTAATTCCTGCATATATATTTTTTTTACTGGGACAATAGGACATTACAATAATATTGCCAATTAAAATCATTGAACCATCGACATAATTGAAAAATATATTTATAAAATAAAAACATTCATTAACAATCTTATTAACAGCATCTGTATTGTAAAAAAAAATATCGGATTCGCGCCAAAATAATTTCATGTATCCGCTACTCGCATCCATATTAATTACCAAAATGGGACATAATATTTAAAAAATGTTTAAAAATGGGAATCATTTATAAATACTCCGGAAAGAATTACTTTTGCCGCTTATAATATTTCGATCGTTAAATAGTTAAACAGAATGCTTACAAATATTTGTTTTTTAGCTACAATTTAGTGGCAAAAAATGCAAATTCATTCAATTTAAATAATTTTTTTAAAAGAGACAAAGTATATGCAAAACATAAAAACAGCCATCAGACTTTTATCCCTATCACTTGTTATCACGCTTTTTATTTCATCGTGCAGCATTTTCAACAAAACAGGCAAGGATAATGAGGCTGCTATAAAACCGGATAAATCTAATGCTGACTTAACTGTGAATAAAGAAGAAACTACAACAAATATTTCCACCCAAAACCCCGGTATTGATATTTTTGCCCTTGCCGATACAAACTTAAGCTACGATACAATTTCATACCTTGAATCGGTGGGCTACCATGACACATTAATTACCTTTTCGAATTTAAAACTCAACAACCCTGCTCTTTCAAATTCTCTTGTTCAGGAATCGCCCGTAGTTCGGATTCTTGACAGCCTCGCCAATATCCGCTTTTTTAATGATGATCATTTTATTACCGACAGGGACAAACTCAATATATACAATTACACTGTCGGTGAAATTCCTTCATTTACTGATTCGGTATATGAGGCAAGAATTAATAAGCTTAACAGATACACACCTTTTGAACTTACTTACAACAAAACAGTAAGAAACTTCATTGATCTTTATTCGCTTAAAAAAAGAAACCTTTCGTCCAGGCTACTGGGACTTTCTGAATTGTATTTCCCGATGTTTGAAGAAGTTTTGGATCAATACAATCTTCCCTTAGAACTAAAATATCTTGCTGTGGTTGAATCGGCGCTTGTACCAAACGCCGGCTCACATGCCGGCGCCAAGGGATTGTGGCAGTTTATGTACCAAACAGGAAAAGCCTACGATCTTCAGGTTAATTCGTTTGTTGACGATCGGTATGACCCCTACAAATCAACTGTGGCAGCAGCACAACATCTGCGCGATTTGTACGATATTTACCAAAACTGGTCGCTGGTACTGGCTGCTTATAACTCTGGAGCCGGTAATGTTAACAAGGCCATCAGGCGTGCAGGAGGCGTAAGAAGCTATTGGGCTATCTGGCCTTACCTTCCGCGCGAAACACGAGGGTATGTCCCGGCTTTTATTGCAGTTTACTACGTGATGAACTACTCGACCGAGCACAATCTCTATCCGGTTGACCCGGGCATTTTATTTAATGGCATCGATACCGTGCATGTTCATGATGTGCTTTCATTTGACCAGATTTCCGAGTTTTTAAGTATTCCATACAACGATGTAAAGTTTTTAAATCCTTCATTTAAAAAAGGTATTATTCCGGCTGATGCTGATGATGTTTATACCCTCCGGCTGCCCCGCACCTACATTGGCGAATTTGTTTCAAACGAAAAAGAAATCTACCGGTATAAAACTAAAAAAGGTGTAGAACGCGATAAATTGCTGGCACAAATCGAACAGGCCAAAAGCAGGAATGTACACATCGTGCGAAGCGGCCAAACGCTTGGCCATATTGCCCGACGTTACCGTACCTCGGTTACAAATTTAAAATCGTGGAATAATTTACGGGGATCTACCATTTACCCCGGCCAGAAGCTTACGGTATATGCCAATCCTAATGGCAATGCTACTTCAGGATCAAAAACATCAACAGTTCAACGATCAGGGGATAAATCATATCACACCGTTAGAAATGGCGAAAACCTCGGCCTTATTGCTAAAAAATATAAGTGCTCAACCACCGATCTAAAAAACTGGAATAACCTTAAAAGTTCCACAATTTATCCAAACCAAAAGTTAACGGTGTATGAGCCCACGAGACAAACTACCACGGAAGTAATAAAAACCGGAAAGGGCGATGTGAAATACATAATTCATGTCGTAAAAAGTGGTGATACCTTATGGGACATTGCAAAACAATACGATGGAGTTACCGTTAATCAAATTAAACAGTTGAACGACATCACCAACAGCCGAAGATTGAAACCCGGACAAAAGTTGAAAGTGGCTGTTTCAAGCTAAAATGCATTTATTAACCAAAGCTATAAGATTATGAAAACTGCCGGTAAATTGTTAAACATTTTATTTTTCTCGTTTCTTATCTTGATAATGATTCCGGGATGCACCAATATGGATCGCACAGGATTGCAACCATCAACGGGCGGAACAAATGAACTACTTGTTGTAACTAACGATGAAGCCACCTGGAAAGGCCGGGTGGGAGAAACTATTTCACAATTTTTTGGACAGGAAGTCCCCGGATTGCCTCAACCCGAGAGCAGGTTTAACATGGCCCACATTCCTGAAGATAATCTGTCGAAGATGCTTAGAATCCATCATAACGTATTTATTGTGGATATTAACGATAAGTATGAAGAAGCCATATTGGAAACAAAATCCGACTTTTGGTCGAGCCCGCAACGCGTGGTAAAGATTACTGTGCCGAGCGAGGAAGCATTTTACAAAGAATTTGATGAAAATAAAGAAGCATTCCTGGAGCTTTTCAATGCTAACGAACGACGTAGGGTAAACCTTGCTTACGGCGCTATCGAGGATTTTAAAATAACTAAGATGCTCAATGAAAAATACGATCTTAATATCCTTATTCCAAAAAGTTTTTATGTTGCAACACAGGAGGATAATTTTGTTTGGATAAGACGCGAGGCTGAAAGATTTAGCCAGGCCATTATGATTTACACCTACCCCTACACCGACACCGTAACTTTTAATTATAAGCGCATTATCGAAATCCGGGATTCAATAAGTAAAAAACATATCCCCGGACCCTCCGAAGGTTCATATATGAAAGTATCGATGGTAGAACCACCAGTTGTAAAAACATTTGATTTTAACGGGAATTATGCAGTTGAAACGCGCGGTTTATGGGATTTGGAAGGCGATTTTATGGGTGGGCCTTTTATAAATTACACGCTTATCGATCAACGTCATAATCGTGTTGTAACTCTTGACGGTTATGTTTATAACCCAAGTCAGGAAAAACGTGATTTGATAAGGCAGCTCGAATCGTTGATTTACACCCTCTCCTTCCCAAATGAAGAGGAGAGCAATCTGGCAAAAAAGTAAATGCTTTGATATTATTTGATGTTTTGAGTTTAGTCTAAAAACCCCAATACTACTTATTTTTACCATCTTAAATCAAATACCATGAATTTTATTGTAAAAGTTTTGTTGTCGTCCTTTTCGATTATGGTAGCTTCCTGGTTGCTCAATGGTGTAATGATTCGTGATTATTTTACCGCTGTACTGGTGTCGTTTGTTTTGGCATTGCTCAACATGATTGTAAAACCCATTCTAATCATTTTCACTATCCCAATCACAATTTTTACTTTTGGATTATTCTTGTTGGTTATCAATGCCCTGATTGCACTCCTTGCCGATAGTATAGTTCCGGGATTTGAACTTGCCAGTTTTTGGACAGCGCTTTGGTTCAGCCTCATTGTATCAGTAATGAATTATTTTATTAATCTTAACGATAGGAAAAAAGAAAGGAATTACCGATGAAGCCACGCATGTTGACTAACCCGCAGGAGGTATTGGATACAGCCGATAAATGCGAAGTTTGCTTTGTTTCGATGGCTGATGAGCAGGGAATGCCCTATTTGGTTCCCATGAATTTTGGATTGACAGATGGCGTGATTTTTCTTCATTCAGCACAGACAGGACGTAAAATTGATATCCTTAAAAAAAATCCACATGTATGCATTAATTTCACAACAGATCATCATTTGCGCTGGCAAAATGAAGATGTGGCTTGTAGTTACAGCATGAAATACAGAAGCATCAGGGCTTATGGCGAAGTAAGTTTTATTGAAAATGAAGAGGAAAAAACAGAAACCTTGAATGTAATTATGCAAAAATATACAGGCAAAGATTTTAAATTTAGTCAACCATCACTCCGGGAAGTGCTTTGCTGGAAAGTTAATGTAAGCAAGTGGGAAGGGCGGGTTTACGGTTATTAGCGAAGTATCGCTCTGCTGATTTTTCCATAGCCCCAATCATTCTAAAAATTTAAGTAATCAATATGTAAAAACAGCCTTATTGTAGGCCATTTCAAAAGCCTCCGGGTCGAGGTTATGGCCAATATTGTTATCGGTGCAATAATTAATTAAATGCCTGGTGTTTAAATTACCCACCAATTCATATCCTGCCATGGGGCAACCACCAATTCCACTCATAACGCCGTCGAACCTGCGACAACCGGCTTTATAGGCCGCATCCACCTTTTCGCACCAGTTATTTTCCCGGGTGTGTAAATGTAAACCTACATCCACGCAGGGAACTTCTTTGTATATTGCTTCAAAAACTTTATTGATCAGGTTACCATCGGCAGCGCCAATGATGTCGGATAAGGCAATGACTTCAATACCCTGATCACACAAATACTTTGTCCAATAGGCAATGAGTTCGGGACTCCAATCATCGCCATAAGGATTTCCAAACGCCATCGAAAGATAAACCAGCAACTTTTTGTTTTTCCGAACACAAATATTTTGCAAATCGGTAACCGTTTTTTTTGCCTGTCCGAGGGTTGAATTGATATTTAATTTTAAAAAAGTTTCGGAAAAAGAAAAAGGGAAACCTAAATAAGTTACTTCATCAAAACCGGCTGCAATTTCGCCGCCTTTCGCGTTGCCGATAATAGCCATGAGTTTGCTTTTTGTTGACGACATGTCGAGCTTTGCAATCACTTCGGCAGTATCGCGCAGTTGTGGAATAGCTTTAGGGGAGACAAAACTCCCAAAATCCACAATTTCAAAACCTACCTTTAAAATGGCATTGATCAGTTCGGCCTTTTTTTCGACAGGGATGTAGGTTTTTATTCCCTGCATGGCATCGCGGGGCGCTTCTGTAATTTTTATCGAACCTTCCATCTTTGTACTTTCTTTTATAAAACAATCAAAAATTTTAAATAAAGCGAACTGCTGCAATTAAGCTACGGGCAGCTATGTTAAGGTAATTATTAAATTTAATGAAGAGCTTCATCTGGTGTAATGTCATCCAGATAAAATCTTCAGGCACTTCAATGGGAAAATCATCTCCAACTTCAACTATCATATTTCGGTTTTGCTCCCTGAAAAAGCGGCCGCCTTCCTCACTCTGATAACTTGAATGCCAAATTGTTTCTTCCGGGGCATTTATTACATTATCAAGAAACATCACATCATATTCATTATAGCCCTCGCGGTAATTTCCTGTTAAACACTGCACGCTTGGGGCAAGTTCGACAATATCAAAATTTCCGGCCTCCAGCTTTGCCTGAACCAGAAAATGGTAAACCCCGCCAATTTTCTTTATCAAAAATGCAATAATACCTTCCTGTGATGATTTAATGATGGGTTGATCCCACGAAACAACTTCACGATTAGCAATCTCCACATTTACGCCGATTACTGAAAAATACCTGTGCTTTTCGTGATAAATCTCATCAGCACCAAACACCCAGTGCCTTACAGCATTTAGGGGTATGCGATCAATATCCAAATCGAAAATTGATTTTTTCCGGGTTATCCACGAAATAACCTGGTCGGTATCATGCAAATGGTTTTCAGGGTCAAGCATCGACATCATGAGTCCGGTTTCCTGGTGTTTTTTATCAGAGGTGAAATTGAGCATCTCATAAAAACCCAATACATTGGCAGGATACTCTCCAAAAGGTATTCCTGAGATCACCGTCCGGGTGTCCATATTTACAAGATTGTCGTACTGCAAAAATGATTTGATCTGACCCAGCGTCAGCCAGCAAAAGTTATCGAATACCCCGATTTGCTCCCCTTCGTTAATTTCAACAATCATATTCCGG
Source organism: uncultured Lentimicrobiaceae bacterium (assembly GCA_964593705.1). Classification (GTDB taxonomy): domain Bacteria; phylum Bacteroidota; class Bacteroidia; order Bacteroidales; family 4484-276; genus SABY01. Next base: position 10,773 of record CAZQIV010000038.1, on the reverse strand, counting down.
TTGCGCTTTCTCAAAAAGCGGGCACCCTGCTCCGACTGCAATTGATCGAGCAAAACTTCCACCTGTTTCTCACCATTAAAATACTCGAAATACAAAGGCCTTTTTCCCTTATGCACTTGCGAATAATTGCTGCGGGTAGCCTGTAACGTTGGTGATAGCTGGACTACATTTATGTTTCCGGGTTCAATTTTTGCTTGCATCAAAAAATGCAAAATCCCGTTTTTTTGTTGAGTTATGATACCTAAAAAACCTACTTCGGGCTGATTAATAATAGGCTGCTCCCATTCTTTAACATTGCCCCAATTTGTTTTAACACGAATGCCTTCGATCGAAAAAAATTTACCACTTGAATGAACCAGGTTTTTTGTTTCGGGATGGATGTGCCATTCGTGCAAATTCTTAAAAGCAACTTGATTTATTTTTACCTGAACATCATTATTTTTTTTCGCTATCCAATCCAGGAAATTTTCGGAGGGCATGATCTGACTATCCAGAATAAGCGCTGATTTGAGGAAAGCAATATTTTTTTTGATGTTTTCCATTTTAAAAATCATCAGGATCGATGTAAAAATTTTCCTGCAGGCGCTGTTGATCAAATTTTTCGCAATCAATTTCAACCTTTAATGGTTTCGAGGGCTTGGGGAATGGATCCATTGTAATATTAAGGCTTGTATCCGCGTACACTTTTTGCATGTAAAGGGCCCATATAGGTAATGCCATATTTGATCCCGACCCAAGTGTGATGGATCTGAAGTGCGCACTACGATCTTCGCAACCAACCCAAACACCCGAAGTAAGTTGCGGTGTGATGCCCATAAACCACCCGTCAGATTGATTTTGTGTAGTGCCGGTTTTACCGGCTATTTCGTTTCTGAAACCATATTTATATCTCAACCTGATCCCGGTCCCGGTCTCGACAACGCCCTGCATCAGGCTCAACATGAGGTAAGCAGTTTGCTCGTCCATGGCCTCGTTGCTTTCAGGAGTAAACGACTCGATTACATTCCCAAATTTATCCTCAATCTTTGTTACAAAGTAAGGATATACATGTATTCCACGATTGGCGAATGTATTTACAGCACCCACCATCTCCTCGAGCGAAATGTCGGGTGTACCCAACGCAATTGCAGGAACTGCAGGAATATCGGAGGTGATACCCATTTTTTTTGCCATTTGAATTACTGCCAGCGGCGAAAATCTCTTCATCAGATAGGCCGAAACCCAATTGACGGAATGTGCCAGCGCCCATTTTAAGGTTACCAGTTCACCTTCCATTTCGCTGCCTGAGTTTTTCGGGGTCCAATAGCTACCATCGGGCATTTCGATACTTACCTGAACATTGGGAACTAATGAGCAAGGAGAAAACTGCCCGGTGGTTGCTCCTTCCTGCATGGCCAGGGTGTAGAGAAAGGGCTTAAAAGTAGATCCAACCTGACGACGCCCCTGGCTTACGTGGTCATATTTAAAATACCTGTAATCGATGCCCCCGACATAAGCGCGAACTTCTCCCGTGGGTGGATCGATGGACATGAGGCCTGTGTTTAGAAAATATTTGAAATAACGGATCGAATCCATGGGGGTCATCAATGTATCAATATCTCCCGTCCACGAAAATATGGTCATATCAACAGCTGTGTTAAAAATTTTAACTATCGAATCGCTTGGCGCACCGGCCTTTTTAAGTTTCCTGTACCTTTCGCTGCGATGCATTGCCTGGTTCATAATATTAACAATCTGATCCTTTATAGTATCTGCCTCGAAAACAAAAGGCGCGTATTTGCGACCCTTCCAGTGCGAAAAAAATGCCGGCTGTAAATCTTTGCCAATATGCTCCGACACGGCTTCTTCGGCATACCGCTGAAGGCGGGAATCGATGGTGGTATAAATCCTCAAACCGTCCCTGTAAAGATCGTAAGGTGTTCCATCGGGTTTAAAATGTGCTTTGCACCAGGCTTTCATTTCTCCACGTAAAAACTCTTTAAAATAGGTTGCTGAACCAATGTTATGGTCAACACGCTGGAAATTCAGGTCAAGTGGTTTCTCCTTTAAAGTATCGGCCTGAACCTGGTTAAGATACCCGGCTTTTACCATCTGCGAAAGCACTGTGTTCCTACGTTGTATTGTTAGCTCAGGCCGGCGTAATGGATTGTAAAGAGAGGGGTTTTTTACCATACCAACCAATAATGCCGACTGTAAAATATCGAGCTCTGCCGGTGTAGTATTAAAGTAAACACGTGATGCTGATTTTATCCCGACCGCGAGGTTGAGAAAATCAAACTTATCGAGGTACATGGTAAGAATCTCATCTTTGCTGTATCGTTTTTCCAGTTTTACTGCAATCACCCATTCTTTAAATTTCCTGAATGCCAGCTCAAAGGTTGATTGATCGTATTCGCGGGGAAAGAGATTTTTTGCCAATTGCTGTGTTAGGGTGCTTCCACCTCCTTTATCCTGCCCGGTTACAGCACCATAAAAAACCCGCCCAAGCGCCCTGATATCAATACCCGAATGTGTCCTGAAACGAACATCCTCGGTAGCGATCAAAGCATTAATAAGATTAGGGGAGATTTCGGCATAATGACTTTTACTGCGATTTTCGATGTAATAGGTTCCCAACAATTCATTATCATGCGAAAATATTTCTGATGCCAGGAAAGTCTGAGGATTTTCAAGTTCTTCAAACGAAGGCATAAAGCCAAACCAACCCATCGAAATACCAACAAACATCATTACCACACCGAGAAAAACAATGAATACTCCAGCCCAAAAAGTAACAACATACTTCTTTTGCTTTCGTCTTATCAAAGTATTTTCTTCAATAATATCAAGTTTCGACTTATTGTACTCACCAGGAAACGATTGCACAGGTCTATCACTTTCCAAAGGCTCTGGCTTGGCCGAGAGATTATTATCAGTGCTTTCCGTGTGTTCCGATGGTTGCACCGAGCCATAGCCCGATTGTTCAAAGTGGCTTTTTTTCTCCGAATTGTTGTTGCTATCTTTATTTTGATCGTCTTTATTATCGCTCATTGATCGGTTCGAAATTATCTGATTTGAAAAACTTTAACGAAAGAAGTTTAAAATTGATATTGCAAAGCTAATATTTTGCAGATGTTCTAATTCTTTCCAGTAAATTCTCAATAGTACCAAAATACTGATCTGTATTATTTACTCGGCTATCTCAACCTTGATTCCGACATCCCTGATGCCTTTTAAATAATCCTGGCGCATGGCTTGCTCAATGCTAAACCGGTAGGTTCCGGTTAGGGGAAATATGAGATTTTTCCGTATTACAATTTGATTATCCCTGAGAACCCCAAATCCTTTACCTATCCATTTTCCACTGGCATCGGCCAGGAGTAGTTCGATGGTATCCCTCGTTGTGTTATTGTTGGGCAGATTTGTGGTAAGGAAAAGATATAAATTCCTGAAAGGGTAATCATCAGTATTTCGCACATTGATATAAAAATTACAGGGCTGAATTGAATCTTCAATTTCCATCGAAAAATATGCAGCCGAATCTTTGTGCCAGCCCAAATCGGGGATTTCCTGCGATTGGTCATACAGCGTTCCCTTATCACACGAATTGAGTAAAATAACTACAATAAGCATGGTGAACAATCCCGGGTATCTTAAAATCTTAAAATTCATTCTTTAATTAACTTCAAAATTAGCAACACAAAAGTAATAAGATTAGCATAAGGCAAGTCATTCAAATTAAAAACAAAAAGAAGGCTGACTAATTGCATTTTCTTACAAAAACAAACCCTGATTTAATCGTGAATTAAATAGTTTTTTACCCAATTTATGATGTCTATCTTTGCACCCAATTAAAGAAATTTCAAGGAATATAAACTTAATAAAACTTGTGATTATGTCAGAAAAGATAACTTCTCAGATGGCCATAGAAATGGAAGATAAATATGGTGCCCACAACTACCATCCACTGCCGGTAGTGCTTGCAAAAGGCGAAGGCCCATTTGTTTGGGATGTTGAAGGTAAGAAATATTTTGACTTTTTATCAGCATACTCAGCCATAAATCAGGGGCATTGCCACCCACGCATTATTGAAGCGCTTACAGAGCAGGCGAAAACCCTAACCCTTACTTCAAGGGCTTTTTACAATGATGCACTGGGACCTTATGAGAAATTCATCACCGAATACTTTAAATACGACAAAGTGTTGCCCATGAACACCGGTGCAGAAGCCGATGAAACAGCAATAAAACTTTGCCGTAAATGGGCTTATGATGTAAAAGGCGTTGAAGCCAACAAAGCAAAAATTATCGTTTGTGAAGGAAACTTCCATGGACGTACCACAACCATTATCTCCATGTCAACCGACCCGGATGCAAAAGGCGGATTTGGCCCTTACACTCCCGGATTCGAGATTGTGCCTTACAATGATTTGCCGGCTCTTGAAAAAGCGCTTGAAGACCCTAATGCCGCCGGTTTTCTTGTTGAACCTATCCAGGGTGAAGCAGGCGTTTATGTTCCCGAAGACGGATACCTCAAAAAAGCCTACAACCTGTGCAAAGCTAAAAATGTACTTTTTATTGCCGATGAGGTTCAAACAGGAATTGCACGCACAGGTAAATTGCTGGCCTGCGACCATGAAGGTGTACGACCTGATGTTCTTATTTTGGGCAAAGCAATTTCAGGAGGAGTTTTCCCTATATCGGTAGTATTGGCCGATAACCACATAATGATGGTAATAAAACCCGGACAACATGGTTCCACCTTTGGTGGAAATCCAATTGCGGCAAAAGTTGCTGTTGCTGCATTGCAGGTGGTAACAGATGAAAAACTTGCCGAAAGAGCCGAAAGGCTTGGGAAGATTTTCCGCGCTGAGATGAAAGCCATAAAAACAGACATGATAGAGCTTGTGCGTGGAAAAGGATTGCTCAATGCCATCGTAATAAAACCAAAAAATGGGAAAGAAGCATGGGATGTTTGTATGAAAATGGCTGAAAACGGCTTACTTGCCAAACCAACCCATCAGCATATCATTAGGTTTGCTCCCCCGTTGGTAATAAGCGAAGAGCAGCTTCGTGAGGCAATAGAGATTATTAAAAGCTCCATTTTTGCCTTTGAGACAAAAGAAGCCTGACCACCAGGTTTAGATTAATAGTGACAATGGCACGGGTAAAATTTGTTAAATCAGATATTGTAAGACCTCACAAATCAAGTGTGAAAAAACATTTTTTACTTTTGGCCTCGATTTTTAAAATTTTAAAATAAGATACCATGGCTATAGAATTCACAGATGCTAATTTTGATGAGCAAGTATTACAGTCGGACAAACCCGTTATTGTTGACTTTTGGGCAGAATGGTGTGGCCCGTGCCGTATGGTAGGCCCCATTGTTGAGCAAATTGGAGAAGAATACAAGGGGAAAGTTGTTGTTGGCAAAGTAGATGTTGACAACAATCCTGGTACCGCGATGAAATTTGGTATTAGAAATATTCCTACAATTTTATTCTTTAAAAACGGAGAAATCGTTGACAAACAAGTTGGTGCAGTTGCTAAACCTGTACTGGTAAAAAAACTTGAAGGCCACATGTAATACCCGCTAAAGGATTTTTAAAAGCAGGCAGGTTGTTATTTAAAACAGCCTGCCTGTTTTTTTATCCGGATTTGCAAAATATTTTGTTTTTCGATAAGGAATAACTCTCATTCAACCTCGTTAATTAGGAAATCAGTAAGTTTGCTCATTAATTATACTTTAGCAGCGATTATTGCAAAGCTTGATATGAGTAATAGGATGGGTGGAAAAAAGTTGCAGTCAACAGCCTCAGTTTACAATCCATTGCCGACTTTGGACTGTTAACTTCAGAACTCCTTACTTAACGTAAATCAAGTGTCGTTAATAATGCATCTTAGTGAATCTTTGTGCCCCCCGATAGCTATCGGGATGCCTTATGCCATAGGCATCACTATGTGAGTGTTTGATTTAAGAAAATAGAACCACTGAGACACTTAGGGCACTTAGAGCCACTAAGTTAAAAAGAATAATATATAATTGAATTTGCGACACACTAAATTACGACAAAAAAGTTGTAATTATTTGATGCTCAATTATGTGTCAGGAGTTATGAACTTAAAAATGATTGTAATTAAAGATTAAGACCTAAAATAATTATGGTTTAACCTTAAAAATAATACGGTGAATTATTCAATTGATAAGAACAGGTTGCAGGAATTCGGATCGCTCGAATTTATAGCAAAACAAGTAGTAGAAGGATTTATTACAGGTCTGCATAAAAGCCCTTTTCATGGCTTTTCGGTAGAGTTTGCCGAACACAGACTTTACAATACCGGCGAATCGACCAAGCACATCGACTGGAAACTTTATGGACGCACCGATAAGCTCTTTGTTAAACGATACGAAGAAGAAACCAACCTGCGCTGCCAAATCATCATCGACAACTCTTCATCGATGTATTTTCCTAAAAATGATAAACCGTCTTTTGAAAACCCCAATAAAATTGTGTTTTCGATTTACGCTGCCGCCGCCTTGATGAGCCTGCTAAAAAAACAAAGAGATGCTGTCGGGCTTTCACTTTTTTCGGATAAGGTAGAACTTCATACCCGCACCAAATCAACCACTGCGCATCAAAATTACCTTTACACCGAATTGGAAAAACTTCTGATACCTATAGGTGATGATGATCACAAAAAAACATTTGCAGCCCAATCATTACATGAAATATCTGAAAACATCCATAAACGCTCACTGGTAATTATTTTTTCGGATATGTTTGAAACCAATGCCAAAACCGATGAACTATTTTCGGCATTGCAACATCTAAAGCACAATAAACACGAAGTTGTACTTTTCCATGTGGTGGATCAATCCAAAGAAATCGACTTCGATTTTGACAATCGACCGTATAAATTCATCGACATGGAAAGCGGGCAGGAGTTAAAAATTCATCCTCACGAAGTGCGCGATCAATACATTAAAACGGTGAGTGATTTTAAAAAAGAACTAAAATTACGTTGCGGCCAATACAGAATTGAATTTATTGAGGCAGATATTAATAAAGGCTTTCGGCAGATATTACTCCCCTATTTGCTAAAGCGCGAAAAGATGTATTAATTTAATTACTGAATTTAGTCTATAAACCCCCAAACTACTGATTTTTAGTCCTTTTTACCCCAATCCGTCAGATGACGGAAGAAGTACTAAAAATCAGTAGTTTGGCAAAGTCCCCTTTAGGGGATTTAGGGGTTTTGAGGCTTTTAGACTGGTCTCATTACATTTTCATTTCCAAGCAATTGAAAATATAAATCAAAATCACTTTTACCGAATTTCTCAAAACTTAACCCGCATTATTCATCTGAAAGCGTAGCGAATCGGATGAATTTGTGCTGGCCCATGGAGAGCAATACGGGAAACTTCCGCTAAGGCGGAACAGGCTCCGACTTAGAAATACCCATTTTTGGGAAACGAAGTGAACCTCCCGAAACTTCGGGATTGGTATTACTTAGTCGTAGAAAATATATGAATTTTCCGGGTTAACCGATTCGATTTCATAGTTCAAAAAAAAAAGCATGTAATGGAGTGCTGTCTTCATTACATGCCAATTGTTAAAATGTCTGAATCATATTACCGGTTTGCCGGGAATAGCAATACTTATCCTACCAAAAAACAGCATAGAGTACAACAAGCAAAATCAGTATGGCATAGGCTGCAAAATTAAAAACCTTGCCGGTGATAAATATTTTATTGGTGAGAACGATTCCTTTAGGATCGTCATCCGTCTCACTGGTGGATAAGCTAATCGCAACAATTACTACCATTGTAATCAGGAAGGTATAAAACATCTGATCTAAAAATGGCAAACCAAGCGATGGGGTTTTGAGTAAAAGTGCAATAGGAATCGATATAAGAATACCGGTAATCGCTCCTTTGTTGGTGGCCTTTTTATAAAATAAACCCAACATAAATACCGCGAGTATTCCCGGACTAACCAAACCGGTGTATTCCTGAATATACTGAAAAGCCTGCTCGATATTACCAAGCATAGGTGCAACAAAAATCGCAATTAAAAGTGCAATTCCACCGGATAATCTGCCCACTGCAACATCCTTGTTTTTGGCTTTTTTATTTTCAAAATATGGCTTATAGATATCCATTGTAAATATTGTGGCGGTTGAGTTTACCATCGAAGCAAGCGATGAAACAATAGCTGCTGCCAATGCTGCTACAACCAATCCTTTGAGTCCGGTTGGAATAAAGGTAGAGATGAGCCAGGGATAGGCTTTATCGTAATTCATACCACCATCGGCTTTTGTAAATGCATCCTGCACACCCTCAATAATTGCTGTTCCTTCAGGCTGCGAAAACAATACATACGCGGCAATACCAGGAATAACAACAAACAAAGGAACAATCAATTTCAGGAACGCCGCAAACACAATTCCTCTCTGGGATTCGCGAAGGCTTTTGGCTGCCAAAGTACGTTGTATGATGTACTGATTAAAACCCCAGTAGTACAAATTGGCCACCCACATTCCGCCGATCAAAACAGCAATACCCGGCAAATTCATAAATTCGGGATTATCTTTTTTGAGGATCATGTGAAACTTGTCGCCGGCAACAGCATACAAATGTTCAAATCCGGCAAAAATTCCACCATCGGGGGTAACATGATTGAGTGCAATCAGCGTGGTAATAAATCCTCCGAGCACCAGCAAGGTTACCTGCACAACATCTGTCCAGGCAACAGCAGCAAGGCCACCGTAAATGGAATAGGCTGCAGCAAAACATGCCAAACCAATAATCACGGGAAAAATTAGAGAACCATCGCCATTACCCAAAATTGTATCGAGGGCTTTCCCACCAAGAAACAACACTGAGGTAAGATTTACAAAAATGAAAAGTGCTATCCAAAATACCGCCAATATGGTTTTTAAGTTTGTACTAAAACGCTTCTCGATAAACTCAGGAATGGTATAAAGTCCCTTTTCGATAAAAATGGGAAGGAAATATTTCCCGACAATAAGGAGTGTAATCGCGGCCATCCATTCGTACGAAGCAATTGCCAAACCAACAGCCATCCCCGAACCCGACATGGCAACCATTTGTTCGGCTGAAATATTTGCGGCAATCAACGATGCCCCGATTGCCCACCAGGGCAGGGATTTCCCGGCAAGAAAATAATCTTCCGCATTACGTGTATGCCCTTTTTTTGCCCTGGAGACAAAAAAGCCAATGCTCAAAATTATTGCTGCATAAACAACAAAAACAAAATAATCCCAAAAGGAAAAGCCTACTTCAGCATGCATATTTTTTAGTTTTAGATTTTGAATTTAAAAAGGGCGCAATATAGTAAAAATGGAACTTTTGTGTTAAATTTTCTTTAGGTTTAATCGAAAAATAACAAAAGGAATAATTGTATTTTTGAACAAAAATCATTTAGCATGGAATTATCAGAAATTCAACAAATAGTAAAAAGCCTGTTTATGGAAAACATCCCTCCTTTACAAGTAAAATACGATAATGAAAAGGGCTTTGAAGTGGCCGGCACCAAAGAAACCATTCAAGGCAAGCAGAAAGTAAATGAATTATATTTTGGAAGTATTATACCCAAGCCAAAGGACATCAGGCTTTACTTTTTCCCAATTTATACCGATCCTGATCAGTTTGAGTTATCGCCTTAATTGAAAAAAATGCTCAAAGGAAAAAGATTTAGTTTAATCCGCTTTAAAATCATTTAAGTAGGGCTTGCTGAAAAACGCAAAATCATATGATTAGTTTTAATATTTCGGTGCGCTGCACCTCCCGTGTAAATATTAATACACGCTTCTACAAAGATTATCGCCACGCTGTGGCTTATCTTTCAGGTGCGGAGCACCGATAATCTTTGTAGAATTTTACCCGGTTATTGTAAAAAAGGTGCAGCGCACCGAAATATTGGGTGCAAGGTTTTTGAATAAACAGTCTCCAAAACCTTGCACAAGGAATCAAATGTTAGGGATTATCTTTTTATAATCCAATGGATTAGACCTTCCTCAGCAGACCTTTAAGTAGATTACTTAGAGCCTTACTTTTTAGAACTGTTTTCCGCAGATTTCGCTGATTAGCGCAGATAAAATCTGCGCTAATCAGCGAAATCTGCGGGTGACTTTTTAAATTTTGGTTCTCAAAAGTGCAAAAAAAAAAGCATCCAATTGGGGGTAGGATGCTATACAATAATTTGTTTTCAGGTGTTACCTGAGAAAAAAAAGGGTGTGTAATATCAAGCAGTTAATGAGTAAGTAAGCGAGCAGAGCAGAGGCACTTAGTTATTTACACACCCTTTGTTACAAATAATTATTCACTAATAAATCTCAAGATTAAAAAAGAGTATTTAAGTTAAAAAAAAGAATTACAAGTAACATGAGTTTGAGATTCATTAACAAAAATTAAAAAAAGAACTAAATCTTATGTGGAAAAGATGCAAGTACATAAAATGGTTGCACAGAAACTTTAAAAAACGGTAGTATCCAACTTTAATTAGAGTTCGTCTTTAAAGTAACTTTTAAAAAAATATACGATTTTAGATTAACCCGCCTTGCCGCCAGAAGTGGATCGGGTGCAGGCGAGGCAGGCGATTTTCCCATTGGGATGCCTATGGCATAGATTTAAGATGTTGGTAATACTCAACGAAATCGGCTAAAATCTCCTCTAAAGGAGTCCTTCGGAATATTCCCACCCGTGCGGGATTAATCTTAATGGCTCTAATCTAAAATATGGTTGATAGTTCAAAAAATGTTATCTTTGGCT
>CAZQIV010000037.1:40256-49429 GCA_964593705.1 uncultured Lentimicrobiaceae bacterium | reverse complement strand
ATTTCGCTCAGAATGACAGGCGTTTAGGATTTCAAGGAGGGGGTGGTTGGCGGCAAAGCCGCCTACCACCCCCTCCCCAGACCAAAACCCACAAAACCCTTGTCATTCTGAGCGTAGCGAAGAATCTATTGTTTTTAGTCGGACAGTAGTGATGAATTTCAATGAAATCATTATTTATTATCAGTTAAAATTAGCCTGTCAAAATGATTTTTCAATCATCAAAAAATCAAAATACTACTTTTGTTACCCATTGATAAAATAAAAATTTATTATGCTCGAATATCTTAAAGGTAAGCTTGTCGAAAAAAATCCTGCTTATGTTGTACTTGAAGGCGGTGGGATAGGTTATTTGATTAACATTTCACTTCAAACTTTCTCAGCAATTAAAGATAAGGATGAAACCCGGTTATTTACCCATCTTACATTCAAAATTGAAGCAACAACACCAACAGGATTTGTGCTTTACGGTTTTTTCCAGGAGACCGAACGGAAACTATTCAGGCTGCTCGTTTCGGTTTCGGGTGTGGGAAACAGCACGGCCATGCTCATGCTATCATCGTTGGCACCTGATAAAATTTTATGGGCCATCCAACAGGGCGAATTATCTGTATTAAGTTCGGTAAAAGGCATTGGAAACAAGACTGCACAGCGCATAATTGTTGATTTACAAGACAAAATTGGCAAGGAAAATATTGCTCCTGAATTTTTGGGAACAGCACACAATACCCGTAAAGATGAGGCGTTAATTGGTCTATCTACGCTCGGATTTGGGAAAGTAGCGGCTGTAAAGGCTTTGGATAAGCTACTTAAGCAAAATTCTGATCTTTCAGTTGAAGAGTTGATAAAGCAGGCATTAAAAATATTGTGAACTAATTTAAGATAGGATTTTTGAGAAAAGGAATTACATACATACTACCTGTCCTCTTCATCATTACTTTATTTTATGGCGGTTATGCTAATTCACCGGGCAACAAAAAAACCGGATGGGTTTTGTACGCACCGCCCGATTCCACAGCTACAGGTGATTCTATTCAGTTGATTTATCCATTTAGGGACAACACCCAGGATGCCTCCCAAACCAACAAGCAATCGCCACTTTATTTAAAAGACCCGGCCAACATTCAATCGGAAGTTGAGTACGATCCCGAAACCAACGAATATATTCTAAAAAAGAAAGTTGGCACCCTGAACTACAGGACACCCTATCAAATGTCGCTTGACGAATACATGGAATATGACATGAACCGTTCGATAAACAATTATTGGAGAGAGCGATCGAGTGCTTCCGGGGCCAACGCCACCGGTGATGGCATTATTCCTCAAATCTATGTTGGTGGCGAAGCCTTTGAAAGAATATTCGGCTCCAACACCATCGACATCAGACCGCAGGGTTCGGCTGAATTAACTTTTGGCGTTTTGTCGAACCGCCGCGATGATCCTACCCTAAACGTCAGGCAAAGAAATGTAACAAATTTCGATTTTCAGCAGAATATTCAAATGAGTGTGCTGGCAAAAATTGGCGATAAAATCGAATTTCAAACCAATTACAACACCGAAGCCACCTTTGAATTTGAAAATAAACTCAACCTTAAATATGAAGGTAAAGAGGATGAAATTATCCAATTGATAGAAGCAGGAAATGTTACCCTGCCACTCAACAGTACTTTGATTACGGGCAGCCAGGCACTTTTTGGTATTAAAACCCAATTGAAATTTGGCCGTGCCACGGTTACTGCAGTTTACTCGGAACAAAAAAGTGAAACCTCAAATATTACCGTTCAGGGTGGTGGACAAACAAACTCATTCACGCTCAATGCCGATCAATACGAAGAAAACAAACACTTTCTTTTAAATCAATATTTTGTAAATAACTACGATAGTGCCCTGGTTGAACTGCCAATCATCCGCTCGAACGTAAATATTACAAAAATCGAAGTTTGGGTTACCAATATTGGCGCTGCCGTTACCCAAAACAGAAATATTGTTGCTTTCCAGGATTTGGGCGAGCGAAACCCTTACAATAATACCATTAGCCCCGGCACCAGTACATTTCCCGATATGTACAGGTCGAACAACCTGATGGATCAGCTTTTGCAATACGAAACACGGGTTCGCGATATCAATACAGTTTCAAATCTTTTGGAAGGGCCACCTTTTATGTTTGATGCAGGTATCGATTTTGTAAAAGTGGAAAATGCCCGTAAACTCAACCAGAATGAATTTTCGTTCAACAGCAAGATTGGTTTTATTTCGTTAAATACAACACTTAACTCCGATCAAATGCTGGCCGTGGCATATCAATACAATGTAATTGGCGACACTACGATTTTCCAGGTTGGTGAATTTTCTGATGAAGGAATTAATACCCCAAAGAACCTCATTGTAAAATTACTGAAAAGCACCACCCTCAACACCAAAGTTCCACTATGGGATTTAATGATGAAAAACGTTTATGCCATTGGTGCTTACCAGGTGCAAAAAGAAGATTTTATTCTCAATATTTTATATTCGGGTAATGATAACGGGGTGCCTACAAGCTACCTTTCCGATGCGGGACTGGCCACCGGTATTCCACTGATCAGGGTGCTTAATTTTGATAATCTCGACCCGCAACTCAATCCGCCAAGCGATGGAATCTTCGATTTTATCGATGGAGCTTCTACACAGGGAGGTACGATCCAAGGGTCGAACGGACGGGTGTATTTTACCTGCCTCCAGCCTTTTGGCAGTTATTTACGATCGAAGATTGGTAATGATGAAATTGCCGACAGGTATGCTTATGACTCCCTCTACACCCTGACCAAAAACGGGGCACAGCAATATCCCGAAAAAAATAAATTTGTCCTGGACGGTTTTTACAAATCTTCTTCAGGATCAGAAATATCACTGAATGCGCTTAATGTTCCGCAGGGTTCGGTAAATGTTACAGCTGGTGGTGTTCCATTGGTTGAAAATGTGGATTTTACCGTTGACTATACTTTGGGCCGTGTAAACATTATTAACGAAGGTGTACTAAATTCAGGTACACCTATTAATATCTCGCTCGAAAGCCAGTCGTTTTTCAATATCCAGACCAAACGACTGATGGGAACACATATTGATTATCGCATCAGCGAAGATTTTAATATCGGGGGTACTATCCTAAATCTTACCGAAAGGCCATTGACACAAAAGGTGAATTACGGTGACGATCCCATATCAAATACAATTTGGGGGATGGATTTTGCCTACCAGACAAAATCGAGGTTTATCACCAAAATGGTAGATGCCCTTCCATTTATCAAAACCAAAAAAGAATCGAAAGTTACCATCGATGGGGAATTTGCCCATTTTATTCCAGGCCATCCCAAGGTTATTGGCAAAACCGGAACTTCCTATATCGATGACTTTGAAGGCAGCAAGTCAACAATTGATCTAAAAAATATGGCATTCTGGCAATTGGCCAGTACGCCCCAAAAACAAACCGATGCAGGCATGTTTCCCGAAGCAGCAAGCAGTTCAGGACGTACCTATGGAAACAACCGCGCTAAATTAGCCTGGTATATTGTTGACCCCTTGTTCTACGACCAGACAGGAAACCTGCGGCCACCAAATGTGGATTTAAATGAACTATCGGATAACCTCGTAAGGCAAGTTCTCGAAACGGAGGTTTTCCCCAACAAAGATGTCCCCAATGGTATTCCAACCAATATTCCAATCCTAAACCTGGCATATTACCCATCAGACCGAGGCCCGTATAATTTTGATGCGGAAGGAATTCCCGGCATTTCAGCAGGTATGCAGGAAGATGGCTCGCTGCGCAATCCTGAAACACGTTGGGGGGGGATTATGCGGAAAATTGAATCGACAGACTTCGATGCCACCAATGTTGAATATATCGAGTTTTGGATGATGGATCCTTTTACCAACGGACAACTTACCGGTGGTGAACTATTTTTTAACCTTGGCGATATTTCAGAGGACATTCTGCGCGATTCAAGAAAAAGTTTTGAGAATGGCTTGCCCACCACCGAAGTCTCCGAAAATGTGGATACCACAATTTGGGGGCGGGTCCCAACATTACAGGCGCTTGTTGACAACTTCAGCGGCGAGGCCGGTTCGAGACAATACCAGGATGTGGGTTTTGATGGATTGCGCGATCAGGACGAGTTAACCTTCTACAACCAGGACTATCTTCAAAAACTGGAGCAACTCTACGGGGGAAATTCACAGGCCTATTTAAACGCGCTCGCCGACCCATCGAATGATAATTATCACTATTTCAGGGGCTCTGACTACGACAGCGAACCCTTGTATTCGAGTGTGCTCGAACGTTACAAAAAATTCAATGGTACCGAGGGTAACTCACCTACCGATGCCCAAAATCCGGAAGGATACCCAACTTCTGCAACATCAATGCCTGATGTGGAAGACATAAACCGCGATAATACCTTAAGCGAAACAGAAAGATATTTCCAGTACCGTGTTGCCTTAGACCCAAATAACATGCAAGTTGGTCAAAGCTTTATTACTGATGTTTACGATGCCAAAGGCATACAATTACCAAATGGGGAGTCGGGTGAAGTAACATGGTACCAGTTTAAAATTCCGGTACGGGATCCATCTAAAATTGTTGGTGGCATCCAGGATTTTCAATCCATCCGCTTTATGAGGATGTTTATGAAAGGCTTTCAGGAGCCAACAGTTTTACGTTTTGCCACCCTTGAGCTTGTAAGGGGCGAGTGGCGAAGATATCGCTATGACCTTTTATCACCGGGTGAGTATATTCCCAATGATATTCAGAGTGAGACTTCATTTGACATTCTTTCGGTAAACATCGAAGAAAATGGCCGCCGCACTCCTGTTCCTTACGTGATCCCACCGGGTATTGAGCGCGAAATTAATCTTGGAACAACCAACCTGCAACAACTCAATGAGCAATCGATGGTATTGCGCGTGTGCAACCTTGTGGATGGTGATGCACGTGGTGCTTACAAAACTACCGACTTTGATCTTCGGCAATATGGCAAGCTTGAAATGTTTGTTCATGCCGAAAAGCTGTTGGATGATCAGGAGTTGGAATATGGTGATATGACTGTTTTTATGCGGATTGGCTCCGACCTTACCGAAAATTATTACGAATACGAAATACCCCTTACATTTACACCCTGGGGAACTTCCTCCTCCGACCCTGAAACTATATGGCCTGATGATAACCGTTTTGATATAGATCTTGAACGACTTGTAAGTTATAAATTGGAGCGAAATATCGAAATGCGCAAATCGGGATCAGGGGTTACTTATACCATGCCCTATTATGCTTTTGATGGCCCCAACAAAGTAACGGTATTGGGAAGCCCAAGTATAAGCGAGGTAAGAGCCATTATGATCGGGGTGAGGAATCCTAAAAAAACAAGCGCCACAAGCAACGATGATGGTTTAAGCAAATGCGCCGAGATTTGGGTAAATGAGTTGAGGTTGACTGATTTTAATAACCAGGGCGGTATGGCCGCAACGGCGAGAATTAAAACTGATCTGGCTGATTTTGGTAATGTTTCCCTTTCGGGTTTATACAGCACTCCCGGCTATGGAAGCATCGAAAAGAAAACCACCGAACGTTCGCAGGAGTTTGTTAAAAACTTTGATTTCTCCACAAACCTTGAATTTGGAAAATTCTTCCCCGAAAAATGGGGCATCAGGTTGCCAATGCACTTCGATTATTCCGAGTCGAGGCTCACACCAAAATACAATCAACTCGATCCCGATATTATCCTAATGGATGACCTTGCCACCTACAATCCTGTTGACCGGGATTCCATAAAAAAACTGAACGAAGACTTTATAATGCGAAAAAACATCAACTTTGTTAATGTTAGAAAAGACAGGGTTGGCGCATCATCGAAGAGCCATTTTTATGATGTTGAAAACCTGGATTTCACCTTTGCTTATTCAGAAATGTATGCCAGAAATGTGGATATCGAATACGATCAACAGCAAAAGTACCAGGGGGGGTTTGGCTATAATTTTAATAACAATCCCAAAAACATTAAGCCTTTTAGCAAATCAAAATTATTTAGATCTAAAGCCCTTTCCTTAATAGGCGACTTCAACTTTTACCTGCTACCAAAGTTGTTCTCCTTTAGAACCGACATGACCAGGGAGTACAATAAGCGTTTACTCAGAAACAAAAGCCAATACGAAGTATTTATCGAACCTACCTACCTTAAAAAGTGGGATTGGTCGCGCAATTACGATTTGCGTTGGGATTTGGCATCTTCGCTACGACTGGATTATAAATCCAATGTTTTGGCTTACATCGATGAATTGCCCGGATCGCTTGAACCCGATGAACCTGACTATGACATCAAGAGGGAACGTATCAGGGAGCAAATTCTTGATCTTGGCACAAAGAATACCTACACCCACAACCTGGGGATTAATTACACCATCCCCATCAATAAACTACCACTCTTAGACTGGGTGAGCGCCACCGCGAGATATCAAACCAATTATAAATGGCAGGCTTCTCCAATTTCTTTGCAGGAGCGTTTGGGTAACCAGATTGAAAATTCAAACACTATTCAGCTAAACGGAAACCTTACTTTAGACCGTTTATACAATAAATTGCCTTTCCTCGAAAAAGTAAACAAAGGTAGTGGCAGAAGCCGCGGAAGAGGCACGGCGCCAAGACCACCAACCCGTAAACCTGTGGAGCCGGAGCAGGACACTGCCAAAGTTAAGAAGGACTATTTTAAAATTGTTGGCAACGGCTTCCTTAAATTACTTATGAGCTTCAAACGGGCTTCATTGTCTTATACACAGGGCAACGGAACATACATACCGGGTTTTATACCAGAACCGGGTTTGATAGGAAACAACTGGGCGCTGGATGCACCCGGCCTCGGGTTTGTTTTTGGCGATCAACGCGATATTAGAGGAGATGCTATTAAAAATGGATGGCTCACAAGCGACACATTGCTCAATACTGCTTATGTTACAAAATTCAACGAGCAGATCAATTTCAGGGGAACCATAGAGCCCTTCCAGGATTTTAAAGTAGAACTAACTGCCGATAGGACTTTTAGCCTGAGCCACCAGGAATATTTTAAGGCTGATGCCAATGGCAATTTTGCTTCATTTTCGCCGGTTGAACAGGGTAGTTTCAGTATCTCATTTTTTGGATGGCGGACTGCATGGGTAAAGGACAACGACAAAAACCAAAACCAGAATTTTATCAACCTGAAAGAAAGCAGGAGAGAAATTGCCTATCGCCTTGCAAACGAAAACCCCAATTATATGCAGGGTGATGAAACCTGGGACACTATTGCCGGCGCTTACTTCCCAACAGGTTACGGCTCAACGCAGCAGGATGTTTTGCTCTATTCCTTTCTTTCGGCTTACAGCGGAAAATCAGCTTCAAATTACCCACTTGTTTCTATGCCAAAAATTCCGGCGCTTAATTGGCGGATTACCTATAACGGACTTTCAAAAATAGAACCTTTCAAAAGCTTCCTGCGCAGTTTAACCATCACTCATGGCTACCGAAGCACCTATTCGGTGGGTTCATTCCAGTCGCTGATCGATTACCTGGAAATTAATGGCTTCCCGGCTGCACAATACAAAAGCAACGATAACTATATTCCAAAATATCAAATCCAACAGGTTAGCATCATTGAACAATTCAGCCCGCTCATTACTTTCGACATGACCTGGCTTAACAGCCTTATGACCAAATTCGAGATTAAGAAATCGCGTAACCTCTCGATGAGTTTTGTTAATAATCAGCTGACCGAGGTTAGCAGTAACGAATATATTGTTGGCTTAGGTTACAGATTTAAGGATGTGAAATTTATTGTACGAAATATGGGAGGTGGCGGAAGCCGCAAGAATGTGAAAAGCGACCTTAATGTAAGGGCAGACTTTTCCATTCGCCAAAACAAAACGGTACTTCGCCGTATTGACGAGGATATCAACCAGGTATCCACAGGCCAGCAGGTTATTTCCATCAACACCTCTGCCGATTACATGGTAAACCAACGCTTGAATATTCGCCTTTTCTTCGATAAGGTGATCAACAATCCTTATGTTTCATCACAATACAGGAACTCTACAACCAATGGCGGGATCAGTCTGAGATTTACGCTGGCACAGTAGAGGTTGGAAGGGAGAGTGCCGGGCTTCGCCCGTGCATCCTCGAAAAGTTACGAAAATTGAAAATTTTCTACTTTTCGGGAGTGAGAGAGGAGAGAGGAGAGATGAGAGAGGAGAGGGGAGAGATGAGTAGTGAGAGGGTAGAATTATAGAGTGATAAATGCCAATAATCTAAAATAAAATCCTCCCGCAGATTTTATCTGCGCTAATCAGCGAAATCTGCGGGAAACATTACACCATTCCCGGCTTTTGGTTTTTCAAGCTGTATTCCACCACCTTCCCAATTCTATTTTTCACAGTTTCAGGCCGCTTAGCCATGCCCACCCAATTAATATAGGTATTGCGATATGAAGGCGCAAAGTTGTTAAAGTTCTCCCATGCAACGGGATTTTGCATTAAGGCGGTTTTAAGTTCATCAGGCATTTTCACATTTTTGCTTGCCCCATAAGCTTTTTGCCACATCCCGGACTCCTTACCTTCCTCAATGGCGTTTAAGCCGGCAGGATACATGAGCCCGGCTTCAATCATAAACTTTACTCTTTTTTTATTCACCACCGACCACATACTGCGAGGTCGGCGGGGTGTAAAAATTTGCCTGTATCTTTGTTCATCAATGGTTTGTACTTTGCTATCGATCCATCCAAAACAAAGCGCCTCCTCCACAGCTTCATTGTATGAGATGGTTTGGATTTTCGTGTGCTTTTTATAATAAACCAGCCACAGCCCATCCTCTTTTTCATGGTGATGCCCGAGCCAGCGATGGAAATCATCACGTGTATTGAAGGAGAGTTGTTGCATGGGGGAGAATTGTTAATAGGTTATTGTTTAATAGGTTAATCGTTAATTGTTAATTGTTATTCGTTAATCGTTAATCGTTAATCGTTATTTGTTAATCGTTAATCGTTGTTCGTTAATCGTTATTCGTTGTTGGGTATTGGTATTTGGTAATTCGTCATTAGTTTTTGGTTATTCAATATTCGATATTCAGTATTCAGTATTCAGTATTCAGTATTCAGTATTCAGTATTCAGTATTCAGTATTCA
>CAZQIV010000037.1:38801-40156 GCA_964593705.1 uncultured Lentimicrobiaceae bacterium | reverse complement strand
GTATTCGATATTCAGTATTCAATATTCAATATTCAGTATTCGATATTCAGTATTCGATATTCAGTATTCGATATTCGATATTTAATATTATGTAATCATAGCTTGACTCAAATTAAAACCCCACCAATCCTTCTTTCTCCTTTTTAATTTTCTCTTCCGGCGAAAGCTTAAAATCATAATCTATCACGGCATTCAGCCAGTTGCCATACATGGTATTTGGGAATACAATGAAGCGTTTTCCAAACTCATTTTTAAGGCTGTCAACCAGTGCGGCACGTTCGGAGGTGGTTTTTTCGCCATCGAAAGCTTCACTAAAATCAGCGAGATTATCGCCAAACAGCATAATAATTTCAAAGTTTTCTATAACCGTTTGCCGGCGAGGCTCCTTGCCCGATTCATCGCTTCGCAACAAAAGATTGGCCTCTGCCGCCGGGGCAATGTCCAGTTTTTGAAGATTCAAAAGGGTGGCTTCCCTGTATTTTTCTTTTCTGTTGGTGATGTAAAAAATATTCACCCCCTGTGATTTTGTGTATTTCAAAAATTCGATAGCGCCGGGCAGGGCTGTGGCGCTTGCATCGTGCATCCACTCATCCCAACCTATTGGGTACGAAAAGTTATCCAAAATACTTTTGGCTTCATAAGGGCTATTGTCCAACACGGTTTCGTCCAGATCTAGTACAATGGCCAACTTTGAAGGATCAGGATTTTGTTTCAAAATATTATCCAAACTGCTTTTTGCCACATTATAGGCTTGCAGGCAAAGGGCATTACGCTCAGCCGACTTTTGATGATAGAGCGTGGCGATAAGAAGCTTATCGTTGCTAATTTCATGGTGATCCTGCTCGTGAGTTTCATAATTATCACAAGCGCTAAAGGTTAAAATTCCTGCCAAAAGCCAAACAAAGTGTATCTTTTTCATCTGTAAAAAATTGGCCACCGATGCACGGATGGTATTGAATGATGTTTCTCCATAGGAGTCCTTCGGACATTCATGCCAGTGGGTGTTATTAATTATTAATTATGTAAGCCTGCCCGCCCTCATGTCGGGAATACTTCACTCTATAAATTTATCAATTGAGAGCCCAAAAGTAAATAAATCTTTTTTGACGATTCTATGTCCGCAAAAAAGCGGACGATAGAATGTCGTGAATGGTTATTATATATTATCACTATTGTCCGACTAAAAAACAAAAAGAGGAACAAGATTTCTCACTGCACTTCATTCCGTTCAGAATGACAAGCGTTTAGGCTTTTAGGGAGGGGGGGGGGGGGGGGGGGGGGGCCGGCCCCCCCCCCCCCCCCCCCCCCCCCACCCCCCCCACCCACAAAGACAAAGGGACAAAAACCGAAAAGGG
>CAZQIV010000037.1:15235-38791 GCA_964593705.1 uncultured Lentimicrobiaceae bacterium | reverse complement strand
AAAAAACCTAAAAATTATTAATCACTCAACTACATCCCGTACATATTCAAACGGTTTTCGTTTTTTCGGGTGGGGGTGGTTGGCGCAAACCCCCCCAACCACCCCCTCCCAACCCAAAACTTACCAGGTACTTGTCATTCTGAGTCCCGAAATTTCGGGAAAGAATCTGTAAATATTAGTCGGACAGTAGTGTTATCATATAAATAATATTCATTATCCGGGAAAGGAGAAATTCTAAATTTCCCTCCCCCGCCATTTGCCATACTTCATATAAATAAACGAAAACAATCCAAGTGTGATCACATACACATACTCGCTGAGCCACACCACTGGAAGTGAAGCATCAACAACAAGAATAATGAAAATAACAAAAGCTAAGTAGATTAATATGGTAGCGGTTTCGATGAGGAGGGCAGTTTTGGTATTGGCAGTTCCCGACACGCCGCTAAACCAATTTATGGAAACCGACATCGGTATCAGCGCTCCCATCACCACGTACAACACCGGTATTGCCTCATCAATCAAGCTTTGATCGTTGGTATATAGGCGAAGTAAAGTTTCAGGAATAAACAGGGTAATCGAAATCATCACCACCGAAATAATTATCCCCATCCTGTTTACTTTGCCAATGATTGGAAAAACTGCATCGCTGTTGCCTTCGCCAATTACCTGGCTCACCAGTGAATTAACCGAAGCGCTAAACGACCAAATATGGATCATCAGCATTAAATACAAACTGCGGATGATATTGGAAATAGCAAGCGGCCGTTCGCCGGTTTGCTCTATTACCATAAAAAACAAGAACCACGCTGACAGTGAAACAAAGTTTTGAAGCATAATAAAAACCGAAATATTCCAGGTGCGGCTAATAATTTCTTTGTCGAAGGGTGGTAGTTTAAAAATATGGTATTTTTTATTGGATTTGTTCGCTAAAGTTGCGATGATAAAAAAGGCACTCGAAACTCCTTCGGCAATAACCGATGCAAGCGCAGCGCCTTCGATACCCATTTCAGGGAAACCCCAATTGCCTAAGATCATGGCATAATCTAAAACGATATTTACCACTGCCATAATTCCGGCGCTCCATCCCAGCAGCCCGGTTTTGCTTATCCCAACATAATAGGCCCTGAAAGCAACATTTGTAAATGCAAACAAAATTCCCCATATCCGGTAATCGAGGTAACGGACTGATGCATGAAAAACAGCCTCCGAACTCATAATGCGCCCCAGAAAACCCGGCGAAAGCCAAAGGGTGAAAATGATAATCACAACACTGAAAGCCACGAAAATATACATGGTATGGTCAAAAATCTTCCCGATTTGGGTAAGATGGCCTTCACCTTTGCGGCGGGCTATCAATATCTGGGCACCGGTGCCAAAGCCAAAACCCAGCATAAAAATGGCATGGTAAAAAAGTCCGCCAATGGCCGAAGCCCCCAACTCCACCTCTCCTACCCTGCCCAAAAAAGCTGTATCGACAACCCCGATAACATTTTGCGCAAGCAAGCTAAGAATGATAGGATAAGAAATAATCCAGATTTGACGGTATGACGGGGTTTTTGGCATTGTTTAAAAGCAGCCTAAAGTTTTTTTAATTCCTGCTAATCCTTTTTATAAAAACATAAAAGTTATCTATCCAATAAAGCTTCTAAAATTTTCGGAAGTGATAGTTAAAAATTCATGTTCAGGGTAAGCATCAGTAAAAGTCTTCGAGGCTTTAACTTTCTTTTTAGGATTCCAATTAAACTCAAAAGCATAATACTTACCCCCCCTTTCCTCAACATAATCCAACTCTTGTTGGGCATGTGTACGCCAAAAAAAACTATTCGCCGGAATTTTATTGTATTTCAAGTATTTCACTCTTTCACTAATTAAAAAGTTTTCCCACAAAGCCCCAATATCATTACGAAGACTAAGCGGATTATAATTTGCTATCAAACTATTCCGAATGCCATTATCATAGAAATAAATTTTTCGACTACTACTAATTTCGTTGCGCAGATTTCGCTTTAGAGGATTAAGACGAAAAATTATAAATGCCTTTTCAAGCAAATCTATATAATTGTAAATCGTATTTTTATCTACTCCCAACAACCCGGAAAGTTCATTGAACGAAACTTCTGAAGATACCTGAAATGCTAATGCCTGAAGCAATTTAATAATTAAATCAGGCTTCCTGATTTCTTTGTACTCAAGCAAATCTTTGTATAAGTAACTACCAGACAATTGTAATAATAGCTCTCTTTCATCACCCTGATTTGTAATTATTTCCGGATACATCCCATAAATCAGCCTATTTTCAAGTGCCA
This sequence comes from uncultured Lentimicrobiaceae bacterium, assembly GCA_964593705.1. Taxonomy (GTDB): domain Bacteria; phylum Bacteroidota; class Bacteroidia; order Bacteroidales; family 4484-276; genus SABY01. The sequence continues at coordinate 36,482 of CAZQIV010000037.1, read as the reverse complement.
AAACTGCTTCATGGCTACCCATAAAATCTGTAAGTTCTTGCCAGGAAATTGGGTAAAGCATATATTCCCATTTTCGTCCGGTTAAAGGTTCATTAATTTCATTACTTAATTCGAGTGAAGATGATCCGGTTACAAACAGGCTGACATCCGGAATTTCATCTACAATGAGTTTTAATGACAATCCAATATTTTTAACTCGTTGAGCTTCATCAATAAAAACTAACTTTTTATTCCCAATAGCCTGACGCAACACCTGAATATTTGCAGATTCAAGCAAGGTTCTGGTTAGCGTATTATCACAATTAAAAAAAATATATTCCCCTAATTCCGAAAGAACTTGCTTTATGAGTGTGGTTTTACCGGTTTGCCGGGGACCAAGAAGGATTATTGCCTTTCCGGTTTGTAACTTTTCCTGAATTATAGATTCTAATTGCCGTCTTATCATAATACATCGCTTTGAGCACAAAAGTATTAATTTGGTGAATACGATCACCAAATTGATATGAATTTGGTGAATACGATCCCCAAATTTGTATGAATTTGGTGAATAGGACTACAAAAGCCTTTTCACAATTTTCAAAACTGATGATTTATAGGGAGGATATTTTAAGGGTAGGTCAATCCAATCCGCTCGCTTCATAATGCTTTTATGATGAGAAAAGGTATCGAAACCCTTTTTTCCATGATAATTCCCCATGCCACTATTTCCAACGCCACCAAAAGGCAGATTAGAATTACTGATGTGCATTACCACATCGTTGATAGTGCCGCCGCCAAAGCTCAATTCGTTCAACACCATTTTCTGTTTACCCTTGTTGTGCCCAAAGTAATATAGTGCCAGTGGTTTTGGCAGCTTTTTCAATAAGGCCATTGTTTCGATAAAATCATCAAAAACAAGAACGGGTAGCACCGGCCCAAAAATTTCTTCCTCCATCACCTTATCCTCCCAACTCACATTGTGTAAAATAGTTGGTGCAATAAATAAATCTTTTTCATCGAATTGGCCGCCATAATAAACCTTCCCGGAGTCAATTAAAGTTTTTAGCTTTTCAAAATTAGCACGGTTTCCTATACGAACGTAATCAGGACTTTGCTCCGAATTTTCGCCATAAAACTGAATAAGGAAACCTTTAATATATGCTATCAATCGATCCTTCACACTTTTATGCACCAGCAGATAATCGGGTGCGATGCACACTTGTCCGGCATTTATAAACTTGCCCCAGGCTATGCGTTTAGCTGCCACTTTTAGTGAGGCATCCTGATCAACAATACACGGGCTTTTCCCACCCAGTTCCAATGTTACAGGAGTTAGATTTTCGGCGGCGGCCTTATAAATAATTTTCCCCACACGGGTACTCCCGGTAAAAAAGATAAAGTCGAATTTATGTTGTAGTAAAGCTTGTGTTTCGGATATACCGCCTTCGATTACACAAAAATATCCCGGATCGAAAACACTATTTAGTATTTTGGTAAGAACCGCAGAACAGGATGGGGTAATTTCGCTGGGTTTTAAGAGAATGGTATTTCCGGCGGCCATAGCTCCGATTACCGGCCCAAGGGTAAGCAGGTAGGGGTAGTTCCATGCACCAATAACGAGGGCATTCCCAAAAGGTTCAGGTTTTATAAAACTGCTTCCCGGAAGGTTTGGTAAATTGGTTAACACATTTTTAGGCTTAGCCCACCTCCTCACTTTCCTTATGGCAAGCTCAATATCGCCATACACCAGGCCAAACTCTGTGGCATAAGTTTCAAATTCGGATTTATGCAAATCTTTCCACGCTGCATCGATGAGCAATTGCTCATTATCTTTCAATGCCTTCAAGAAAAGCTTAAGCTGTTCCTTTCTGAAATTTACATCTTTTGTTTTACCTTCATTAAAAAATTGCCTTTGTTGCTCAACTATCGCGGTTAATTTTTCCATACTTTTTTATATTGAAATAAAGAAATAGACTGATGGCAAAATAAATTAAAAGATAACAAATGATGGAGATATTTTTAATTTTTCAGCCTAATTTGCACGGCATTCACCACAAAAGAATTATAATTCATTTATGAGCCCGGTATAAAAACCCATAAGACCCCTAAATCCCCTGAAGGGGACTTTTCCAAACTTCTAATTTTTTAGACTGAACTTATTTATAATTTTCCCACAGCAAAAAACAACAGAGGGGAAAACCATGATTTCCCCCTCTGCAATGTGCATGAAATATTTTAAAAACCAGGTAGTTATTTAGCTGTTTTATCAGCCCCCAATCAAATGTATGCTATCTAAGACCCCCTCTAACCTGCCTGGCCGGCAAGGCTGGCTCCCCCTGAAAGGGGAGGATGCCATCGCACTGACCGCTACAGTGGCTTGGGCGGCTGGTCTCCCTTTCCGCCAACCGGCGGAGAAGGGGTCAGTGCCGAGACGAAGTCTCGTGCATGCACGAGCAAAGCTCGGCAGGATGGGGTCATGATGATTTGGTATTCAATTCCACCACCTAAATATTTTAAAGACCCTGATTAATTTCCAAGCCTGAAAATCAGACCTGCCGAAAAATCGCCCTGAATGATTGAGGCTGTTGAACCAACTCCAACATCGCAACCGGAGCCACCGGAGCCGATTCCACAGAAAAGTCCTACACCTGAGAATACCAATGGCAAGTGCATATTCCCCTGAAACCGAAGGCCGATTTTGTCAGTTAAATACACCTTAATTCCACCACCAAGCGAAACCTCGAAACGCCAAACATCATCGATATCGTTGGCGGTACTGTTGAAATAGGCCGCACCGGCACGCAAAGCGCCAAAGCCTTTTACTTTATCTGACAGGGGAATATTTCGAACTCCCCCCAGGTTAAAGTAATTTACATTTATTCCAAAATTCCTTTCAGGATACTGATTCTCATAATTGAAATATGGCCGCCATTGGGCGGTTGATGGCATTCCGGTATAACTAAACTCGATGGTAACGCCGTTGGGTAATGGAAGTCCGGCAACTACACCATAAGATACATTATCTTTGATTTTTAACTTGCCCTCATAAAATTTCACGCTTCCACCAAAGAAATACCCAACCATGGGAGTAATTTCAAGTTTTAACGAATTCCCTGACTTGGGAGCATTTCCTGGGATTTGTGCAATTGCTGATATGGAAAAAACACAAACAACAACTATTGATAGAATAATCTTTTTCATCTTAATAAATTTAGCCACAGCCTGTCCCGATTTTTCGGGAGATGCACGGATGTCCGAAGAACTCCTATGGAGAAATAGAATTATGTCTCTCTATAGGACTCCTTCGGACATTCATGTCAGTGGATGTTAATAATTACCTAAGCCTACCCGCCCTCATGGCGGGAATATTTCAGGAAAAACTCTTCAAAAGAATTTTTCTAAATAAAGTTTGCAAATATATTGTAATAACACAAACAAAAAAATGGGCTGCCTAAATTTGGGCAGCCCGTTTCTTATCTTTTGTTAACATTAATTTAATCTTCGATAGCCCGCACACCCGGGAGTACTTTTCCTTCGATAAATTCGAGCATGGCTCCACCACCAGTAGAAACATAGCTAACCTTATGGGCAAGGTTGTATTTGTTGATAGCAGCCACAGAATCACCACCACCAATTAGCGAGTATGAACCTTTTGAAGTAGCTTCTGCCACTTTTTCGGCAATGAATTTTGTACCGGCGGCAAAATTCTCCATTTCAAAAACACCCATTGGGCCATTCCACAAAATGGTTTTCGAATTTTCGATTACCTCAGCAAATTTAGCCCTGGTCTTTTCTCCAATATCTAAACCCATCCAGCCATCGGGAATCTCATTTGAAGCACAAACATTTTTGTTGGCCTCATTGTCAAATTTATCAGCAATCACAGCATCTTCGGGTATCAGCAGGTTTACACCCTTTGCTTTTGCATCTTCGATGGCCTGTTTAGCGGTTTCAATCAAATCTTCTTCAACCAATGAGCTTCCAATTTTTCCGCCCATTGCTTTTATAAAAGTAAACATCATTCCTCCGCCAACAATCAAATTATCTACTTTATCCAACAGGTTTTTGATAATCTCAATTTTTCCTGAAACTTTGGCACCTCCCAAAATGGCGGTAAATGGCTTTTTACCATCTTTGATTACAGCATTGATGCTTGCCAGCTCATTGGCCATCACATAACCAAAATACTTATCATTCGGGAAAAATTCAGCAATGATAGTGGTGGAAGCATGTGCACGGTGTGCAGTTCCAAAAGCATCGTTAACATACACATCGGCCAGAGATGCCAGTTCTTTGGCAAACTCGCGATTTCCTTTAGTTTCCTCTTTATAAAAACGGAGGTTTTCGAGCAGGAGCACTTCACCATTTTTCATACCAGCAGCAATTTTACGTGGGATTTCACCAATACAATCGCTGGCAAATTTTACTTCGATACCTAATTTTTCGGTCAGAGCCGGAATAAGATGTCTCAAAGAGAATTTATCTTCCGGGCCTTCTTTAGGCCTGCCCAGGTGCGACATTAAAATTGGCATTCCTCCATCTTTCAATATTTTTTTAATAGTTGGAATGGCAGCATTTATCCTGGTGGGATCAGTGATTTCAAATTTATCATTCAGTGGTACATTAAAATCCACCCTGATGATTGCCCTGAGGCCATTGAAATTTAAATTATCTATGGTTTTCATTTTTAAAATTTTTAAAATTTGTGATTTTATTATTGATGCAAAAGTAAAATAAAGCAAGAGATTTTTTCTTGTTGATAACATTTATTAATTTAGATTTAAAGTTGGCTGAATAAAAAAAATCCAGAAAATTTAAACCCTCCGGATTTTTCCATGTTTTTCAATTGTAGGCTAATTAATTATAAGTACATTTTCAGGTTTATTGTGATTGAGGCAATTAGTTTGTATCTTTGTTTTTTAAATTCAAAAAAGTCATGTACCTCGATGTAAACGAAATTGTTAGTTTAGCTTTAGAATCGCCCAAAACAGTGATGATTTATAATCATCTCAAATCTTACCTTGAAGAAGAAAAACTAAAAAGGGAGCAGTTTTACAATGATATTTCCGAAGATCAAAAAGCAGAGTTTATTAATGGTGAAATGATAATACATTCTCCTGTAAAGTTCAAACATAATCAGGCATCTTTTAAACTTGCAAAATTAATCGGTGTTTATACATCAAAACTAAATCTTGGTGAAGTGGGCCACGAAAAACTAATGATCCGGCTTACGCGCAACGACTATGAGCCGGATATTTGCTTTTTCCTAAAAGAGAAATCCGACCGGTTCAATCCTGACCAAATGCTATTCCCTGCTCCCGATTTTGTGGTGGAGGTGCTTTCGCAATCCACCGAGAAAACTGACCGTACCATCAAATATGAAGATTACGCTCTGCACGGTGTAAAAGAATATTGGATTATTGATCCCGAAAAAGAAATTATTGAACAGTATATTTTGGATGGGGAGAAATATTTTCTCCAGCAAAAGTCGGGCAACGGGTCAATTAAAAGTGTTGCTATTGAAGGATTCGAAATACCGGTTCGGGCTGTTTTTGATAAAAGTGAAAACGACAAAGTTTTAAACTCCATTATTGGGCAAGCTGAAAAACCGGTTTAGTAGTTTTAATAGAAGGAAATATTAATATGAAGACATTCATAATTTACTTTCCACTACACTCACAGCAGCACCATTAAATAGTGTCTGTTCATAAAGTCGTCATTTTTCAATAATAAAAAAAAGCTTCCCGCAGATTTCGCTGATTAGCGCAGATTTTATCTGCGCTAATCAGCGAAATCTGCGGGAAAAATTAATAAAAAGACGAGCACTAATTAAAAACCATATTTCTCTGGATTGTTGTGATTAAGACAATTAGTTTGTATCTTTGTTTTTTAAATTCAAAAAAGTCATGTACCTCGATGCCAACGAAATTGTTAGTTTAGCTTTAGAATCGCCCAAAACAGTGATGATTTATAATCATCTCAAATCTTACCTCGAAGAAGAAAAGCTAAAAAGGGAGCAATTTTACAACGATATTTCCGAAAATCAAAAAGCGGAGTTTATTAATGGGGAAATGATCATCCATTCTCCTGTAAAATTCAGGCATAACCAGGCATCTTTTAGATTAGCTACATTAATCGGTGTTTACAAATCAAAAAATTACCTGGGAGAAATTGGTTACGAAAAACTAATGATCCGGCTTACGCGCAACGACTACGAGCCGGATATTTGCTTTTTTCTGAAAGAAAAATCCGACCTGTTCAATCCTGACCAAATGCTATTCCCTGCTCCCGATTTTGTGGTGGAGGTGCTTTCGCAATCCACCGAGAAAACTGACCGTACCATCAAATATGAAGATTACGCTCTGCACGGTGTAAAAGAATATTGGATTATTGATCCCGAAAAAGAAATTATTGAACAGTATATTTTGGATGGGGAGAAATATTTTCTCCAGCAAAAGTCGGGCAACGGGTCAATTAAAAGTGTTGCTATTGAAGGATTCGAAATACCGGTTCGGGCTGTTTTTGATAAAAGTGAAAACGACAAAGTTTTAAACTCCATTATTGGGCAAGCTGAAAAACCGGTTTAGTAGTTTTAATAGAAGGAAATATTAATATGAAGACATTCATAATTTACTTTCCACTACACTCACAGCAGCACCATTAAATAGTGTCTGTTCATAAAGTCGTCATTTTTCAATAATAAAAAAAAGCTTCCCGCAGATTTCGCTGATTAGCGCAGATAAAATCTGCGCTAATCAGCGAAATCTGCGGGAAAAATTAATAAAAAGACGAGCACTAATTAAAAACCATATTTCTCTGGATTGTTGTGATTAAGACAATTAGTTTGTATCTTTGTTTTTTAAATTCAAAAAAGTCATGTACCTCGATGCCAACGAAATTGTTAGTTTAGCTTTAGAATCGCCCAAAACAGTGATGATTTATAATCATCTCAAATCTTACCTCGAAGAAGAAAAGCTAAAAAGGGAGCAATTTTACAACGATATTTCCGAAAATCAAAAAGCGGAGTTTATTAATGGGGAAATGATCATCCATTCTCCTGTAAAATTCAGACATGCAAAAACATCGGATTTCCTATTTACATTGCTTCAGGTTTTTGTTGGAAAACATAATTTTGGGTACGTTGGCCACGAAAAACTTATGATCCGGCTTACGCGCAACGACTATGAGCCTGATATTTGCTTTTTCGTGAAAGAGAAATCCGACCAGTTCAATCCTGACCAAATGCTATTCCCTGCTCCCGATTTTGTGGTGGAGGTGCTTTCGCAATCCACCGAGAAAACTGACCGTACCATCAAATATGAAGATTACGCTCTGCACGGTGTAAAAGAATATTGGATTATTGATCCCGAAAAAGAAATTATTGAACAGTATATTTTGGATGGGGAGAAATATTTTCTCCAGCAAAAGTCGGGCAGCGGGTCGATTAAAAGTGTTGCTATTGAAGGATTCGAGATACCGGTTCGGGCTGTTTTCGATAAAAGTGAAAACGACAAAGTTTTAAACACCATCATTGCAAAATCTAAATAGCCCAACAAGACTATTACACATAGGAGCATCCAGCTTTTTTTTCTATCCAATCAAGTTTCCCATTGTTAAAGCCTTATTAGTATCATAGCATGATTTTGATTACTTCTCCCGAAAAGCCTCGTATTAAATAATTCATATCTTTTTATCCGCCACATCTGCAATAGTTTTAATATCCTGAAAAAAGATAATTTCGCAGCCTGTACGATATGAAAAAAATGAACATCATAATAGCGGGCGATGGTGAAGTAGGATTTCACCTGGCAAAACTTTTGACGGATGAAAATCACGACATCACAGTTGTTGACCCGCACAGCGACCTGTTAAAACTCATCGAAGCCCACACGGATTTAATGACCATTCCCGGTGACTCAACCTGCATTTCAGTGCTTGAGAGAGCGAATATTCGCAGGACTAATTTATTAATCTCTGTGTTACACGATGAGCAGATTAACCTGATGACAGCCATTATCGGTAAGAAGCTTGGGGCTAAGCGTACCATTGCAAGAGTAAACAATACCGAATACCTTAAGGAGAAAAATGTTGAGCTTTTCAAATCCCTGGGCATCGACCACCTTGTATGCCCGGAAAGGCTGGCTGCTGAGGAAATTGTAAACCTGCTGGAGCAAACTGCTGCCACAGAAACATTCGGATTTTCGGGTGGGAAGCTTTTTCTGTTTATGATTAAGCTTGACGAAAAAGCTGCAGTGGTTGGAAAGACCCTCGATCAAATCGCTTCCGAGTTTCCCTACCTCGACTTCAGAGCAGTGGCTATTCACAGGAATTCAAAGACAATTATCCCAAGAGGGAATGATGAATTCAGGGCAAACGACATGGCTTATGTTATTACGCGGCCTTCGGGGATTAATACTTTGTTAAAACTTAGTGGGAAAGAGGAGTTTGATATTCATAAAGTTATGATTGTTGGCGGGGGAAGAATTGGAAGAAAAACCGCCACAAGACTCGAAAAACTTTATGATTTGAAAATGGTTGAAACTAACAAGGAGCGAAGTTTAGTGCTCAGCAATGATTTGAGAGATACACTTGTTATACATGGAGATGCCCGGGACATTGAATTATTGCAAGACGAGGGCATTGAAGATATGGATGCGTTTATTGCCGTAACCGACAACTCCGAAACCAACATTCTTACCTGTCTTCATGCCAGAAAGTTTGGAGTAAAAAAAACCATAGCTTTGGTTGAAAATATCGACTATATCGACATCTCACAAAATATTGGCATCGACACCATCATCAACAAAAAGTTGATTACAGCAAGTTACATTGCACGTTTTACAATGGGCTCGGACGTTATCTCCTCCAAACTATTGCACGGTATCGATGCTGAAGTATTTGAATTTGTTGTTAAGCCCAAGTCAACCATTGTTAAAAAACCTATCAGAAAATTAAATTTCCCGGTTGGTGCCTTAATTGGTGGTATTGTCAGGGATGACGAAAGCTATATTGCGGTTGGAAATTTCACCATCAAAGAAGGAGATAAAGTGGTAGTATTTTCATTACCTTCAGCAATTCATAAGGTTGACCGGTTCTTTAACTAATTGCTATGCCGCGATCAAGAACATTAAATTTCAGGATTATATCCCGGATACTTGGCATCCTTCTGATTATCGAGGGTGCATTTTTACTCACTGCACTTCCTTTTTCGTGGTATTACAGTAGCGAACAAACTTTTGAGTTCCATTTTTTTGATGGTCAACACGATTTTTGGCCTCTTTTAATCTCAGCAATCATTACATTTATTTCCGGGGCAATTCTATATTTCACCGCAGGCAGAGACTTCAATAAAGTAATCAGCAAGCGCGATGGATACCTTATCGTTTCGCTGGCCTGGGTTATTATTTCTATTTTCGGGGCACTACCCTTTTATCTTAGTGGAACAATTCCAAGCTATACTAACGCATTTTTTGAAACCATTTCGGGGTTCACAACTACGGGAGCCACAATTATCACCGACATTGAAGCCATGCCAAAAGGATTGCTTTTCTGGCGCTCGATGACCCATTGGATTGGCGGTATGGGGATTATTGTGCTTTCGCTGGCAATTTTGCCATTTTTAGGTATTGGAGGAATGCAGCTTTTTATTGCAGAAGTTCCCGGGCCTACGCCCGATAAACTCCATCCGCGAATAACGCAAACTGCAAAAAGACTTTGGGGCATATATGTTTTACTTACAATTGTTGAAACGGGCTTTTTGATGCTGGGCGGTATGAACCTGTTTGAAGGACTTTGCCATGCTTTTGGCACCATGGCAACGGGAGGTTTTTCAACACGAAATACAAGTATTGCCGAATTTTCGCCATACATCCAGTATGTAATTACTGTCTTTATGATACTTGCAGGTACAAACTTCACTTTACACTACATTGCACTGCACGGCAAAATAAAAGATGTATGGAAAAATGAAGAATACCGGTATTATATTTTCACCATACTCATAGTCACCGTAATCATAGCTACCACCTTAGTTTTTACACAACAGCAGGGAATTGAAAAATCGTTCAGGGATTCTATCTTTACAGTGGTATCTATCATCACCACAACAGGTTTTGTTACCGCCGATTACCTGATATGGCCGGGGGTGTTGTGGTTTTTAATTTTTATGCTAATGTTTGTTGGTGGTAGTGCAGGATCGACAGGTGGTGGAATAAAGGTGGTTCGCCAATTGCTGCTTTTTAAAACCAGCCTGCTTGAGTTGAAACGACTGATGCACCCGCAAGCGGTGCTCCCTGTAAGGATGAACGACCGACCCGTATCACAGGATATCATTTCTAACGTCCTTGCCTTTTTTCTTATTTATATGATAATTTTTGCCATTGGAACATTCGTTATGGCTTTCTTAGGACTAGATTTTGAATCAGCCATTGGTTCCACGGCTGCAACACTTGGAAATATTGGCCCTGGTATTGGCAATGTTGGACCGGTAAATAATTTTGCACACATACCCATGGTTGGCAAGTGGTTCTTATCGTTCCTTATGTTGCTTGGCAGGCTTGAACTTTTTACCGTGCTAATTTTACTCTCTCCGGCATTTTGGAAAAGATAAAACAAAGATGAAAAGAAAAAGGGATTTTGTGCGCGATTCGATTTCAACAATCATTGATTGGGTGTATATACCCTTTAAAAAAATTGTTCCCCCCGAAACTTTCAGGTACGCAGCAACTGGCGGTGGTAATTTAGCTTTAGACATCTTTCTTTACTTCCTGGTTTATAATTTTGTTTTAAAAAAAGAAATCCTCGACCTTGGCTTTGTTGCCGTTAGTCCATATATTGCAGCTTTCCTAATTGTATTTCCAATTACATTCTTTACAGGATTTCTGCTTGCTAAATACATCACCTTTACCACCTCGCCTTTGCCCGGAAAAACACAACTTGTAAGATATGCTGTATCAGTAGGAGGCTCAATTATTTTAAATTATTTGCTACTGAAGCTATTTGTTGAAGTATTCCATTTTTGGCCAACCATTTCAAAAATGTTTACTGCAGTTTTTGTTGTTACCTACAGCTATTTATTTCAACGCTATTTTACTTTTAAAACGGGCGAAATTAAAGGGCTGAAGAAATAAACATCGATTATATCTACCAATATTTTAACCAATTCATCATCAAGGAAAAACCACGAATAAGTTCTGTCGGCTTCAAAGCGGATTATTTCCATTGTATTTAAGTATTCCATACCCTCGGAGGTGGGGATGGCAAGCTTAGAGGGTAAGCTGGACTTAAGGTTTTGCTAATGACAACTATTTGGAACAGGCTGATTTCATTTTTATCATATTGCAGCAAAGATAAAGAAGTTAATCTGTTTATGATAAATCTAATTACCGAAATACATTCATCGGTTAATGAACAGTATGTTCTGACCATTTTAAAGTAATCCAAAAAAATTTGGTTTTTGATAAGTATATGAACATAATCAAAATAATACCATTTGAACAGTAGTTAAAAGGTTTTAAAACCTCAACACCATGATTTTGCTGCAATCGGGAGTAAGTACAGAGGATATTACGAAATCAAAAGAAAATCCTGACAACATGCCCCTGGAAGAAAAAGACAAGGAATTGGTAAAATTTGTTCTGAAAGTGGTTAAAGATTCGAAATCGACAACTGCTGATGATATGGAAAAATTACGGAAGCTGGGCTGGAAAGACCGGGATATTATGGATGCAGTAAATCATGGCACAACCCAGGTATCTTCGGATATGATTTTTAATGCATTTAAAATTGATGCAGATTAAACTTCACATTAAGTTTAATTTTCAATCTGTTCATTCCTTATGAACAGTTTTTTTTAGTTTTTGATAACTTTTTTATCAATATCTTTGGTATTTAATATTTTTTGTCGATCTTAGCACCCGATAATTTAAAATACCATGGGGGTAAATGCATACAATTTAAAAGCTAATAATAGCTTAAACAGATTTTTTATTGCAGATATTGGTAAAACTACTGACGAACTGGTTGAATACTTATACTCTGATCTTTCGTTGTTACACATCAGGGATTTTGAAAAGTATATAACTGAAAACAAGATTGAACGCCAGCGAAGTACAGAAGAATACTTTGTTGAATATATTATGATTGGTTTATTCTGGAAAAACTATGCGGGATATGCATCAGGGCTATCAGGAATAAGCAAAAAAATATCAAATGTGTTATATATCGCCTCACATGCCACCAATAATTTTCATTCCACAATAGATAGGATGCGGGGTAAACTGGCCACAAAGAAACTATTAAAAAAAGACAACAGCTATGAATTGATTCCCATTGTTGAGAATTTTGAGCGTTTGATAGATTGGCTTAATGCTACAAAATATTTCATCCAGGAACAGAAACGGCTAAAAAACTGGCAGGAGTTTTTAGCAAATAAATCACCAATATATGTTTCAAACTTCCTTAACAGTACCAAAGAAGTTTCGAAGCATTTTATAAAAGTAGCTCAAAAAAACCTGGGAATTTATACTAGCGGTGTTAAATCTTTTGTCGAGAATTCAGCCATAGTTTGTAAAAACAAAGAAGATATTATTTTCTGCACCCGCCCCAAAGATGATTATTTTTTAAATATGGTAGGAGTTGAAATTATAAATCGCAAACATAAACATGCGTTTCAAAAAACGATAAAAAAAATATTAGTTCTGCCAATTTGCATGTCAGCAGAGGAATCAAAAACATGTGTTGGCATAAATAGTAAAACTCATTCAGACAATTGCAAAACCTGCACCGATCATTGTTCGGTAAATAGCTTAAACAAAACCTCTGACAAACATGAAATGGAAGTTAGAATAACTCATAATGAATCATCATTTTCAAAATATGTGAATGAATGGGCAAACCATCCCAAAGTTGGGATAGTTGCCGTTGGTTGTGTTTTGAGTTTACTTTCGAAAAGTTACGAATTGATTGATCTTGGAATTCATTCTCAAAGTGTTTTTCTGAATTTCGGACGATGCCCAAATCACTGGGATAGTATAAATACACCTGTTTCATTGGAGGAAAAAGAACTATTTTCGGTACTCAATACCCACCAATCCCACACAATTTCCAATCTCGAATTTGTACTCAATTAAGAAAGTGCATCCACGTGCTTTTGCCTCATGACTTTATAACTTTTCCAATCGAACTTCCTTAAAAACATGGCTGCTGCCTTTGCACCACGAACAAAAAGATCTATCTTATCCTCTTTGGGCATTGCAAAATTCAACCAGTTATGATCTCCAATATCAATTTTCTCCAATAGTTGCTTGTAATCAGGATTACGAAGAATAAAATCGTAATCGTGCAAATGCCTGATGGAGTTGAACATGGCGCCAAAGAGCTTGCCCGGGCCTTTTATGTTGTTGGCTTTGTCGCGATCAACACCCAGTCGAACGCCAAAGGTAGGCATGCGAGGCACAACATTTTTCTTGTGAAATACATCCATCGGGAAATTAGACATAATGCCCCCGTCAACGAATAAGGCCTTTTTTGGTGGGATGCCATTGAAACCGGCAAGGGATTTCCAGTTGTGCATCGCCTGCTCTCCTTGTGGCACATTATCAATAATTAGCGGACTAAAAAAATAGGGTACCGACATGGATGCCCTTACGAAAACGGCAGGGTTTACACTTTTATCATCATCCCAATACAGCGATGCCATACGTGGGAATTCTACTTTTGTCTCGGAGGTAAGATCAGCAGCAATTACCGTAAAACGAGGCCTCAGGCCATCAATACTCCGCCCAATGCCCTCCCTGATTTTTAGCCCACCAGGCACTGCTCCAAAATTTTTCTCAAGGTCAGCAACAGTTTCAATACCGTTCTTTTTAAGAATGCCGGCCATCCAATCAAGGAAATTTTTGCCTGGGTTTAACCCAATATCATCGCGAATATTATCAACAATCTGTACACCCTTCCATACCATCTTCATCATGCCGGCATCTTTAACGATGGCTTCCACAAAATCCTGTGCATCGCTGTCGCCATCCACAAACTCCATCAAGTTTTTATTGGCGAGCACATCTACCAGTTTTTCGGCTTTAGGTTTGGAAACATCGCCCATGCCGGCAAGCAGGAGCGCATTAATCGACCCTGCCGAAGTTCCGGCAAGGCTAAAAAACCTCAGACCCATTTGCTCGAGAACGAAGTTGTAACCAATGAGCGCAACGCCAAGCACACCACCGCCTTCCATTACAAGTTCAACATATTGATTGCCATCTTCATCCAAAACGTCTGAAAATTGTTTTTTGGGAATACCTTCATTTTTCAAACCTTCTATCAAATGAAAAACATCGGAGTGCTGCGTAAAATCAGTGATTTTCATAATACTTTGTTTTAATATTTGGTAATTATATAAAACAGCAAGCAGTATTGTTTTGTTTAAGTTTTTGTATTTATTTAGCTTCGCTGTCATTTTGTTGTCATTTGCGCTTCGCACGTCATTGAGCTACGCTGTCATTTTGTTGTCATTTGCGCTTCGCGCGTCATTGAGCTTCGCTGTCATTTTGTTGTCATTTGGCTACGCTGTCATTTGGCTTCGCTGTCATTTTGTTGTCATTTGGCTACACTGTCATTTTTTTGCATTTAATGACTACTAATGACCACCAATGACTACTAATGACCACCAATGACTACTAATGACCACCAATAACTACTAATGACTACTAATGACCACCAATGACTACCAATGACTACCAATGACTACCAATGACCACCAATGACTTCTAATATTAAGATAATTTAGTAAACAACAATTTTTCCTTTCCAAATATTAGAATAACAAATCAATATGGGATTGGATGATGCATTAAATTCGAGAAAAGTTTAACCAACATGAAAAAAAATCTATTCTTTTAACATTTGTTTACATTTCGATTAAAACATCAGTAAACATCAAGGAAATATTAATAAAGCAGCGAAATCCATCCCGAACATTTATGGCCACTAACTTCTTTTTAAATTAAAATTTGAAATCAATTCCATCAAGGAAATTTCTGGCATGGTTAAAGTAACATCAATATACATCATACAAAATTGCATAAATGAAAACCAAAAAAATAAAATTAAAATTTTAGGACAAAAAGCAACATAAAATGAAAAACACAACTATTAAATTTAGCAACCACACAAGTAAAATTAAGTTTAGTACATCGGAAACATTCCGCGAAAACATTTCAACCAGACTAAGTTCAGTAAAAAGCCTGCTTTTAATTACTGCTTTATTACTGACGTTTGCTAACACTTACAGCCAAACTTCAAATCCCTACACCGAAAGCGGCACCACCGAAAACAACAATTTCGTAAATGAATTACATAATAAAGTACCAAGGGCTATTTTTTGCATAAATGACGACATACTTGCAAATAACCAGTCTATAATACTTTGCTCAGATTCTCCCGTCCAGTTTACTTTATGTGATGCTGAAACTGGCATAAGCCCGCTCAATATTTGTTGGAGGATAAATGGAAGTACAGATTGCAAAGCCGGGCTTGTACAGGGTGATGTACTATTTGAATCAACTTATGAACAGGGTACATATTCCATCCAGGTAACTTCAATCACCGATAGCCAGGGCAATTCGTTTATTGGCATTACCAATTACAACTATAGCTTCGAGGTAATTTCGCCATCATCAGTTTCTGCCGGAAATAATATGGCCATTTGCGAAGGCTTTACATACACGCTCAACCAGGCTACAGCCGAAAATTATAACTCCCTCACCTGGACAGGCGGTGACGGTACATTTGTTCCATCAGCACAGGTACTTAAGCCTGTATATATTCCCGGCCCACAGGATATTTTAAACGGCGGCGCAAGCTTGTGCCTGTCAGCAATATCGGAAAATCCATGCACCTCCACAGCATCCGATTGTATTTCGTTAATTATTCAGCAAAATGCAACTTCAAACGCCGGAGAGGATATTAGCGTTTGCGCCACCCAGGCCTATGTAGAATTGAATGGTTTAGTTGAAAACGGATTCCCTGTTTGGGAAGAATCTTTGTTTACAGGTGGATTTTTTGAAAATGTGAATGCAAATTCAACAAAATACTACTTTTCAAACGAGGACATTGAACTTGGAACTATTGAACTTTGCCTCACTGGCATTCCTGCCCAACCCTGCCTCATCCCACAAACAGATTGCCTCAGGGTTACTATAGTTAATAGCCCTGAAGCCAATGCCGGATCCGATTTAAGTATTTGTGCTTACGAACCTGTTATTCTTAACCAGGCAGTTGCCGAAAACTATTCAACTGTGCAATGGTCAACTATGGGTGATGGCGTATTCGTTAATCCAAATGCTTTGAATACAGTGTATCTTCCGGGAATAAACGACTTTTCGGAAGATGATGTTCAGCTTTGCCTGAATGCTTATGCCCAGGAAGTATGTACAAACATGAATACTGATTGCATTGTTATAGATTTTATACATGCACCAGCAATAGAGTTACCGGCTGAACGTAGTCTGGTTTACGAAGATTATGATGTGGATAATGGAAAATGGTTACCTGTAGAAATAGGAAATACTGTTTCAGGCGACTATCAATCCATCAACTGGATAACCAATGGTGATGGTACTTTTGATAATGCAAGCGCTGAAAGTCCGGCTTATTTTCCCGGCCTCAACGATGTTTGGAATGGAGAAATTTTAATTTATGTTAACATAGAACCATCTGCCGATTGCCATAACCCGGTTTTTCAAGGCATGACGCTACATATACCCCAGCAATTTGTGTACTACGACAACGATGGGTGGAACGGCATTTCATCATACCTCAGCACCGACCTTAGCAGTGTAGTGGAAGTAATGGATCCACTCGTTCAAATTCCCGAATCAAGGCACCTTGTAAGCATGTACGATAAGCAGGGAAAGATGTACATGCCGGAATTAAACCCACCACTTACCACACTCACCAACTGGGAACCTATTGGTTACAAAATCAATTTAAAAAACACCCCTGCATGCCTGCCCATTTACGGTGACTCACTTACCAACCAGACCTTTACAGTTGATGGCTCATTCACTTACCTACCCACACTAACTAATGTTCCGGTTAGCATCGAATCGCTGTTTGAAGGACACATCAACGACATTATGCTTATCATGGACTGGTCGGGCAATAAATTATGGACACCGAATGCCTCCGATTTCGATTCAATCTATCCCGGATATGCTTATTTTTTGGTGAACAATAGCGGCATTGATCCTTATACTGTTGAATTCCCCGATTTCGTTGCAGACGCACCACTCATCTATCCGGCACACGTAAACAAGAATGCCCCGATCAGCAATTCGCCCTGGGCGGAAGTTGAAAAAAGTGATGTGCCACATATTTTTACCTTTACCGAACATGCCATGGCCAAACTTCAGCCCGGCGACATACTGGGAGCCTTCAATAAAAATGGTGAATGTTTTGGCATGGCTGAATATGGAAACCAGGAAGCCATGTATAAATTGATTGCTAATGGCAAAAGCAGCATATCTACAGATAACACTGGATTTGAAGAAGGCGAAACAATGTATTTCAAAGTTTATAATTATCTCAATGGCCGGGAATCGGAAGTTACTTTTATCTTCGACCAAAGCTACCCAGCGTCCAATGAAACCTTTATGTGTAATAATCTTTCGCTGGTAAGCGACATTTTGATAGAGAACATAAGCGCTGATCAAGTATCAGCAAGCACCTCATACGAAGTAATTGTATATCCCAATCCTGCAAGCGACCAATTGAATATTACTTCCGGCGAATGGATTGAAGAAGTAACGATTTTGAACACCCGGGGGCAGGAAGTTCTCAGGATGCATACCGATGGATTTTCTGCTACACTCAAGGTATCCGATCTGAGACAAGGCGTTTATGTATTAATAATAAAGCATGAAAACCAACAGATCACCACACAAAAAATCACAATCAGATAAAATCATCATAAGACAAATAGAAAAGGCTCAGGGAATGAAGATAATCCCTGGGCCTTTGCCGTTTTCATTTCCTAAACTAAGCACTCAAGAGTACAAAAATAAAGAGCCCAATATTTAAATGCGTAATACTCCCGGCATATTAAATGTTCATTTCGTGGTTTTTGCCTGATCTTACAAAATGGTTCTACTTCCATTTTTGTGGATGTAAATAATGACTATCAATATAAACAGATTTCTCCCTCCAAAACTTGCTATGCTACGTTTTTCCAGTCGAAATGACAAAGCCCCGGGCTGTAAATGGGGGTGGGTGAAAGTGGGCGCTTCGCGCCCACTTTCACCCACCCCCAACTCCCCAAATCCATGTCACCTCGAAGGAGCATAGCGACTGAGAGGTCTCTCTCACAAAGTGTACCTCAATTCAAATACCTGTCATTATTAGGGAGTGCAGTGACTGAGACCCGCTTCGCAGCGAGGCGGGCAAGGCGGGAATCTATTGATCCATCTTTATCGCTGTTATTTGTCACCAACAACTATTAAATCAATAATATTTCACTTTCAATGAAATTTGCAGTAGAACCTAAAAAACCAAGCGCACTGCATTATTAGGATTATCGGGGTCAAACAACACTGCACACAATTCCTGCCCATCATGTGCTGCATTAATTGCCAGAGTTTTGCCAATGGATTGCTTCCAGTGCCCTGTTAATCGTGTGGACTCGTGTATATGGCCATGAAGTGTTACAAGCGGCTGCCTTTCCTGGATAAACCGCTGAATTGCAATACTCCCAACATGAACATCCAAAGGGACGTATTCAACCATCTGACCATCCAAAGCTGCCCTGTCGAGCACAGTATTATAAGGTGGTGAATGAAACAGAAATATCGCGTTTGAAAGATTTTCTCCTTCCGTTAATTTGTCCAGGTCTTTTTTAATGGTTTCATAAACAATATCTTCAGATACCTCAACCGATCTAAATCCTTCATTGGGATGCGTACAGCCGGGATCAACATACCGGGAAACATCGTATTTTTCCCAGTCCTTTAATTGAAAAGGTGTGGGTGGTATGTAAGCATAGCCGAATACAGAAAAATTTTTAAAAACAACTTTCTTTTCGTTTATGTATTTAAGACATCCTTTGTGCTCAATTTCAAGAATCTTATTTTCCTCAATTTTCGGATCATCATTGCCTAAGATTAAAAATATATCCGGGTAACGATCTCCTAATTTTTCCTTTAATTTTAATAATTTCGATAAGAGGAAGTCAAGAATAAAGTCATCAAAAGCATCAAGTGCTTTCATCGCGTGTGGAAGGATATCGCCGCCAATAAAGACGACTTCCGGCATTTCTTTTTCAAGCAATGAAAATAACTTTTCGTATTGGTCTATCTTTCCATGAAGATCGGTTACAAAAACAGCCTTCATGCCTTATTGCTTTTTCAGGAGTTTAGCCCTGTCCGTTGTTCTGTTGATCATTACCGCAAAACTATTTTTATTTTCAATGTCTTTGTCAGTAATAATGTGCAAATCAATCAAACCATCTGTTTTGTATCCGGTGCGGTGGAAATTTTCTTCCGATAAACATAAGCTCCAGCCATCAAACCAGCACCGCATTTCTCTTTCCTGTTGGGCATTCCCAATAAAGTGTACCATCAAATCAATATCGCTGGCAGGTCCTGATGTTGCATTTTTTGCACTTCCAATAAGGTACAGGGCTTTTGCCCCGAATTTTGCCAAATCAAATTTATCAGCAATTCTTTGTGCAATTTCATTCCGCCAAATCCAATGCACATCCGATTGTACCGACAATAGTGATACAACATTATCAATTGATGACTCTTCCTTAGCATTTCCACTGTCGAAGGTGTCAATAGTTTTTTTTAACCTGATATTAAATATATATGCGCTGATTTTAACTGCAATGGTGTCGAGCAGTTTTTGTTCTTCAGGCAAAAACTGACTATCGGTGATCAGCGCGACAAATTTGGCGTAGAAAACTTCAATTTTTCCCAAAACCATATCATCGATTATGATGTCGGAATGTTGCACCCATGCTGTTTCTTCCCATCCCGGTTCTTTAAAAACTTCTCCCTCAAAAGTTATCTTTACACGGGTAATCATTGGGTATTGCCAACCGCCCCAAATATGTTTTACAATTTCCATTAAAAACTTGTGAAAGGGAAGGTTATCATCGATAATTCCCTGGACTTTGTAAAGGCATTTAAGCTCTTTTTCGCGTTCGCTAAGTTTAAAAATTGTATCATTTAGCTGCTCACTGTCAAAAATCTTAGCCATGAGTTTTTTATTAAATTTTAAAATTAGCCGGTAAATTTAATATTTAGTTGTTATTGCCCTTTTTTATTGATGGACAAATTTATTCATTGTTTTTCTTCACCATTTCAAAAGTGCTAAAATCGATAAAAATATCTTTCTGGCTATTGAAAATCCGATCCTGCCTTTCGAGGTATTGTTTTTTGGTAAGTTGTATTTGCTCAAAACCCGGTTGCCCCGGAAGCTGTTGGTAGCTAATTTCGGAGGCTTTGTTCAGCTTAGGCTCCAGCCTAAGCTGAATCTATTTTTGCAGGCTGTGCCTGCTTTCAAAATAAATTGTCACCTGAATAAATCAGGCAAAAACCTGGTTTCAACAAGCTAGGTTTTGACAAGTTCAACCAACATAACCAACTCAAATTAACGCCTGCCTGGGCTGCATCTATTCGCGCAGGCTTTTCTTGTTAATGGTTCGGAATTGCAACAGGCAAAAGCCTGTAATAATAATCCGTACGAGGCACAGCCTCGTCCAAACTCCGGTTTGCCTCCAAACCCCCCAAACCCCTCCAAACTCCGGGTATGACCGGAAAAGCAAACCTACAGAACTTTGCGGAACAAGGAATGTTGGCTGTTTCTTTGTTCAGCTTAGGCTTCAGCCTAAGCTGAATCTATTTTTGCAGGCTATGCCTGCTTTCAAAATAAATTGTCACCTGAATAAATCAGGCAAAAACCTGGTTTCGGCAAGCTGGTTTCAACAAGCTAGGTTTCGACAAGCTAGGTTTTGGCAAACTCAACCACCACAACCAGCTCAATCCAACGCCTGCCTGGGCTGCATCTATTCGTGCAGGCTTTTCTTGTTAATGGTTCGGAATTGCAGCAGGCAAAAGCCTGTAATAATAATCCATACGAGGCACAGCCTCGTCCAAACTCCGGTTTGCCTCCAAACCCCCTCCAAACCCCCCAAACCCCTCCAAACTCCGGGTATGACCAGAAAAGCAAACCTACAGAACTTTGCGGAACAAGGAATGTTGGCTGTTTCTTTGTT
>CAZQIV010000037.1:0-15135 GCA_964593705.1 uncultured Lentimicrobiaceae bacterium | reverse complement strand
AATAATAATCCATACGAGGCACAGCCTCGTCCAAACTCCGGTTTGCCTCCAAACCGCTCCAAACTCCGGGTATGACCAGAAAAGCAAACCTACAGAACTTTGCGGAACAAGGAATGTTGGCTGTTTCTTTGTTCAGCTTAGGCTTCAGCCTAAGCTGAATCTATTTTTGCAGGCTATGCCTGCTTTCAAAATAAATTGTCACCTAAATAAATCAGGCAAAAACCTGGTTTCGGCAAGCTGGTTTCAACAAGCCCGACACAACAATTACGTTATGTCAGGATTTTAGTGTTGCGATCCCCTCGTTCCTCTGCCATAGGTATCCCTTCGGGAAGGGCTGCAAACCCTCACTTGGATTATTTTATTCCATTTTATCCAAAACCCTTTATTTTAAAGGCTATCAATAAAAAAAAGGTTTACCGATTTTTACATCAATAAACCTTATTTTACAATACTTCGTGGAGCTGCAGGGAGTTCCCGAATCACTTCGCTTTCGGGATAGACTTCTCCTCCCTGCAGTGCTTACCCCGAAAGGAATTGTTGCAGGCAGGGAAGTCCCGGACAATATTGATATGTGGAGCTGCAGGGAGTTCCCGAATCGCGGAGTTTATCCCGATGATGCGGGGCTCTCGGGATAGACTTCTCCTCCCTGTTTGTTTTTACAAAACAAAAAAAGCTGGCATTCGCCAGCTTTTCATCTCCACTTCGCAGAGCTTCGTGGAGCTGCAGGGAGTCGAACCCTGGTCCAAACAAGCAGCAGTAGAGCTTTCTACATGTTTATTTTGCCATTGATTGTGGGGAACAGGCAGAGGACAAACACCCAACCTGAACCTTAGCTTCTTTGTTTTCGCCGTTGGCCCGAAGCCTGCAAACGACTAGTCCTGTATTACGTCGCCCCGTAACCAGGCAGGAACAAGACGTGTCCGCCTGCGGAGAGTCTCGTCCAAACTCCTTGAGTAAGGATTAAGCAGTAATCTACTTTATTCGATTACGCTGCGAGAGCATAGTTTGTTTCGCCAGTTATGGCTTTAGGAATAGTTTTTAACGAGCCACATTCCAAATGCCCGACATGCTTACTGTACCCCTTCCTTGCTGTC
The DNA here is from genome assembly GCA_964593705.1 of uncultured Lentimicrobiaceae bacterium. Lineage (GTDB taxonomy): Bacteria > Bacteroidota > Bacteroidia > Bacteroidales > 4484-276 > SABY01. Next base: position 14,041 of record CAZQIV010000037.1, on the reverse strand, counting down.
AAAACCGGTCAGCCCCATGATGTGAAAGAACGCTTTGATAAAACGAGCCTACAAAGATAATATTATTTGTGCCTTGTTGAAAAGAATCACCAGGTGAAAAATGCAAAGCAGTATTCCCAAAAAAAAACATTATCTCAATTCACCGTTTAATATTACCCGCTCCACCTTGTTGACACCATAATAATAAGGCATAAAAGCAAGGCCTGGAATTCGCGCTGTAATAAATACATTTGCTTTTTTGCCAATGGCGATGCTTCCGAGCTCTTCGCTCAAGCCCATGGCATAAGCTGTATTGATTGTTGTGGCATTAATCCCTTCTTCGGGGGTGAGTTTGTACAAAATGCTGGCCATCGAAAGGATGAGCTGCATGTTGCCCGAAGGCGAAGAACCGGGATTGAAATCGCTGGCCATAGCTACCGGCAGACCGGCATCTATCATTTCGCGTGCCGGGGCATATTTCATGTTGAGGAAAAATGCAGCCCCGGGAAGCACCGTGGGCATGGTTTCGGAGCCGAGCAAAGTTTCTATTTCCTCTTTCCCTGTAAATTCGAGATGATCTACTGAAAGTGCATTGTACTTCACACCCACCTGGATGCCTCCCGAATAATCAAGTTCGTTGGCATGTATTTTAGGACGTAAACCATATTTCATCCCTGCATTCAAAATTCTGTCGGTATCTTCAACAGTAAAAAAGCCCCGATCGCAGAATACGTCAATATAATCGGCAAGCTCTTCGGCAGCTACCTGCGGAATCATTTCGTTTATAATCAAATCAACATATTCTTCCTGGTTCGATTTAAATTCGGGTGGGATGGCATGGGCTCCCAAAAATGTTGATACGATGGTAAGAGGAGAATGTTGCTTAAGTTTTTTTATCACCCTGAGCATTTTAAGTTCACTTTCGGGTGTGAGGCCATATCCACTTTTTATTTCCACAGCTCCGGTTCCATAATCCATTATTTCTTTCAATCTATCCATGGCAGAATCAAATAATTCATCCTCTGAAATTTCCTGCATTTTGCGGGCTGAATTCAAAATACCACCTCCACGCTTTGCAATTTCTTCATAAGACAAACCTTTAATTTTGTCGATGTACTCAACTTCCCTGCTCGTGGGGTAAACAAGATGGGTGTGCGAATCGCAAAACGAAGGAAAAACCATTTTACCGGTGGCATCAATTTCGAAAGTGTCGCCCGCGGCCTGTACTTTTTTTGAAGTTTCGATATCAGCCATTTTGCCGAAATCCGCGATTTTTCCATTTTCGATGTAGAGGTACGCCTGGCTGATTGAATCCACTTTCGACATGTCTTTCCCGGAAACCTTCAATTTAGGCTTTTGCTCTGTTTGCACCAATTCTTTAATGTTGCTAATTAGTATTTTCATTTTTATCTACTTTTTTTAAATGTTTTACATATTTTTGCAATTCTAACGTTAAATAATTATTGATCATCGAATTATTAAATTTTTTATCAAAAATAAAATTCAACATCATGACAAAATTTACTATTAGAATCTTCAGAACATTGTTTCTTTCCCTCATTGCAGTATTGCTCTTTAGCGTCCAAACGCAGGCTCAAAATTATGAAAAGTATTTTGAGGATGGCAAATTGTATGTAAAGTTTATTGATTCATACAATCCTGAAATTGCAGTTGCTACTGATAAAACTGTTAGCCTGACTGATGCAGCATATTTTGAAGGCATCATTTCAAAATATAATGTTAAATCTATCAACAGGCCATTCGACTATATGAACGATCCAAAATTACTAAGGACCTTTGAATTTAAAATTGAAGATCATAAACAACTTGAAGCTGCTATTGCCGAGCTCGAAAAAATGCCAGAAATCGAGTATGCCGAAAAAGTCACTATGCAATATATCGACTTCCATCCCAACGACCCACTTTACAATTTAGGAATCGGCTCAAGCAACTGGAACTGGCATCTCGATGTAATCCACGCCGAAGAAGCCTGGGACATTACCCAGGGCAGTGCCGATGTAAATGTTGCCATTGTTGATAATGCTATTTGGTCGCTCCATCCTGACCTTGCCGATAAAATTATTTTACAGCGCAATGTACGCAACAACACCAATAGCTCCGATCCTCCCGCAGGTGGCAACCCTGCTGACTGGTCGCACGGAACACACTGTGCCGGTTTGGCTACCGCTATTACCAACAACGATATTGGTATTGCCGGCATTGGATATTCAACCAGTATTATTGCTGTAAGAGCTGCCAACGATAACAATCCTGATGCTATATACGGAGCATCGGGTGTAGCCTGGGCTATGGCCAACGGTGCGCACATTGTAAGTATGTCGTTTGGCGGTACAAGTTACTCGCAAACCGAACAGAATCTTTTTAATTCAGGCTATAACAACGGAATTGTTTTTGTCGCTGCTGCCGGAAACGAAAACGTTAGTACTCCGCACTATCCTTCGAGCTATGATCATGTTATATCCGTTGCCTCAACCGATGAAAATGATTCAAAATCAGATTTTTCAAATTACAGTGAGCTGGTCGATGTTTCTGCTCCTGGTGGGTCGGGGACAGGAGGACCCAGCGGGCTGCTAAGTTCTACCTGGGATCAAACTTCGCTTGGTTATTACGATACATATCAAGGTACCTCCATGGCCTGCCCGATGGTTGCAGGATTATGTAGCCTGATTTTATCACTCAATCCGGAATTAGCACCCGATCAGGTAGAAGAAATTCTGAAATCAACATGCGATAACATCGACGAACAAAACCCCAATTATATTGGCATGCTGGGTGCAGGGCGCATCAATGCCTACCAGGCTGTTATAGCCGTACCTTACGAGCCACAGCCTGATTTTATGGTTGAAGTACCATTGATTCTGCCGGGAACTGCCATCAATTTTCAGGACCTGACGCTTGGTCTTCCCAATACCTGGGCATGGACATTTGAAGGCGGAACTCCTGCAACTTCAAGCCACGAATACCCATCGGTAACCTACAACACCGAAGGAATCTTTGATGTTACACTTGAAGTTACCAACGAATTTGGCACAATGACGATAACAAAAGAAGGTTATATTACAGTTACTGCAACTCCTTCACCCTACCTCGGTTTTATGGTTAACAACGATAATGCCTGCATCATGGAATCAGTTGGGTTTATCGATCAGTCGCTTTACGAACCCACTTCATGGAACTGGAGTTTTGAGCCGGTTACTTATGAATTTGTAAGTGGCACAAGCGCCAACTCCCAAAATCCACTGGTTCAGTTTAATGAGCCGGGTGTTTACACCGTAATATTTGAAGCCACCAATGCCAATGGAACATCATCAACTACTTATGCCGATTTCTTGAGCGTTTCAGGGATGTTGCTTCCTTACGAAGATGGTTTTGAAATGGGAATGGCTATCGATTTTGAACTAATGGCCAACGAAAAAGCAGCCATAATGGTTGACAGCAGGGCTGCCAATACCGGCGACTTCGGTTTGCATTTTACCGGAGTTAGCAACTTGCAAGGATGGAGCGGTGGTCCAACCAACACTACACCCGAGCAAGCTTGGGAAGACAATGTACTTTTCCACTCAACAGCCAATGTTTGTAATATCAACGCCACCGATTTTGACGGTGTTTATCTGGTACTCGATTTAAAACAAACCTATAGCCTCGGCGCAACTCTGTCATGGTTTAGGGTACTGGTAAACGAAACAGAGCAGATTCCTGATGTTGATGGAAATCTCAACTTTAACCCAACAACTAATTCAGATCCTTTTGTTGAACATAAATTCAACCTTCAGCCTTGGGCAGGAGACTATTTCTCGTTACAATTACAAGCCAGTTGCCGTTTTTTCGATAACTTCATTGCTGAAGGCGACAATGTGTTTATCGACAATGTAAAGATTCTTGGTAGCCATGTGGGCGTAGATGAATTGACAGAGGTTCCCTTTGATATTGTTTCGGTTTATCCAAATCCGGCCAAGGAAATGATGACCGTAAAATTTACTACAAATACCCCTTCGGAACTTAACATTACCGTAACTTCAATTACTGGTCAAAAGGTTTTTGAATCCACACAAACTGCCAACGAAGGTACCACCATGATTCCGGTAGGTATTTCAAATCTGTCTCAAGGCGTTTATGTTGTAAATGTTAGGAGCATAAATGGTATTTCTACACAAAAGGTGATTGTTGAATAGAAATTTAAAACTTCAATAAAAAAAGGTAGTTTCATTATAAATGAAGCTACCTTTTTTTTATATTTTTGTATAAAAAGCAAAATGAAAATCAAACTTCCTTTTCTCTTCATCGCCTTCGTGTTTATTCTTCCTGTTTTAAAAGGCACACCGCAAACCTTGCTTATGAAAGGCTCTGACACAAGAGATGGGATGGCTTTTGCCAGCGGCAGCGGCGATACCCTTTATCTGCACATGGATTTAAAGAACATGGCTTTTTGGAAACTTGCAAGCCTACCCCAACATCAAAGCCAGCCGGGAGTGTTCCCGGAGGCTGAATACCAAGGGGAATTGAGTACGGGATTTAATCGCGCAAGGCTGAACTGGTACATTATCAATCCCTTGTTTTATGATACCACTGGTAATCTCAGGCCAAGGAATATTGACCTCGATGAGATTTCAAGAAACCTGGTTCGTCCTGTGTTAGAAACCGAAGTTTTCCCGGATAAGAATGTACCCAGCGGAGGGCCATATAGAATAGCCGTCTTCAACCTGGCTTATTACCCTTCGGAACGCGGTGCATACAATTTTGACACAGATGGCATGGAAGGAGTTTCAGCAGGGCTGGATAGTGATGGAAAACTGAAAGAACCCCAAAGCCGATGGGGCGGAATTATGAGGGAAATAGAGCATTACCAGGCCGAAACCCTCATGCCGGTCTCCATCGGGTTTTGGCTGATGGATCCCTTTATTAACGGCCTTGAAAGCGGTGGTGATCTTTATTTCAATTATGGAGATATTTCGGAAGATGTGATGCAGGATGAAAAAATGTTTTTCGAGCAAGGAATTGTCGATCCCGAAATTCCCGGTAGCAATATTGTTTCGCCATGGGGAATGGTGCCCCTGGATCCCTGGCCCGAAACCATGAATTTTGCGCACTACGGCTCCAGAGCCATTGAGGATGCCGGTATGGATGGAATGCAAAATGCGTTTGAAGCGGAATTTTTCGATGTGGCTTTCCTAAGTATAATCGAACAATTTTACGGGGATACTTCGATGGCTTACCAAAAAGCACTTGCCGATCCCTCTGCAGATGATTACCATTATTTCAGGGGGTCGGATTACGACGATGACTCCGGGTATGAAAGTGTACTCAAACGATACGAGCGATTTAACGGAACCGAAGGGAATTCTCCAACTGATTCGCAAAACCCTGAGCATTATCCTACCGCAGCATCGCATCACCCTGATATGGAAGATTTGAACTACGATCAGGTACTTAATAAAGAAGAAAATTACTACCAATACAAGGTTTCCCTTGATCCCGAAAACATGGTTGTGGGGCAAAGTTTTATCGATGAAATTTTGTATGCCACCAATATCCTTCTTCCCAACGGCGAAAAAACGGAAACTACCTGGTATCATTTTACCATCCCCCTCGAAGAATACACCGATGCCTTCGGTAATGTGCCTTCCTTCGACTCCTGTAATTTCATGCGTATCTTCCTTAAAGAATTCAGTAAGCCTGTGGTGCTTAGGTTTGCTTCGCTTGAAATGATCAGGATTAAAGAAAACCCGGTATATTTTGGTATTGATGTTTTTCCCAATCCAGCCGATAAAACGCTTAAGGTTGAATTTGATGAAATTACACAAACAAAATTTGAAGTAAGCCTAACCAACATCCTGGGACAAGTTTCACTAAAGAAGACCCTTGGCCCGGAATTCTCCCTTGGATTTTATCTTGATGTATCAAACCTCCAAACAGGACTTTACGTTTTACGAATTTCCACCCCTGATTTCAGCGTGGTTAAAAAGATTTATATCCAGCAAGAACCAAAATAGTTGTTGCCGTTCTTTTTCATTTTAATTTGAATAATGATGTACGAGCATTCCGATTTTTTTAATATCTATCATGAAATATCCATCAATGTTTCAAGGTATGAACCCGGGCTATATATTTTCACATTTTCAACATCATTTCAAAAAATCGTAAAAAAAATCATCCACGAGTGAGATTTTAGCATCTAACATGTTGCAGACCTGCGGCCTGCCCTCGATCATCTGGAATCCTTATGCTTTGATGTTCCAGGCTTTCAGCCTGTAAGCATGGCATCAGATAGGATTTTTCCGCTATTCCCGCAGCCTGAAAGGCTGGCACATCGAAAGGTCAGGCACCGCCTGACCATACAAAACGCCCACACACTGCCTCCTCAGCCTGAAAGGCTGATACCCACCACAAAAAGACAATCATCGGTGAGATTTTAGCATCTAACATGTTGCAGACCTGCGGCCTGCCCTCGATCATCTGGAATCCTTATGCTTTGATGTTCCAGGCTTTCAGCCTGTAAGCATGGCATCAGATAGGATTTTTCCGCTATTCCCGCAGCCTGAAAGGCTGGCACATCGAAAGGTCAGGCACCGCCTGACCATACAAAACGCCCACACACTGCCTCCTCAGCCTGAAAGGCTGATACCCACCACAAAAAGACAATCATCGGTGAGATTTTAGCATCTAACATGTTGCAGACCTGCGGCCTGCCCTCGATCATCTGGAATCCTTATGCTTTGATGTTCCAGGCTTTCAGCCTGTAAGCATGGCATCAGATAGGATTTTTCCGCTATTCCCGCAGCCTGAAAGGCTGGCACATCGAAAGGTCAGGCACCGCCTGACCATACAAAACGCCCACACACTGCCTCCTCAGCCTGAAAGGCTGATACCCACCACAAAAAGACAATCATCGGTGAGATGTTGACATCTAACCTGTTGCAGACCTACGGCCTGCCGGTGATCATCGGAGTCTTTATGCTTTGATGTTTCTCCGCAGGAGTCCTATGGACACGCTTTCAGCCTATGAGCATGGCATCATATAGGATTTTTCCGCTATTCCCACAGCCTGAAAGGCTGGCACATCAGAAGGTCAGGCAACGCCTGACCGTACAAAATGCCCACACACTACCTCCTCAGCCTGAAGGGCTGAAACCCACTACCAAAAAATTATCATCGGTGAGATGTTGACATCTAACCTGTTGCAGACCTACGGCCTGCCGTAGTTATTGTGGCGAATTTATGCTTTGATGTTTCAGGCTGTCAGCCTGTGAGCATGGCATCATATAGGATTTTTCCGCTATTCCCGCAGCCTGAAAGGCTGGAACATCAAAAGGTCAGGCACCGCCTGGCCCTGCAAGGCAGCCCACATCTCCCCCTCAGCCTGAAAGGCTGAAACCTATTTAAAAAAAACTATAAAAACCTCCTGACCAATCCATAGAAAAGTTTTTTATCTTTACAGGAAATTTTACGGATATGAAAGCACTCATTTTTACACTTGTTTTTTGTGGATTCCTTGTTCATGGAATTCTCCTTGCAAATAATCCAATCACCGAAAAGGAAGCCACCACGGTAGCCCGCAATTTCTATTTCGAAAGAATTAATCAATTTGATGAGGTTGATTTAGGTAATATCTCGATTAATGAAATTAAATTAATAAGTCTTGATAATCTGGGAATCTATTACATAATTAACCTTCACAAAGGTTTTGTTTTAATTTCTGCCTCAAAAAATACTTTCCCGGTATTGGCTTATTCATTTAAAAGTAAATTTGAAATACCAGAACAGAATAGCAACACGGCTGCCTGGCTGGGACAATATGAAAAGCAAATTCAACATGCCATCGGAAATCAGGCCCAGCCAACGAACCTGACAGTAGCCACCTGGGAAAAATATCTCGATCCTGATTTTTTAGATAAGTACACCAAACCTTCATACAGATCGGTGGAACCCATGCTTGTTTCTAAATGGGATCAAGGCGTATATTACAATGCCGCTTGCCCCGCCGATCCTGCCGGTGTGGGCGGGCATTGCGTTACCGGATGTGTGGCTACTGCCCTGGGACAACTTGTTTATTATTTCAGGTTTCCCGAATCCGGCACAGGTTCTTATGCTTATGAGGATCCCAACTACGGCACTATCGCTGCAGATTTTGCTTCGGCAAATTACGATTACGACCGGATGATGAACGAGCTTAATGATCCAAATCCCGAGGTTGCCGAACTGATCTTCCATCTCGGTGTGGCCTGCGATATGGTTTACGGCCCGCAAAGTTCGGGCATGTATAATCATAAAGCCGCTTATGCTTTGAAATCATTTTTTAAATATTCGCCCGAAACGCAATATGTTTATCGCGATAGCACAAACATGAATTGGGATAGCTTACTGATAACTCATCTCGACCAAAAAATTCCGATGTATTATGCCGGCTGGTCTGTGCCCAACATCAATGGCCACGCCTTTATTGTCGATGGCTACCAGGACGAGCACTTCTACCACTTCAACTGGGGATGGGGCGGCAGCAACGATGGATACTTTTATACCGAGGAACTTACACCCGGTGGCAATAATTTTAACCTTGCCCAGGAACTCATCATCCACGCCTTTCCTGATACCACAAATTATACTTATCCCGATTTTTGCAGCGGCAACCACGACATCGATTACATGCGCGGAACGTTTACCGATGGGAGTTTCCCGGTTTACAATTACCAGAACAATGCAGATTGTCAGTGGTTGATCGATCCTCAAAACGAACAGGATTCAGTAACAAATATTACGCTTTCATTCCAAAGATTTAAGCTCGAAACGGATGTTGACTTTGTGAATGTTTTTGATGGCGAAAGTACTTCAGCTCCATTGCTTGGAAGTTTCTCCGGTGATCAAATTCCCAATACTATAAGTTCATCAGGCAATAAAATGTTGGTTGCTTTTGAATCGGACAATCAAAATACAATGCCCGGTTTTTTCGCATCTTTCGAGAGCAATCAGCCATCATGGTGCAGCGGAACAACGGTAAAGCTTGAGCAGCAAGGCGAATTTTCTGACGGAAGTCATAATTTTTTCTACAACAACAGTTCTACGTGCATGTGGCAAATTATGCCCATCGGTGCCAACACGGTTACTGTATATTTTACAAGTTTCAACATTGAAGCCGGCCAGGATCATGTGAAAATTTATGATACCCAGACCATGGAATTGTTGGCCGATTATTCGGGATACTATCCTCCTGACGCTCCTCCCCCACCCCTTACTTCCGAAAGCGGGAAAATTTTCTTCCTTTTTCATAGCGATGAATCCGGGCGTGGTCAGGGCTGGGAAGCCGGCTATTATTCCGATCTTGTTAATATTGAAAACATAGACGAAGAAAATACTTTTAAGGTTTATCCTGTTCCGGCACAAAACATTTTAAACATTTCGTTTAATAATGAAATCACCGAGCCCTGCGAAATTCTGCTCATCGACCAACTGGGTAGAATAGTGCTTAAAACTACGATTGACCACATACCATTAAATATGACTACATTAGATATTTCTGATATTAAATCCGGTATCTATTTTTTAAAATACTCATCAGATAAAAAACAAGTGCTTAAAAAAGTAGTCATAAATAAGGAAAGATGAAAATTATCAAATTTATTTACAGGCAACTACAAACACAAGGGTTAATTAGTGCCTGTCCATAAAGTCAACTATTTCTATCCGAGGCTAAAGAATCTCCCGCAGATTTCGCTGATTTGCGCAGAAAAAAATCAGCGCAAATCAGCGAAATCTGCGGGAAACCTGACTAAAAAGACGAACTCTAGTTAGTATTTATCCATAAAATTGATACATTGTCCTTTAAGGAATTTATTTAGCTTTGCCGGCTCATTTACTAACTAACAAATTCTTTACATGAACATTAGATTTATTATTCTCGCCTTCCTACTTTCCACGCTACAACTTTCGTTTGCAAATAACATTATCAATCAGGCTACTGCCGAGAAAGTAGCTAAAAATGCTTATTTTGAAAGGAGTTTCCAACAAAACCCGGTTGACTTTAATTCGATAAAAATTGATGAATTCCGAACCGAATCCCTGGTAGATGATCCCGCCTTATACATTATCAATTTTGATAAGGGTGGATTTGTTATCGTTTCTGCCGATGATGCAATGCCTCCGCTTATTGGATACGATCTTGATGGCAATTGCCCTTCAAAAGGAATAAATGAAAATTTCGACAGTTTTCTCTCCGAATACATTAATCAGATAGGCTTCATTCGCGAAAATAACATTGAACCGGAAGCTGACATTGCTCAACAATGGGAATTTTACACCACCGAAAACCCTCAGGAACTGGCCATTAAAAATGGTTCACGCGCAATTTCCCCATTGCTTATTAACCTTTGGAATCAGGACAGTCCTTATAATATGTTTTGCCCTGCCGACCCCTTGGGTCCCGGCGGCCACGTTTATGCGGGATGTGTTGCAACAGCCATGTCGATGGTAATGCACTACTGGCGCTACCCCATGCAGGGCATCGGTAGCAACGGTTACTCCTGGGAAAATTACGGATACATTTTTGCAAACTTTGCCGAAGCAGAATACACCTACAACCACATGCAAACCGAAATGGATGCAGATATGCCGGAAGTAGCGCTACTGATGTTTCATTGTGGGGTTGCCGTTGAAATGATGTATTCCCCCGATGGATCAGGAGCATATAGCTGGATGGTACCAAGTGCAATAAAGCAACACTTTGGATATTCAAATGCAGCTTCTTACAAACAAAAAGAAAATTATTCGAATACCAATTGGATTAACCTGCTTAAAGATCAAATTGACCTTAGCCAGCCTATGTATTATTCTGGGTTCAGCAACAGTGGCGGACATGCCTTTGTTTGCGATGGCTACGATGATGCCAACCTGTTTCATTTTAATTTTGGTTGGAGTGGCAGCTCTAACGGATTTTATTCCGTGTATGATGTGGGTGGCTTTAACTCAGACCAGGGAGCCGTTGTAAATTCAATTCCCGGTGGAGACTATCCCTACAATTACACCGGCCAACAATTAATTACAGGAAAATCCGGCTCTTTCGAGGATGGTAGTGGCCCGGTGGAAAATTACGCTTCAAACAACCAGATCAGCTGGCTTATCTCACCTCAATCCCCACAGGATTCAATTTCAAGCATCACACTAAGCTTCAAACGCTTTGATATTGCCGACGATGATGAAGTAATCGTTTATGATGGCGCTACCGAAACATCCCTTGTCCTTGGCACTTATTCCGGAACCGATATGCCCCCAACCTTATCCTCCACAGGAAACAAATTGCTGGTGGTACTACAAAGTAATGGCGAAAACACATCTGACGGCTTTCTTGCCGAATACACCTCAGAAACCCCAATCTGGTGCACGGGTATGACAGTACTTACCGAAGCCACTGGAGAAATATCTGATGGAAGCTTTGATTTTAACTACGACAACAATTCTAACTGTAAGTGGATGATCAATCCTGCCAATCCAACAGAAAGCACACTTTACTTTTCAAATTTCGCTACCGAGCCTGGAAATGATAAACTTTTGGTGTATGATTTTGATGGCCAGGCCTTATTGGCAGAAATCTCCGGCGACTACACACAAGGCACACTCCCTGAGCCTGTAACTTCACCCAGCGGAACATTTTTCATTGTATTTGTAACTAACATTGCCATTTCAGCCCAGGGCTTTGAAGCATACTATGCTCCCGTAGCGGTTGGAATAAACGAAAGTTTCGCCGAAAAAGAAAATCTTAATGTTTTCCCCAATCCGGCAACTGAAACTGTAAATATTCAACTTTCGAAAAAAATTAGTGGTTTCACACAACTTTCGGTATTTAATATGGCAGGGGCGAAGGTTTATGAGCAGACCCTTAATGCTACTGAAGGGCTTAACAGCTACAGTATCAATGTTTCGGATTACCACCCCGGATTGTATGTTTTGATCGTTAGGAACGGCAATAATTTTTACCGTAAAGAGCTGGCTATTTATTAGTCTAAAAAAATAAATTATTTGATAAAATTATTTGGTGAATTAAAAATAAATTTTACTTTTGCAGCCGCTTTCACAGAAAAGCAAGTTCTTTATCAAATAATGGTCCGTTCGTCTAGGGGTTAGGACGCCAGGTTTTCATCCTGGTAACAGGGGTTCGATTCCCCTACGGACTACAATCGAAAGCCATCTCAGCAAAGGGATGGCTTTTTTATTTTAAAATTATGTGGTCAGTTTATGTTTTGAAAAGTTTATCCTCCGGGAAGCACTACGTGGGAATGACAATGAATGTTGAAAACAGGATTAAAGAACATAATGCAGGTAAATCAAAATTCACTTCCGGACACCGCCCCTGGAAATTGATCTATACAGAAAATGACTTTGCTAACAGTCAGCAAGCAAGAACCAGGGAAAAATACCTCAAATCAGCAGCCGGAAAAAAATTCATTTCCCCAAAACTTCCGGGATTAAATTAAAACTTCCGGGATTCATCATGGTAACTGGGGTTCCCTGCCTGCGTGACGCAGTCAGGCAGGGATTCACCCTACGGACTACAATCGAAAGCCATCTCAGCAAAGGGATGGCTTTTTTATTTTAAAATTATGTGGTCAGTTTATGTTTTGAAAAGTTTATCCTCCGGGAAGCACTACGTGGGAATGACAATGAATGTTGAAAACAGGATTAAAGAACATAAAATAAAACTGATTACAAAATGTTAATGCTTTGTTTTCCCAATCCATGAAATAGTAAATATTATCAGTCCTGTGTTTTCTCTTTCAATTTTTTGGATGAAAATATCCAGCCATAGCATTGCTAAGACTATTCCATTGTTTTCGCCCAATACTAAACGCCAGCCAAAGAATTACAGCAAACGAATAACCATAGGTTGCAGGGGATGCAAAGTTGCTATACCAAAATCCGATGCTCTCTTTTTGCGCGGATTCCTGGTAAAGGCCAAACCAACCCACCTGGGTATAGGCATAAAGAATGATGATATAAAACTTAAGCAAAACAAACAGGGTCACCAGAATAAATCCACCAAGCACCACGAATAACTTCCTTTTCCAGGGCAGCGGTGTAGCCAATGCCAGAGACAGAAAGAATGCTGTAATAAGATAGCCGATCCTGTCGCTGGCCTTGTTGGCTGTAACGCCTTTGATTTTTGTGCCTTCCATCCAGTCGGCTTTTGAAATGAACATGGCGATATCATTGTCTCCTTTATCAGCCTGGGTTTTCAGATTTACAAAGCCACCACGGGGAAAATCTTCAAAAAGAAAATTGCCTACGCTGCAAAAAAACTCAGCATAGACTCTGTTTGCATTTATCTGGGGTAATAGAAAGAGTGTATAGACCAGAACAAAAGTTAAAACCGAAAGGATTATTGTTTTTGTCTTTATCATTCTGTTTCCGGTTTTCCTACAACAAATCGTAACCATAAAAACCAGAGAACAATGGCCACAAGAATAAAAATCACCTGCCAAACAGCCAAATGCATCGACTCAAAGAGATCAGGGTAATGGATGCCAACAATGTAAAGGGTAGCAATACGTATGATGTTGAGCAAAAACAAAATGAACAGGCCTATGCCGAGGCCAATTAACTTTTTTTTGATTAAGGCAGGAAATGCAACAACACCGGCAATGAATATGGCCATGGGTTCGGCGGCATCGCAGCCTTTTTTTATACCCACCGAAAATTGGGAGGAATAAATCAAATCTCCGCTTACTTCAGTTGCGTAGCCAATCAGCGATAAAAACATGCCCGATACCAGGGCATAAAAATTTACTAATGGAGTAAATATTGTTCTCTCAACCCAGGGATTTCGATACAGTACATAAAACAGAATAATTTGCAGGGCTACCAGGCCGACAAAGAAAATAACAGGGTTTTTGCGGTAGATGTTTAATGCAATATTGTCTCTCATATATAAATTTTTAAACCTGATAAACCGGGAGGTCTAATCAATCGACTAAACCTCCCGATATTTTTAACAAATATAGTTTCAAATTCAGACTTCATCAGTTTTTCATTTTATTTTTTTACACTAAATGGATTATCA
>CAZQIV010000036.1:3646-50375 GCA_964593705.1 uncultured Lentimicrobiaceae bacterium | reverse complement strand
AAGCCAAAGATAACATTTTTTGAACTATCAACCATATTTTAGATTAGAGCCAAAGTTTTTACTAATGAGTTTAGTCTAAAAACCCCAAACTACTGATTTTTAGCCCTTTTTACCCCAAACCCTAAAGGGAGAAGTACTAAAAATCAGTAGTTTGGAAAAGTCCCCTTCAGGGGATTTAGGGGTTTTGTGGCTTTTTAGACTAGTCCCATTAATGAATATCAATCAACTCAACAGAATAAATAACCGTAGATCCACCGGGGATCATGTCTCTGTAATTCTGATCGCCGTAGCCCAGCCTTGAGGGAAGGTAGAATTCGTAAATGGCTCCTTTGCGCATCAACTGGATACCGTCTCCCAAACCCTTCACCATGTAATTTAACCTGATACCAACAGAACCGGATTCGTAAGACATATCAAAAGTTGTGCGGTCGGTGTACATTGCGCGGTAATGGATGGTGATGCTATCGGTGGCTGCGGGGAAGGTTTCTCCTTTTCCAAGCTTTACTATTTTGTATTGTAAGCCCGATGGCAGCTCAACCACTCCGGCTTGCTTTTTATTTTCCTCAAGAAACACCTTACCTTCCTGCTTATTTTTAATTACCATCTCCATAAACTTTTTGTTTTCGATACCTTCGACCACCTTGTTAAAATCCTGAACCAATTGTTCCCTTATCGAATCATCGAAGTAAGCCTCATTGCCTTTCAAAGCATCATAAAGCCCTTTATAAATCATCATTGGGTTAGCTTCAATTTCCTGGTTAAGGATACCGGTTCCGTAATCGTAGCCAATGATATAGCTGATAGAGTCCATTTTTGTGAGCGGATGTACTTTATCCGGCTGATCAATCGGGGTTTGGCAGGATGCTAACATCGGAACAATGAGGGCTGCCAGAACAGATAATTTAAAAAATTTCATATTTGATATTTTTCTAAATGCTACTTTATTAACCAAAACTACTTAAAGAAACAAGGCATGCCTTGTCTATACAATAAATTAATACTAATTTGCATTTTGCAAGCGCTCTTTTTCAACACGCTTGCGGAAAACTATGTAATACATCGCGGGAACAACCACCAAAGTAAGGAAGGTAGCAAACGTTAACCCGAAAATGATTGTCCAGGCCAAAGGATTCCAGAATGCCGCGCTATCGCCACCAAAATAAATATTTGGATCGAGGTCGGTAAATAAGCTGCGGAAATCGATATTCATGCCAATGGCCAGCGGCAGCAACCCGAAAATGGTAGATGCAGCAGTTAACAAAACCGGTGTTAGACGAATAGCTCCCCCCGAGATTACCGCATCTTTGAATTCACTTCCTCGCGCAACCAAAATGTCGGTGTAGTCGATGAGGATGATGGCATTTTTAACCACAATCCCGATAACGGCAATCAAACCCATACCGGTCATAACGATTGAGATGGACATTCCAAAAATCGTGGTAAACAACAACACACCTATCATACTAAACACTACTTGTAATAAAATAATGACAGGTTTAGCAAGTGAATTAAACTGAGAAACCAGGACAAGGAATACGGATGCTATTGCAATGAGAAAGGCCATCATTAAAAAGCTACCCGACTCTTCCTGGTCTTGCTGTTCGCCAGTGAAAACAAATTCATACCCACTGGGCAAAGGGTAATCGTCAAGCGCAGTTTTAATTTCCTGAACAATCTCATTGGCATTGTATCCTGTGAGCACATTTGAGCCAAGCGTGATTGTAGGTTTGTATTCCTGATGAATTACCCCGCCATAAGAAGATGTGTATTCAATTTTGGCAATGGCTGAGATGGGTATCTCCCTCAAACCGTCTGGACCTCCGAGAACAGGTATCCTAAGGTTCATCAAGTCGCTGGTCTTTTTCCTGTATTTTTCTTCCAGCCTCACATTGATAGGATATTCTTCATCGCCTTCACGGAATTTGGAGGCTGTTGAACCATAAAGCGCCGTACGTAAAATTGAACCTATATAGGCTGTGCTTATACCATATTGGTTGGCTTTAATTCGGTCGATGTTCACTACAACCTCGGGTTTATCCACATCGGCATCCGATTTTAAGTCTTCTATGCCGGGAATTGCCATTGAATCGATAAACAGCTTGGTTTTATCAGCTATCTTAATCAGCTCGCTGTAGGGCTTTTTAGCTTCGCCCCTGATTTCAAGGTTAATGGGTTTTCCGGTTGGCGGCCCTGACGACTCCCTGTCAACAATAATTTGCGCCCCGGGAATACCGTGGATTCGACTACGCATCTCATTCAATATTTCGGAAGTGCCTGGGCCTGTTCTAAATTGGTATTCTTCAAAATTTACAGTCACTTTGGCAAGTCTTGCCTGCGTGGCCCTCTCAAAAATACCCTGGCCTGCATTTAATGCCACGTTTGTAATTACTGATTCCACATCAGGATTATCCCGGCCAATGATTGAAAATACAGAATCTTCCACCTGTTTTGTAACCCTGTTGGTAACTTCAATATCGGTACCTGTGGGCATGGTGATGTAAACAAAAACACTGTTTGGGTCTCCTTCAGGGAAAAATACAATTTTGGGAGATTTTACACTCATCATAAAGAAAGTAAAAAACAATAACAATACTGTTGTAAAAACAACAATATAAGGTATGATTCCTTTTAGAGCGAAATCGAGTGTTTTGCGATACCCAGCCATCATTTTGGGAATGACATATTTCTGAAATTTATTTATAAGATAAAAAATTATAAACTTTGTAAACAACCAGATAAGCACAACAAATGCCAGCAGATTGCCCGCCCAAAATACTCCACTTATATACATTACAATGGCAAGTGCAGCAATAAAAATCAGGATTAAAGATTCCTTTTTATATAATTTAGCTTTATGGGCACTTTTGCCCCGGTAATGCATAAATGTTACTGCAAAAACCGGGTTCATTACATAAGCAACAAGCATTGAGGCTAACAGTGTAATGATGAGTGTTACCGGAATAAAAAGCATAAACTTGCCAATAATCCCAGGCCAGAAGGCCAAAGGAATAAATGGAAGCACGGTGGTTAACGTCCCGGTAAATACAGGCAAAGCCACTTCCCCAACCGATTGCCGGGTTGCATCTTTTATGCTTAGATTCGGGGTGTTCATGTAATTGCGATATATATTTTCGACAATCACAATTGAATTATCCACCACAATACCAAGCACCAGAATAAAGGCCATAAGTACCACCATATTCATAGAAAAGCCCACAAGGGGAACAAATATAAATGCAATGACCATCGAAAGAGGGATGGCTGTAGCTACAAACAAGGCATTGTCGATCCCCATGAAAAACATCAACACAAGTGTAACAACTAAAAATCCCAGAATAATGGTGTTGAGTAAATTACTCACATTATTTCGTGTCATGGTACTTTGGTCGCCGGTAGCTTTAATCTGTAGATTTTTAGGTGTATCCGTCTCAAAATCCGCCATAATAACTTTAATTTTATCGATAGCATTGATGAGGTTTTTCCCGCTTTTTTTAATTACATTCAAGGTAATCACATCCTTTTGATCCATGCGTGAATAGCTTTCGCGATCTTTAAATCCATCAACAATTTGGGCAATATCATTTAGATATACGCCTTCCTTAATCAGGATATTATTAATTTCAGCGGGGTTATCAAATTCGCCAACCACCCGCATGTTTCTTTCCATCATGCCCACATCGAGCATCCCGGCGGTGATGGTCATGTTTTCCATCCTGATTGCATTTACAATCTGATCGAAACTAACCCCGGTAGCCTGCATTTTATACAAATCAACGTTCACCTGGATTTCGCGATCGAGCGCTCCCACAATATCAACACGGGTAATTTCCTGAAGCTCTTCAATACGATCCTGTAAATCTTCGGCGTATTCTTTAATTTTTACCAGTCCAAGGTTTCCTGAAAGGCTGATGTTCAGCACCGGGATTTCAGAAAAGTCTATCCTTGTAACCTCGGGCAACATGTTTGGGTCAACAGCCAATTCGGGTGGCAGGTTTGGTTTTGATTTATCCACGGCATCCTTCACGTCCTGCATGGCGCGGTTTTCGTCCACGTTGGTTTCAAACTCAATAAAAATAAGTGCGAAATCCTGCAATGATTTACTGCTAATTTTTTTTACGCCTTTTACGCCTTTCAATTCCTTTTCGATAGGATGGGTTACCAGGTTCACCATATCTTCGGGTGAAGTTCCCACATATATAGTTGATACCGAAAAATAGGGGAAAGTAATTTCAGGAAAGCTTTCCTTTGACGTAGATTGATATGCTATAACTCCGGCAACAATCATAATTACAGTAAAAATATATACTGTAGTCCTGTTGTTGATGGCCATATTTGTTAAACCGAATTCTTTTTCTTTTTTCATCACGAAAAAGTTTAAATCATCAAAATGATATTGTTATCAAATTCTAATATTGTTTGTAGGTCAGGTTTACCGGGTCGCCTACCGAAATATTGTTAAACCCGAAAGTTATTACAATATCATCATTTTTTAAGCCTCCTGTAACCTCAACTTTGTCCTGGCCGTATTTCCCAATTTCAATATCGCGAAGTTCGGCAATCCAACTGTTGTTGCTTTTAATGGCAATAAAAACGTATTCCCTTGTTTCGCTTCGCTGAATCGCATTGATGGGCAACAACACAGCCTCAGGATTTGAATAATCGTTCAGGCTAACAACAGCGAGCATATTTGGGTTTATCCTTTCATCATCGGGTAATTTTACCTCGATAGTAATGGTACGGTTATTTGGATCGATAACCTGCGAAACAGCACTAATTTTAGATTGCAATTTAAGGTCGATTGTTGGCATATATACGCTTACCTTGTCGCCACGGCGAATGTTGGAGATATAATTTTCGGAAACTTTGGCCACAATTTTTTGGGCTGACATATTTGAAACGCGTATTGCACCTGCATTGGGTGCCGCGGCTTCTCCTTCCTTCAAAACTACAACATCAACAATACCATCGATGGGAGAGTAAATTTTGGTTTTCCCCAACTCATCCTTCGCAGTTTTAAGTTTTATTTTCAAATCTTCCTTCGCGGTTTTGGCTTGCAGATACTGAACTTCTGTCCCGATTTTCTTTTCCCAAAGGTTTTTCTGACGCTCGTAAAGCGTTGTGGTCAATTCAAGCCCGTTTTTGATTTCCCTGATGGTTTGACTAATGCTTTGATTATCCAATTCTGCCATCAACTGTCCTTTACTTACGTGGTCGCCTTCGCGAACCAGTATTTTTGTAACCACGTAGGGTCGCTGGGCAGGAACAAAAATGTTGTTGTCCGATTCCACATTTCCCCTTACATCTATAAAATGATTGAAAGCTTCCGGTTTAATTTTTTGCGCCACTACGGTTGGAATTTTAATGCCGGCATCCACCACGCCACCTTTGGCAATAATTTCTTTTTCCAATGCCTTTATTTCACTGTTGAGCTTGTCGCGTTGCTTTTTTAAGTCATGCAACTGAACGTTTTTATCAACCGGGCCTCCACACGAAAAAACAATGACGGCCAGTAAAACCATAAATATTTGTGGCTTTAATGATATTCTACTTTTCATATTTTGAAGCTGTTTTGTTTTCATTTGTTTGATATCTTTATTTTGATTTGATCTGTATTTCATCTATATAAAAATTAGCCGCTGATGCACGAATTAAATATTATTCATTTCCCTTGAAGTGTCGATGCCGGCAGTGGATGTTTCATATTTGCATGGATAATTCATATTAAGTATTTGCAATTTGTTAGCCGATATTATTCTTTAGGCTCAGTCAACAATTCTTCGAGTTCAAGCTTGTTATTGAGTAAATCGAGAATCGACATCACATAATCCCGCTCACTATTCAGGTATTGATTGTAATTCTGTTGCAATTCGATGGACGAAGAAACCCCTTCGAGCAATTTTGTCTGGGTTTTGTTATAAATCCTGAGCGACAAATCAAGGCTTTGCTGCTTGTTTTGATAAACTTTCCATGAATTGAGGAAATTGTTCTTCACGGTGCTTACCTTGATTTCGAGGCCTGAGCGTAGTTTTTGGTCGATTACTTCGAGTTGATCCAATTGGATTTTGGCCTGGCTTACTTTTGCAGATCTTGCCCCACTCTGGAAAATAGGGACATCAAGTTGTACGCCCCAGATAGTTGACCGATACCAATCTTCACCACTTTTCAAAAAATTCCAGCCCTCACGGGCAGCGGTTTCCTGATAATTGAGAAAAGTATATAGCTGGGGTAAATATTGCGATTTGTAGCGTTTCAAATCCAGGTAAGCCAGTTCCTGTTGATTTTCCAAAATTTTGTAATCAATATTTTTTCTATAGTCGAAAGGGGCTTGATACAATACCTCTTTATCCACTTTATCAAGCAAACTATTTAGATTGTCGGAAAGCACGATTTCATTTTCGAGCTTCAGCCCCATGGTAAATTTCAAGAGGTTTTTTGAAATAGCGAGATTGTTGTCGATATTGATTAAAGTAGCCTGCAAATCCGAAATCAATAAGTTTACCTGGTCAACATCGGTATCTTCAATAAAACCGTTTTCGTACAATGCATCGTTAGACTGTTTTATCTCCATTAATGAGACCAATGTGGAATCAATAATGATTTTATTTCTTTCGGCAATAAGCACGAGAAAATACGACTCAGCAACACTTTTGTCTAACTGAATAACCATTTTACTGTATTGCTTTTGTGAAAAATCCACGAATACCCTCGAAGCTTGCAAGCCTACAATATATTCGCCGCTAAAAAGCAGCATGCTTGCGGTAGCAGAAGCCGATAGATTATATTTTGTTCCAAACTTTACCGGCAGGAGTTGATCTGTTCCTCCAATAAAATCAGGGATAAGCATGGTTGGAATATCAATATAATCGTTGTAAGCGATTGATCCACTAACTTGTGGCAAACCAATGGCTGTTGTTTCTTTTACTTTTTCACGAGCACTTTCGATGTCTTTCAGTGCATTAATTACATCGTAGTTGTTCTCTTTTGCAAACAATCTGGCTTCTTCCAGGCTGAAATATCTGATTGTGTTATCCTCTTGTTGTTGTTGCGATTTTACCTCCGGCATATAAAGCCACAGGGGTATAAGCATCATTAAAAATAATTTTCTCATGCTTTTATTCAAATTTTAATTGTTGTTTACGTTGCTCAAAATAAGCGATGCCCTGTTGATTGGAAATCCCGCGAATATGATGCTCGAACATGACTTCAAAAATTTTCTCCATGGGCATACAGGTCTGGTTAAGAAACTCATCATCATGAATACTTTCCACCTTTTGAATGTACAGGCTCGCAACGAGTTCAATATCCTGTTCTTCCCTGTAAAGTCCCTGCTGAATTCCCTTTTCAAGATTTTCCTTAATCATATTATAGGTAAACTGTTTTTCTTCCTTTATATGGTTTTTAAAAATTTCAGGGTAATATTTCTGCAGGTCGTAAACATTGGATGGAATATACTTTTTGAATTCCAAATTCACAAGTTTACTTACCTCGAGCAGTTCATCAATGGCATTCAGATTGCTATTACAGATTTGTTGAATGGAGGCTACAAAATCTTGCTGGAACTTCGAAAACCCTTTCTCTAACAGATCGGCTTTGTTTTTTACGAAGAGATAAATTGTTTTTTTAGACATCCCCAATTCCCGGGCAATATCATCCATTGAAATACTTCTTATTCCAAATTTCCTGAACAGCTCAGTACTTTCGCTAAGTATAAACTCCAGCCTTTCCGTATTTTCGTTTTTTTCCAATGGTTTAATATTTTTCTGCTAATTCATCGGAAACGTTTTTTACATTAAACGTTTCCAGTGCGGCACAATAAACCAATATGAATTATTAATGTTGTGTGGGATTTAAAAAATAGGTCTTACTATATCTTACTGCTTTTTAAACCTGAGGTTCTTTTTTTGTTTGGCAAAATATTTTAAACCTTCGGGGGTGGCAATACTTCTAACAAAGCTTTCGAACATTACTTCAAAAATTGTTGAGAAAGAAAATTGATCGGAGGGGAAAATTTCTTCGTTATGGATATCAACCAGCCTGCTCATATAGAGGCGGGCAATCAATTCGATACTAAGGTCATCACGGTAAATTCCCTGTGAGATTCCTTTTTGCAAATTGATCTTGATCTTCATAAAGACAAAATCCATTCGTTTCTGAAAATGAGCCTGGTATATTTGTGGAAATTTTTCTTTGAGCAAAATACTGATGGTGGGTGTAAGGTCAAAATATTTGGCGGCGATCTCTTTACTTACAATCATTAGAATATCGATGGCATTCATACCTTCAAAATCATACTCATCAAAGATTTCGCTGAAGCTCATTCGCTCAAATTCCAACACTTTGATCACGATATCATTTTCGTCCTTTACATGCTTAAACAATGCTTCTTCGCAAATATTGAGCTTCTTGCATATAGTTTTTACTGTTATGCTCCCGATGCCATCTTCGAGAGCCATTTTCCTGATATTGGAGAGAATTTGTTTGAGTTGATCGTCCATCAATCTTTTTTGCAAATTGAAATCCTAAAAATAATTTGCAAATGTAAAATAAAAAAACAAATAGCAAATAACAGGTTTACAGCATTTTACATCCACAAGAAAAATTAAGAGGATTCGTTTTTAAAAAAATGTGTGTTGAAGTCCCGGATGAATGTATTGTTATCGCTCTATCACCATCTTTCTAACCTGGTTTACATTGTTGCCAATCAACGAAAAATAATAAACACCTGAGGGCAAATCGTAATCGGAGGCATTGAAATGCTCGAAATATTTTCCGGCACTCATTTTTTCATTATTTATCAACCTGGTAATTTCACTTCCATACATATCGGCAATTGTGAGTGTAACCACGGAAGTTTCTCTTAATTTAAACGAAAAGTAAGTGCTTTCGCTAAAAGGATTCGGGTAGTTTTGTTCGAGTGCAAAGGGAATACCTTCCGGCTGAGGCATTTCGTCAACTTCCGTAATTAAAGGATCTATCATGGCAGTCCAAACGCTTAGGTTGCCATTGTGAAGCCGGGTCCATATTGGACGAACTACGTTATCGTGAGCTGATACATTATTGTAATCGCCAAAAAAAACATTTCCATTGGGAAGGAAAGGCTCCTGGCTTACTTTATAGTTGGTGAATGTTTGGCCGCCATCTTTGGTGAAGGCCATGTAAACATCGGTGTTATCATTATCATAATTCCGGCGGTCGTAATAAACGAAATGCAAATAGCCGCTTACCTGATCTACTGCCATCCAGGTAAAGAATTGTTGCTTACCGGGGGGATCGTCATTCACACGTATGGGTTCGCTCCAGTTATTTCCGCCATCTGTTGATTTCACAAGCCAAACATCGGTATCATCTGCACCATAGCGCTGGTCGGTCCAATTGATATAGATGGTGCCATGGTCTTCGCCACCACTCAAATCGCAAACTGTAACAGGCAGTCCGTTGCACCGGCTAATGCCCGGAATATCATAATCCCATCCACCGGGAAAATCAGAAACAAAAATATCATTCTCCAGCCATGTTTCTCCCTGATCCAGAGACCTATCGAAAACAATTCCTTCGGGGCCAGCCCAGGCAACATAAATCTCCCCGTTTGGTCCAACTGCAGGCACAGCGCCTTCGGTGGTATTATCGCTGTCGATGCAATCACCATCCACTTCGTTAATTCTTAATGCCGGCGACCAGGTATCGCCACCATCCGTAGATTTAGAAAACATGATATTACTGCGGTCGTTTGGATTCGAGCTGCCATAAACGTCAAATTGAGTCCAGGTGGAATAAATATTCTCATTTTCCCTGTCGATGACCACCCACTGTTTATCCTGGGCCTTATCACCGTTCAAGCCCATGTATGAACCGTCATTCCAGGTAAGCCCGCCATCAGTAGATTTTTGGCATACAATCCTGTCGATCCAATTACCGGCAGGAGGGTTTGACAGATGAAAATAAAGATAGTTGCCATCATTATCAACAATAGTTACCGGATCGCCCCAAACGCCATTGGTTGCAGAATAGAGTTGTCCGACATTCCAGGTAAGCCCGCCGTCATCCGAATTAAAAACATTGTAAATATTTGCCCCGGCCACAATCCTGTTTGTGTTGTTGGGATCGATGTAAATGGTAGGTTCTTCCGGTGAATTGGAATTACTAATCATTACATTTTGGTGTTGGGCAGATATTGCCGAGCTGAGGATAAAGCTTAGGAGCAGTAGAGTTAAGGTTCTGATATTCATAACTATTAAACATTGGTGTGAATAATCAACAAAAATAATCAATAATTTAATATGCTTTGCTTTTTATTAGTGCGTGTCCATAAAGTCAACTATTTCTATCCGAGGCTAAAGAATCTCCCGCAGATTTCGCTGATTTGCGCAGAAAAAAATCAGCGCAAATCAGCGAAATCTGCGGGAAACCTGACTAAAAAGACGAACTCTAATTATACCACTTTCAACAAAGAAGGTTAGGGGAGAAAATATTTCTGTAGTTTAGCCTCATCAATTTCTGTAACATTAACTCAAAACACGAATGAGAAAAATTGCACTTCACTGGCAAATTCTGATAGCACTTATCCTGGCCATTATTTACGGGATACTCTTCCCAACGCAATACGAAATTAACAAGGCCACCCAAATGAAATTGAGCAAAAAGATGCTTAATATAGAAGTTGTTGAAAAACTCGGCGAGCTTGAAAATCAAAATTTCCCTACACAAAAAACGCTGGAAGAAGCGATGGAACACAAACTCAGCCCTGCTGAATTCAAAACCTGGTATCCCACAATTGTTAGGGCAAGCTATCGCAATGAAGCGGTGAAAGCCGTAGGCTGGATGGGGGATTTATTTCTCAGGGCTTTGAAAATGATTATCATCCCACTTATTTTAAGCTCGCTAATCTCGGGGGTTACCAATATTGGAAGCGGAAGTAATTTGGGCAGGCTCGGGTTAAAAACCATGGCCTATTATATGATGACGAGCATTTTTGCCATCCTCACAGGTTTATTACTCGTAAACATTATTAAACCGGGTATTGGAGCTGAAATCAATTTATCTGCCGGAGTTGAAGGTCTTGTTGATAAACAAAAAAGTTTTCAGGAAATTATTATCGAAATTGTCCCCGATAATATTTTCAGGGCTTTCGCGGATGCTAATATGCTGTCGATTATCTTTTTTGCCATTCTGTTCGGTTTCTTCATTATGAAAGTTGATGATCGTCCTAAGCAATTCCTCATCAGCTTTTTCAATGCTGTTTTTGATGTAATGATGAAAATTGTATTGTTCATCATTAAATTCACACCATTGGGGATTTTTGGAATTGTAGCAAAGGTTGTCGCAGATCAGGACGATTTATTAGGATTAATATCGAGCATGAGCCTATACATGGGAACGGTAATTATTGCACTTTCCATGCACGCGTTTATAACATTACCTATTGTTACCAGGGCATTTGGGAAAGTACGGCCATGGGCACATTTAAAAAATATGACCACACCCCTGCTCACTGCATTTTCGACTTCCTCATCAGGAGCAACCCTGCCATTAACAATAAATGCAGTAGAACAACAATCGGGTGTATCAAACAAAATCAGCAGCTTCACACTACCCCTGGGAGCAACCATAAACATGGACGGAACGGCGCTTTACGAGTGTGTAGCTGCCATGTTTATCGCGCAGGCCTATGGAGTGGAAATGTCGATAATGAACCAGGTAATAATTGTAGGAACAGCATTATTGGCCTCCATTGGTGCAGCGGCAATTCCTATGGCCGGATTGGTAATGATTACTGTAATTTTATCCGCAGTCGGGTTGCCACTTGAGGGCGTGGGGCTAATTCTGGCTGTTGACCGAATTCTGGATATGTTCAGGACATCGGTAAATGTGTGGAGCGATAGCTGCGGTGCCGTGATCATAGCAAAAACAGAAGGCGAAAAACTGGCGGTTGATATATAAAGGTATCTATGAGACCAGTCTAAAAAGCCTCAAAACCCCTAAATCCCCTGAAGGGGACTTTCATCATCATCGAAAAAACCGGGAATGCATTGCATTTCCATAAAATATCCACTCATAATTAATGATGTAAAACCTTTTTTTAATCCTATTGCTATAAGATGTTTATAGGTTTGTTCAGCAATACAATTATTTTTTAGGTAACGGATTACCTAATAATAATCTTTTTCTTACTTTTACCCTCTTTAAAATTCGCTTCGAAAACACCAAGTGAATTAAAGGAAAAATGAAATACTCACAAAACATCTATTCTCATGGCTAAAGTAGTAGTACTCGGGGCAGGAATTTCAGGCCACACCGCTGTAATGATACTCAGGAAAAAACTCGCTAAAAAACACGAGGTAATTATGGTGAGCCCCAACAGCAACTACCAATGGATTCCTTCCAATATTTGGGTAGGCATCGGGCAAATGAAACCCAAACAGGTTATCTTCCCGTTAGCTCCGGTTTATAAAAGGAAGGGCGTAAGCTTTAAACAAGCAATCGCAAAAACTATTTTCCCGGAGGGAGATAGCAACACTGCAAATCCTTATGTGGAGATTGAATATGTGGAGGAAGGCAAAAAAGGACAAAAAGAAAATGTTGCTTACGACTACTTGATCAATGCCACCGGCCCGAAGCTCAATTTTGCAGCTACCCAAGGTCTTGGCCCCGATGGTTACACAGTGTCGGTTTGTACTTATGGCCATGCTGCCCATGCCTGGGAAAAACTTCAGGAGTCGCTGGATAAAATGGCCAAAGGTGAAAAACAGCGTTTTGTTATTGGTACAGGACATCCCCTGGCCACCTGCCAGGGCGCTGGTTTTGAATATGCCCTGAACGTTGCTTTCGAAATAAATAAACGCAAACTGATGGATAAAGCCAAGATTACCTGGCTCACCAACGAATACGAGTTGGGCGATTTTGGAATGGGTGGCGCTTTCATCAAAAAAGGAGGATATGTTACCTCTACAAAAATTTTCACCGAATCAATCATGGCCGAGTATGGCATTAACTGGATTAAAAGGGCTGGTGTGAAAAAAGTTGAAGATGGCCTGATTCACTATGAAAACCTTGATGGCGAAGAAAAAAGTATCGGGTTTGATTTCTCCATGCTCATTCCTGCTTTTGCCGGTGTTGGCATCAATGCCAAAAATAAAAAGGGCGAAGACATTAGTGCTGAACTTTTTGCACCCAACGGATTAATGAAAGTAGATGCCGATTACACACCCAAAGATTTCGACAACTGGAGTATAAACGACTGGCCCTCGACTTACCAAAGCCCAAAATACGATAACATATTTGCCTGTGGAATTGCTTTTGCTCCACCACATTCCATTTCCAAACCTTTTAAAAGTAAAAACGGTACACCCATTTTCCCCACTCCACCACGCACAGGAATGCCTTCGGGAGTAATGGGAAAAGTTGTAGCGCTCAATGTTGCTGAATCGGTTAAAACCGGAAAAACCTCCGTAAAACATAAAGCATCAATGGGAAAGATGGGAGCCGCCTGCATTGTTTCTTCGGGCTATGGCCTACGCGATGGGATGGCCGCCACCATGACCGTGTATCCGGTAGTTCCCGATTTTGAAAAATACCCCGAATGGGGCCGCGACCTGGGCTATACTGTTGGTGAGCCCGGACTTGCCGGACACTGGATGAAACTTTTTATGCACTATATGTTTATTTACAAAGCCAAAGCCCTGCCGGGATGGTCGTTGATTCCGGAGTAGGGAGGGCGGTAGTGCCGAAAAAACCGAAATCTCTGATTTCATATTTTTTCGAGCATCCACGAAAAATTACGAAAATCATAGATTTTCTATTTTTCGGGATTGGCAGCCTTCAGTGCCGGGCTTCGCCCGTGCATCCACGAAAAATTACGAAAATCATAGATTTTCTATTTTTCGGGATTGGCAGCCTTCAGTTCTCAGTCTTCAGTTGTTAAACATCATTGACCACAAATTACAGCGAAGCTAAATGACAATTAATGACGCAAAAGCTAAATGACTACCAATGACGCGAAGCAATTGACAAGAAATAACGCGAAGCAAATGACAGCGAAGCAAAATGACTTTTAAAAAATTTAAAACAATAATAAAATGATAAGAAAACCTATTGCAAAAGGATACAAAGACGAGGACTATCCTCCCATCCCAACACGAGCCAACCGCTTTATGCGCAAATTCTGGCCATACCAGATTATCAGGTTTTTTGTGCTCAATCTAAAAATAATGAGGATTATCGTTGGCGGGCACAGTTAGATCGTTGCGGTTTGAAAGGGCGTTTGGGAAATTGAAACCTAGTACTTTCAATTTTCCAAATGTCTTTTGGTTTTTATAGGCTGGCTGATTTATCTAACTACCGATGAAACATAAATTGCTGGTAGGTTTTGGCTCGTGCGAATTTCAAATGTGAATGGCTTTGGGGTGGTATAATTGTTTTTGCCATTTAATTGCTAAAACATACAATTTTCTTAATTTATTAAAATTTCTGTAATCTTTTTCCATTCCGAACCTGATAATGTTGATTTTTTTGGTTTCAAATTATCCCAATCTGAATACCCTAAATCCTTTATTATTGTTCTTATTTTATTCAATGAATATGATGAAATATCTTTTTCAATAACTTGAGAAAGCGAACTTGACAAACCCCGTGGGATACCAATCATTCTTAAAGCTAATGATTTTGCATTATTTACTCCGTAATATGCATAGGAAGGAACATATGTGTCTTTTATTTCTGCTTCGTTTCCTTTTACAATACCTTCCAAAGCACTTAAACCCCAAGATGATTTGAACCTAATATCATTCATTTTAGAAACAAAATCATTTATTCTTTCATTGTTAGATAAAGATTTAAAATACGGATGGATATTAGACATAGTTTCAAAATTATCTCCATTAACCCACGAAATAAGAATGTTAGCAATTATTTCAGGATTAAATGGGGCTTTATCAGAATCTGTACCTATTTTTGTTTCTCTTAAAGCTGCAATCACTTCAATTTTTTCAGTTAAATTATTAGGATTATTTCTGTCAAAAATATTGTTTGGATTCCAACTGTTTAAATCAGATATATTTG
The DNA here is from genome assembly GCA_964593705.1 of uncultured Lentimicrobiaceae bacterium. Taxonomy (GTDB): domain Bacteria; phylum Bacteroidota; class Bacteroidia; order Bacteroidales; family 4484-276; genus SABY01. The sequence goes on along the minus strand of CAZQIV010000036.1, from coordinate 35,321 downwards.
GATTTAACCTTTTTTCTCGCATTACACTTAAAACAGATGGAACAGAAAAACCAGTTTTATCAGCAAAAGATAAAACACCTGTATTGTCGCCATATTTATCTTGAAGATATGTGTATATTGTTTTACAAACCTGAATAAATTTCTCCTTTTTACCGTAAGAGTCTAGTTTATTATATTCAAAACTGTCTTTAAACAAGTCTTCAATTTCACTTGCGTAAGCTTCATGACCACCTACAGAAATAATATGAACGAAATATTGAATTAAGGGTGCAATTGAGTTATAATAATTTTTAAATGGAATGTCTATTTCATTTTTCTCTATTGATGAAATTATTTCATCTGCATTAACAAATAATTCGGATAAAACACTTACTAACTCATCAGTACTTTGTTCAATAAGATTTTTTGCATTTTCTATATTTTTTGGGCTATTAAATGGTAAAATGATTTTCCCATAATTATCAACAAGTGTTCGTCCTGCCCTTCCTGAAATATTCCAAAAATCATTAGAAGATAATTTTCCTTGGCTACCTTTTCTATAATCGTCAAAATATACAGATGATATTGGAAAATTTACTCCTTCGGCAACAGTTGTAGTTGCACATACAAAATTAATCTGCTTTTTTCTTATTAAATGCTCAAGTAAAAGTTTTGTTTCATCAGAAATCCCGGAATGATGAGTGCAAATACCTTTACTCAATACTTTTGTCAAAGTTGTTTCCCTGCCTATTTCATCATCAATAAATTTACGAACTAAATTAACTTCATCTGAAACTTGTTTGTCGGGTATATGATTATAAATAAAGTCAGCTTTTTTATCTGCTGTTTTCTTCCCCCAACATAAAATTAATTGTGTTTTATCCTTTTTTGCAAAATGTTTTATTGAAAATTCTAAAATACGTTCTTTTGGTTTTGTACTTGTAATTGTAATTGGATTAGGAAATACTCCTTTTTGAGGCACAGAAAAAGTAGAATATGGCGAATTTAAAATTTCGTATTTTATTTCATTAATTCTTTTTGTTTTATGAACGTCAATTCCAATAAATAATTTTTCCGCAGGTTTCCAGTCAATTTCAATAGAATTACCACCTCCAAGCCATTCTGTAATAGTCTTACCTGCATCCTTAATAAAAGGCGACAACAACATAAATTTAGCATTTGGTCGTTCTCGTCTGAGAAGAGTTAATAATAACTCGAGCCTTGCTCCCCTAATTCCATTTTGGATTGTATGTGCTTCGTCAACAACAAAAAGAGAAACATCATCAACTGATGGATGTTTTCGTCGTATTAACAAATCTAATTTCTCAGGTGTTGAAACCAGAATGTCTATTTCTTCGCTGTTAAGGAAATTATTTTCATTTGGGTCAATTTCAATAGCTGATGATGTTTTTTCAATATTCAACCCCAAATTTTGCAGGTCAGACTTTAAATCAAAATAGACCTGATTTACTAATGCTCTTGATGGAACGATATAAATAATTTTCGCATCTACTCTTAATGCTTTTGTAACAAGCATATTGAACTCTGCAAGCAAACTTTTGCCTGCACTTGTAGGCATTTGAAGTACTGTTACATTTGAAACAACATCAAGAAGATTTTGATTTAATGCATTGCGTTGAGATGGCAATAAATCAATCATTTCTTGTTTTGCTTTGGCCTCGCAAAGTTGTTTTACTTTATCGTTAAAAGAGGTTTTGTTCCATATAGAATTATTACAAATCGTTTTTAATGAAATCTCCAGAATTGAAACAATGCTTTGCAGTCGGGGTTCTTTATGAAGAAGTTTTTTTGCAACATCAGCATGTTGCCTTATTTCTGATTCTATTCTTTTTTTATAGTTATATCCGGTTTCAAGATAAGTAGCTGTTTCAACAATTGTTTTTGACAAATGGTATAAGCCTAATAATGAATATGCTTGCTCTACTTCTTCATTTAACTTATATTTATCAAGATGTTTTTTTTCAAACTCCAATTGTTCGTGCTGCAATTCTCTAATTAACATTATTCCTTTCCGTATATCTTCAAAACCATTTTTCTTTCGAGATAAAAAAACAAAAGCATTAAATATTTTATTCAATATGCGATTTCTCCAAATATCAGATTCTTCTTTTAAAGATGTTTCCGAATAATCAAGTAGGTCTATTCTAATATTTATTATTTTATCATTGCTAATAGAAATAACAGAGAAATAAAAATAATATAACAACTCGTTATCAATCCCGTCAATGCCAAAAATATCCCCAAATTGTTTTAATTGTTCTGCATCTGAAATGTCAATTGATTTTAATAGCAAGTATGTATTTCTAAGTTTTTTCCCATTAGGTTCATCAGAAGAAAACTCACTATTGAAAAGTATAAAAGCCAGACGTAATACTTTTTGGCTATCAAAATCTTCAACTATTGATTCTGACACCTCTGACAATAATACTTGCATCTCACTTTTAGAAAAAAGCAATTGTATATTTTCGTCATTTAATATTTTATCTATTAACATGCTCATTTAATAAACTCTTGTACTTTTTTATAAAACATTTGAACCGTATGTTCAATATTATACTCAACAAATGACAATATTGAAAAGTGAATATTATTATGCTCAAACTCATTTTGTTTAGATTCCATTTTTCCGAAATCTTTTTGGTCATCTACACAAGTATAATCTCTGATTAATGTGCATCCAAATGTTATTGAATAATTTTCTTCTTTTTCTGCGTCAATATTTAAAATTGCAAGACCTATTATCTCAGCATCTTTTGTATTCAACCTTTTACTAAAATCTGATAATCTACTAACAACTACATCCAGATTATTCTTGTAGTTTTTTTGAGTTTTGTAAATTGAATCAGGTGCTGAATGAACAACATCAGGTGGATTTTTCTTTTGCGCAGAAACTTTTGCCTCGCCAAGTAAAATTTCTAATATATTTTCGTCAACACGGTATCCAATAGCATCCATGCCTTTACCGGGCATGTCATCACGTTCTCTAAATGTTATGTTTTTAAGTGGAATAATAAATCGGGAACCCTCTTCAATTTTTTCCTCAAAATAATAAGTCATTAGTAATTCCCCCAAATCACTTCGATAAATATCCCTTAATACTTCCGGCTTTTCTCCTTTTTCTCTTTTAAAATCAAGTGCAACCGAGTTTTTTGAAATAATATCTTTAAGCAATGAACTATCAAAACCGTGACTTGCAAATAATTGACTTTCACTTAGAGTGTCTATATCTGCATTAATCTGACTACGTTGTTCAATATATTTACGGGCAAATTTCTCAATGAACGAGTCAATTACTGGCACATCATGTTTTATAAATATATTTTCACTCATTCTTTTAGTTTCAATTTTCTCATTAGTAATGAAATAATTATCTAATTCTTTACTACATAATAAACTTTCGGTTCTGCTGCCAAATTTACTATTTATTTTTCATCTTTCTTTTCTTCTCCCCAAAATTTAGCATTTCTATCCTTTATTCTTGCATGAGCTTCGTTCTTCATATATCAATTCTCATTGTTAACCGAGCGTAGGCAAAAAATAGCACATTTGGTTTTTGCCAACACGATAGCAATCCCTGACAAACCAAATGTGCTATTTTTGTGATTATTTTTATATTCAATGTTTTCTTGTAGATAATTTGTCAATTCTTTTCTCTGGTAACTAGAGTTTAAGGTATTTAGTTGTTTAATTTTCAATTTCGATGCCCCATTCGTATTCTTTTTTTTCAACATATTTCCCTTCCTCATCATACCATTTCCATTCACCCATTTTTACCCACTCATTTGCATCTATATCAAAAATGTATCCTCCGGCTAAAAACATTTCTCCATTAGGCCAATATGCTACTTCAGCTTTGTATTTTGATTCTGAATTAAAAGTGCCGTCTTTATTATACCATTTCCATACTCCAACTCTAATATTAGTATTATCGCCATCAAAAAATTGGCCTTCTACTTCAATTTTACCATTATCATAGTACGATTTAAAATTTCCAAACTTGCAATTACGACTTTATCCTGAAGTTGTGTATTCTGCTTTTAATTGATTCGATGGATACTCATATTAATCTTTGACATGCTTTTTGAAAGCGGAAAGCATCTTTTCTTCTGAAATTAATGTGCCATATTTAGTATAAATTTTCCTGATCGTGCCTTCTTAGAACATGGGGCCATTAAATTCAATCCAATATTTTTCATCATTTAGAAACTTTTGATATACGATCTTCCCTTTATTATAGATATTCTTAAATGTAATATTTCCTGATGAATCCCAGTGGACATCATTACCATCTTCTAATCCCAAAGTGTAATTTTTATCTATACGAAAATTTTCATAATCATCATAGAACTTAAAATTTCCATTTAAAAGATTACCTCCACTACCGCCTTCTGTAGATTTTATTTTAGAAAATTCGGTATACCAGTAGTACTCCTTGTTATCATCAAATGTAATACTTGGATTTGACTTACAAATATTAAATACTTCAAATCCATTTTTATAAATTATTTTGACTTCTTCTTGCTTACAAGTTTGACCAAAAGAATTAATGGTAATGAAGAATATTAAAAAGAGTAATCTGAATTTTTTCATATTATAGTCTTTTTTGTTTAATTTTAAGCACGATGTAGAAGTATGTTTTCGAGTAAATTTATTTCTTGATTATCTGAAGTATCAGGCAAGCTTACGTCATCAAAAGAATTTGAGATTTTGCCTGGTTTTTTTCTGGATAGGTAAGTGTAAATTCCAATAGTTAAAGGCTTCGTTTTCGTAGTACACACAAAAGCAAACAAAAGCCCACTAAGCTGACTGTATTTGGCTTCTTTCTGTTTATCCTGATTAGCAAGTAAAGACCTGCCATTATCATAATCCAGGCTCACCCTCGTTTTTTGATGATTCGTGCAAAAATTCAACATATTTTCCAGAACCCTCATCCTAAGCAACATTTAATTTTTATTGCCCGCCAAATGTAGGGAAATATTTATTTGGAAAGGATGTAAATATTGTTTTTTGAGGTGTTCAGTTGTTTTCATATTTGTCCCATTTTTGCTTTCATAAAAATTTTTGAACATAGATTCTACAGCTCGCCTCTCGAAGCGGGTGGTCGGACATATTAACACGGATTCAACTGATTTTCACAGATCAGTGTTAATCCGTGCCTGCCCCGTTTTTTCGGGGTCATCTGTGTTATCCGTGTTCTTATCCCTAAAAAATCAAAACTCAAACTTCAACTGCTCGTTCATGCTAAAGGTCATGCGGTGGAGGGGCGTGGTGCCGAATTGGGCAATGGCCCTTTTGTGTGCCTTTGTTGGATATCCTTTGTTTTGTTTCCAATTGAAATTCGGATAATCAAGATGGGCATTTTTCATGAATTCATCGCGGTGGGTTTTGGCCAAAATGGATGCTGCCGCTATTGACATATATTTCCCATCGCCCTTTATAATGCACTGATGCCTGATTTTTTTGTAGGGCTTAAACCTGTTACCATCAATCAGGAGTAATTCAGGAATTTTTTTTAATTTATCGATAGCCAGATGCATGGCCAGGAAGGATGCGTTGAGAATGTTGATTTCATCTATCAGTAAATTATCCACACTGGCCACCGCCCAGCTCACGGCCTCTGATTCGATTATTTTTCTTAGGCTGTCGCGGTCTTTTTCTTTGAGCTTTTTGGAATCGTTGAGCAAGTCATTTTTAAAATCCACAGGCAAAATTACTGCGGCAGCAAAAACCGGCCCTGCCAGGCATCCCCTGCCGGCTTCATCGCAACCTGCCTCAATAAATTTATTTGAAAACGACAGCTCAAGCATCTTATGAAAAGTTAAGCACTTTAATAGCGATTATGGCAACAAGAATCAATGAAAACAACAATTCAATTATAAATAGTTTTCGCAATCTTGAAACATAAGCCGACAGAAAAACTACTACGGGAATAATTTCAAGATACAGATGTGATATTAAAGTTTGCCCGGAAAAGAATGCGCTCGCCACAGCAAACAAAAACATAAAAATAACTACCCTGCTTTTTTTTCTACTCTCCACCGAACCATCCGATGCTAATTTTAAAATCTTGCCCAATCCTAAAAAAACAAGCATTGCAAAAAGTCCCCATATCACCGAGTTTTCAAAGGTAACGTTCTGGTATGCCGGTAATTCAAAATCAAACAATAACAAGAAATAACTGAACTTTTCACCGAATTGATCGTTCCAAAAATACCATACCATAATAAAAAGATAAGGCGTAAAAAATCCAATGATCGGCACAATCCATTCACGCCAGCGAAAAAGTTGATATACCAGGAGGCTGATAAAAATAAATGGTAGAAATGCAATGGAAGGAAAATAGAGCAATGATGACAAGCCAACAAGAAATCCCATATCGAAAAGCGATCTCAAGGATTCAATTGTACCAAACAATTTCATATTCACATAAAGCATGAGAATTAAAAGAAAATTAACCAGCAACATCACATTGGGTTGAATCATTTCTGGCTGGCTGCTCATTATCAAAACATAAATTGCGGCTACAATAAGCTGATTGCGTTCAACCAGCCTGTGCAAACCCGCCACAGCATTAAGCATTAATGCCTGGAAGTACAGCAATACAATGGATGCAATAAGCGAAACCAGGGGGTAGCTCAGGACAAAGTTTTTGATGGACGGGAAATCCATAAACCCCTCACCAGTAACCAATTTTTCAGGAAACAACAGCGCATCAGTCCAAAGCAATACTGTAAGGATAAACAGCAAAACATACTGAACAAAATACTGAGACCTGAAAAAATGGACGATCATGAAAAATATAGATTGTATGTGTAAAAAATCAGGTTATTCCTGTGATGAATATGTCAATAAATCACGGCCAAGATCGCTACGGAAATTTTTCTTATCAAAATTCACAAGCTTCACATTTTGATAGGATTTTTCCAAAGCTTCCTGCATCGAATTGGCCAGTGAAGTAATGGCCAACACCCGGCCTCCACTTGTAACAGTGCTGTCGTCAAGAACTTTTGTTCCGGCATGAAAAACAATGCTGCTGCTAACTTTGTCGAGGCCCGAAATCACTTTGCCTTTTTCGTAAGCATCCGGATATCCGCCCGAAACCAGGAATACAGATGCGGCATGACGGCTGTCAAATTGGATGGTTTTCCCGGAGAGTTCCTGATTTTTCACTGCTTTAAGCAATCGAAGCAAATCAGTTTTTATCCGTGGAATTACAGCCTCCGACTCCGGGTCGCCCATTCGGCAGTTGTATTCAATTACATAAGGATCACCTCCAACATTTATCAGCCCGAAAAAAATGAATCCCTGGTAAAGGATATTCTCTTTTTGCAAGCCATCAATTGTAGGATGTATTATCCTTTCTTTTACCTTTTGCATAAAAGCTTCGTCAGCAAAAGGAACCGGAGAAATGCTGCCCATTCCACCGGTATTTTTCCCGGTGTCGCCCTCTCCTATCCTTTTGTAATCTTTTGCTTCGGGCAGGAGGACATAGTTTTTTCCATCGCTTAACACAAATACCGAAACCTCGATGCCATCCAAAAATTCCTCGATGACCACCTTGCTACTTGCATCTCCGAATTTTGCATTATCAATCATTTCGCCCAGGTTATGTTGTGCCTCGTTCAAATCTTTGGTAATAATCACACCCTTTCCGGCGGCAAGCCCATCGGCTTTCAAAACATAAGGCGGCTTAAGTGTAGTTAGAAATTCGTGGCCTTTTTTAGTTTCTCCAACTCCAAAAGTCTGGTAGGTAGCAGTCGGGATTTGGTATTTTGACATAAATGCTTTCGCGAAGTCTTTACTTCCTTCAAGCAAAGCGCCGGCTTTATTTGGCCCTATAACTGAAACATCGCTAAATTCAATTTTGCCATCAAAAAAATCACGGATACCTTTTACCAACGGAACCTCGGGGCCAACAACAATCATGTTAATTTTATGATCGGTCACAAACCGTCCGACTTTGTCAAAATCTTCCGGATCGATATCCACATTGATCCCATGCTGAATCGTGCCGGCATTACCCGGAGCAATAAAAAGGTTTTCAAGCTCAGGGCTTTGGGCTATTTTCCAGGCAAGTGCATGTTCGCGGCCACCCGATCCAAGTATGAGTACATTCATGTTTTCTGAATTTTGTGCAAAATAACGAAAATGAGGCGTAATTCTGCTGAACCGTTTTACAATTTAATGCACAAATAGCTGTTATTTTTCACAAATTATACTTTTGTCAAAATTTAATCGTCAGCTTTTGAACCGGAAGACCATAGCTATATTTATCCTTTTAATTTCAGGATTTGCCACTGCAAATGCACAGTTGCAGGGCGGAGCGATTTCGATTGATTCGGTTTTTACCTTCCGCTATGATGCTGATGATCCCGAAAATATGAACAGCTATTTTGTAAAAGAAATCGCCCGTTACAACTTTCTCAATCTATACAATACCCGATACACCTTGAGTTATTCGCTGGAACTTTCAATAAAAAAATCGCCCGAAGGCATCTTCCTGATCGACCCCACCCTAAAGCAAGGCAAAGTGAAGGGGGATGTTTATTATGAAAAATTTGATCTGGCTGAAGTGCTCATGCCGTCCACTTACGATTTTAGCCTTTTGGTAAATACACATTCAGCAAGCCAAACCTTTAAATTCACAAATTTGGATTTTGGTAATAATATGCCCCTGCGTCTAAATGACCTTCAGGAAGACCCCTTTCAAAATGTAGAATTTAATATAAGAGATGTTTATTTTCGTTATGATGATGTGGATAAAGAAACTTTCCAAAACCGGATAAACAAGATTCATCAATTTCTCGGGTATTATGAATTATTGGATTTTAACCTGCAAAAATCGAAAAATCTTGATCCTGAAAATTCTGATAGCTTGCTTGCCAACTTTTTTAAAATTTACGATCTAAAAAGATTCAAAGAAATACTTGAGAATAATGAAATCGCCATACAAATTCCGGTGGCTTACGAACAAAATTTCCGGGAAAAGCTCCGCGGGTTAAATTCGAATTTGCGCCGGCTTGAAACACTTTTTACACAAAATACCGACACTTTGGAAATTGTGATCTCAAACAAAGATTTGGTCGAGGCCTCACAAACTATCATCAATTTGCAATACAATTACCTTGTTTTGATGAAAAACTCAAACCATTTATTTGAACCGGTATTCCTTAAAGTTACCAACTTTTTCGGTTCACCCGATGGCTGGGTCTTACAAGAAATAGAAATGCGAAAAATCCTGTTCAAAAAAGTAACTCCTGAAATTACCAATCAAACAATTCAGGACTTTAGCAGGATTCTGTACAGTCAATATATCACTGAAGCCGACACACTCATCAGCATTGAAAAATATGTTGAGGCTTCCCTCATGGTTGAAAATGCTACTACACTTTGTAATATCAAGCCCGAAACCGGTTGCGAAATCCTGACTTTCAACAAAACGGCCCAGACCAAATACGGAATTTTTGATGCCTATTTGCGTATAGCCTCATCGGCAATGGAAAAGGGAATGTTGGATTATGCCCAAAAATACATATTCATGGCAAGAGATTTTCAATCTCAAAATAGTAATATTATTCTCAGCCCAGGCCTCGTAGAAAAATCATTGGAAAAACTGGCATGGAAATATTTTCAAAATGCCCGGGAATTATTCGATGATGAAAAATACGGGGAGGCTTTTATTGACTTTTTACGTGTACAAGAATTGTACGATATGATCGAGATCAACACCTATAATGATTTAATTTATAAACAAATGAAAAAATGCATTATCAGGAATTAATTTAAAAAGCGCCGCTGCCTTTTAAATTTAATTGCCATATTTGCATCTTACAATCAGCAAAATAAAATTTTATTATGAAAAGAAAACTACTACTTATTAGTAACTCAACAAACTTTGGCGAGGCTTATCTGGGCTGGCCGCGCGAATACATCAAAGATTTTATGGCTCCGACAGGAGTAAAAAATATATTATTTGTGCCTTATGCAGGTGTAAGTCTGGATGCAGAAAGCCTTGAAAAATCGTTCGATGCCTACGAAAAAAGAGTACAGGGTGTATTTGCAGAATTAGGGTTAAACATTTACTCCATACACAAAGAGGCCGATCCTGTGGCTGCCGTTGAAAAAGCTGAAGCAATTGCTGTTGGCGGAGGCAACACCTTTCACCTGGTGGCTATGATGCACGAAACAAAAATTATGGATGCCATCCGCAAACGGGTGCTCAAAGGAATGCCCTACATGGGTTGGAGTGCCGGTTCAAACGTGGCCTGCCCGGCACTAAAAACAACCAACGACATGCCCATTACCGAACCGGCAAATTTCGATTGCTTAAATGTGATTCCTTTCCAGATAAACCCGCACTACCTCGATACCAACCCCGATGGGCATGGCGGAGAAACCCGTGAACAAAGAATTGAAGAATTTCTAACCGTAAACCGTAAAATGACAGTGGCCGGTTTACGCGAGGCTTCATTGTTTTGGGTTGAAGATGATAAAATCGAATTGAAAGGCAGTAAGCCCATGCGCTTATTTAAGTTTGGCCAGCAACCCAAAGAATTCGAAGTTGGATCGGATATTAAATTTTTGTTGTAAATCATTAAACCAACTTGCAACTATTGCTGTTAAAAAAGTTCTGATCTGTTCAATAGGTCAGAACTTTTTTTACGCTTCCGACAGCAGCAAAATGGCACAGCAAAAAGCTTTGGACTTCGCCTTGAGCGAAAAGGTGAAAATCAATTACGATCTGCTTGACCTTGCCAACTTTGTCCCAAAGCCTGAAACATACGATATGATTGCCCTGGTGTTTGCCCATATACCCGAAGGTATGAGGTAGGTATTTCATCACAAAATGACCCAGTCTCTTAAAAAAGGCGGGGTTATGTTGGTGGAATCGTTTGCCAAAGAACAAATCAAGAATAACACCGGAGGTCCGCCCGACATCCAAATGCTTTATTCGACAGAAATCTTGAAGCTCTGCCAGGAAAGAATAAGCCTGAACGAAGGCCACCATCACGGAGATGCCGATGTGGTGCGCTTTGTCGGACGAAAAGTATGATTCAAATTTTTGACGTTGGAATGTCCGCCTTTGGCGAGATAAAACCTGCGGACGATTCCAAGTCTCAAGATAACATTACAAATATCTGGAATTAAAAATATCAGAAGTCAGATGTTTTCTGATTTTGCCCACACGACCCCTTAGTCCCCTTAAGGGGAAAATCCACGCTACCAGTGCGTTGGCTGGTTCTCTCCTCAAGGGGAGTTAGAGGGGTATGCGATGGATTACGAGTTTATGGACAAGCATCAATTAAAGATAAGAAGTTGGTCATAAAAATACAGCTTATGCCCTCTCCGCAACTCTCTGTCTCTCCGTCCTTCCGTCTCTCTGTCTCCGCGTCTCCGCGTACCTTTTTCTCCGTGTCTCCGTGTCTCCGCGTGCCTTTTTCTCCGCGTCTCCACGTGCCTTTTTCTCCGCGCCTCCGCGTCTCCGCGTGCCTTTTTCTCTGCGCCTCCGCGTCTCCGCGTGCCTTTTTCTCCGCGCCTCTGCGTCTCCGCGTGCCTTTTTCTCAATTTCTTCGTATCTCCGCGTGCCTTTTTCTCCGCACCTCTGCGTCTTCCGTGTAATTTTAGTTTAGAGATCATTGATGGCCTTACTCAGCTTTTCGCGCACTTCGCCGGCCATAGCTCCAAATTCCTTATTTTGAATAGCTTGCATCGACTCCATGGGATCAACGACTGCTATCTCCACTTTCCCGTCTGCCACTTCCTGAACAATAACATTGCAGGGCAGCATCACCCCGATTTTATCTTCCAGTTACAGCGCTTTATAAGCAAATGCAGGATTGCAAGCACCCAGGATAACATACTTTTTAAAATCAACATCCAGCTTTTCTTTCAATTTTTCCCGGATATTGATTGTTGAAATCAAACCATAATCTTTTAAAGTATCTGTAACTCTGCGAATGGCTTCGTCAAATGTAACTTCTATTGTTTTGCTGATGTAATAACTCATAATCTTTTCATTTTTAAATTTAATCAATAACAATAAGCCTGTTCATTTTGTTGAAATAACATCAAGCTTTTGCTATCGGGCAACAAATATATATCTTTGCTTCATCAAGAAAGTATTCACAAAAAACGATTTGATATGTTTAAACTACCACCATTACCTTATGCTTACGATGCGTTGGAACCGCACATCACCAAACAAACCCTCGAATTCCACCACGACAAGCACCACAATGCTTACGTTGAAAAAGTTAACGGGTTGATAAAAGGTACCGAATTTGAAAACGCCGATTTGGAAACCATCATCAAAAAGTCCGAAGGAGGCATCTTCAATAACGGAGCCCAGGTTTGGAATCACACATTTTATTTTGAGCAATTTTCGGCAAGGCCACAAACAGTGCCCACCGGAAAACTGAAGGAAGCAATTGTACGTGATTTTGGAAGTTTCGAAAGCTTCAAAGAAAAATTCTCCACTGCCGCAGCCACACTTTTTGGTTCGGGCTGGGCCTGGCTAATTGTAGATGATTCAGGAACTTTGGGTATTGCCCAATCGTCCAATGCTGGCAACCCCATCCGCGAAGGCCATAAACCGCTGCTTACCTGCGATGTGTGGGAACACGCCTACTATCTGGATCAACAGAACAAACGTCCGGCTTACGTTGAAAATTTCTGGAAAGTTTTAAACTGGAAAGTTATTGAAGGAAGATTTTAAAACACTCAGACCTAACAGGTTTTTTCTCATAAACTTTGTATTGCTATATTAAAGCAACACAACTGTTAAAAGGGTAAACCTGTTAGGTCTCCTAATCCTACTGAACCACCAGCTTCTTCACGGTTTGTAATCCTCCCTGTGTTATTTTCAGGTAATAGATTCCTTTCGGATGGGTGGTGGGGTTCACAGTGAAATCGTTGCTCTCACTTTTACCAATCACGATAATTGAAGCTGTGGATGTTAAATATTTTCGATATCTTCTTTGGTGAGCTTTGTTTGCTTCACGATGGTTTCGATCGCGACACCTCTATCTTTCAAAGTTTTTGCAAAAGCCAGGATGATTTTTTTATTCTCAAAGAGCGTTTTGTCTTTCAACTCAAGTGCCTTGTCTTTCAACTCAAGTGCTTTATTTTTCTGCTCAAGTGCCTTTTGATTTTTATCATCTTTTTCTCTTAGATAAGTTATCTGGTTGGCATGATCTATCAGTACCCGCAAAATTTCATCCTCGGCATGCAATTGTTCTTCCAGGTCGGGATTGTTAATGTCGGCAGCCTGGAGTCGTCTGATTACACGCTCCAAAAACCCGGGGAAAAACCTGCGGATTAACCTGAGGCGGTGCTCATTGTTCTTTACCTTCGACTTTTGATCGAATAACTGCAACAAAGCATATAGCTTACGTTTGTACTCATCATTCTCATACTCGCTTTCGGTAATATTGCTCAGGTTGGGGAGTTGAACCACAAGTAAATCGTAAGTCAAATTATCAATAAATTCATTGGTTTTCTTAAGTTCCCTGTTTTTAAAAACACCGGTTTTTATCCGGTTAGTCCTGATAAGCAAATCGTTGATTTCGTTTTCGATCCTGAAATTTAATATAAAAATGGGTATCAGGCGGATGGGTTTGTTAATCGTGGTTACGGCCTGTGTAGTAGGATGAATGATTTCCTTTTCCTGCTTTTTCAGAAAATTATTGCTGATATACCTTTTAAATCTGAAAATGTCATCGGGCTGGGTAGCTTTTTGCAACTCGATCATGATTAGCTCTTCGGTGCCATCGGGCAACTCAACGGTTGCAGTAAAATCGAGATGGAAAAGCCTGATGTCATCTTTTGTTGAGGGGTCTTTTACTTGTATGGGAGTGGTGTGTTTTTTTGCATGGGTTTGCGGCTCCAGATGAAGATTTGTAATTTTTTCGTTTATCAACGTGGATAAAACAATGGTAGCGCTTTCGGTATCTTCCATCAGATACCTGAAAACCACATCATAGATCGGGTTGGGGATAATGATGTATTCGCTGTCGCCTGAAAAACTTTCTTCTAAAGTCATTTTGTCAAGTTTTTTCAAAAATATGAATTATTTATTTAAACGAATACTTTACAAGAATTGTTTTAGATATTCTATGAGACTTCCTTTATTAAAGAACCTCCATGCCTGATGCAGAAAGGCTTTTGATTTTACAGGTAGTAAGACCTAACTTGGACAAGCCAAAACCAAACAAGGTGATCATGTAAAACTTATGGTGTATTCCTGTTTTGGTTTGTCCAAGTTAGTCGGCAAAATTTATAAATGCATATTTTGCAATTTAGAGCTTTATTATTCACCTACCTTTCATATTATCGACAATGCATTTTAAATTTTGCTTGAGTACCTTTTCTCTAATATTCTGCCAAAAAATGGCAGAATATTAGAGAAAAGGTACTAACAGGTTTTTATGCCAGACATTTGCATTACTTTTTTGAAAAGCAAACGCCTGTTTTGGGGGTAAACCTGTTAGGTCTTTATTTTACTGATTAACCTTATCCCTCACAAAAAAAGTACTCCCTGCCCCAAGTAGCATCAGCACTCCCGCCATATACAAGGATTTGATGGGGTCTCCATCGAAAAAGTATTTCAGGATCAAACCACTGAAAATTCCGTTTACAATTTGTGGTATGGTGATCGACATATTGAACAATCCCATAAACATTCCCATTTGCTTGGCCGGAATCGAGGTGGCCAACATGGCATAAGGCATGGCCAAAATGCTACCCCAGGCAATCCCGATTCCAATCATCGGAATCCAAAGCAAATGATGATCGGAAATAATGGCAAAGGAGAGGAAAGACAAACCACCCAATGTTAAGGCTAAAGCATGGGTTGGCTTGCGCCCGATAATTTTTGCAACTTTGGGAAGCAATAGGGCAATCATGGCAGAAACACCATTGTATATTCCGAATAAAATACCAACCCAGTTGCCGGCATCCTGGTATCCCGCCGAATTGGGATCGGTGGTACCGAAATAATGCTGGGCGATAGCAGGAGTGGTATAAACCCACATGGAAAACAGCGCGAACCACGAAAAAAACTGGACAAGCAAAAGCTGCCACATGGTGGTCGGGATTTTAAACTTTTGTTTAACTTCCGACTTATCTTCTTCCTCATCATAAAACTCCGGTGGGTATTCCTTTGTGCTTGAAACTGTCCAGATAATGGAACTAATCAATACCGCCGCCCCAAAATAAAACGACCAGGTAACATTTTGAGGCACCAGTCCTTCAGCTTCGGCTTCGGTTGAGAATCCCAGGAAATTCCCAAGAATATAGGGCAACCACGAACCCAACACAGCGCCAATACCGATCAATAAGGTTTGCATAGAAAATCCGAGGGTATGCTGCTCATCGGGCAATTTATCAGCCACCAGCGCCCTGAAAGGTTCCATCGAAATATTGATAGAAGCATCCATGATCATCAACAAACCACCACCAACAAACATGGGGGCAATATAGCCCGCCATCGCCGGTGCATTGGGCATGAGTATGAGTGCCATACTGGTGAGAAAAGCGCCAACCAAAAAGTAGGGCCTTCTGCGTCCAAAACGATTCCAGGTGCGATCGCTGAAATAACCAATGATGGGCTGTATAATCATCCCCGTTATTGGAGCCACCAGCCAGAACCATGAAAGATGTTCAACCTCGGCGCCAAAGGTTTGCAAAATTCTTGAAGCGTTGGCGTTTTGTAATGCAAATCCAAACTGAATTCCTAAAAAGCCGAAACTCATGTTCCAGATTTGCCAAAATGATAAGCGTGGTTTCTTTGCCATGATGTGTGTTTTTTGTTCGATGATACTAATGACAAGTATTTTTAAAAAGCTGATTTTGATGTATAAAATAGATTTCTCTCCGCCAGCTGGCGGAGAGAAATCTATTCCTTTGTCATTAATCTATTTCTTTGCTATTAAACTTTGAGGTATCCGCCATCTGGCGGATACTTGTAACTTGAAAAGACAAAAGTAATCGAATTGAAAAATTGAATATGCCACCAGGCGTTCGATATAAAAAATATTGGCGTTTCGTATGCCTTATTGCTTCAATACAAATACTTTATAGCTTGCTTCTCATCCAAAAATATTTTCAAATGTGCACCCAAATTCATCAAGACCTCAAGGTTTACACTATAATTTGAATTATTATATTTTTGCCAACGAAAATTGAACAAGATAAATGAAGTTAAAATTCAGGCTGATAAATATTCTTTTTATATCCTATCTGATAGGTTTGGCATTGATGACCCCGGTATTCTTTTTTCCGGCTATTTTCATTTATTTGTTTGCCGGAATAAGCAGATCAGATTCATACATCCATAGTATTGGCGCCATGTACTCAAGGCATTTATTTTGGGTTTTTGGATTTAAGGTAGAGGTATCAGGGATCGAAAATCTCCCAAAAAGCAATAATATTTGTATTATCAGTAACCATCAGGGCTATGCCGATATTCCATTAATTATTGGATTTATCCCTAAAAAAGTAGGCTTTATTGCCAAAAAAGAACTGGGTCGTATTCCGATGATGAATATTTGGCTGAAAGCCCTGGGCTGTATATTAATCGATCGGAAAAACGTGAGGCAGTCTCTGAAAGTGATCGAAAAAGGGGCGCAACAAATACAAAAAGGCCACCCCATGGTGATTTTCCCCGAGGGTACTCGCAGCCGCAATCACGCCATGATTAAATTTAAACCCGGAGCGTTTAAGCTACTTACCGGTGTTAACATACTGGCTGTTCCAATAACAATTAGCGGCACTTACAAAATCGTAGAAAAAACCGGCATTATCACTGCTTCCCGTGTCAAACTCACCATCCACCCGGCCATCGATATTGGCAAACTGAATCCACAGGAAAAAAAAGAGCTTCCTGAAAGGATTCACCAACAGATTAAAATAGGGTTATAATCCTTGTTTATCTCGCCTCAATTAACATTCCCAATTTTAGGGAGTAGTCATCCGATGAATAGCGTTTAAGCAATTGACTCCTAACTTTTGGGAACAATGCCACTTCCGGGAGTAATTCATAGGATGACTGGAAGTATCGTTTCCATTTTTCAGGAAAAGTCATCCGATGAATAGTGTTTAAGCAATTGACTCCTAACTTTTGGGAACAATGCCACTTCCGGGAGTAATTCATAGGATGACTGGAAGAAAAGAAGGTGTCCTTATCAGCTATTTTTTCCTGGATCGTTCGGTGTGATAACAAGTCCGGCAAAGGGGCTCGTAACTTTCGGTTTCGCCAAGCTCTACCAATTTTTCACCCCCGGCAATACGGTGGGAATATTGCGCCAGGTTGCCACACTTGATGCAGATGGCATGAACTTTAGTTACGTATTCGGCAGAAGCCATAAGGGCAGGAATGGGGCCGAAGGGCTTTCCGGCAAAATCCATGTCGAGGCCTGCAACAACAACACGGATTCCTGAATTGGCCAGTTGATCGCAAACTGAAGAAAGCTCTGTATCGAAAAACTGGGCTTCATCAATGCCTATCACATCCACATCGCCAGCCATAAGCAAGATTTGTGACGAAGATTCAACAGGTGTAGAATGAACAGTATTGGCATCGTGCGAAACCACATCTTCATCATCGTAACGCACATCAACGGCAGGCTTAAAAATTTCGACTTTTTGTTTTGCTATGCGGGCACGTTTCAGGCGGCGGATCAATTCTTCGGTTTTTCCCGAGAACATCGATCCACATATTACCTCAACCCATCCACTTCTTTGCTTACGATCAGCTTTTGATTCTAAAAACATAGTGCCCGTTAGGTATTAAATATTCATTATCAACAATTCAGTATGGTTTTGAAAATAATCTTTCAGCAAAATCATCGTTTGTACAATCATTAATTTCAAAAAATGATAATTGCAAAGATATAACTTGCCGCTTAAATAATTTTGGTTTTTTTGCAAACGGATTTTGATCCATCAGTATAAAAGTTCAAAATTCCCCGTTATTTTTATAAAAAAAGAAACATGGATATTCATCATAAAATATCATCATCAATACACAAAATTAAAACCGACTGGGAACGATCCGAGCAGAGTGGGCAAGGGATTTCAAGGATCGACAAGGACATTTTAACAGAGGATTTGCGCCGGCTATACGACCTTGTTTTTGAACTCGAAATTTCTTCGGTCAGCACCGGGAAAGTTGTGGATAAGTCATTTCCAGAAGCCGAAAGTTACAGACCTGAGGTAGTAAAAACACCAATCCGGCAAGAGCAGATTCAGAAGATGTCACAAATTCAGATAAATGACATTGTTGAAGAAGACAATATTCGTCAGGATGTAAAACAAGCCCAAAAGCCGGAGGAGGTTGAACTTGAGATTGTGGAGTACGATGCACCGGCAAACATTGAAGAAACAAAAGTGTTTACTGAGGATATTGATGAAAAATCAACCGATAGCAAGGGAGCCTCCACGAACCAGGAAACTACTAAAGAAACCCCGGATAATTATCTCCCGGAAAAATCAGTGAAAACACAAGCCACTGAAATAGATACATCAACGCACAAACCAGCAAAATCCACTTCCGAAAAGTTCCATGCTCCCAAAACTTTTGCTGATATTTATCAAAAAAACGGCGACAACAGCCTGGCCACAAAAATCCAGAAAAACAGTATCTCCGACATTAAATCAGCCATTGGGATTAACGATAAATTTTTGTTTATTAACGAAATATTCAAAGGCAATAGCGAATCCTACCATCAGGCCATCGAAACCATCAACAATTTTAACCATTTCCACGAAGCCCTTGATTATATTGAAAACCTTAGCGTGGAAAACAAGATCGAAAACCCGGAGGCAGTCAAAGACCTGATAGAAATTGTAAAACGAAAATTTCGATAAACGAAATTAGGCGTTTTAATTTTAAACTTATCCTTGACAAGAGTGTTTAATTGTTTCACCACATCTATTAAGTAGAGGCTATCTTTTTAGTAGGGTTTTTAAATTTAAATAGCCTTGGGTTTTCCCAAAGGGATGCCCGCTTCGCGAGGCGAGCCAGTGGCATAACCCAAGGATCAAATTGAGTGTTTGAAAAAAACCCGCCTTTTCGCTGTATTATATGGTGTTTATTTCAATTAAATCATGCAACCATTTACCAATTCATAGTCTATTAATAACTTGTTAATTTAAACTTTTTACAGATGAAGAACCTTTTTACGCTGTTTTTAGCAGTGATTATTATTTTCCAACTCAATTCATTTACGTACGCATCCGAAAGCAAAGTCATTACCAAACAGTTGCAAGAACAGATGCAGCAGGTTGATGGCGATAATCTTATCCGGATCAACATTACCCTTAAAGAACAGTTTGACTCTCAAAACCTGATTCGTGAGGCACAATCTCTCAAAGGCGAAGCCCGCCGCGAATATGTGGTTTCAGTATTAAAAGATTTTTCTGCTTTTTCGCAACAAGGTGTCGTTGCTGAGCTAAACCAGCTTCAGCGTGCCAGTACTGTCGAAAAAGTAACAACCTATTGGATAGCCAACGTAATTAACTGTTACGCCACTGCCGAAGCTATTAAGGCACTGGAAGGCAGAAGCGATATTGCCAATATTGATTACGATGAATACCGCGTAATGATCGACCCCGATGAAAACAAAAATGCCATTGCCATGGAAGGTAATCCGGGCGAGCGTGAAATTACCTGGAATGTGCTTAAAATAAATGCCGATGATGTATGGGCTTTAGGTTTTAACGGCGAAGGTGTAATTGTTGCCGTTATCGATACAGGTGTTAATTACGACCATGTTGACCTTGAGGATCATGTATGGGAAAGCACTGAATATCCAAACCACGGTTACGATTTTGTGAATAATGATAACGACCCCAAAGATGACCACGGTCACGGAACACACTGTTCAGGGACTGTTGCCGGTGATGGAACAGCCGGATCACAAACCGGTGTAGCTCCCGAAGCAACCATCATGTGTTTGAAAGTGCTGGACTCAGGCGGCGGCGGATCAGAAAGCGGCGTTTGGGCTGCTGTTGAATTTTCGGTTGAGCAAGGTGCCAACGTGATGAGCCTTTCGTTAGGATGGCAACACTCATGGGGTGTAAACCGCACGGTTTGGCGTCAAACTTTCGACAATGCCCTGGCCGCCGGTGTAGTTGCTTCGGTAGCTGCAGGTAACGAAGGCGAGGATCTAGGCTCCTATCCCATTCCTGACAACGTGAGAACTCCTGGCGACTGCCCTCCACCGTGGCTCCACCCCGACCAAACTCTTATTGGTGGTACTTCAGGCGTTATTTGCGTGGGTTCTACCACCAGCAGCGATGCTGTTTCCGGTTTTTCAAGCCACGGCCCACTGGATTGGTCAGCGGTTAATGGGTACAACGATTATCCTTACAATCCCGAAATTGGTCTCATTCGTCCTGATGTTGCTTCACCGGGATCAAACATTAAATCGCTGGCTCACTACAGCAATACCGGTTACGAATCCGGATGGAGTGGAACTTCGATGGCAACACCTGCAAATGCTGGCATGATTGCTTTGATGTTGCAGAAAAATATGGAACTCTCACCTGAGCAGATTTCGCAAATCTCTGAAGAAACAACAGTAGTATTGCAAGCCGGCAAAAACAACAACAGCGGTTCTGGAAGAATCGATGCACTTGCTGCCGTTAATGCTACTTCATTGCCTGGCCCAAGCTACTATGCCCATCAGTTAAATGATGCCGCAGGAAATAGTAACGGCGAAGCTGACCCCGGTGAATCAATTTTGCTGTCGCTAACAATGGCTAACTTAAGCGATGAGCCCGCTGATGGTGTTACCGTTGAAATTTCATGCGAAAACGAATACATTACTATTACTGATAGTACTGAATATTTTGGCGATTTTGGCTTAGAGGATATCATCGAAATAACGGATGCTTATGCATTTGATGTTACCAACAATATCCCCGGAAGTGAAGCTATTAAATTCAATATTGTTGCATCCAATGATGACAGCTCCTGGGAAAGCAACTTCAGCATTACTGCCAATGGCGTATTGTTGATGGCAAACGGTTTATCCATCGATGATGTCTCAGGAAATAACAATGGTAACCTCGACCCAGGTGAAACTGTAGATGTTCATATCAACATTTCAAATTCGGGGCAAATTGATGCCGTTGATGCTATGGCTTATTTTTCAACCACCGACCCATTTGTAACTATAAATACTGCAAGTTTCGATCTTGAAACACTCGAGGCTGGTGAAATGGTTGAGGCCATGTTCAACATCAGCATTGATGAAGCTGCTCCGGTTGGAACAAGCATCGACCTAATGTTAATGGTTGAATCGGGCTACTACATGCTCGAAAATACTTTTTATCCTAAGGTTGGCCTTATCGTTGAAGATTTTGAGACCGGCGACTTTACACAGTTTGAATGGGAATTTGATGGTGATGCCGATTGGACAATTGCCACTGATGAAGTGTATGAAGGATCTTTCGTTGCCAAATCAGGCTCTATTAGCGACCAATCAACTACTGAATTAAAACTCACTGTTGAAGTTGCAAATGATGATACGATTTCGTTTTACACAAAAACATCCTCTGAATCAGGTTATGATTATTTTCAATTTTATATTGATGATGATCTTCAGGATGAGTGGGCCGGAGAAGTTGACTGGACACGTGTTTCATATCCTGTCGAATCTGGCGAACATACCTTTAGCTGGATTTATGATAAAGACTATTCTGTTGCCGGTGGCCAGGATGCTGCATGGATCGATTTTGTAGAATTGCCCGCCATGATAGATGCAACCATGACCGTTAATGCAGGTGCTGATGATGAGGTTTGCGAAGGAATGGAATACCAAACCAATGCCAACGGACAAAATTATGAGACCGTGATGTGGGAAACTTCAGGCACAGGCTACTTTGATGACACAACGACCATGGAAGCCATGTACATGCCAAGCCAGGAAGACTGGGACGAAGGCATGGTAACACTGAGCCTCACGGTTTATAGTGGTAGCAACAGCATGACTGATGATATGGAACTTACCTTTATGCCCATGCCCGAAGATGCAGGCATGATCTCAGGAATTGCAATGGTTTGTGCAGGCTGGTCAGAAAACTATATGATTGACGAACTGAATGATGCTGATTGGTATCATTGGGTATTAATGCCCGAAGAGGCTGGTATAATTGACAGCACAACATCTGAAATTACCGTTCATTGGGCTGAAGATTTTACAGGTGAAACAGTTTTGTCTGTTCAGGGAATGAACGATTGCGGAGAAGGAGTTTTTTCGGAGGACTTTGTTATTACTGTTGATGCTTGTACCGGAATTGATGAAGTTAACAATACCGAAATTTCTATTTCACCCAATCCGGGAAATGGACAGTTTACAATCCAGACCCAAATTACCGAAGGAACACTGGAGATAATAGATTTATCAGGAAAAGTTGTTTTTACACAAGAATTCAATCAGCAGAATAACATGATAAATGCTTCGTCACTATATGATGGCATGTATTTTATCAAACTGCAAAATCAAAACAGCATAGCTGTAGAAAAATTGATTATTCGAAAATAAAATACCTTTGTAAATTAAGGTATTCAGGCAAGGAGGGCGAAAACCCTCTTTGCTTGTTTTTAGTTATTTAAATATTAAAGTCACAAATTATTAAAATCACACTCAACTATTTATTATGAAAAGATTGTTACTTGCTCTCTTCACTTTGCTTGGATTTGTGGGAATTACATTCGCTGATGTAATCGAAAAAACCTACCAATTTTCCAATCCTGAGATTACGAATGCTGATAGTTATCAGCAAATCAATTTCGAAAACACAATGCTTACAGGACTGGCAGGCGAACCGGCGCTACCTTACAGTTCAGTATCACTTATACTACCTCCGGGCCACGCCGCAAAAGGTATTCAAATCATCCCTGGCGAAGAAATTTTTCTTGACGGAACTTTCACAATTTACCCAATGCAGCACTCCCAACCCTTGTCCAAAGGTGGTTCGGGAGTTTTTGCTATAAATCAGGAGGTGTATCAGACTGATGCAGCCTATCCAGCCCAATTGCATGGAGAAATTATCACACAGTTTATGAATGGATATGCAATTGCCATGTGCAGTTTCACCCCTGTTAGATATAATCCTGCAACCGGAAAAGTTTCTTACTATAAAAACATAAGGGTTAAAATCACTACATCGCAGGATGAAAAATCCATCCAGGCACTTCAAAACCTCAGAACTTCAGAAGCCATTACCGGAAGGCTCGAAAGCATTGCTCAGAATATGGAGCTTGCAAATGCCTATCCCGAAACCGACAGCCGTAGTGATGACTACGACATGCTGATTGTTTCGCCCGAAACTTTTGCTGATGATTTTGAACAGCTTGTCGATTTTTACGCCCCCCGGGGAATCAGGGCTCAAGTGGCAACTACAACTGATATTTATGCCGGAACTCCCGGGCAGGACAATCAGGAAAAAATCAGAAATTATATCATCCAGGAATACCAGGATCACGGCATCCAGCATGTAACCCTTGGCGGTGATGTAGAACACGTTCCTTACCGCGGATTTTACTGCCATGTTCAATCTTCATCGGTATATGAAGATGATAACATCCCTTCCGATCTTTACTTTTCAGGACTGGATGGTACCTGGAACGACAATGGCAATAACCTGTGGGGCGAAATTGGCGAAGATGACCTGCTTCCTGAAATTGGTATTGGCCGCTTTTCGGTTTCCAGCCAAACAGAGTTTGATGCCTTGATGAACAAAACCATCCAGTACCAGGGAAATCCTGTGCCTGGTGAACTTGATAATCCGCTGCTTGTTGGAGAATGGCTGTATGGCAATCCGGAAACTTATGGTTCCGATTACCTTGAATTATTGATTGGTTACCAGGATGAAAACGGCTACCAGACCAATGGTATTCCCGAAAATCAAAACATTGAAACACTTTATGAAAGCGATGGATCATGGTCGGCAAGCACGCTGATGAATACAATGAATCAGGGCACTTCTTTCATCCATCATGTTGGACATGCCAACTCCAACTACACCATGAAATTTTACAATAGCGACATCACCAACAGCAACTTTGCCCCGCTTGACGGAATTACACATAACTATTCAATTATCTTTTCGCACGGCTGTATTTGTGGTGCTTTTGATGACAATGATTGTATTGCCGAAAAAATGATAGGCATCGAGAAAATGTCAGTCGCTGTGTATATGAATTCGCGTTATGGTTGGTTTAACGAAGGCCAGACCGAAGGCCCGGCAGCACACCTCAACCGTGAGTTAGTTGATGCCTTTTACGATAAAAGAGAAAGCCACCTCGGTATGGCTTATACCATGTCCCGTATCGAAACGGCTCCATGGGTAACAGCTCCCGGCCAGCACGAAGAGGGTGCCTTGCGCTGGAACTTTTACGACTGCAACCTTTTGGGCGATGCTTGTATAAGATTTTGGGCAGACGAACCCATGGATATAACAGCAAGCTATCAGGAAGCGCTACCCATAGGTGTCCCCTCAATTTCGATTACCGTTAGCGGGAATGGAAGCACCGAAGGGCTTTATTGCCACTTTATGAAAGATGGAGTGAGCTACGGCGTTGCACAAACCGATGCTGCGGGTATGGCTGAAATTGTATTTACCGATCCAATTTCCGATGTTGGCGAAGCCATGATTTACGTTTCAGGTTTTAATACCCAGGTGCATGAATATCCCCTGATGGTTGTCCCAAACAGTGGCGCTTATGTAGTATATGCCTCATCGGAAATTAATGATATAAACGGAAACAATAACGGACAGGCCGATTATACAGAATCCATCCTTCTTACAACAGAGTTGGAAAATGTAGGAACTGTACAAGCTGATAATGTTACGGCAACACTTTCATCAAACGATGAATATGTAAGCATTACCGATAATACCGAAAACTTTGGAAATATCCCCGGTGAATCATCAGTAAGCATGACCGATGCTTTTGCATTTGATATTGCCGGTAACATTCCTGACCAACATGCAATTTCTTTTAATATTGTTGCAGATGGGCAGGATACATGGTCGTCAGGATTTTCGATTACTGTTAATGCACCACAATTGGCCATGGGCAGCTACTATTTTGATGATGCAAGTGGTAATAACAATGGCATGTTAGACCCTGGTGAAACTGCCAATATGATACTAACAGGATTTAACAACGGACATGCAGGAGCTTATGACGTTTCTGCCCTGCTCACCTCCGAGGATCCATACATTACCGTAAATACCGGTTCGGCTCAGGATTTGGGCGATCTGATGGCAGGCGGCTCAGCCAATGCAAGCTTTTCGGTAAGTGCTGATGGAGATGTGCCTGCCGGATATACAGCAGGTCTTAGCATTTTGTTCGAGGCCATGTACGACATTTCAACCATGGAAGACATCAGCCTCAACTTCACTGATTATTGTTTCCCTTCAGCAAACTGTTCTTATAATGATGGTTTTGATGGATTTGCTTTGGAAAGTATTAATAACATGGACAACGGATGTAGCAACGATGGTGGTGTAGATGGCTATGGTGATTATACCGATATGTCAACTACCCTCGAACCGGGTGAAACTTATACGGTTTCGTGGAAATCTGGATATAACGACCAGCAGGCCAGCCTTTGGATTGACTTAAATTCAAACAAAGAATTTGAAGATGACGAAAGACTAATTACAGACTTTGCCCTTGCAAACTCGGGTCAGGTTTACACCACCGATTTTACCATTCCAGAAGCCGTAAATGGCGGCATAAAAAGATTAAGAATTAGAGCCAATTGGCAGAATTCGGCCGCTAACCCCTGCGAAGACTGGAGCTATGGCGAAACCGAAGATTACACTGTTGATCTTGGTGCAGGTGTTTTATCAGTAAATCTTGCCTGCGATCCTGAACAAATTTGTGAAGGTGATTCATCACAACTTTATGCCTATTGCAATGGCGGCAGTGGAAACTACACCTACCTCTGGTCACCAGCCACTGGTCTTAGCAATCCCAACATTTACAATCCGCTTTCCTCTCCCCAGGAAACCACCATGTACACCTGCGAAGTTAACGATGGTGTTTCTACACTTTCAAGTATGATGGAACTTATTGTTAATCCAAAACCGGAAACTCCATTTATCAACCTTGAAGGTGAAACCTTGCACTCGGATGCTGCCGAAGGAAATCAGTGGTACGACAGCCAGGGCGCTATTGCAGGAGCAACAGGCCAATCCTATACCTGCCAGTGGGAAGATGTGTATCACGTGGTAGTAAGCAATGAATTTGGCTGTGAGTCGGATCCTTCAAATAGTATTCATGTTGTAGTTTCAGGAATTGAAGATATTGAACCTTCGCAAAATCTAAATATTTATCCCAACCCATTCAACGATAAAGTTCAAATTGAATTTATCCTTGAACAGGGAATCCAATATAAGCTGGCAGTTTATAATGCACTGGGACAGGAAATTCAGGTAGTTTCAGAAAACGTATCAGCTACTGGAAAAATAGAGGCTTTTGAAATTTCAGCCGCAGGGCTTGAAAGGGGGATTTATTTCTGCAAGCTCATTACCGGACAAGAAGTTCTTATCCAAAAGATGATACATAACAATTAAAATTTAAAACCACGATTCATACGATGACTTGAAGTAACTTGAAGAATTCATACGATGACTTGAAGTCATCGTATGAATATTTACATATTAATAATTTTAGACGCAAATTTTGTTAACATTTTAAACAATCAAATCATTAAAACATGAAAAGATTTACACTATTACTTACACTCCTAATCACTATCAGTGTTGCTTATTCGCAGAAAAGCTGGGTATCTTTCAATGGAATCCAACAAGCCGAACAAGCCGCGATGACTATTCAACAATCCAACCGTGCAGGACTTACTGTTGAGATCAATGTACCTGGAATGTATCTTCAGGAAATGACACAGGAAGACATGGTTTTCCAGCACATAAGCCTTACCGATGGTCATTCGACCAAGGCTGTTGGTCGTCCTGAATTGCCCATGCTCAACGAAGTTATCGGGATTCCCGGCAACCAAAAAGTAAGTTACACCATTGTTACGATTGAAACCACAAAACTTAGTGGCTATAACATTTACCCATTCCAAACACCAACTACCGACAATCCCGGTGGCCACGACAAGGCATTTGTTATGGATAAGGCCTTTTATCAAAAAGATGGTGCTTTCCCGGCAGAGAATGTTCTATTGGATCAACCACAAATCTGGCGTGATGTTAAACTAAGCAATCTTCATGTAACTCCTTTTAGCTATAATCCGGCCACACAGGAGCTAACTGTTATTACCAAAATGATTGTTAAAGTTGAGTTTTCAGGAATTGACGAAACCATGTCTTTCAACCCTAAAATGGAACTTACACCCAAGTTTTATAACATCTACGAAACTGCCATTCCTAACTTTGAAGACCTCGGCTACACTTTAACTTATCGTGAAGATCCGGGCATCAAATACCTGATCATTACAAACACCGAAGCTATTGATGCTATCCAGCCACTCGTTGATTGGAAAAATCAAATGGGACATACAGTTGAAGTAAGAACCCTTGAAACTGGTTTTGAAGACCCCCAGGATTTTAAAACTTACATTTCAGGATTATACGAAAGTGATGGTTTGGAATATGTACTGATGGTGGGTGATGCCTATCCCAACGGAGGTTCAGGTGGTGGACCTAACATCGTTCCTATGTATTACTGGAATCCGGGTAGCGATGCTTCTTATTCCGATAGTTGGTTTACCTGCCTTGACGGCCCCAACGATCACTATGCTGACTTGGCTATTGGAAGGTTTGTTTATGATGCCAACTCGCTGGACGAACTGGAGTTGCAAATCAACAAAACCATGACACATTATATGACTCCTGATGTTAGTACAAACTGGGGTGAAAACACCATCCTTATTGCACACAAAGAAGATTACCCGGGCAAATATACCCAATGCTGTGAGGAAATTGCAACCTTTAACTATAGCATACAAACTCCAATTTTTGAAAGAGCTTATGGTGGTGCAGGATATACCAATGCCCAGGTGGTTGAATTTGTAAATTCATCCGGCGTAGGTATTTTTAATTATCGCGGACATGGAAGCGCCACCGAAATGTGGGAATGGGGTCCATCAGGCAGTTTTACGGCGGCAGAAGTTGCAATGCTTGATAACACTGACCGTTTGTTTGTGTTTTTTGATGTTTGCTGCGACAATATGGATATTGTTGAGTATAGCGGTGAGTGCCTCTGCGAATCGTTTATGAAGCACGAAACCGGATCGGTAGCCGTAAACGGTGCCATCATTCCATCATACACCATTCCTAATCATGATTATGACAAGGAGATGTATAAAGCAGTTTTTGAAGAAAATATTACCAATATTGGTTATGTAACCAATTTTGCCAACCTCACTGTATTAAATGTTCACGGCGATATTGGCGAGTCGAACGTAAGAACTTATCTTTGGTTGGGTGATGCTTCTATTGAGCCCTGGACCATGCAGCCCATGGATTTAACCGTTTCGCACGATGCACAACTTTTCCTCGGTATGTCCGACTTTGCTGTAACCGTGGTTGGTGCTAACGGCTCCGCCGAAGGTGCGCTGGTCTGTGTTTCAAACGAAGATAATTCCGTTTATGCAGTTGCTTATACAGATGCATCGGGTGTAGCAACGGTTGATTTTGGCGGCCCGGTTCAAATTCCCGGAGATGCTACGGTAACTGTTACCCTCCACAATTACCTCCCTTACCAGGCTGTAATTCCGGTTATTCCTCAGGAAGGACCTTATGTAGTAAAAGACAGCTATGAATTGAATGATATTGATGGCGGAAACGGAAACGGCATGATGGACTATGCCGAATCAATCCTGATGTCGCTTTCAGTTAAAAATGTTGGTGTCCTTATCGCCGTAAATGTTGTGGTAACTATCTCCACCGAAGACGAATATGTTACTATTACTGATAATGAAGAAAACTACGGTGATGTTGACCCCGATCAGGTTGTAACTGTAACAGATGGATTTGCTTTTGATGTAGCCGAAGACCTTCCTGACGGACATGCTGTGATTTTCCAGGTAAGCGCCACAAACGGAACAGATATCTGGAGCAGTACGGTGGTTATCACCGGCCATGCACCAATGTTGGAGATGGGCGATTTCACGATTGCTGATCCAAACGGCAATAACAACGGAAAACTCGATCCGGGCGAAGAAGCCACCATCACAGTATATGTAAACAACACCGGTTCATCTGATGCCTTTGATGTAATGGGCGAAGTTATGGCCAGCGATCCTTTCCTTACCGTAACAACCACCGACCCACAGGAAATGGGTGATATTGCTGCCGAAGGACAAGGTATGGCGATGTTTAATGTTACTGCCGATGAAGCTACTCCCGCAGGCCATATAGCTACTTTGATGTTTGATGCTTCAGCACAATACAACATTACTGCATCAGGACAATTTACAGTGGTAATCGGTCAAATTCCTGTAGTTATTATAGATCTTGATGAAAATAACAATTCAGGCCCTGTAATGCAACAAACCATGGAAGATATGGGCATCAGTGCCGAATATGTTACTGCAATTCCTGCAGAATTAACTTTATATTCATCTGCCTTTGTTTGCCTTGGAATTTATAGCAGCAACCATCAACTTACTACTACCGAAGGCCAGCAATTGGCCGACTTCCTCAATACAGGCGGTATGCTTTATATGGAAGGTGGCGACACCTGGTATTATGATGACCAAACAGCCGCTCATACCATGTTTAACATTAACGGTACATCCGATGGATCCAGTGACCTTGGAACAATTAACGGCATTGCTGGCACATTTACCGAAGGCATGTCATTTGCCTATTCCGGCGAAAATAACTGGATAGACCGTCTTGCTCCCATTGGCGATGCCGAAATAATTCTTGAAAACCAATCTCCAAACTATGGAACAGCAATCTCTTATGATGGTGGTACTTATAAAACCATTGGCGCCTCACACGAATTTGGCGGCCTGGACGATAGCGATGCTTCTAAAGAAGAATTGATGACCGAATTCCTTAACTTCTTTGAAGTGATCACAACAGAAGTTACTGCCAGCTTTGCCGGGAATACTACCGAAATTTGCGAAGGCGAAGAAGTTACTTTTACCGACTACTCAACCGGGAACATCAACGAATGGTACTGGGAATTTGAAGGTGGCGATCCGGCTACTTCAACCGAAGAAAACCCAAGCGTAATGTACATGGCAGGTGGAACTTATGATGTATCGCTCACCGTTACAGGTGACGATAGCAGCGATACCATTACCAAAACTGACTATATCAATACCATGTTTATGCCCGAAGAAGCCGGAGAAGTTTCAGGCAACAACCAAACCTGCCAGGGATATGAAGAAATATATTCAGTTGACATTATTGGATATTCTGATACCTACAACTGGGTACTCGAACCTGCCGAAGCCGGCGAAATGACCATGAACAACAATGAAACTACAATTGCCATCAGCAGCGACTACGAAGGTGAAGCAAGCCTGAAAGTTTGCGGTGGCAACCAATGTGGCGAAGGTGGCTGGTCAACCGAATTTATGATCACCGTTAATATATGCGTTGGAATTGATGAAACCATGAACAACGCTGTTTTAGCCATTTACCCCAACCCAAGCACCGGACAATTCACCCTTGATCTTACTGCTGATGATGTGGTGAATGTGATAATTTTGAATACTGTTGGAGAAGTAGTTTTCAGTATGAACAACCTGAGTGTTAAAGGCCAATTAAGCACCAGCATCGATCTGGATAATCTTGCCGAAGGTATTTATTACCTCAAATTAGAAGGCAACAACACCAATACAATCGAAAAGATTGTAATTGCACGCTAAACACTTTTTTCGATAATACCTATTAAAAAAGGCTGCCTTTTGGGTGGCCTTTTTTTGTTTTAGAATTTATCACAAGCTTCACGTTTCTATTTCCTCCTTCATCGGACGATGGAAAGTTGCTCCCAATAAGCAAAGTCAGGGCTTGACTTTAAGTCAAACCCTGACTAAAGGTTGGAAAGTTGCTCCCGGGATTTGACCCTGATATTCCATTGTCCGCAGGTCATGAAAGCGTCAAAGGAAATCCCATGCGCACCGGGGGGAAAAATGAGGAAATAAGGTTGGCGATATCATTGGGGATAATCAGTTCTACTGAGGTTTGGGAAACAGAATAAGCGCGTTTTGTTGCGAAGTAGGGTTTTCGCTTTTTTTGGGATAGCTGGTGTGATAAATGAAAAACCCTATTTCAATTTTTCAACCTCAGTACAAAAAATTGCAATTAAACCAGCCTAACCTTATTTCACAGAGTTTGGACGAGGCTGTGCCTCGTCCGGATTATTTTTACAGGCTCTTGCCTGTTTTATTCACGTGACAGTTTATTTTGAAAGCAGGCACAGCCTGCAGAAATAGATGCAGCTTAGGCTGAAGCCTAAGCTGAACAAAGAAACAGCCAACATTCCAGATTTCATCTGCATAGCTAACGGGAAATAACAGGAGCTTCGACCACCTGTTTTGTGCGCATCCCTGTTCCCCATAGTTCTGTTGGTATGCTTTTCCGGTCATACCCGGAGTTTGGAGACAATCCGGGGTTTGGACGAGGCTGTGCCTCGTCCGGATTATTTTTACAGGCTCTTGCCTGTTTT
>CAZQIV010000036.1:0-3546 GCA_964593705.1 uncultured Lentimicrobiaceae bacterium | reverse complement strand
CGGGGTTTGGACGAGGCTGTGCCTCGTCCGGATTATTTTTACAGGCTCTTGCCTGCTTCAATCCCGAACCATTATCAAGAAAAGCCTGCACGAATAGATGCAGGTTTACAACATCTTGAAAATTTACACCGAAACACAACTATGAAAAAATGCCTATTTTTGTTGTCGAATCAAAATCAGAAACTGAAATGAAGATTGCCCCAATGTTGTTGTTGCTACTTTTCGGTGTTACAGTATTTGCACAATCACCTTCCAAATCCCACATTATCAATTCGCGTGATTATTACTACGGAACGGGTATTTCAAGCAACGAAAACCACGCACGCGAAGAAGCCATCCGTGAGTTGAGCGAGATGATTTCGGTTACAGTTGCCAGCGAGTTTGAACTTATCGGCACAGAAACCAACATGGAGTATGACGAGTTTGCCTCGTCAGTTATTCGTACCTATGCCACTGCTACCCTCAAGAATATGGAACAAATACGCACTATCCTTCCTGATGGGCAAAACGAAATTTTTTGTTATTTGTCGGAAGCAGCCGTAAAAAGATTGTATGATGAGCGGGCAGACATGACCTACCAGATGTACCTGAACAGCTTTGCTAATATTGAAATGCAGAATCTGGCTTTTGCCCTGAAAAACTTATACTTTGCAAGCTTGCTTATTAAATCTATCCCCGAGGAGCGTGTTAGAGTAAAGGATACAGAAATTAGCCTGGAAATACCGCGAACCATAAACCGGATAATCCAGGGCTTGAAGTTCAGGCTTACCGGCGACAGGATAATCAGCATGTGTGAGCGACAGTTAAATTTTGAGATCAAATACAACGATAACCCGGTTTCATTGCTTTATTTTCGGTTTTGGGATGGCAACCAGATTGCAGGCAACGGTCAGTTAAGGGATTGGAAAACCACCATAAAACTTGTGGGAAATAGCGTGGACTTTGATGAATTGAAAAATGACTTGTACAAAGGATTAGCCGAACATGATTTGACGGTTTTGAAAAATTACAATACGCTCGAACTTATCGAGCAGCTTTTTACTGCACATCAGGGTCAGTTTGTAGATGATTACATGCGGGATGCAGCTACATTTCTCGATACGGCAAAGCATCAGAAATATAGTATGCTTTACCGCGATCTCCCCTACAGTCCGATGCTCGAATTGCTGGCCTATCTCCAGGATAGCGATTTTGAAGTGTTTATCGTAACCGGTGGTGAAATAGATTTTCTGCGCTCTATCTCGATGCAAATTTATAATGTGTCTCCCGAAAATGTGGTGGGTTCGAGTGTAAAATATAAATACGACACCGAAAATGCAAGTGTTGTTCGTACCGGCGAGTTAGGATCTGCTAACGATAAACATGTAAAACCGGCTAACATCCAGTTGCACATAGGCAAAAAGCCCATCTTCGCCGCCGGAAACTCGGATGGCGACTACGAAATGATGGAATACACCCTTTCGGGTGATGGACTATCGATGGCCATTCTGGTAAACCACGATGATGCAGAAAGGGAATATGTGTACATGCATGGCACCGAAAAAGCCGTGAAAGATGCCAAAACAAAAGGCTGGTATATCGTGAGTATGAAGAATGACTTTGAGGAAGTGTTTGAGCGTAAATAGGGCTTGTCAAACCTGAAAATGGATTTTGCTCTGGATTTTTGGAAGGTGAAGGTGTTTTATGGTTTGGAAGCAACGGAAGTGGTGTTTATCGTTATGACGGAACATCTTTTACAAACTTCACAGAAAATGATGACCAAAGAAGAAATTGTTGCCTATTTTAAAAAGATTAGGGCAGAAAGTCACATTAAGCCCAAGGTCTAAGAATTGAGCATTGTTTTTTGGCTTTTTACATAAAATATGTGTACCCTAAGTAATGTATTGAACTAAAAACCGGATAAGAATGTATTTTTGTCGGGATTAATAAAACATTCGCAATACTGATGAAACAAAATAAACTTAAATATTTACTCTTAGAAAACTATTTCCTGCTCTCGCTGGTGCTCATTCTGATTTTTGTTGTCCAACTCTTTCCTGTAAGGCTGCACGATTTTCTATTTGACATTTTTTTTACATTGATCTACATTAGCGTAACTTTCACCATCGAAAAATACAGGAAGCCATTCATGGTAACTGCAGTGGTTTTACTGTTTTTTTTATGGATATCAACACCAGAAAACCTTCCTGCGCTCAATGTGATTTCAAAAGCATTGTCCATATTGTTTTTCTGTTTCGTAGTAGGTAGTTTCATTATGATGATATCCAGATCGAAAGAAGTAAATGCCAAAGTCATCCTCGAATCCATCAACGGATATTTGCTCATGGGTGTCATGTTTACTTTGCTTATTGCGCTGGTTATGTTCCTTAATCCGGCTTCTTTCAATTTCCCTGACAGCTTGTCTGAGGCCGGAGGGTCAGCATCTAATTTTAGCGACTATATATATTTCAGCCTTGTTACAATGTCAACTTTAGGATACGGTGATGTAATACCTACCACGTCAGCGGCCAAATCGCTGGCCACATTTATCAGTGTTTCGGGTCAACTTTATATTGCCATCATTATTGCTATGTTGGTTGGGAAATTTGCAAGTCAAAAACATTAAATATTATCATTAAATATTATCATTAAATCTAATAAATTTACAACAATGAAAAAACAATTAACATTTTTAACAATTATCGCATTCATGTTTGCAATACTGAGTGCTTGCAGCAACAAAATCACCATTTCGTACGATTATGATAAGGAAGCCGATTTTACAAAATACAAAACCTATTCGTATTATGGGTGGGCAAAAGAAAGTGATGTAATTGTCAACTCATTCAATAAAGAAAGAATTGAAAATGCGGTTGCCGATGAATTGAATAAGCGCGGCTTAAGTTTCGTTCAGAATGGTGGCGATCTTACTGTTTCGCTGTTTATCCAGTTCGATCAAAAAACCGGAGTTAATGCATACACCAATCATTATGCAGCCAGCCCTTACGGTTATCGTTACGGACCAGGCTGGGGATGGGGCTACGGCTACTCAAATACCACTTACCACGAATATGATTATACTGTCGGCACCCTGGTTATTGATATTTTCGACCATCAACAAAAAAAGTTAGTTTGGCAAGGTGTCGGTTCAAAAACAGTTGATGAAAAACTCAACAACAACGAATACGGCATCAATCGCGCAATAAGAGGCATTATGTCAAAATATCCCATAAAACCTTCAAATAAATAAGAAGACCAGACTTTAAAAGTATTAACTGCTGATTTTTATTGCAACTCCCTCAGGGTTTAGCAATAAGAATCAGCATTACTTATATTTATACAAAACACAGAACTCCTGACTCAACGTAATTGTAATGTCGCATATAATAAACTTTGTGATACTTCGAGCCTTATTGGCAAATTAATAATAAGCAGCCACTAAGACACCAAGTCACCAAGAAACACTAAGCATACTTCAAGATGCATTTTGCGACATAGAGAATTACGTCAACAATGTATCCCCTCAAAAAATACAGGTAGAATAAATATTGCCTCTAAGGGCTTGCT
>CAZQIV010000035.1:0-51587 GCA_964593705.1 uncultured Lentimicrobiaceae bacterium | reverse complement strand
TACACCATAAGTTTTACATGATCACCTTGTTTGGTTTTGGCTTGTCCAAGTTAGGGTCTTTTGAATTTTGAGTCTAACTCTCTTGGCACGAAATATCCTTTTATGCAATTTGGATTTCTTAAAGCAATCTGAATATGATTTTTCTCTTTAAAGCCTGCATTTTCATATAAGTCCTTCCCTTCAAAAAACACACCTCTTACTGAATCAAATTGAGGTTTATCTTTATCTTCATTAAATTGATGTATTGTTTCAATTACTGCACAATCCAAATATCTTTTAAGCAAGTCTACATTTTCTTTTAATGGAATGTTTTGAGGGATTTTCAATCCATATTCTTCTTTAGACTTTCTCAACAAGTTATATCCTTGCCATAATAAATTTAGAT
This sequence comes from uncultured Lentimicrobiaceae bacterium, assembly GCA_964593705.1. Taxonomy (GTDB): domain Bacteria; phylum Bacteroidota; class Bacteroidia; order Bacteroidales; family 4484-276; genus SABY01. The sequence continues at coordinate 51,202 of CAZQIV010000035.1, read as the reverse complement.
ATTCTGAATCCAATAAATCTAAGCAGAAGCCCAAATCAATTACTGCTCCAATTACGGCAGGTTCTGTAATTATCTGCTTAGAATTATGAGGTGGATTATTTTTTAAGAAATTGGCAAATTCTAAAGCTCTCGCAAAATTGTTCTCCCAAAAATAAACACCTCCACCTAACCAATCATAATCATTATTACTTGGCTTTAGAAGAACACCTTTCTTTGAAACAACCTCATCTCGAACTGGTTTATCGCAACCATGAAATCCCAAAATTAAACCAGCTCGTTTTGAATACATTATTTAGATTTTTGTCTCGTAGAGTTAGGAGAGGAATAGGTTTTTGTAAGTCTTCCAGTTCGTGTATTAATACCTGATCGAATCAGAAATTTCATGGTAGAATCTTTTGTAGCTGTAATCTCTTTTGAGTATGCTTTAAACTCTTTTTGATAAGCTTTATGTTCTTTTAAATCCATATTAAATACCTCCTTTTTAGAATTGTGCAAATTTACAACTTTATAATTAATCATTCTATTTTATCAAAATATGCGTTTCTCAAAATTTTGCATAAGTTAAAGTATCTCATCAATCATCCCCCGAAAAGTATCCAAAGAATTTCAAACTGAAAGAAAAACGGCGGACATTTTTAAATAAGACAGTGTGTGTGCTTAAGTTTTGATAAAGTTTTAAAAACTCCTTGCTCAGAAAATAATCCTTTCAAAGAGGGCTTTAAACCCGGATTGCCCCTATCTTTGTGCCATATGGCACAAATCCGAGTTAGCGGAAGCTTATCGCACAAATCTGTGTGATCGGGGCTTATTATGTACTATTTGTGGTTTTCTAACTTTCTTATAATTTCATTTGCATCAAATTTTAATTTTGAAAAAGCAAACCATTTTTTGCCAAGGTTTTTCAGAGATGCGCCAATATGATAAACAGTTTCTTCGTCAAGAATTAAAAATCTGTCGTGGGATTTTGAAAAAGTCTTCAATTCAATTTTTTCCTTTAAAAAATCAATGTCATTTTCAATCCGGTTAATACGCTGATTTACTGCATATCCCCTCAATAGATATTCCTTGAGTACTTTATTTGCCCAAATTCGGAATTGAATACCACGTTTTGATTTTACCCGATAACCAATTGAAATTATCATATCCAAATTATAGTACTCTACCAGATATACTTTGCCGTCAGAAGCAGTTGTCGCAAATTTTGCGACAACTGAAAACCCTTTGAGTTCTTCGCTCAAAACATTGGCTATGTGTTTACCTATTGTTTTTACATCCCTATCAAACAACATTGAAATTTGCTTTCTATTCAGCCAAACCGATTCTTCCTCTATCCTTACTTCCAAACGTGCAGAGAGCTGGTCGTCCTGGTATATTACAATTTCGTCTTTCATTGTCTAAAAGTATTCAATTATTTTCTTCCAAAAATACAAAACACATCATTTTCTTCCAAATATTCTTACCTGCAAAATTTGAATTGAAAACCGGGTTTGCATGAATACCGCACTATTTTTAAACTTTTTCCGGGGTAAAGCAAAATCACATTCAGATTATTATTTGATTTCTGTAATATTCACAATCTCATGAAATATGAAAGCCCTGGTTTTAAACTCGGATTGCCCCGAAGGGATGCCAGCCTTGCTCGCCTCGCGAAGCGAGCCAATAGCACAAATCCGAGTGAGCGGGATCAGATTTATGATAGGATTACATATCCTGGGGAACGGCAATGGACATGGGTGCTTAAAAACAGATTTACAAATCCTTGGCTTTTATCCGAACAATTTTTCCGTTTTGGGAGACAACCACATCAAGATTTCGGGCCTTCTTATACTTGATAAGTTTAGCTGTGGAAAGCTCAAGGCCTCTGAGGATTTTATCCCTTAATAATTTTAATTCTTGTAAAGTCATTTTGTAAGGTTCAAAATTTTATCAAAAGTAATACTATTTATTATTTCTGTTTTAGTGTCTTTACTTCCTTCAGCTACAATTATTTGCTTCATTTTGGAATTATCAATCAACATCCAATAATCACATTTTGATAAATATAACTGAAAGAAGTTTTTTAAGCCTGAATAATACCTTCTTCGAATTACATCTTCCGGGATATTGTGACCACCCTCTTCCACTCTGATTTTCACTCTTTCAATTGCCAGATTCACCGACTCAAGCCAAAAAAACAGCAATGTAACCTGATACCCTGATTCCTTGGCCTTTGATATTGTATTCACAAAACTCCTTGACGAAAGTGTGGTTTCAAATGCAAAATCAACCTTTACACCCATCAGGTCATCAATCTTTTTCAGCATCAGCCTGCCCGCTTCAATGGCTGCTTTATCAGGATTAAATGTTGATAAACCCCGGGCAATTTCATCGGCATTAACAAACTCCCCACAATTAAGCATCTCAGGCAAAACCGTAAAAGAAGCGGTAGTTTTACCGGCACCATTGCATCCTGCTATGATGTATTGATTATTCAAGTCTTATTGAAACATCCAGGTGTCCGTTAAGACCTTCATTGATAATTCTCTGTAATGTTGAGAAACGGATGTCCTTTAAGTTCCTTTCCAATTTTGAAATGTAGGACTTGTTTGTCCCGGCCAATTCCGCCAATTGTTGCTGGGTAAGTCCTTTTTTCTCCCTTGCTTGCTGAATCAAAACACCAAGCTTGAAAGCGTCATAATCAGTTTCAAACTGCTCTCTTTTTTCTGTTCCTTTGCTGCCAATCTTTTCGTCTATAAATTGATCAAGGCTTTTCAAGTTCTTATTCTTTGCTGTCATAATAATCCTTGAAAAAATAAAGTTCTCGTTTTTTCTCCATTGCGCAAAAATACAATAAGTAGTCCAATTGGGCAACAGTATTTTAAATGGTCATTTTTTACTGGAAGCCAAATGTTCAAATAATTCCTCAATCCTCTCCCCATAAGTATTGAAAGAATTTCAAACTGTAAGAAAAACAGTTGGCATATTAAGCGAGATAGTGGAAATGTTTGAATTATGATAAAGCTTCAAAAACTCCATACTCAGAAAATAATTTTTACAAAGAGGGATTTAAACTCGGTTTGCTAATCCGAGGGAGCGGGTCTTTTTGCCTGGCCTTAAAGGGCGTAATAAGGCCTATTTATTATCATTATTCTTTCACTTTTTCAAATTCTTCTTTAGCTTTTATTCTTTCTTTTAGGTTAAAATAAGAATATAATTTAGGAAGTGCCTTAGATATATTATTTCCAAAACTACTATTTAAGTCAGAGGATGAAATACCAATGCTTTTTATTAGCAATAACCATAATGATATCTTATCCCCAATACTAAATCTTGAAGATGATTTTTGAGTAAACCTTCTGAAGAGTGGAAAGACAGTAATAAAATAAGCCAAACTAAATATTACACTTCCAAGGAGTACCAAAATATATTTGACAGGACTATCAAAAAGAGATTCCATATTATTGTATAATTCGACAAAACTAGTCCCTTTAGCAAAGATACCCATTGATATTATAGGCAGAAACATTAAAAGCATAGATATTTGCAAAAGTAGCATTTTAATATTAATAAATGGACTTAAAAAACGATATTTTCCAGGAAGGTTTAAGCGAACACTAGCATCGAACAAATAAATATAGTTCAACCATCTTTCCCAAAAGAATGAATTATTATTAACGACCTTTCTGAATAACAAACTTGAGAGCTTTGATTTTGTTTGATTATCGTTGCTAGAAGATTTAAAAAGATCGCCTAAAAAATCCAAAGATTCAACCCAATTTATTACTTTGTCATAATTAGCTTGAGTAGAATTATAAATGGCTAAATATTCAGTTGATTTATTAAAATTAATACCATTGAACAAATATTCGGCAAAAAGATATTCAAAAAATGATTTATGAGGAAATTTTAAAGCTCCAGTTCTACTATAATCACGCACAAGAATACCATAGGTTCTAACGTCCGTTTGAATTTCTTCTATCGCATTAATATTATCACCTACTCTTTCTTTAAGCGGTTTCGTTGGTTCATCCCTAACAACACTAGATTGACTGGATAAATCTTCTGGGATGTATTCATATAATCTAATAATTGCTTCGTTAAACTCTGATGGAAGAATTTGGTTTTGAAGGTTCGCGAAGGCCATATAGGCAGCAATCCCTTTCATGAAAAATCTTCTTTCTTTTTCCGTCAAAACCATAAATTTCCGTCCATCAGATTGTTTTTCTATCTGCCTTCGTAAACTATGATTTATAAAAAGAGAAATTACTGTGGCAGAATTTATATTCTTATTTGCAAAAGTTGTTGACTTTTCTTTCCATAATATTGCAACAATAAATAGCAACGAAGGCCTTGAAACAATTTCATAAAAATTACTATCTTTTTTTGATAATGCTAATATTTGTGTTCGAGATTTGCTATCTAACCACCTAAGGCTTTTATCAATTTGTTGAGAAGAAAAAGGTTGTAAATGTACTGCTTCACAATATGGTCCACTTGCTACTGATTCTTCAATTCCTAAAGCCATTTTTAATTCATCATCGTCCAAAAAGAAATTAGGCCTTCCTGTAATAATCATTTTTGAGTTTTTATAACAAAACTTCCAAATAGAACGAAAATGGTTTATTCTAGCTTCAGAATCACCCACTTGGGACATTTCATCGAAACCTTCAAAAATCAAAAGTAACCTGCCATGTTGCAGAAGTTTAAAAAGTGCTTTAGGATCAATCCTATAAGGACTTGCCCAAGCCCCAAATAATTCTATCGGCTGTAATGTTGATGGGCTTTTTCCTCTCAACTCAATCAGTATTGGAATGTGATTACTGAATCTTTCTTCTGAAATAAGACTATAAGTATATGCAAGCATTCCTGTACTTTTGCCTTGACCGTATTCCCCAAGAACAGATAACTGCTTGTAGTTTTTTTCCTTTAACCATTTATCCAAATAACCTTCTAAAGATTCTGTGATTTTATTGGTCGGATTTATTATTGAGGATTGTACATATGAATCTAATAGTTTAATTTCTGAATCTGCTAAACCTTCAAAAAGCACCCGCCTTTTTATGTCATCGAAATAATCTTCAAAATCTACTAGATTATCTAAGAGATATCTGTGGCTATAAAAAGCAATGTTTTTATCACAAATGGTTCTGTTTTTTAAATCAGCGCCGTTTTTATATACAATTATTATATCTCCTATCAAATCTTTCGAAACAACATCCTCGCAGTAAGAAATAAAATGTACTATTTGTTTCTCGGATGGTTCTTCTGTACTACATAATAAACAAATCTTTAATTTTGTTCTATTGTTAATTCCTATCCAACAATTATTAATTTCATGCCAATCTTCATCATTAAATTTATAGCTAACCCATTTCAACTCTATTAATTCTTTCACTTCATCACGCCATGCTTGATTAAATATTGGAGTATCAATTATCTGTGATATAGCTTTAGCCTTTTTCTCATCAAAAACTTCAAGCTTTTCACCTTTTACAAATCTAGTCATTTCATAAATCTCTTCAGATAATAAAGTATTATTTTTGTAACTAATCAGTGTCATTAAAACAGGAATCTCATATGAATATTTTCTATTTTGCCATAATGTGAACAAATTGCTATCGGATACAAAAAACAACCCAAAACCATCTTAAATATAACACCCACATACATTGTTAGTTAGGTTTTTAGGATTAGGTCTATTTTCGTAAAAATGAAATTATTATCCACTTACTAACCGCTTTGGTGGGTACATTGTTAGTAACTTTTCGATATTCAGTGATTTACCCCCTCTTATACTTCAATATTTGAATACGGATTAAAAAGTTTGCGCAAATACTCCATTCTCAGGGAGGTATTTTTGAAAACATGCATGTTATCAACAATTTAAGGGTGCGGTACATGATAACTTTCACTTGATATATTTGGAATTACACTACTAATGACAATACTTTTGCCGCATGTCAGAAGAGGTAAAAGAATTACGTAACTTGGTTGCTGCTCTCATTGAGCGGAATAATATTCTAACCCAAGAAAATGCAGATTTAAGGCATCGCTTATCAAAATATGAACACCCCAAAAACAGCAATAATAGTTCGATACCCCCTTCTAAAGATGAGAACCGCCCCAAACGAAAAAGCTTAAGAGAAAGCAGTGGGCTTAAGCCGGGTGGCCAGAAAGGCAGAAAAGGAAACACTTTGAAAATGGTTGAAAATCCCGATCTTATACAGGAGCATACCCCTCATTATTGCAATTGTTGTGGCCAAGACCTTGAAGACATTATTGCTATACCAGCTGGCAAGCGACAAGTATTTGATATTCCAAAAATTGAGATTAAAGTAACCGAGCACCAGGTTTACAACAAAAAGTGTGAATGTGGCCATATCAACCAAGGCGAGTATCCACAACAGGCCAATGCCCCGGTAAGTTATGGCAACAATATAGAAAGCCTGATCGGATATTTTCACACGCGTCAATATATTCCCTTTAAGAGAATGCAAGAGGTTTTCAGGGACGTGTTTGGAGTTCCCATAAGTGAAGGCGGCTTACATTACATTTTAGACAAACTCATTGCAAAAGCCCAGCCTGCTTACGAATTAATAAAACAACGGCTTCAATCCAATACCAAATATTCCATTGGCAGTGATGAAACAGGTGTTAAAGTGAAAGGGGCAAAACACTGGGCATGGACATGGCAAAATGAAGAGGCCACATTTATTACAATTACTGATAATCGGGGACAAAAAAGTATTGATGATACCTTTAAAGATGGTTTTAAAAATACAGTACTTGTTCATGATTGTTGGGCAAGCCACTTTAACACCCCGGCTGCTTCGCACCAAATATGCATTGCACATTTACTCAGGGACCTGAATTATTTGAACGAACTTTATGGCCATAAATGGAGTCAGGCATGCAAAGTGCTTTTTCAATTAGCATTGACACTAAAAGGACAAATGAATACCATGGATTATTACATTCATAATCTACGGAGAATTCAGCTTGAAAAAAGACTTGATTTTTTGATAATACTTGCCTTGCCAACTGATAAACCAGACCTTGTCCGTTTTCAAAACCGACTGAAAAAACATCGGGAATATTTATTTACTTTTCTTTATCGACCTGAGGTTCCTCCAGATAACAACGCTTCAGAAAGGGCAATAAGAAATATAAAAATATAGCAGAAAGTGTCCGGGCAATTTCGGTCACCACAGGGTGCTTTTAGATTTGCAGTCTTGCGATCTATAACAGATACTGTGCTCAAAAATAATTTATCAGTTTTGAACTCGTTGAAATTTATCGCTAAATTGAAGACTGATTAGTAACTTATTTTTAAATAATATCTCATTTTCATATTGACGTGTTGATTTTAAACCATTCCATGTGGCGAAATTTTTGTTAATAACATAAAACATAAATAACATACCCAACAAATAATAATGCAAGTAGTTTTTCAGACCATGTTGATGAGGATGAATGGTATTCTTTGTCCAATATATGAAATATGAATTCTAGAGCTTTATCCCAAGGGGTTGTCCCAAAAATTGTGGTGACAATAAGAGTTGATAATAGCACTGTCGAGGACAAAGCTGCAAATGCATATCGTTCTCTAGTATACTTTCTTCTTCTAAATTTCAAGTATAGTGAATAAATTACAAAGAAAAAAGTCAAGACAAAAATGCCAATATAAACGTAATTCATAATCCAGTGTTTTATTATTATGTTATTGAGTTGTTTGGTTATTAAGTTATCGGGTTAATAGTTAATGGAAAATTGTTAATCGGTCGTTACTTTATTCGCCAACATCGCTTAAGTCGCTAAAGTCGCTTCGTTCTCTTAGTTCTCTTACATCGCTTCGTTCTCTCAGGCCCCTAAGTTCGCCTACATCACTTAAGTCGCTAAGTTCGCTTCGTTCGCTTACATCGCTTCGTTCTCTTCATTCTCTTACGTCGCTTAGTTCTCTTCGTTCTCTTACGTCGATTCGTTCTCTTACATCGCTTAAGTCGCTAAAGTCGCTTAATTCTCTTACATCACTTCGTTCTCTAAAGTCGCTAAAGTCCCTAAGTTCGCCTACCTCGCTTCAGTCTCTTAGTTCTCTAAAGTCCCTAAAGTCGCTTCGTTCTCTTACGTCAATTCGTTCTCTAAAGTCGCTAAAGTCCCTAAAGTCGCTTAGTTCGCTTAGTTCGCTTAGTTTTCTCCAGTCTCCCCTATCGCTCAAGTCTCTCTGTTCTCTAAAGTCTCTAAAGTCGCTTCGTTCGCTTCGTTCTCTTACGTCGCTTCGTTCTCTTACTTCGCTTCGTTCTCTTACTTCGCTTCGTTCTCTCCAGTCGCTTCGCGCAATATTTTCTTGTTTCAATCATTCAATCATTCAATCATTCAATCATTCAAGTTAATAAATACCCACCATCCACAACCAATACTTCTCCGGTTACGTGTGAGGAGATTTCGGCAGCCAGAAAAAGTACAGCATTGGCAACATCTTCGTGTGTTGCAATTTTTTTTAAAGGTGTTCTTTTTTCAACCATCTCAGCAAGCTCTGGTGCAAACTTCCTTAAATTTTCAGAATCAACCAGCCCGGGAGCAACTGCATTCACCCTGATTCCAATGGGCGCAACTTCAGCAGCCAGGGATTTGGTATAGGCAATCACTGCTCCTTTTGAAGCATCATAATGGGCGGTTTTGCCAAACCCGGGATGTAGTCCGTTGATGCTTGCAATATTTACAATGATTCCACCTGAATTATTCTGTTTAATAAGATTTATGGCTTCCCTCGTACACAAAAACAATCCTTTGGTATTCAAATCAAAAACCTTGTCCCAATCTTCAGCTTGCAAGTCTTCCTGTAAAGATAGACCGAAAATCCCGGCATTGTTTACCAAAACATCAATTCTTCCGAAATGTTCAGCAATCTGCCTGAATGCATCCACGATTTCATTTTCCTTTGTCAAATCGGCTTTTATGGTCAGATATTTTATCTTAAATTTTCCCAGCGCTTTGGTTAAAGTTTCCAGTTCTTCGTGGCTGCTGTTGTAAATTACGGCAACATTAGCCCCTGCTTCAGCCAGCCTTAAAGTAATTGCTTTTCCAATGTTTACAGTGCCACCGGTAATTACGGCGGTTTTTCCTTTTAATGAGATTAACTCCTGTATAGGTTTCATGTTTGATTTTTAATGATAAGTGTAGCCTAAAAACCCAAAACTACTGATTTTTAGCCCTTTTAACCCCAATCCGTCAGCTGACGGAAGAAGTACTAAAAATCAGTAGTTTGGGGAAGTCCCCTTCAGGGGATTTAGGGGTTTTGAGGCTTTTTAGACTGGTCTCAATGATGGAAATATTTTGAAATTTCTTTTTGCAAATTAGGATAGGCGTTAAATAATTGCTCTTTTTCACCGGCCACGTAATCCGAAAATTCGAAACCCGGCGACATGGTGGTGCCAAATAATGCAAACTTACCACCATCAATAAGCTTTGTTGCTTGCCAGGCTTTTGGCTGGAACAATTACCTGAGGCTCCTCACCTTTTAGAATATTATTGCCGAGAATGATTTTTCTGCTTTCGCCATTGGGCAATATTTGCAATTGCTCTGCCGGATCGCCAAGATAAAAGTGCCAGATTTCTTCGCTCAGCAGTTTATGTATGGCCGAAAAACTATCAGGTGTAATCAGGTAATAAATACAAGTGCTTAATGCACGTTTTCTTGGGTAGGCGGGAGGTAGGGAGCTCCCGGGTATTACTACCGATGACTTGTATGTTTCCCTAAAATACCCTCCTTCACCGGGCAAAGGTACCAGCCCGAGTTTTGATATAATTTGAGAGATTTCCATAATAATCCTATTTTTGCGGGAAAAAATAAAAAATTGAACGCCCCGAAAATAATAAAATCTGGATAACTATTTAGCTGTTTTATCATACTCTGAGTAAAATGGTTACTACCATAGACCCCCTCTAACCTGCCTGGCCGGCAAGGCTGGCTCCCCCTCAAGGGGGAGGATTCCTGCGCTCTGGCCGCTGCTGTGGCTAGTGCGGCTGGTCTCCCTTCCCGCCAGCTGGCGGAGAATGGGTCGGTGCCGAGACGAAGTCTCGTGCATGCACGAGCAAAGCTCGGCAGGATGGGGTCATGATGATTTGGGACTCAATAATGCCATCTAAATAATTACAAATCTGAACTAATTAATCAAAAGCTATGAAGAGTTTTAAACTGGCAAGCAAACGCGAAAGATGGGGATTGACCATTTATGGCTGGTTGCTGATCTTATCTATTATTGCAATTGCATTCCTGATTTATGTAAAAGGTATTGTGGGCTTTTTATCAACCGAAGAAAACATTGATGCAAAAATTATGGTCATCGAAGGTTACATGCCTGATTATGCTTATTATGATATCATTAAAATCTTTAACGAAAAAAACTATGATTTAATAGTTACTTCCGGTGCCACATTTGACCAGGGATTTTATCTTAGCGGCATAAATACGGCTGCCGGACTCATCAGGAACTCTTTGCTGAAGCTTGGGTTTGATTCGGCAAAAGTTGTTGCTGTACCTGTTCCACGCGATGTATATAAAGACAGGACTTACCATTCTGCTATTTACTCACACAAGTACATCCGCGAGCACTTTCCTGAAGTTAAAAGCATAAATATAGTTTCACTTGGGATTCATGCAACCAGAAGTTTATACTTGTTCAAGATGGTTTACGAACCGGAAATTCAGGTAGGAAATATTGTAATTCCACACATAAGTATTTCTAAAAATGATTGGTATAAATCGAGCAGAGGGTTTAAAGGCGTGCTTAATGAAACCATATCATATTATTATGTAAAATTCTTTTTTTGGCCTGATAAAGATGCCTGCGATCAAACAAATTAGTTGAAGGCTTGTTAAATATTGAATCAAAACAAAAACGATAATATAGAATGGGAAAAATTGGAATATTTTATGGTTCAACACTTGGAAATTGTAAAAGTGTTGCCGAAAAGATTAATAAAAAATTTGGTATCGAAAATGCTGATTTAATCAATATTGAGAAGGCATCAGAAAAGGATTTAAAAAAATACAAGTACCTGATTTTGGGTACCTCGACCTGGGGTGTTGGCGAAATGCAGGAAGACTGGGAAAACTTTGCCCATAAGCTTGAGAAGATCGATATGACTGGTAAAAAAATTGCATTGTTCGGGATTGGCGATCAGGTGGAATGGATAGACAGCTTTGTGAACGGGATGGGAATGTTGCACCATAGTATGGCTAAACTTGCCACGGTAGTAGGTTTTACATCAACCGAAGGCTATAATTTTGAAATCTCATTGGCCATAAAAAATAACAAGTTTGTCGGGCTTGCCATCGATGATGTTAACCAGGCCGATCTAACGGATAAACGCATTTCGGATTGGGTTGAGCAACTAAAGAAAGAGTTCAATTAGGGCTTGCTGAAAAACTCAGAATAATAATATTTCGGTGCGCTACACCTCCCGTATCAATTCTAATTGATGTTTCTACAAACCCGCTTCGCCGCGAGGCGAGGATTATCGCCACTCTGTGGCTTAACATTCAGGTGCGGAGCACCGGTAATCTTTGTAGAATTTTATCCGGTGATGGGGATAAAGGTGCAGCGCACCGAAATATTTGGTGCAACGTTTTTGAATAAATTTCCCCATAAACCTTGCACAAGGAATCAAATATTATGGATTAACTTTTAATAATCCAATGGATTAGACCTTTCTCAGCAGATCCTAATTAGAGTTCGTCTTTAAAGTAACGATTAGAAAGAAATACGATTTCAGATTAACGATTTTAGATTTAAGATGTTAGTGATATTCAGCAAAATCTAAAATCTCCGATCGTCTCGAAAAGTCAAAATTTTTTAATTTTTGTTTCTTTTCGAGGATGCACGAGCGTAGCTCGGCATTAATCATTAATCTTAAATCAATAAATTGCCGACTTTATTGACAGACACTAAAGAAAATTCCACAAAAATGTCAGAAGAACCTCAATTAATAATGTCTCTTCAAGCGCTGATAATCTTTTCGCTTTACGGAATATTAGGCATCATTTTTTTCGCTGTGCTTATTCATGTTAAAAGGCAAGGCCGTGAATTATTGGGTAAGCCCGCGATGAATGTTTTGATTCAGGCTATTGGAAAATTTGCCTTGTTTATTCCGGTGCTTATTCTTCCTGCCGCTGCGTATGGGAAGGATTGGTCATGGATGCAGTTTCCAGGTTGGATGAGTTGGATGGCTGTATTTATTTGTTTCGAGGCCATGCTATTTTTAAATCTGTCGCTGTTGCAAATGGGTAAGTTTACAAAGGTGGGGTTGCCCACCAACGATCGAATAGAATTACAAACCGGGGGCGTTTACCGCTTGAGCCGAAACCCCATGTATTTTGGGCTTTTCCTTTTGGCAGTAGCTTCAAATCTTTATGTGCCCAACCCCTTCAATTTATTGGCGGCAATTATTGGCATGGTAGTCCACCATCAAATTATAAAGCACGAAGAGACCTACCTCGAACAGCAATTTGGCGGCCAGTGGCAGGCTTATAAAGCAAAAGTAAGAAGGTACTTTTAAAACAAAAAGAGGGAGCAAATCGATAAGCTCCCTATTTTATTGTTTGTGGCTACAAAACTGTGATTTTGCCGCTTTGTCTTTTATTTCCTGATTCGATCAGGTAAAAATAATTACCGGGCGCTGCTACATGAGCGTCCTTATAATTTGTGGTATTCCATTTTACCGCATTTATACCCTGAAGTTGCCGGCCCTCAAAAAGCGTCTTCACCAAACCAGCCTGTGCATCAAAAATCGATACTTTAACCCGGCCGCTATTTTGAAGTTGGTATTCGATGGTGGTTTCGGTAAGCACCGGATTTGGAAAGGCGCGTGTCGAAGATATTAATGTTGAGTTTTCATATATCGAAACCGAAGGATCGAAATCAAGGAAATTATAAACCATTTCGGCAATAAGGTAGGGTTTAAGGTTTAAACTGTCGCCGTTGGCCAAAGCGCCCATTACCACCGATGAGGAGATTGCCTTGTAGTTGTTGGTATTTTTCATCACCATTCTACCAAAATCTTCTTCGCACCAAAACATCACTCCGCCGAAGAAGGTAATCCTGTCCACACTGTAATGCGGGCTTGTACCCCCGAAATAATCCAGGTCGAGGCCATCGGCAATGCTGCATTCATTTCCTATAATATGGCTTACTTCGTTTTCGCCTCCGCCTTCAATATATGTAAAGCCCAGATAATCTATAAATTCTGTTCCGCCATAATCGCTTCCAATGTTGCTGCTTTCGATGTATAAATTCCCTCCTGATATAAGGTAATTGATTAATTTTTCCTGGTCTGTTGCATTTACAAACCCGGGAGGAGTGGCACCTCAGCTCAGGCAATAACAGCCAAGCGTGGCAAAAATTATATCGTAGGAGGTATGGTTGGTTGGCAAATAAGTATTGTAATCATACCCAAACCCGGCGGCATCCAGGGCACGTGTAAGCCCTTCGGCAGGGGTTATTTCGTCTCCCAGTTCAGGGTCGGTAATGGTTTGAATGTTGTTGTCGTTATCCCACACAAAAATGGAGAATTCAATGCCGGGTTCAACCCTTACGAAATAGCTTGCCGAAGTGTTGTTGGCCGTATATTCATCACCGTCCAGTTCGATGCTCCCGTATATTGCTGTATGTTGCACGTATTCGGGAGTCCATTCAAAGCTGTAAAATGCTGATTGTTGAGCTTGTATTTCATCCACCACCTCTATCTCATCAATCATTTCACCGTTTTTACAGTTTAATAATTTCAGCAAAAAGTTGCTTTGTGGGATGGAACCCAGGTTCTTAATTTCAATATCCCATATTCCCGGTTCTTCAAGGTTTATCACTGTAGTTCCTTCCAGTCCCAGGATGGCCAAATCGCTGTTAAGCATGGATGTGAGTGTAAATTCATATATGTTCCAATCGTTCCAGTTGAAGGTAGATGGGCCGTAAGTTCTAAACCTGAATTGTACCGTTTCTCCACCAAAAGCGCTGATGTCGAGCGATATTTCATCACCACCCGGAGCGCCCCAATTGCCATTATTAAGGGTATGTTCCCAAAGCAAATTCTCCTCGCCCAAAGCAACAAGGTATATTGCTGCTACCTCGGGCGGGTTGCCGGTATCGAATACATTCAGGTATTGTTTTATAATTATTTCCTGTGCTGTTTGGGGTAATTCAATTTCGGGTGAGAGAGCCGATGCTACTCTTTCATATTGTGATATACATTGCTCACATCTTCGTCATCTTCGAATTTGGCAAGCATTTTTTCAAATTCGGCTGTTTGCTCTTCGTTCAGTGCTTTGGTTTGGGTAGGGATGCGATCGAATTCTGCCGAAATAATCTCAAACTCGGTTTCCTCGAAATATTTCTGTAAAGTCCCGAAAGATTCAAATTCGCCATAAATAACTATGTTTTTGTCCTCGGCAAAAAGTTCGGAAATTCCCGAATCAATCAGTTCCAGTTCCAGTTCCTCAAGGTCGAGGTCTTCTTTGCTTACCACTTTAAACACGCATTTATGATCGAACATAAAACTTAAACTCCCTGATGTTCCCAGCGAACCGCCATTGCGGGTAAAATAGCTGCGAACATTGGCCACGGTGCGTGTGGGGTTGTCGGTGGTAGTTTCAACAACTACTGCTATGCCATGAGGGCCGTAGCCTTCGTAAACCACTTCGCGATAATCGGCGGTATCGGGGGCGGAGGCTTTTTTAATGGCCCTGTCCACCGTATCTTTGGGCATGTTGGCATTTTTAGCATTCTGCAACAACAACCTCAAGCGAGGATTCATCGAAGGATCTGCCCCGTTCTCTTTTACAGAAATGGTGATGTCTTTACCAATTTTCGTGAAGGTTTTGGCCATGTTTCCCCAGCGCTTCATTTTTTTTGCTTTGCGGTATTCAAATGCTCTTCCCATGTTTTTTTATTTTTTGATAATTGAGCGCAAAAGTAGAATTTTTGATGAAAGGAAAATGTAGTTTATGTTGGAAATGTTTTAGAAAAAGGGGGGGGCTATTAGTTATTGGTAGTCAATAGTGGTCATTAATTGTCATTTGTAGTTATTGATGGTCATTTATTGTTATTGGTAGTCATTGATGGTCATTTATTGTCATTGGTAGTTATTGATGGTCATTAATTGTCATTGATGGTCATTGGTTGCATAAATACTAATGACAACTATTTTTAAGGTGTTGAAAAACAGACCTCTCAATCGCTTCGCTCCTTCGAGGTAACAATGCTTCCGTTTGAGTAGGAGGAGGATGGGAATCGGGCGCTTCGCGCCCGATTCCCATCCTCCCAAATCGACCCATGGACGGGGTCATTTCGATGCCGCACGTGCGGCAAGAAATCTACTCCTTTGTTATCACACTTTGAGACCTCTTTTTCAAGGGCTTGGAACTCGAAATAACAAAGAATGACAGTGAAACAAAATGACCATCAATTACGGCAAAGCCAAATGACTATTAATGACAGTGAAACAAAATGACTAATAATGACAGTGAAACTAAATGACTATTAATTACGGCAAAGCCAAATGACTAATAATGACGGCGAAGCCAAATGACTATTAATGACGGCAAAACCAAATGACTAATAATGACAGTGAAACTAAATGACTATTAATGACGTTCGCCAGCAGGCGGACAAATTACGCCCGCAGGGCATCTACCCCTGGTACCTGTATGCTACGGCATTGATATTCATCCCGGCACCTACGGATGCAAACAAAATAAGATCACCTTTTTTTAGATCGTGACGCTCTTCGTTTGTTCCCTTTAAAATGCGGTCGTAAAGCGTTGGAATGGTCGCTACAGAGCTGTTCCCCAGCCTGCCTATACTCATCGGCATGATTCCTTCGGGAGCCTGACGGATTTTGTAGAGGCGGTAAAATCGTTTTACGATTTCAAAATCCATTTTCTCGTTGGCCTGGTGGATAAAAATCTTTTTTACATCATCAATCGAATGACCCGATTTATCCAAACACTCCTGCATGGCCTGCGGCACATGCGTAAGCGAAAATTCGTAAATCTTACGCCCGTGCATTTTAAGGTAACTTACTTCGGCGTTCGACCCATCCACGTTGCCTTGCCCGCGATACAAATAGTAGGCTTCTTTGGTGGAGAATGTTCCCATGCTGTATGATAAAATTCCCAATTCTTCGTCAGACTCCACAATGTCGAGCACAGTAGCCCCGGCACCATCAGAATAAATCATCGAATCGCGGTCGTTTTTATCCACAGTACGCGAAAGCGTTTCCGATCCGATTATCAGGCATCGCTTTGCCATTCCGGTCAACATAAACGAGCGTGCCTGGATAAGACCCTGAAGCCAGCCCGGGCAGCCAAAAATTATATCGTAAGCTATGCATTTTGGGTTGGTGATGCCCAATTTGTTTTTAACTTTTGAAGCAATACTTGGCAACATATCTGTTTGGATAGTGCCGACTTTGATGTCGCCAAAATTATGGGCAACAATGATATGCTCAATAGTCTCCGGGTCAACTCCCGAATCTTTAATGGCACGCCCGGCTGCAATGGCAGCAATGTCAGAACATAGAAGATCATCGGTAACATACCTGCGTTCTTTAATGCCGGTAATTGCATGGAATTTTTCTGAAATCTCATCGTGTGATTGTTCAAATGCCTTGCCCTCCAGATCATAAAATTTGTTGGAGGCAAAATCTTCGTTTTTTACAACTTTTGTTGGGATGTAACTCCCGGATCCTGTGATTACTATATTTTTATAACTCATAAAATCATTTTTTAAATCCTAAAATCAGCCGACAAAAGTAATATTCTCCTTAAATTAGTTTGATTCGATTTTTGAATTAGTGTAAAGTTAACATTTGACCAACTTCTCGTGATAGGCTGTTTATGATTTTCATGATTCCAAAAACCTATGTTTGATTTTCATTTCATTATAAAAGTTTATCAATATTTAATTTCTTTGTAAATAAAATATTTTTAAAAATATGAAAACAGATAAAATTTACATGCAGGACTGGCTGGAATTTCATCCTTATGAAAAGCCATACAAATCAGATTTTTATTATCTAAAACTTTGTAACGAAGTAAATGCTGTGCTATTGGAATTTGAGGTTTTACTGTTTAAAAGAGGTAGAACTGAGAACCGAAAAAAAGCTCTCGTGTATGCTTGTTACCTGGTTTGAAGATTTGGCCTCGGAGGTGGGGATTTGGACAGCTTTCATTAACAGGCATAACGAAATGTATAATAAGTTTCCCCCATTTTATGATCTTAATGATTACTTTGATGCTGAACCCAACCCCCAGGATGTTACCTTTTTGATTTGGTATTATTTATCCATGCAAAAAAGGGATCTGTCGTTTATTGCCCCCTCAAGCAATTTGATTGATTTGTTAGGCAACCTTATTTACGAAATATTCGATGAGGAATGGGATGAGGCTCCCGCTAACCAAAAGATGAAGGATTTTTTGCATATAATTGATGATGAAGATATTTTTTATACAATCAGATATAAAATTGACTGGCTGGTGCTAAACAGTTATCTTTTTTATTTTTATGGTTGGGAAAATGAAGATGAAAAACTTTCCTTGATAAAAGATTATACCGAGAAAAAGGGTTTGGAATTCCATCAAGTAGAAGGAATATTGTTTGGGGTGCATGATGATAATGTTCACGGAACCATCACGGAAATTCTGGCTATGAAAGGTAAGGAATGGCTGGCTTATGTGCTTGGTGAAGGCCATCCCTTCCATCAGCCCTTGCTTGAAATGGGCGAAAAGATTGCCGGCCGGTTTCTTTATCTGAAACAAGACGATGAAAATGTTGTGATTAAACACATCGGCTCAGGTCAGCTAATCAATATAACCAAAAAATCGATGGACTCGAAGGGCTTAATGCCAAACAAAACCGTTTTGAATATTGGATTGGTAAAATGGCAAAATGAGTGGTATTTCAGCGGGTCATTTTTCACGCAGGATTACGATGATACTATTTTGCTTGAGGAAACAGCAGACCCGATGGTCTCAGGTTTATTTGAAGATAAAAAAAAGCGTTCATTTATCCATGACCAGTATGAGATTTTTCTTGAATTTAACAATCAGAAACTTATTAAGTATTTTAAGGATAAACAACAATTCCATATATTTATGAATGAGTTTCTGGATTTTTATAATAAGAAAATTATAGAGAAAACCGGGAAGGATATTTTATCGAAAAGAAGGCCTGAATATATTTCGTCTGATAGCCCTGATGAAAATGATCAGGACTTCCTCTTATTTTTTAACAAAGATATAGGTGTTGAGGTAGTTACCGGTTTTTGTAATGCCATTGCCGATCCGGGTAACCCTTACTTCGATTCGATGGAGAATATTGGAACTATAAAAAGCTTATACTTTTCTCCTGTGCCGGGAAAAGACCTGATTTTATACCTTTCAAAAAACAATTACCTTCCTGATTATAAAATGTCCGGTAATATGTCGGAAAATCTTTTAAAAGAAAACCTCGATTTTGTTTTGAGGTTTTATAAAAAAGAAAGCTACCATGCCAAAATTCAGTTAAGTCTTGTATAATTTTTGTTTTTAGAATTTAATGAAAAATGAAAAGAAGAGAATATGGCACATGGAAATTATACTTCGTGCAATGACCGGCACTGATAAAGATGAAATTATAAAGTGCCTGAAAATGCTAAGGGGGAATTACCAAAGCGAGGCTCTTTTCATTGCCTCGCGGAAGGATATATTATCTTCATCAGCCATTTTAACCTGATTAATTCACAAATTCGTTGAATTTGTGAATTAATCACCGAAGGCCGAAAATATTTATTTTAAATATTTTCGAGGGTTAATCCTCGAATTTCCTTTGGAAATTCGGCTCTGATGGCTTTTTAGCCGTCAGAGTGAAAAATTCATGAATTTTTCAGATTTAGGATTTGAATTATTTTATCCTGCCTTTCTTTAATTGGGTTCATTAATGTTCGGCGATCCCAAATATTGTAACCAAGCATAAAAAGCATCATGCTGAATAATATCCCAAAACCCCAATATAGGAGTGTTTGTAAATCAGTGATGCGCTGACCATTGGCATCAATTTTAGCCTCTAATTTGCTTTCAACACCTTCAATTTTAGCATTGGTTTCATTTCTATAACTCACCATTTCGTTGCGGAGGGAGGAGATTTCAGCTTCCACACGAATTAACCTATCCCGATCGGCGAGGGTATAGGGAATCTCTTTTTCCTGTGCAAAAGCAACTGACTAAAACATTACGAGAAGTACGAAAAGATTAACGTTTTTCATATTTTAATAATTGAGGTTTCAAAAATACAGTTTTTGTGATTTAAAACCAAAAAGAAACATTGAAAATTTTAATGCCTTTCCACACCCTCAATCATATAAATCAAATGTTCCAAATGCTTGTTGATCTCGGTCATATACTCGTTAACCGCACGCACCGATCCGGGAAGTGCAAATAACAAGGTTTTATTGTTAACTCCGGCCAAAGCACGACTGATAAGGGCGGCAGGTTTTTCCACACCATATTTCCATCGTATCATTTCCATAATGCCGGGTATTTCTTTTTTGATGAATGGTTTCATCACTTCCGGGGTAATGTCGCGGGGGCCAATACCTGTACCTCCCGTGGTGATTATTAAATCAGCATTTTTTATTGATGATTCCAAAACACCCCGCAATTTTTCTTTACTGTCGGGGATAATGATGTTTTTGATTTCAATGCGCCAGTTTATTTTATTGAAATGTTTTTTAAGGATTTCGGTAACTGCCGGCCCGCTTTTGTCTTCGTATATTCCGCGACTGGCACGATCGCTCAGGGTTATCACCTTTGCTTTGAAAATTTTAGGCAGATAGGTCATTTCATCCCCAACATTCAAAACACCGCCATTCACTACCCGGCAAAAAATACCTTCACGGGGCATCACATAATTTCCGGGTTCGCGAAACTCATCATGAAAGGGTTTGCCTTTTTGCGTTACTTCGAGTGAAACATCACCCTTCATAAAGCGGTCGAAGATTTTTATATCCAAAACAACCGAAGTTTCAAAAAGAATATTTTCGGCAAACTGGCCGTGAGCCAATGGTGCAGCTCCAGTGATTTGGTAAAATCGCTTTGCCTGAGACAGGTCAAACATGCTCACCGGGCGGACGGTTCCCGCATGAACATCCCCAACAATACCATCCTTATCCAGGATGAGTTCTTCAACAGGAAATTTGCGGCCTCTTTCTGTGGCGGCACTGGTAGCTATAATTTTTATTTTTTTAGTCATAAAACTCCATGTATAACCCTGACAGTGTTTCAAACCCTGTCAGGGTTGGTTTAATTGTTTGGAAAATAGTTTATCTCATCCCCGGCCTCAACTTTTCCGAATTTAATCACTTTGGCAAATATCCCCTCTTTGGGCATTACACAGTTGCCTACCTCATTAAAAATAGCACAGCCTGTGCCGTGGCATTTTTTCCCGATCTGGGTAACTTTCAACTCTACGTTGCCAATTACAAACCTGTCGCCGGGATTTGTTTCGTGGAGTATAATTCCTTCGGTGGTAATATTTTCGGCAAACTCACCCCAGTTTACCTTTCGGCTCGCCTGCCCTCCCCATTTTTCAATGCTTTCTTTGGCCAGCAAACTCACCTGCCTGTGCCAATTGCCGGCATGAGCATTGCCTTGCACACCTTTTTCGTTCAAAACAATTTCAGGAACAGGGCTTTTAATTGTTCCCTTTTTTTCGGAGATATTTACGCTAATTACTTTAATATTCATAATTTCATACTTTAAGCCTGCAAAGATAAAAGGAAAGAAATTAGGCTTTTTGCAAGGATTGACGGAGATAAGTATTGTTTTTCGCTAATCGTTATTTGTTAATCGTTAATCGTTATTCGTTAATTGTTAATCGTTAATTGTTAATCGTTATTTGTTGAGCGAAGCGAAATCCCGATTTTTCGGGATTATCCGCAACGGTTAACTATTAACTATTAACTCTTAACCCATTAACCCATTAACTCTTAACCAACAGCATCTACCGGTTGTACCTGTAAAACGCATGGCAGGAGCCTTCGCTCGAAACCATGCATGCTCCTACCGGGTCTTGTGGTGTGCAGGCTTTTCCGAAAAGTTTACAATCCTTTGGTGTTTTGAGGCCTTTTAAAATTTCACCACAAATACAACCCTTGGGTTCTTTGGTTTCTTCTATCTCAACAGGCAGCATTTTTTCAGCGTCAAAAGCTGCATATTTTTGTCTTAGCCCGAGCCCGCTTTTTTCGAGTATGCCCAAGCCACGCCACCAGTCATCGCGTAGTTCAAATACTTCATCCACCATTGCCCTTGCTTTTGGGTTTCCTTCCGGTTTTACTACTCGTTTATAGGCAATTTCAACTTTTGGAGCATTATTCTCGATTTGCTGTACCAGCATATAAATAGCCTGTAAAAGATCAACAGGCTCGAACCCAGAAATAGCTACGCCCAGCTTGTATTTTTCAGCAATTATATTGTACATTTCAGTACCCGTTACCGTGCTCACATGTCCGGGGCCAATATATCCGTCAATTTTTACACCTTCATCAATTAAAGCATTCATGGCGGGAGGCATAATTTTATGGGAACTGAGCAAAAAGAAATTTTTCAAATCATCGCGATGCGCTTTTATAATCCCGGCAGCGCTGCCGGGAGTAGTGGTTTCGAAACCTATGCCAAGAAACACAATTTTCTTGTCAGGATGTTTTTTGGCAATTTCGAGTGCCTCCAATACTGAATAGACTGTTATGATCTTGGCGCCTGCTGCTTTTTCCCGATCCAGCGAAGTGGAAGAACCGGGCACACGGATAAGATCGCCAAAAGTGACAATGATTACATCGGGCAGCCTTGCCAGCGCTACCGCATGGTCGATAAACTTTCGGCTGGAAACACAAACCGGACAACCCGGCCCTGAAAGCAGCTTTACGGTTCGGGGCAAAAGCCAGGGTATCCCGAATTTTTGGATTGCCATGGTGTGGCCACCGCAAACTTCCATCAGGTTTACCTTCTTTTTTGAAATCAGCTTGATCTTATCTGCAATCGAAAGAACCAATTCTTTGTCGCGGTATTCATCAATATATCTCATGCTTCCCAACTATTTCGATAAAAAAATTTGTCAAAGGTAAGGATAGTTGCCATACCCAGTCATTACTTTTAGTTTGCAGGTTTACTACTAATGACAACTTTTTGTAAGGTGCTAAAAAACAGACCCCCGCCTTGCCGCCTGCAGGTGGCCTAGCCAAAAGGCGAGGCAGGTCTCAGTCCCCGAATGGTCGGGGCAGGCTGCAAGCTCCTTCGAGGTGACACCGTTAGCGTTGTGGATGGGGAGGAAGGGAATCGGGCGCGTAGCGCCCGATTCCCTTCCTCCCAAATCAACGTGTGGTCAGGGTCATTTCGATGCCGCACATGCGGCAAGAAATCTATTTAAACTTGTCATTTCACTTTTAGGTCTCCTTTTCCGGGGCTTGGAACTTGAAATGATAATGTCAAAATTGCACTAAACACCGGTGGCAGGTAATTTGCTATGTCGGGGCGAATCATAAAACTTAAATACAATGATGTTTTATTTGATCATATTCGGGTTTTTTATGCTGTTGAGCTGGTTTGTCCAGTCGCGACTTAAATCAAAATTTACCAAGTATTCAAAAATTCCTCTAGCAGGTGGGATGACCGGCCAGGAAATTTCATCGCTCATGCTACGACAGAATGGCATTTATGATGTAAAAATCGGCTCGGTTCAAGGGCAACTAACTGATCATTACAATCCTGCGAATAAAACCATCAATCTCAGCCCAGATGTTTACCACGGGCGTAGTGTGATGGCGGCGGCAGTAGCAGCCCACGAAACAGGCCATGCCCTGCAACATGCCAAAGCTTATTCGTGGCTCCAAATGCGCTCGGCATTGGTTCCAGTGGTTAGCATCAGTTCAAAGTGGGTGCAGTGGATTTTGCTGGGCGGAATTTTACTGATTAATGTTTTTCCACAGCTTCTGCTTCTGGGGATTATCATGTTTGCTGCCACTACCATTTTTAGTTTTATCACGCTGCCTGTGGAATTTGATGCCTCAAAGCGAGCCCTGGTTTGGCTTGAAACCAGCGGAATTACAAGCTCACAGCAGCACGGCATGGCCAAAGATGGCTTGAAGTGGGCTGCCTTGACTTACGTTGTTGCTGCGCTTGCATCGCTGGCTACACTACTTTATTACCTGATGATTTTTATGGGGAGGAGGGATTAGGGGGGAGAGGATAGAGGTTAGAGGGGAGAAGTTAGAGGTTAGAGGGGAGAAGTTAGAAGTTGGAGGGTAGAGGTTAGAAATTGGAGTGTTGGAGATTAGATTTTTTATCACTATTGTCCGGGAAAAATTAATGATTAACGATAGATTCTTCGCTGTACTTCATTTCGCTCAGAATGACAGGTTTTTTGGCTTTCAGGGAGGGTGTATTTGGCGGCTTTGCCGCCAAATACACCCTCCCAACCCAAAACCCTCAAAATGTTTGTCATTCTGAGCGCAGCGAAGAATCTGTAATTATTAATCGGACTGTAGTGAGTTTTTAGAAAACATAAAACCCGGGTCAAGGTGATGATCCGGGTTTTTTGTTTTTTACCTCGTAAACCTCTCCAACACCAGTTCAATTAATTTTTCGATGGGTTTATGATAATTTTCGGAATAGGTTTGTAATGCGCGGTTTGCAATTACGGCACATACTGTTAAAGCTTCGTGTCCGAGAAGTTTGCTTAGGCCGTACAATGCCGAGGTTTCCATTTCAAAGTTGATAATGCGCTGATCTCCGGTTCTGAACTTTTGCATCGTGTCCATAAGTTGGGGGTGTTGCAACGGGATGCGCAAAACCCTTCCCTGGGGGCCGTAAAATCCCGGCGCTGTAGCCGTAAGACCGGTAATCATTCCTCCTGATATTTTGTTTAACAGGAATTCTGATCCTTTTACAAAATATGGATAAGGTAAATCAGGATGCCAATTCACCTGGCGAATAAATTCAGCGGAAAGTTCTTCGTCAACAACAGCAGCACTGTCATAAAACTTGAGTAGGCCATCCAGCCCAATGCCGTAGGTCGAGGCAGCATAAGAGTTAATTGGAATGTCGGCTTGGATTGCCCCGGAAGTTCCCAATCGAATAATATTAAGCGAAGTATGTTTTTCCTTAATGGTTCTGGTGTTAAAATCAATATTTACCAAAGCATCCAACTCGTTTATCACAATGTCGATATTGTCGGTCCCCATGCCTGTTGACAATACCATAAGATGCTTTTGATTCAGGTAACCAATATGAGCCACCATTTCACGGTTCTGGCTGCGATGAACGATCTTGTCGAAATGGTTCGAAATCTTTTCAACCCTTCCGGGATCTCCGACAAGAATAATGTTTTTGGCGATTTGTTCCGGTTTCAGGTTTAGATGATAAATTGATCCCTCAGGATTAATAATTAGCTCCGACTCTTTAATTCTATTCATAATTCCTAATTTTGCAAAAAAAACAACAAAAGTAATATTTTAAGATGAAAGCAGAAATTGTAACTATTGGTGATGAATTGTTGATTGGCCAGGTAATCGATACTAACTCAGCCTGGATTGCCGAACAACTTAACCTGGCCGGGATTAAGGTACATCAAATAACAAGCATTTCCGATAACCGCGAACACATAATCACTACCCTGAAAGAAGCAAGCACCCGTGCCAATTTAATATTGATCACTGGTGGGTTAGGCCCAACGAAAGATGATATTACCAAACAAACACTTTGCGAATATTTTGATACACATTTGGTTTTTCACCAACCTTCCTTCTACAATGTGGCAAAGCTTTTTAAGTTGAGGGGCTTCCCTGTTACAAGCTTAAACCGGAAACAGGCCGAAGTTCCGGCCATCTGTACACCGCTCAAAAATATGAATGGTACTGCTCCCGGAATGTGGTTTGAAAAGGATGGAGTAATTTATGTTTCGATGCCAGGTGTACCTTTTGAAATGAAAGCATTGATTACAAATGAGGTTTTGCCACGATTGGCCAAAAAGCTTAACTCGACTTTCATCGTTCATAAAACCATTCTTACACAGGGAGTTGGTGAATCGTTTCTTGCTAAAACCATCGAAAATTGGGAAGATCATCTGCCCGAATATTTCAAATTGGCTTATCTGCCACAACCCGGAATTGTAAGGTTAAGAATAACTGCCGTAGGCGCTGACAAAGAAGTTTTAAAGGTTGAATTGAATCAGCAAATCGACAAACTAAAAATTATTATTCCCGATTTAATATTTGGATATGATGATGACACGCTGGAAGCTGTTGTAGGGAAATTATTAATTCTTGGTAGGAAATCCTTGTCAACCGCCGAAAGTTGCACCGGAGGATATATTGCTCATCTTATCACAAGCATTTCCGGTAGTTCTGCCTATTATTTGGGTTCGGTAGTTTCTTACGCCAACGAGGTTAAGATAAAAGAATTGCATGTTGATACTGATGATATCGAGAAACATGGCGCTGTGAGCGAAGTGGTAGTAAAACAAATGGCTGCCGGTGCAAATAAAAAATTTGGAACAGACTATGCGCTGGCGGTTTCAGGAATTGCCGGGCCTGACGGGGGCATTGATGAAAAACCTGTCGGAACAACCTGGATAGCCCTTGCAACACCTGAGGCTATCGTGGCTAAAAAGTTTTTGTTTGGAGAACATCGCGGACGGAATATCCGAAAAGCGGCTCTTGCTGCACTAAATATGCTCAGGATGGAGTTATAAATAATTTCCGAAAAGAATATGCCGGCCTCACATTAGGCTCTTAAAAAACCACTAATGCTAACATGTTAACGATATTTATGCTGCTGTTTTTTCCCTGAAAGGCTTTTTTCTCTCAGGGAAAAACGTAGTGTCTTGGTGTCTTGGTGGCTACTCTTGCTTAATTTGCCCCTAAAACGGTTTAGCAAAAATCTTCGATGATGTTTATTGGGGTTATGACCACAGGCTGAAAGCCTGTCCATAGGACTCCTGCGGAGAAACATCAAAGCACAAAAGCACCCCAATGATCACCGGCAGGCCGAAGGTCTGCAATAGACTAAGTGGGAAAACTCTCCGGCTGAAAATTATTTTTTTTGGAAATGGGTTTCAGCCCTTCAGGCTGAGGGGATGTTGTAGCTTCCCTCGTAAGGTCAGGCGATGCCTGACCTTTTGATGTACCAGCCTTTCAGGCTGCGGCATTGCTTTGAGCATTAAGAGCAAATTTTAGAAACTACCCCTTATTTCCTTGCCACAAAGGCTCAAAGAAACACGAAGGGAATAATGGTGTTTTTTAAACTAACCTTTGTGAACCTTAGGCTCCTAAAAAACCACTAATGCTAACATGTTAACGATATTTATGCTTACTTTTTCGAATTTTCGTAATCTTTTATTAAACCATCGGACAGCCAGTTTGCAATGGCCTGACGATTATCAACAACCAGCAACCTTTCCTGGTCGCGGTGGTGGTTAATGTTGCCCAGTTCAATATAGGAAGAAACCGGGTTGGCATGTCTGATCATGTAAAGGTTACGCGAACTTACCGATCCGTAATAGCCCCGGTTAGGCTGTACTTCTTTATATTTTTCCTTAATTGTTTTAAAAAGTGTATTGTTTAAGGCTTTTCCTTTTGGGCTGTTCGGGTGGTGGTAAAAGAAAATGTCAACCTTTTGTTTTTCATACCTTGAATCCACGTGCAACTCTACAGATCGCTCATAACGTCCAGTGTATTTTTTGCTTATTTCGTTAATGGCATTTACCCGTTGTTTTAACCGTCTGGTTTGGTTTAATGGCATTTTCTTGTCGCCCCAGCATAATTCGTCTTTGTCGCATTTTAAAAACTTTTCATCCCTGATACCATCGTTGGGATCGCGTGTAATAATATATACCGTAGCATTGTGCTCCAACAGGTTTCGCGCCAGTCTAAGGCCAATATCGTAGGCATATTCGTCTTCGCAAAGTGTATGCCCTGATTTTTTACCAATAGCCCCCGGATCAGGGCCACCATGTCCTGGAATTACATAAAAAATTGCACCCTGCAACTTGTTGTCCTTAAATTCAACTTTTTCATAGTCTTTTCCAAAAATTGGGAAAACGCCTGTTTCGTTGGTCGAATTTGAAGAGCTTTCGGCTTTAACCGGGAGAAGGTAGGATTGTCCTGTTTTTAATGCCAGATCATCGCCAAGCTTTTCTTTATTAAGCTCAATAAAGGCATCGAAATAGTCGCTGGGATCGAGATTAAATCTGCGAAGAAGAGAAAACACACCTTCACCTTTATTTGGTGTAACTTTTTGATAGTCCTGCGCAAGGACAGCTCCCCCGAAAAAAAATGACATTAATAAATAGATCAGGATAAAAGCTTTAGGAAATTTTATTTTATTCATTGTTCTTAAATTATAACTGGCAAAAATACTACACTTCGGGATGTTATTTCTTTTTAACGAAATTATTCATCAACATTTTATTGTGAATAAACATTAGAGCAAGCGGTATGTTGCAAAAACTTTCTTTGTAACTCTGTAAATACCAACAGCTACTGATTTAATATGTTTAACAACGATTGATGCTAAAAATTTAAAAATATGCTTTGCTAATTAAAAAAATAATACGTTCTTTGCACTCCGTTTTTAAAAAGTAACTGTAAAAGAGAATAATAATGGCACGTAAATGCGATATAACAGGCAAAAGAATGATGGTTGGCAATAAAGTTTCCCACTCCAACAGGAAATCAAAGAGAAGGTTTTACCCCAATCTGCAGAAGAAGAAATTTTTCATCCCCGAGGAAAATCGTTGGGTTACCATCAATGTTACAACCTCTGTTTTAAGAACAATTAATAAAAGTGGAATTTTTAGCGTTTTGAAAAAATACAGAGAAAAAGGTACATGCGCAGTTTAATGTAAGTGTTTTTTTACCTTTTTAAAATGCTGTTAGGGTTGTAATACCGTAACAGCATTTTTTATTTTTAGATTTTACCTATCCTTTATGTTTGATCGAAAATAAATACCTTAGGCTTCCGTTTTTACAGCTTAAAAATATTTTGGTGAGATCATTAACATTGTAATGCTGATAAAATACACCTTCATTTTTGTACTAATTATTTTTTTTTGGCAAGATGCTTTTTCTCAGGCAGATTCTCTTGATCCGGATGTTATCCAGTTTTCGGGGGTGGTTGTAAATGCAGATGATCTTGACCCGGTTTCGTTTACAAATATTATGATAAAAGGCACCCGCCGCGGTACCATCAGCGATTATTACGGATATTTTTCTTTTGTTGCACTCAAAAACGACACCATTCAATTTTCAGCCATCGGCTATAAAGAAAATAGTTTTATCATCCCTGATACCATCAACGGAAAACGCTATTCGCTTATCCAGGTAATGGATGCGGATACAGTTTTGCTTATGCCCACAGTAATTTACCCCTGGCCAACCGAAGAAGATTTTAAAGAAGCTTTTATCGAACTTGATATTCCGGATGATGATATTGAAATTGCCAGGAAAAATCTTGCCAAGGCTGAGATGAAAGAACGTGCCATGAATTACAAAATGGACGGCAGCATGAATTATCAAAATTACATCAACAGGGAAACCAGCAAATTGTATTATGCCGGGCAATCGCAACCCATTTCAATCCTTAATCCATTTGCCTGGGCTCAGTTTATTAAGGCCTGGAAAGAAGGGAAGTTTAAAAATGATAAAGACTAGAAATATTCGTTTTGATGAAATTTAAATCAACAAAAAAATTGCACCTCCGGAATCCATCATTGATTATGAAGAAATCGTACTATTTACTCATATTTATTCTTATAGCATTTTTTAGTGCAGCTCAGGCGCAGGTAAAGGAGTGGGCTACAATAAGTGGAAAAATTGTTGATGAAAGAGCCAGGGCACTTGAACTGGTAAATATATCGATGATGGGAAAGCCAGGGGGAGCCGTTTCGGATAAAAAGGGCAACTATGAATTGAAAGTGCCGGCAGGGGAAGATATCCTTCTGGTGTTTTCGTTTGTTGGCTTCGAAAATCAGGAATTCAAGCTAAACCTCAAAAAAGGCGAAACCAAAACCATCAGCCCTGTGATGAAAGAATCGGCGGAGATGCTCCCCGATATTGTAATTCAGGATGAAAGAATTAGAAACACCAACCTGCAACGGATCGACCCCAAAGAAGTGGCTATTATCCCATCCATAACCGGAACCGTTGAATCGCTCATCAAAACCCTCCCCGGTGTATCATCCAATAATGAACTCAGCTCCCAGTATTCGGTAAGGGGTGGCAACTTTGATGAGAACCTTGTTTATGTTGATGATATTGAAATTTACAGACCTTTCCTCATCCGTTCAGGTCAGCAGGAAGGTATGAGTTTCCTTAACTCGGATTTAACATCGGCCATTCTTTTTTCAGCCGGAGGTTTCGATGCAAAGTACGGCGATAAGATGTCATCGGTACTCGATATCAAGTACAAAAGGCCTCAGGAATTTGCCGGCTCGGTTTCTGCCAGCCTTCTGGGCGCCTCGGCTCACCTTGAAGGAATTTCCAAAAATCAGCGGCTTTCGTACCTGGTAGGTGTGCGCTACAAAACAAACCAATACGTGCTCAATGCTTTGGAAACCAAAGGCGATTATAATCCTGAGTTTTTTGACATTCAAACAGTATTGCGCTATAAATTAACCGATAAAATGGAGCTTTCTTTCCTCGGTAATATTGCTACCAACAAATTTTCGCTTGTCCCCGAAACACGCGAAACTAATTTTGGAACCATCAACGAAGCCAAGCGCTTGACAATTTATTTTGATGGCCAGGAAGTGGACAATTACAAGACATATCTCGGGGCGCTGAAATTAGCATACAGTCCTTCAAAAGAACTAAAATTTAGTCTTATCGCGTCAGGCTTTAACAGCGATGAAAGTGAAACTTTCGACATTCAGGGGCAGTACTGGATTGGCCGCGTGGAAACAGGTCTGGGGCAAAGCGATTTTGGTGATGTAACTTCTACCGATGGTGTGGGAACATTTTTAAATCATGCCCGGAATTATCTTAATGCTACCGTGCTTAATGCCGAGCATAGAGGTTCGTACGAATCAGGAATAAGCTATATGACCTGGGGCTTAAAATATCAGCGCGAAGAAATTGAAGATCATTTGCATGAATGGGAGCTGATAGATTCAGCCGGATTCATGCTGCCAAGGCCCGGCGATCAGATTGGCTCTTCCGATCCAGAGCTTACGCCTTTGAATATGTACTTTTTCGCCAAGTCGGATGCCAATTTAAGTACAAACCGCTACAGCAGTTTCCTGCAAAATACCTGGAATTTAAATAGTGAAGAACGCGATTTTGCTTTAACTGCCGGGCTAAGAGCCCAATATTGGGATTTAAGTGAAGAGTTTTTGCTGAGCCCCAGGGCTTCCGTTTCTTATCATCCAAACTGGAAAAATGATCTACTTTTCAGGTTTGCCGCCGGGTATTATTATCAACCACCGTTTTACCGTGAGTTACGCGATTTTGATGGGAGCCTGTCCGAAGATCAGCGGGCACAGAAATCGATTCATTTTGTGGGAGGCATGGACTGGAATCTGACGATTTGGGACAGACCTTTCAAGTTTGTAACCGAAGTGTATTATAAATTCCTTGACGACCTTATTCCTTATGAAGTGGATAATGTGAGGATTCGATACTATGCCAATCAGCGGGCCAGGGGCTATGCCAAGGGTATCGACATGAAGATTAACGGTGAGTTTGTTCCGGGTATCGAATCCTGGGCCAGCATGTCGATAATGAAAACGGAGGAGGATATTTACGGAGATTATTATTACAATTATTATGATGCCGAAGGTGAGTTTATAGGTAGCGGTCTGGAGGAAAATCCAAGTGCTGCTGAAAATGATAGTATTGTACCGGGATATATTCCACGGCCAACCGATCAGCGCTTCCGGTTTAGTATGTTTTTTCAGGATTACCTGCCCATGAATCCTACCTATAAAATGCACCTTGCACTTTATTTTGGCAGCAGCCTGCCATTTGGCCCACCCAAAGCTGCCCGATACGCTCAAACACTCCGCATGCCGCCATATCGCCGTGTGGATATTGGTTTTTCAAAACAACTGATTGGAGATCATACGCGGTTCAAGGAAGGAAACCCACTCGGGAAAATTACTTCTATGTGGATCAGTCTTGAAGTGTTTAACCTTTTGCAGGTAAACAACACCGTTTCTTATATTTGGGTAACCGATGTTTCGGGAGTGCAGTACGCCGTTCCAAATTTCCTCACCCCACGGCAGTTGAATTTAAAGCTTGTGGCGAAGTTTTAATAGAGGATAAATAGTTTTGCAATGCTGTTTTGTGTATGAAAAATAAGCTAATAAGGTTAAATAATTCATGCTGCTACTTCTCTACTGAGGTTAGTTATTGAGATGAGGTTTCCTCTGTTTGCAGGTTAATGATATTTAAATTTCCATTCTTCTGATCATAAAAACTATTTTGGAGGTTTATATGATTGGTAAGTTTTTTAAATATGTGTGCTTACTTATTTGAACAAAAACCTTATTTTCTATTTTTTAACCTTAATAGAACAAATAGTCCTCCCAAATAATTTTAACCTTATTAGTATTAAAAACTATCAAAACTAACCGAAAATAAAAATTCAGACTTTACATCCTTAAAATCAGGACGATAGATAAAACGATAACCCAGTTCCAGGGGTGCGATAAATCGGAGGACATGTAAATCTACAAATAGCTCCACACCTGTTGATTGCCAGGTTTCGTCAGCTCCAAAATGCGATCCTACGGCATAATCAAAAAACAAATTTGCTTTTACTCTTTTAAGGTAGGCCAGCGAGCTTAGGCTAAAATCGGGGTAAAATACCGGGAATTTATAGTTAATAGCCATACTTTCCAGTTCGGTTGTAAAAATCCCGGAAAATCCACGTGGCAGCCTTACGATCCCCGAAAAAAAAGGATTTGAATCGAAGCGTTTTTGATAGCCGAGATAAACATTGAAACTATGATGCTTAAACGCTCCGGGGAAAAACAGCCTGGTTTTGGCGGCAAACATCGAGCCCAGCATGTCAGCTACAAAGGGTGCGGTTCGGTAATTTAAATCAATGATTTGTCCCCAGCGTGGGTTCATGTCTCTTTCGTTTCTTTTAAGCAAATTGGATGCGTATAGCCGGTAGCTAAGGGCTTTGTAGTTGCTTCTTCTAAAACTTACTCCGGCATTTTCATCCATATCCAGTTGCAAATATTCAAATTTGATGGAGGGTTGGATAAAACGGGAATATTTGTTTGTTGTGAAATTTAACGGGACCCTCACTGTGGTCGAAAAATTGGTTTCCATCCATGAATAATCAATGTGTTTTCCTGTGGTATCATAGGAATTACGTTTGCCATAGTCCACACCAAAATCAAAGGCCGGGTATAATCCTTCGTAAGTAAAGTTGACGAAATACTTTCCGGTTTCTTCGTTCAGGTCGTATTCCCATCCAAGCGTGGTAAAAGCAGAGCTGAGGATATTTTGTGAAAGTAGGGAAATTCCCGGTTTAATGTCGTAGTTGTCCACATCGATGGAGGCAGGAGTCCAGCTATGAATTTTAAACAGGTTGCCAAGCTTGGAATATTTTTTCGTTTTATAATTTACATCTTCAATTTTTGTGGGGTCAAGAATCGTTGCTGCCTGCTCTGCAAGTGGCTTGTATAGTTTTACGCTTTCATCATTCACCCTGGTAAGTGGTAATAAATGTTCATCGTTTGTACTCATCTCAACTACATCATAACCATCGGCCGTATAATTTGAAAACAGAATCCTTTGGCCTGACATGATAAATGGATCAGTTAATCCAAACTCAACAAAAGTTAATTGTGAAATGTGTTTTGATTTGATATCCAACAGGTACAAATTATTTATCCCGGAGTAAGCGCCCACAAAAACTATTTTATCGCCCCAAAATACAGGCGAAAATATTTCGGTATAGGTCGCCTCACTTAGATATTCTGTTTCGCCATTTTGTAAATCAAATCTTACAATACGGTTTCCAAAATCACCAATTGCTGTGGCAACAACTGATGTACCATCTCCCGAAAATGAGGGATAAGAATAAAAATCATTATTTGGCGAGTGAAACTCCTGCATAATTTTCCCATCAGACACATCAAGTATTACCAGCTTGTATTTTTGATCTTCAGTTACTTCAACACAAGCAATCTTTTTAGCATCCACCGAAAGCGATGGCGCAAAATGCCTTGTTTTTTTTGTAAGGGTTTTTACTTGTTGTGTTTTTAAATCAAAAACCTTAATCACCGAAAAATTACGGTTTTCCCACCGTGGATCAAAAGCATATTCTGTCCAGGCTATCAAATTTTTTGCCATTGTCAGGCTTCCACCAAAATAGTAACCCGGTGTGAAAATGATTTTTTCATTACCATCCTTATCAATCTCCACAAATCTTGCAATGTCATCCAGCGCCCGTTTCTCGGCAATGGTAGTTCCCCAGTCAGTTTTATGTGGCCTTAGGTAATCCGCAAATATTTTTTTGGTTGGTGAAATATTATCTAAATGAGAATAAAAAGGAATCTGGTCAGACTGTTTTTGCCAGTCAGTTTTCAATTCATTCATTAAATCTTTGTAAAGGGTGGTTTTGTTTTTTCCTGAAATATCCCTGATGCCTTCCGAAAATGGAACCACCATGTAAGGTTTTTTACCAACTTTGTCTAAAGTATGATTCCAGATTTCCTGGCCATACAATTCGCGTGCTTTTGCCACAATGTGGTAGCCTAAAATGTAGTGGTTTGGGACGAAATTCTTGTATGATCCAAACACGGCCTTGTCGTAGCTATAAATATTTTTATCGAGAAACTGAGCCCTGAGCGGCATTGCAAAACCCGGCGACCGCCCTCTTCCAACATGGCTTAGCTCCGTTTCGGCAGAAACAGCATCACCTTCGAGAAACCACAAAGGGATATAAAGTCCGAGGACTGCCCCGGTAATTTGCTCACCAAAAAGGTAAGTGAGTACTTTGGTTAATCCCTGGTTGAGTTTACTAAGTTGAATGATGTGCCTGTATTCGTGCAGGGCCAGTTGCTGAAACCATTCCTGCCCGTAGGTATCTTGTGGCGGGATGGTATAAAAATCCATCCTTCGCGGAGCCCACACTGTTTGTGCGTTTGAAAAAGCGGTTTGATTATGCAGAATAACCGGGATTTTTTTTGGCGATGCCTTTAGGGTAATGGTATCGATTGAAGCCGCATATTCCAACACATTGGCCACATAATTTGCAGTTTTGTCGTAGTTTTCAGGAAAGATAATCTGAAAATTTTGGGTATTGATTTGTTTCCATTTTACAGAGGCCGGATCCTGCCCGGAGCTATAATATTGCCCTTTTAATCCTGGTGTAGTAAAAATCAGCATCAGCGCCGAAAGTATCAAACCCGTAAATTTCCCCATTATTTTAACTTTTCCTGATGTGCCATGGCTTTGCCGAAGAAATCCCATAAGGGATCTTTGGGAAGAGGTGCAACTACTTTGATCAATTCCTTTTTTACAGGATGGATAAACTCGATGTATCGGGCATGGAGGTGAATCGAGGCATCGGGGTTTGATCGGGGGAAACCATATTTCAGGTCTCCTTTTATCCGGCAGCCCAAACCTGACAATTGCGCCCTAATCTGGTGGTGTCGCCCGGTGTGCAGTAATACTTCGAGGAGGAAATAGCGATCGCTTTGCGCAAGTACTTTGTAATCGAGTTCGGCATAAACGGCATCTTTTTTACCCTCATCCACAACAAAAGATTTATTTTTCGGGGCATTGCGGCGCAGATAGTTTATTAGTTTATCTTCAGGCAGGGGTGGGGCTTTATCCACCACCACCCAATAAACCTTTTTAATTTCGCGTGCCTTGAAAATGCTGTTGAGCCTTTTGAGGGCCTTACTGGTTTTTGCAAACATCACCAGGCCGCTGACGGGCCTGTCGAGGCGGTGTACAACGCCCACGAAAACATTTCCCGGTTTCTGGTATTTTTCCTTCAGGTAGTCTTTAACAGCATCGCGCAAAGTAGGATCTTCAGTGCGGTCGGCCTGGATTATATCACCGGTAATTTTATTTACAATTATGATGTGGTTATCCTCGAAAAGTATTTCGTTAACCATGTGTTTGGATTGAGAGTTAAAAGTTAATAGTTATTCGTTAATTGTGCCGAAGCGGAGCTTCGAGCATGCACGGGCAAAGCCCGGCATTATTCGTTAATTGTTAATTGTTAATTGTTAATTGTGCCGAAGCAGAGCTTCGAGCATGCACGGGCGAAGCCCGGCATTATTCGTTATTTGTTGAAAAGTTAATTGTTGAGCGAAGCTTCCTGCCCCGACCCTTCGGGGAAATCCCGCTTTTGCGGGGTTATTCGATAATCTAAATCATTTGTATCCGACAAAATGATAAAAAGAAAAAAAGATTCCTCTCATCTCTCCAATGCCTTGTCATTCCAAGGGTTCGCCCAAAATTTTTGGGCATAATGAGGAGATGATATTATAAAATAGATTTCTCCTGGCAAAACTTGCTCCGCTGCGTTTTTTGGTCGAAATGACCCTGTCAACGGGTTGAGTTGGGAGGAGGGGAAGCGAGGTCACCTCGAAGGAGCTTGCAGCCTGCCCCGACCCTTCGGGGACTGAGACCTGCCTCGCCATTAGGTTAGGCCACCTGCGGGCGGCAAGGCGGGGGTCTATTTAACAGTCGGGTTTTCAATATTTTAAAAAGTTGTCATTCCGATGCCGCACATGCGGCAAGGAATCTGTTAAATTTACTCGGACAGTAGTGAATCTAAATTCTAAATTCCACGCTCTAAAATCTCACCTCTACCCTCCATCCTCTATCCTCTAAATTCTAACATCTAAAATCTAACCTCTAACCTCTAAATTCTACCCTCTAAATTCTACCCTCTAAATTCTACCCTCTAAATTCTACCCTCTATAATCCAACCTCTAAATTCTACCCTCTATAATCCAACCTCTAAATTCTACCCTCTAAAATCTATCCTCTAAATTCTACCCTCTAAATTCTACCCTCTAAATTCTACCCTCTAAAATCTATCCTCTATCCTCTAACCTCTAAATTCTAACATCTAAAATCTAACCTCTAACCTCTAAATTCTACCCTCTAAATTCTATCCTCTATCATCTAACCTCTAAATTCTAACCTCTAAATTCTACCCTCTAACCTCTAACCTCTAACCTCTAAATTCTACCCTCTAAATTCTACCCTCTAACCTCTACCCTCTAAATTCTACCCTCTAAATTCTAACCTCTAAATTCTAACCTCTAAATTCTACCCTCTAACCTCTAACCTCTATCCTCTAAATTCTACCCTCTAACCTCTAACCTCTAACCTCTAACCTCTAACCTCTACCCTCTAAATTCTACCCTCTAACCTCTAACCTCTAACCTCTAAATTCTACCCTCTAACCTCTAACCTCTATCCTCTATCCTCTAACCTCTATCCTCTAACCTCTAACCTCTAACCTCTATCCTCTAACCTCTAACCTCTTCCCTCTTTAGTATTGTTCCCGGTCGTTGGGGAAATCAACAGTTTTTACATCTCCAATGTACGACATTACCGAACCACGAATTTCTTCATACAAATTATGATATCTCCTCAGAAAACGCGGGGAGAATTTTTGAGTAATACCAAGCATATCGTGCAGCACCAACACCTGTCCGTCCACATCGTGGCCGGCACCAATCCCAATGGTTGGGATTTTTATTTCGTTGGTCACCCTTTCGCCAAGTTTGGCCGGAATCTTTTCCAATACAAGGGCAAAACATCCGGCTTCTTCAAGCAGGTGTGCATCTTCAATCAGCGTCTGCGCTTCAGCGTCATCGGTAGCCCTCACCACGTAAGTCCCGAATTTGTGAATGGATTGAGGAGTAAGGCCGAGGTGTCCCATCACGGGAATGCCTGCTGACAAAATCCTGTCAACAGATTCGATGATTTCACGGCCACCTTCCATTTTAATGGCATTGGCGCCCGATTCTTTCATAATACGGATAGCCGAACTAAGGGCTTCTTTAGAGTTGCCCTGGTAAGTTCCAAAAGGAAGGTCAACTACTACCAAAGCTCTTTTTACGGCTCGCATCACCGAGGAAGCATGGTAAATCATCTGATCGAGGGTAATAGGCAACGTGGTAGAATAACCGGCCATGACGTTGGATGCCGAGTCGCCAACCAAAATTACATCGATGCCCGCAGCATCAAGAATTCCTGCCATGGAGAAATCGTAAGCCGTGAGCATGGCGATTTTTTCACCTTTGAGTTTCATCTCCTGGAGCACGTGTGTGGTTATCTTCCGGTATTCCGTTTTTTTTAACCCTTTGTTCTCAGTCATATTTAATTTTTTGCGGAAGCCAAACTTCCTGTTGCAACTAAAATAAAAAGTAAACAAAGCCGTTAGGCATTTTGTTATTGCAAAACTACAAAGTTTATGGATATTAAGATCCAAAAGCGCTATTCATTCTCATAAAATTCACTTTTTATCTTATGATTAAAAATTCTTTACTCCTCTCGCTGATTACCATGTTCACTCTTTTTTTTACTGCTTGCGAAACCGATGTTGAAATAAATGCCGATTGGAAAGAAATAACCATTGTTTATGGCCTTTTAGACCAAACAGAGCAGGATCATTATTTTAGAATAAACAAGGCTTATCTTGGTGGTAACGCACTCGAAATTGCACAAATCGCGGATTCGTCATCTTATAATGGAGCGCTTGAAGTTCTGCTCCAGGGCTCACTCAACGGCGAAATTGTGCAGACCATTGTTTTTGATACCACAACATTCGCTGATAAAGATACCGGAATATTTTACAATCCTTACATGTTGGTTTACAAGGGCAGCGGCCAATTGCAGTCCAATTATCTTTACACTTTAAAAGTTCGCAATACCATAAGTGGCAAGGAGGTTTCGGCAAATACCCGATTGATAGAAGAGTTTAACATTTCGAAGCCACCATTGGGAGGAAAGGCCACTTTCCGTCGCGATTTTACTACCGATTTCACCTGGGGCAATACCGTAAATGGCAAACGATATGAGCCGGCAATCAGGTTTCATTATTTCGAAGTTTCGAACGGAAATTCCGATACCATCGAAAAATATATCGACTGGACTTTGCCAACACAGTTTGCAGATGATGTGAGCGGTGCTGGCTCACAGGCCATCGATATCAGTAACAATGGCTTTTACGATTTTGTAAAGAACAATGTAAAACCGGCCGAAATTAGCGGTCATCGTTTGTGTGGTACTGTCGATTTTATAGTTACAGCCGGTGGCAAAGAGTACGATACTTATTTGCGTGTTAATGGCCCGTCATACAGCCTTGTTCAGGATCGTCCCGAATATACCAATGTTGAAAATGGGTTTGGTTTGATGTCAAGCCGCTACACTGTTGCAAAAAACCGCAGGCTTTCTCCGCTTGCCGAAGACGAAATTCTCCTATTGGAATTCGAAGTTGAAGAGAATGAATTTGTTAGTCTCGGATTCGTCAAGAATTTAGAGCTTTAGTTTTGAAGATTTGAAACATCTTTGGTTTAATGTCGAGTCGGTATATAGTTTTGAAAACACGCTGGATGCACCCGCTCACCGAGGATGAAATATTGCTGCTCGGCGTGGATCTTGTTTCCAATTCAAATTTGTAGATACTTCACCCTTTAGTATTTGTAATTTGATGGTTAAAGTTTTGGGAAATTATATTTGTCTGATTTAAATTCAAAACACCAAAGGTTACATCCAAGTGGTCACCCGATATTCCCAATTAATTCCATTTTCGGAGATTAATCACAAAAGGGTTAATATTATCTTTGCATTTCGGAGTAATTAATTTGTGCTTGTCCATAGTGTCGAAGTTTTTCACTAGCCCCGTCCGTCGGCTGACGGACGGGGATTAATGAAATTAGCAGTTCCTCCCCCGCATTTTGGCTGATAATGCCTAAGGCATTATCAGCCAAAATGCGGGGGTTTATACAAGCATTCAATTTGATCCTTGGGTTAAAACCCAAGGCTAGTGATTTTTAAAACCTCAACTAAAAAGACACACACTAATTATGGTTTCCGAATTGGTTTTTGCGCTAATGTTGTTAATCAAAAAAAAATATCTATGCGGTCGTTTTCTCAAAGGTATTTGGTGTTGAACGAGCGGAATGTCTTCCTTGCTTTGTTTGCACTGCTTTATGTTTATTTATGGCTACGTGCCTGCTACGTGCCTGCTTTTTGCGATGAAATTGCCACCTTTTATCATTATGTCCAATCGGGTAGTTTTATGCCGTATAATTCTGATTGGGATGCAAACAATCATTTTCTAAACTCGGCGCTTACCTGGCTTTCCTATTCGGTATTCGGGCATTCGTTGTG
Source organism: uncultured Lentimicrobiaceae bacterium (assembly GCA_964593705.1). Classification (GTDB taxonomy): domain Bacteria; phylum Bacteroidota; class Bacteroidia; order Bacteroidales; family 4484-276; genus SABY01. The sequence continues at coordinate 11,815 of CAZQIV010000035.1, read as the reverse complement.
GGCGCTCCGACTGCCAAACTTGTTGATTGCACCCCTGCTTTTTTATGCAGTGTATAAAATCGGGAATGAAATACCTGACCGGGCGCTCCGCATCCTGTGGATCATCACCATACTTTTTAATCACTATTTTATCGAATTTTTGGCGCTGGACAGGGGCTATGGTATGTCGATGACATTTATCCTGATGGCGGCCTGGTTCACATTTCGCATCATTAAAACCAACAAAACCGCTTACTATATCGGTGCCGGGCTGATGAGTACTTTCGCCATCCTTTCAAACCTTACGCTCATTTACTCGGTGTTGATCCTTCTGACAATGATTGTTGTGATTGCCATTATTAAAAATCATGAACGTATCACAGCGTTTTTTACACGTATTGGTTTGCTCATCCTGCTTGGTATTGTGCCTGCCTTGTGGGCCATAAGTTATCTTTTCGAGATGAAATCGAAGGAATTGTTGTACTACGGCATCGAGGGGAATTTTTGGCAGGTAACAGTAAAAACCCTGGTGTATAATTCTATCAACAGCACATCATCGGCAGCCACTTTCATCGCGGCGTTTATGTTCGTGCTCATTTTAATGGCGTTTATCATTGCCCTCCGAAAAGCCAAACGGTTAAGCCATATTCTTACCGCCGAATTTGTTTTTTATTATTTGTTGTTGGGGAATATTGGCCTTTTGGTATTGCAGCATTACCTGCTGGGTTTGAATTATCCCGAGGATCGCATTGGCCTGTTCCTGATTCCATTTTTTATAGGCAGCGTGTATTTTGCAATTGCCAGGCTGAGGCTTACTTTTAATAAAAACTATATCAAATACCTGGCGTTTCCATTGCTTTACATTCCGCTTAGTTTTTTATTGTCGGCCAACTTTACCTACATCACTTATTGGAAATTCATGGGTCTTGATGAGCGCTTTTATACCTACATTGATGATTCAAGTCCCAAAGATGCCTTGCCCCCGGTTGTGGGTGGATCTCGTGTACGACATTCGCTGTATTGGGCCTTTTTTAATTATACCGATCAAGGCAGGCAAAACCTGATGCATTATGCGGATACGAGCGAAACAACAGATGATTACCTGGTTGGGAATATTAGCACATACCCCGCTTATGAAAAAAACTATAACATCATCGATTATGATGAACTCAGGGACATTCATCTTTTGCAGCGCAAAACCATGGCTCCACGACAACAGTTGGCAACGAAAACAAATATTGCAAGCGTTGATACCCTTGACCAATCGTTTTTTTTGTTGATTTCAGGCAACCTCGATACACTTGCAGGAAAGGATCTTTTTTTCAGTTGGGATCTTACTTTCTTTTCGCCGGATCAACCATACAGGGGCGCTATTATTTTGGATGTCCAGGATCAAAATAAAAACAGCATGTACTATTATGCCTATCAATTACATCGTCAGCGAAAAGTATGGGACGGCAGCCCGCGCAATGCAGTGAACGGACTTAAGTATTCTAATGTTCCGGCCAATGCAAAATATTTTAAGCTATACCTGTGGAATGTTAAAAACCAGGATTTCTTTATCCGGGATGGCGAAGTTAGGCTTACTGAGTTTGTAAAGGATGAGTACCATTAATGCTGATTAGTAATTGTTTAGGTGGTAAACAGTAATTTCCAGCACTCCAACATTCCAACACTCATTCCTCCAAATCTCTTTTTCCTCTCGCATCATCCCTCAGTTCCCGCAGGGGCAGGATGTCCCCGAAAAAACGGGGCAGGCTACCTCGCTCCACATTCAATTCCCGCAGGGGCGCATAGCCGTCAGGCTAAACATATTTCCCAAATATGTTACGCAGGCTGAAAGCCTGGAACATCAAAGAAAAGTTATTATAACCATAAAGATTACCAGGCTGAAAGCCTGGGACAAAAAATTGTATCAGGCCTTCAGCCTGAAGATATCATTCCTTCTGTGCTAAAGAGGAGCGTTGCTCCTCCTTTTGATATGAAAGGCTTTCAGCCTTTTGTGTAGTATTCACTTACTCAAAGATCACAAATATTTCCTTAACCTGACGGCTATGCGCAGGGGCGGGATGTCCCCGAAAAAACGGGGCAGGCTGCCTCGCTCCACATTCAATTCCCGCAGGGGCGGGATGTCCCCGAAAAAACGGGGCAGGCTGCTTCGCTCAACATTCAGTTCCCGCATGGGCGGGATGTCCCCGAAAAAACGGGGCAGGCTACTTCGCTCAACATTCAGTTCCCGCAGGGGCGGGATGTTGCTTCGCTCCACATTCAATCATTCAGTCCCTCAGTCTCCTCCTATTTATACCCTTTTTAAATTACTTGCCTAATCGCTTTATTTTTAAAATGATAACTGCCCATAACAGCACCTTTGGCTGAAGTAATAATCTAATTCCTTAATATTGTAGTCGTTAAACGACTTTTATTAAAAATTTAGATTATGACACACCAAATTATTTTCATCATTGTACTCGTGCTTACAATTGGGGTTTTTGCTTACACCGCCTCAAAAGTGGCTGCACTTTTTAAACTTACCAAACCCTTCCCGATCAAGGATATTCCTAAACGCATTGGTTTAATGCTAAAGGTGGCCATCGGGCAAACTAAAATTTTCAGGTTTCCGCTGGTCGGGCTGGCACATGCGCTGGTTTTTTGGGGATTTCTCGTGGTGGCTTTCGGATCAATCGAGATGATTATAGATGGTGTTTTTGGGCTGGATAAGTCGCTGTCGGTTCTTGGCGGTTTTTATGATGTGCTGATGGCTACCGGCGATATTTTCGGGCTCATTGTTGGTGTTGCCATTATCGCCTTCCTTGTGCGCAGGCTGTTGATGCACGTGAAGCGCTTTTATGGTGTGGAGATGAAAAAGATTTCGAAGATCGATGCCAACCTTGCGCTCACTGCCATTTTGTTTTTGATGGTTTCCCTTTTGGGGATGAATACATTTTACCTGATTCTTCATGCCGATGATGCAGTTGGATTTTATCCGGTAAGCCAATTTATCATGGCCAATTTTGTTGACTTTCATACCATCAACCCCAATGCTGTCCGCTTTTGGTTTGAGTTTTTCTGGTGGGGGCATATTGTAACGATTTTTGTTTTTGCCAATGCTTTGCCCTACTCCAAGCACTTCCACGTGTTTATGTCGATGCCCAATGTTTTCCTGAGCCGTCTTGAGCCGTTGGGAAAACTCGATAATATGGAAAGCGTAACCAAAGAGGTAAAACTGATGATGAATCCAGATGCCGATTTTGCAGAGCCTGCCGAAGGGGAAGAGGAAACTATGGAACGCTTTGGGGTAAAAGATGTAGAAGATATTACCTGGAAAAATTATCTGGATTCGCTCTCCTGCACAGAGTGCGGACGTTGTACTTCTGTTTGTCCGGCCAACATTACGGGCAAACTTTTGTCGCCACGAAAAATCATGATGGACACCCGCGCCCGCATGAAGGAAATCGGGCCTATGAAAGTAAAGGAAGGCAAAGATTACTCCGATGCAAAATCACTGGTGAAAAATTATATTACCGCCGAAGAACTCTGGGCCTGCACCACTTGTAACGCCTGTGCCCAGGAATGTCCCATCAATATCAATCATCCAAGTTTGATTGTAGATATGCGCCGCTATTTGTTTATGGAAGAATCGGCAGCTCCCGGTGAGTTGAATAATATGTTTACCAACATCGAAAACAACGGTGCTCCCTGGCAGTACCCGCCCGAAGACCGCCTGAAGTGGGCCGAGGAAGTGGGGCTGGAAGTTCCCGTGATGGCCGATGTGTTTGGCCAGGGCAAAAAGCCCGAATATTTGTTTTGGGTGGGTTCGTCAGGAGCTTACGACGACCGCTACAAAAAAGTATCGCGTGAGTTTGTGAAAATCCTTAACCATCTAAAAATAGATTATGCCGTTTTGGGTACGGAAGAAATTGATACCGGTGATTCGGTGCGCCGCGCAGGAAACGAGATGCTCTACCAAATGCAGACCCTCCAGATTATCGAAATGTTTAAAATGTACGAGGTAAAGAAAATCATCACCTGCTGTCCCCACGATTTCAACACCTTTAAAAATGAATACCCCGATTTTGACGGAAATTATGAAGTGCTGCACCACTCGCAGTTCCTGCAAAAACTCATTGCCGATGGTAAGCTCAAAATCGATTCCAATAAATTTGCGGGTAAGAAAGTTACTTTCCACGATCCATGTTACCTGGGCCGTGCCAATAGCGAATATGACGCTCCGCGCGATGTACTTGGTGCCATAAAATGCGATACCATCGAAATGAAGCGCAACAAAAGTTTTGCCTTGTGCTGTGGCGCCGGTGGCGGACAAATGTTTAAGGAAGCCGAAAAGGGTAATAAGGAAGTTTTTATCGAGCGCATCGAAGATGCCATCGAATGCCAGGCCGACATTGTGGCCACGGCCTGCCCCTTCTGCATGGTAATGATGACCGACGGCATTAAATACAAAAACCAGGAAGAGAAAATGCAAAACCTGGATATTGCCGAAATGGTGAGCATGGGGTTGGGGTTGTAAGGTTTTTTGGATTTAAACCACAAAATGTTGTTGAACTATGCGGATTTTACCACAGTTAAACGATGGGAAAGGGTTGTAAAAACAATTTGGTATTATTTTGAAAAAACGAACTATATAATAACTCTCGCTACCGTGAACAAATCATACCAAAACATACGCGAAGAATACCTGCACGCAACACTTGACGAGGATTCAGTATTAATAAATCCTTTCGAGCAGTTCGGAAAATGGATGAACGAAACCCTTGAAGCTGAGTTGCCCCACCCTACATCGATGATGATTGCAACTGCAGGAAGTGACGGACAGCCAAGTTGCAGGATTGTGTTATTGAAAAATGTTACAGCATCAGGATTTGTATTTTTTACCAACTACGAAAGTCACAAAGGCCGTCAGATGGCTGAAAACCCCAAAGGTGCAATCACTTTTTTTTGGATGGGGATGGAGCGCCAAATCAGGATTGAGGGCGAAGTGGAAAAAACCAGTAAAGAAATTTCGGATGAATATTTTAATTTACGACCCATCGAAAGCCGTTTAAGCGCTGTTATTTCACCGCAAAGCAAGATTGTAAAAAACAGGCAATTACTTGAAACAGCGAAACAAAAACTACAAAAAGAATTTCCGGAAGGCAATATTCCACGTCCTGAAAACTGGGGAGGGTATATTTTAAAGCCACATTATTTTGAATTCTGGCAGGGGCGCGAAAGCCGGCTCCACGACAGGATTATTTACAAGAAAACTAAATCAGACTGGGACATTCATCGCCTGGCCCCCTAAACTAATAAGTTCATCTGTGAATTTTTTGGAAAAGCTTTTTCTTGAGTTATCAGTCTTCAGTTCTCAGGCACCAGTTCTCAGTCCCCAGTCTTCAGTTCCGATAGCTATCAGTCACCAAAACTCTAACAACTGTAAGCTTCGGACTGCCTATCCCTGAAAATAATATTGTAATCAACTGATTAATCATCCTTTGATGCTAACACTTTCATTTCGTCAATCAGTTCCCGAATGCTGGTGTCATCAAAACCCTTTTCTTTGGCAGCTTCATCAAGGATTCCCCAAATAGGCTCACCACACGCAATACATTTTATCCCTTTCTGCGACATAAATCTTACCGAAAAGGGATAATGCTTCACGAGATCTTCGATATAAATGTCTTTGGTGATTTCAGGTTTGCTCATTGTTTTTATAAATTTCATTTCATGCCACAAAACTTAAAAAGAATCGGATTTCGAATACCCATTGTTTTTTCGCTATACAAAGTAAGGAGATTGACCGGCCTCAGCTTATGCTAATATTAGCATTTTTTAAAATAGGATACTATCAAAAGGGGTATTTGATCAAAGGTAAAAGGGTCGGGTCAGGATTTCTTTTGTTTCGTTCGTGAATTTTTTTTGTGCTGATATTTGCGGTAGCGAATGATTAGATCGTAGGTAAGGCGGGCAATATTGAAAACTGTTGCAGGATTATTAATGGCTGATTTGAGGATTTCATTTTTAATATCAGTAGAGTTCAACCCACTTTTTAACTCGTTAAACTGTTTCGAAATCCTCTGCTCTTTAAGCATAATTTCAGAACGGAGAAATAATTTCCGGTAACGCAGGTCATCGAGATTATTGATCTTTTTCATTGTCTTTTTTTGATTTAATTCGCGAATCCAATTTATCTTCCTGTTCAAACATTACATCAGTAAATCCTTTTAGCATGGGATTGATAAACAAACGCTTACGCATACTGTAAACAATAAACCCAAGGATGAGATAAAAGAAGGCCGCAACCATATAACCCCAAAAAACGGTTCCGGTAGCTTCGTGAAACCAATTAATGAAACCCAGTGAAATAAAAAGCATGAAAAAGAAGAGGAAGAAAACAAATACTATGACCACCAAAAACTTTGATAGCATTTTCGAAACCCGCTCAAAGAGCATAAGCGCATACAACTCTGTTTTCAAATCGAAATATTCCCTGATATTTTCGATGATTTCCTGAAAGTTCTTATTGAAATTTTCCTTATTCATGCCTTGATGGATAAAATGAAAAAGGAATTGCCTTTTATATTTCAGACAATTCCAATTTATTAATTCTTAATGCATTTTTAAGCTTCTTTTTTTTGGGCTTTTTCTTTAACCTCAGAAACTTTTTCTTTTACATCGGCCAATTTCTCTTTCATGTCGCTCATGGTGTCGTTTACATAATCTTTCAAATCATCAAAACGATCATCCAGATCCTCTTTTAAGTCTTCAGCCCTTTTGGTTAATCTCTCTCTTGTAGCATCACCTTTATCGGGAGCGTACAAAATTCCAATCGCAGCGCCTATGGCTGCACCGGTTAATAAACCGAGTATAAAATTTCCTGTTGAATTTGCCATTGTTTTTTAATTTTTAAATGTTAGAATCACAAATATAACAAAATCTATTTACAGTAACAACTATAAAAGGTGTTAAATATTTTTTGTTAACCGTTGTACAACCTTAAATTGACTAAGAAATTCTTTTGCGACTACCCTCAAAACGGTATAGGATGGGATGGCCAGAATCATTCCGGGAATTCCTGCTACACTTCCTGCAATAAGAATAACAAGAAAAATTTCCACAGGGTGTGCTTTTACACTGTTTGAATAAATCAGGGGTTGAAGCACAATATTGTCGATAAGGTTTGATCCGGCAAAAACTCCAAGCACGATAAAAATCAATGGGAAAACCTCGCTGATCATGCCTGCACCCAAAGCCGAAAAAACTGCTAACAACATCCCCACAATTGCTCCGATAACAGGCCCGAGGTAGGGGATAATATTCATCATGCCTCCAAAAAACCCGATAAGTAAAGCATTTTGCACCCCAAATATCGATAAACCGGTGCTTAGCAAAGTAATCATGGTGGTAAGTTCGATGACCAGGCCCACAAAATAACGGCTTAACAAGCGCTTGGATTGAACCAGTACATTGTTTACCTCGTGTTGATAATTTACCGGTGTAAGGTTATCTACGATTTCATCCAGGAGAAAAGCATCTTTCATAAAAAAATATGTGAGAAACAGGATGGAAAAGGTAGCAATAAAAATAGAACCTGTAACACCAACAATTGAAGATAGAGTTTCAGAAAATGAAGCAAAGTTTAATATGCTGTTGAGCTGATCTGAAACAATTTGCCTGATGGTTTCATCCGGGGTGAGCAGGTTGTATTTTTTTAAAAAAATCTCCATATTTTGTATCGGCTCCTGAACTGATTCGCCAAGCAATGCAAAGTTGATATCAGATATTATATTTGCCTGCGCAGCAATGAGCGGTACAAAAATGCCCAGAAAAATGAATACCACCATCAAAATAACAAGTAACGCAAAAAGAGCGCTCATTGCATTTGGCAGATGGAAGTTCCCTATTCTTACCTTGTTAAACCTACGTACAAGCGGCCTGCCGATGAGCGATAAAATTACAGAAATGAATATGTAGGTAACAATATTAGAGAAGCGCCAGATTAAATAAATGGCCAGTGTTGCCAGTAATACTAACCCTATAATTCTAAAGACCCTGTTCATTTATTATACTTTTTGAAATAAGGAATTATCAGACAAATATAGGCTAAATAGTTTCTGATACAGCTACACCATGATTTTAATATTTGATGCAACTTTAAATTTCCAGTCCACAGTGCCGGGCTTCGCCCGTGCATCCCTGCCTCGCCTGTACACGAGCCACCCAAGGCGGCAAGGCGGGCACGAAAAATTACGAAAATCTACGATTTTCTATTTTTCGGGATACTCAGTCCACAGGCCACAGACCACATGCTCCAGATTAATCATTGCCCCCTACTTATTGCCCCCTGCCCACATAAAAAACTTTTCCGTAAAACCGTGATGATTGCAGAGAAAGCACTTTCCGAAACCTGTATTTCACCTTTCGATTTCGTCATTTCACCTTTCAAAAATTCCAACTCACACCTTTTCGATTGGTTTTCACAGGCTCTTGAACATACATTTGTTGCATCAAATTAAAAATTAATAAATAAGTACTAAGCATTAAAAATATTAAATCATGAAAACAAAAGCAATCCAACTTACAATAGTATTGATGATGTTCGCAGCAACTATGTTTGCTCAAAAAGTAAGTAAAAATGAAGTTTGGACTTCGATGACTCTTAAAGGAACAGATAAAGTTGAACTCAGGATGGTGATACCGGATGATGAGGTTGTAACACTAAATGTGTATAATAATTACCATCAAAAAGTTTTCACCAAACGCATCAAAAACAAAAGCAACCTACTCATATCATACAATATTGCCCCATTCCCGGCAGGCACTTACACTTACGAAATTAAAAATGGGAAAAACATTGTTTCTTCCACTCAAATTGTAAAAGCATCAGGACAAGCCCTGATTTACAAACCGGTAGAAGGTATAGCCGAAGTTGCCAAATAAACCCGAACCAACACAATGGTTAATAGCATCTCGTTTTAAAGTTCAGCAATGTATTTTAAAATAGTAATGGTCTAATTCAGAAAACCCCGGTCATAATTTGTCCGGGGTTTTTAATTTTCAATAGTCTTGGGTTATGCCAATGGCATCACTTCGGGTAAACCCAGGGCTATTGAAAAGGACGACTTTATTGACTCACACTATTTAAAAAGGATCAACATTAGCTATTACCCGGGCAGCTTTGTATTTGCTTTGCGTATTAAAAAAATCGATGGTGGTGGCAATTTGTTTTTTCATTTCCCTGGCCTTATCAGTCTTTTCCAGCTTTATCAGGATATTTTTCAGATACAGGTTTTTGATGCGCGAAACCATTGGATATTCCGGGCCAAGGATCCGTTTACCGAATAACTTTCGCAATGCCGCTGCAAGTTCGTTGGCGGCAGCATTTACAAAGTTCACATCCTTGTGCTGAAGTTGCAGTTCGATCATCCTGAAATAGGGCGGATAGCGGAATTGCCTTCGTTCCTGAACCTGACTACGGAACATATCCTGGTAATTGTTGTCGATTACATAGCGAATCACCGCATGGTAAGGGTTGTAGGTTTGGATGATTACTTTACCACGCTTTGCCTTGCGCCCTGCACGTCCGCTCACCTGTGCCATGAGCTGGTAGCTCCGTTCGAAGGAACGAAAATCGGGGTAGCTAATCAGGTTGTCGGCATTTAAAATCCCCACCACGCTCACGTTATCAAAGTCGAGGCCTTTGGTCACCATTTGTGTTCCCACGAGAATATCAACGCGGCGTTCTTCAAAATCGGAAATTATTTGTTGATAAGCATTTTTCGATCGGGTGGTGTCGAGGTCCATGCGCTGTATTTTTGCCTTTGGCAGGATAATGGCCAGGTCGTCTTCAATTTTCTCTGTCCCGAAACCTTTCATTTGCAGCCCTGTAAACCCACATTCGGGGCAGCGCTCGGGCACACGGGTTGAATATCCGCAGTAGTGGCATTTTAGCTGGTTGTTGTATTTGTGATAGATTAAGGTAACATCGCAGTTTTTGCAGGTGGGGAGCCAGTGGCACGATTCACATTCGAGCCGCAGTGAAAAACCGCGCCGGTTTTGAAAAAGGATCACCTGCTCCTTTTTCGCTAATGCTTCCTCGATATTTTTTATCAGCAAAGAGCTAAAATGCGATTTCATCAACTTGCGGCGGGTTTCATTTTTTAGATCAGCAACCAAAATTTCAGGCATTTGAACCCCGCCATACCTTTCGTTGAGTTCCACCAGGCCATACTTTTTAAAGGTGGCATTAAAATATGATTCGATAGATGGAGTTGCCGAACCCAACAGCGTTTTAGCGCCATGCATTTTCGCAAGTAAAATGGCTGCATCTCGTGCAAGGTAACGGGGGGCAGGGGCATATTGTTTGTAGGATGTATCGTGTTCCTCGTCAACAATTACCAGCCCAAGATTACTGTAGGGCAGGAATAGCGCCGAGCGGGCACCCAAAATAATCTGGTATTTATGATTGGTTTCGATGGCTTCATCGCCACTTTTAATAACGTTATTCCAAATTTCCACCCTTTCAAATTCGTTGTACCTCGAATGATATACCCCCACTTTATTGCCGAAGAATTTCCTTAATCTGTTGATGATTTGGGTGGTTAAAGCAATCTCGGGGAGTAAAAATAAAACCTGCTTACCCTGGTTTATGGTTTCATGGATAAGTTTAATATAGATTTCAGTTTTACCGCTTGAGGTTACGCCATGCAACAAAACAACATCTTTATCCTCAAAGCTTTGTTTTATCTCGTTAAAGGAAGTCTGTTGTTTTTCTGTTAGCTGGATGGATTCAACACTGCTCCGGGCTTCAAATTCTTCGAGGCGGCTGCTAATTTTTTCTACAATTTCAAATACTCCTTTTTTTACCAAAGCGTTGAGCGGGGCAGGTGTTGTGTTTCCCATTTTTAGCAATTCGGAACGGCTGATTTGTGCCTCCTGAAAACCCTTGCTGCCTGCCATGCGCATAAAAGTCATCACGAGCTCAAGCTGTTTAAAGGCACGCTTTTCGAGGTCATTAAAAAGTTGTTGTAGATTTTTTTCGTCCAGATATTCCTCAGTGAGCTTGATATAACTTTCCACCTTTGGTTTGTAGCGGTCTTTCAATTCTTCTTCCACCAGCACCACCTTTTTCTCGATTAGGTTTTTGATGAGCGGAATTACTTTTTTGTATTCCACAATCCGCGAAACCTCTGAAATGGTCAGGGTTTTTTGTATGTCGATGGCCTCGGCTATGAGGTATTCTTTTTCGTTGAGGTGATCGGTTTCTCCATCAAAATCGGGATGCTGTACTATGCGTGTTTCGCTGGCCAGTTTCAAAGCCGATGGCAGTGCCGCGTTCATCACCTCGCCGGGATGGCACATATAATATTCTGCTATCCAGTTCCAGAATTTCATCTGTATTGCATTAACAACCGGCGTTGGATCAAGTACGGCAAGGATGTATTTTGGAATGAAATTCTGCGGAATATTCTGATGTACCGATTGCACCAGGCCGGTATAGACTTTCTTTCGGCCAAACTGCACCACAACCCGTTTGCCCTGGGCCACATCGTTGTTCATCTCCATCGCGATACGATAGGTAAATGTTCCCGGCAGCGGCAAAGGCAGTAATACTTCTGCAAAAAGTGTGATGCGGTCCATTTGAGAGCTTAGAGTTTAGAGGTTAGATGTTAGAATTTAGATGTTAGAGTTTAGATGTTAGAATTTAGATGTTAGAGTTTAGATGTTAGAATTTAGATGTTAGAATTTAGATGTTAGAAGTTAGAATTTAGATGTTAGAATTTAGAAGTTAGAATTTAGATGTTAGAATTTAGATGTTAGAATTTAGATGTTAGAATTTAGA
>CAZQIV010000034.1:0-52905 GCA_964593705.1 uncultured Lentimicrobiaceae bacterium | reverse complement strand
GCCCCGTTTTTTCGGGGATTGAGAGGTCTGTCTAATAGTAAGGCTTTCAGTGCTTTACACAAACATGTCATTGGTAGTCCAGAAATTTCAGGAAACAATCTATAATTTTTAATCGGACAGAAATGAATATTTTTTTAGGAATTTAAACATCAAATAAAATGATAAAAAACATTCTTTTAACAATTTTACTAATCGGCTTTTTGCAAACAGGCTTTACCTGTACAACCGCCGTAATTTCGGGAAAAGCCACCCCCGATGGCCGACCCTTGCTTTGGAAACACCGCGATACCTGGGTCGTACAAAATAAGATGGTTCAGTTTTTTGACGGGAAATATGCCTGTGTGGGTTTGGTAAATACGGTGGATACCACCAATTTGAGTATATGGATTGGCTACAATAGCGAGGGCTTTTCGATTATGAATTCGGCAAGCTACAACCTCAACAACGATACCGTGGAACTCAACGGGCTGGAAGGAAGATTAATAAAGGAGGCATTGCAAAACTGTGCCACTGTGGATGAGTTTGAACAAATGGTTATCAACTTCGAAAAACCTACCCGGCTTGAAGGAAATTTTGGTGTAATTGATGCAAACGGAGGAGCTGCCTATTTTGAACTCGGAAATTTTGAATACCGGAAATATGATGCGAACAATCCCGAAGATGCACCCAATGGTTATCTTATCCGTACCAACTTTTCGGTATCGGGCGAATATGGCGGTGGTGGCGGCTATATCCGTTACGAAACCATTAACGAGGTTTTTGAAAAAGCCGTGAAAAACAATACGCTCAACTATAGCACAATCCTGCAGGATGGCTCACGCAACCTGAAACACTCGCTGATGCAAACCGACCTGAACTCATACAGCAATTTACCCGAAAACACACCTACGACCGTAATATTTAAAGACTACATTCCGCGAAGCGGCACTTCTTCGTCCTGCGTGGTGCAAGGAGTTGTGCCCGGCGAAAATGCCGTACTCACCACTATGTGGAGCATCGTGGGATTTCCGCTTTCATCGTTTGCCATACCTGTTTGGCTCAACCGGGAAGTTGATTTGCCCACAGTTGTGATGTACGACAGCATTGCCAAAGATTCGCCCCTGTCGTGCTATTCGCTGGCATTAAAAGATAAGATATATTCCTACAAACCGGGTTCGCATAGCGATTACTACATCGACATCAACCAGGTAGTGAATGCCGACCATAGCGGATTTTTGCAAAAAGTGATTCCCATCGAAAACGAAATATTTGGCAAAAGCGAGCAAATCCTTAAAAAGTGGAGGCAAGAGGGCGTTTATGATAATGATGAAATGACAGCCCTTTACCGTTGGATCGATAATACCATCACCACTTTTTATTTGTCGAATTTTAATGTAAGTTGCGATGAACAACCTTAAGTTTTCCTATTCGCGTATTTTCAGGTTTTCCTTGTTTTTCTTATTTGGGATACTGTTTTTTATGGGATGCCAGATTTCTGAAAAGAAAAATAATACGCCAGCCAAAGCCATTTCAAAAATTCGTGTCGGGGTTTACAATGGTAATGGTGCCAGCGCCGTGTGTGTAATCGAAACCCTGGAAGCCTTAAAAATTGATTCAGGAATATTTTGCCGGGCAGTATCGCCGGTTGATATTCAAAGCAATGTTTTAGATAGCCTTGATGTATTATTTTTTCCGGGAGGCAGCGGCAGTAAGGAGTATAATAGCTTGGGGCTGTTGAATGAAGAAAAAGTAAAAACCTTTGCTGCAAAGGCTAATAAGGGGCTCGTGGGTATTTGTGCCGGCGGCTACTTATTTGCCTCCACCGAAGGTTATCCTGCACTGAAGATTCTTAAAGCAGAAACCATTCGTGAGCATTACGATCGTGGTCGCGGGCTCATCGGATTTCGCCTGAACGAGGAAGGGAAAAAGATATTTCCGGAGTTGAAAGACTACGACACCAATTTTGTACAATTTTACGATGGCCCCATCTATGAAATTTCAGACCCCAAAAATGTATTTGTAAATGCAAGCATTACCTCGGATATTGCCACCCATAAAAACGATCCACATGGTGTAACTCCGGGTAAAGCAGCATTTTTAACTGCTCCTTTTGGTGAAGGGAAAATATTTGTTTCGGTGGGGCATCCCGAATCCACCCCCGGTATGCGATGGATGGTGCCACGCATGGCAAGATGGGTCGCCGGCCAGGATTTTATTTCCTACAATTCCATCCTTGTCCGTCCCCAAATCAACAGCAAAGAAATATTATACTTCCCCGAAACCATTGCCCGTGAAAAAGAAAACTTCTGGAATTTGTTCAGCGAAGATGATGATGAAATCATACAAGCCATCGACAATCTTTACACCATCAAATCAAGACCTTCCATCCGCTGGTCGATTGGTCTATTGCGCCATAACTCGGCAATAGTAAGGTTAAAAGCCGCCGAATACCTTGTCGAAACCGAATACACCCACGCCATCCCCGATCTATCGGCAGCAACACAAACCGAACAAAACGCCCAGGTAAAGGAGCAACTTTCAGGCTATCTGTCAAAATTAGAATCAATGGTTTATTAAGTCATGCTAATTTTTCAAAATCTAATAAATAGCAGATAGGAAAAGGGTAAGTATCCTTTGGCTTTATTAACCTGAAAAATTCATGAATTTTTCACTCAGTCGGCTAAAAAGCCGACAGAGCCGAATTTCCTTTGGAAATTCGAGGGTTAACCCTCGAAAATATTTATTTCAAATATTTTCGGCCTTCGGTGATTAATTCAAAAATTCAACGAATTTTTGAATTAATCAGGTTAAATCGTATGCAATGATAAATGAGTGTATTCTAAAAACTTCAATACTATTAAAAGCGTATTTTTGTTCGGATAATATTAAAACAACTGACTCATGACATATACTATCAGGATTCAAGCAACAAAAAGTCAATTGGCTAAAGATTTGCTTTGGTATTTAAAAAATCTATCCAAAACGAAAGAATATGACTTTTTGCAAATCATCGAAGAAGATGACAGCGTTTTGTCAGAAGAACAAAAAAATGAACTGGATTTAAGATATGAACATTTCCTTCACAATTATCAGGATTACCCGGACTGGGAAGATGTGAAACAAAAGTAATGATAGATAGATTCAAAATCGGGATATAGTTAACACAATACAATCCCAGTAGATTTTATTTGATTCACTACCATTTTTGTTGATACAAATCATTGTTATGATATTGAAATCTATTTCTCCCTTTTGAATTAATGACAACTTTTTCAAAAACATTAAGAGTATTTGGCAAAACAGATTTCTCAGTCCCCGAAAAACGGGGCAGGCTACTACTCTCCTTACTAATGACATGTTTGTGTAAGAAGTTTGAGTGCAGGTTGCCGGAGAGACCTCTCAATCCCCGAAAAAACGGGGCAGGCTGCTGCGCTCTTTCGAGGTGACAGGGCTTTGGGAGAAGGGGGGGGTGGGAGAAAGTGGGCGCTTTGCGCCCACTTTCTCCCACCCCAAATAAATCCCCGGGCTTTGTCATTTCGACTGGAAAAACGCAGCGTAGCAAGTTTTGGAGGGAGAAATCTATTTTTTAATGTTCCCGCAAGGGCGGGATTTTGCTCACTCAACATTTCCTCATTATGCCCAAAAACTTTGGGCTAACTCTCGAAATGACCTTGTTCACACTTTGAAGCATCCGTCATCTGGCGGAGGCTTGGGTATTGCGCCTGAACAATTTCATTCACCCGTAAAATTTGCATCACGCTTTTCCAAAAATGCTTTTTTCCCTTCCATATAGTCCTTGCTTGTAAAGGCTTTCAATCGCAATTCTTCTATATGTTCGTAAGTAGTGGTACTCAATGAAGTGGATTGAGCAATTGCAGTAATTTGTTTTTTCGCAACCGAAACACTCAGTGGGGAATTTAAGCTAATGGTTTTGGCTATTTTGTAGGTAAATTCCTCAATATTTTCGGCATCAACAAGGTGGTTGAGTGCGCCCATTCGCTCGGCTTTTTCGGCAGAAACAGGGCTGGCGGTAAAAAACATCTCTTTGGCTGTTTGCAAACCAAAAGCTTTAATTACATGCAAAATTCCTGTCGCATTATAAGCTACTCCTAACTTTGCCGGTGTAATGGCAAAGGTGGTTTTCTTTGTACCGATAATAATATCGCAAGCTGTCGCAAGGTCGCAGGCACCACCCCAAATACTACCCTCGGCCATGGCAATAACCGGTGCGGGGAAGTTGGTAATTGCACGCCTGGCACGCTCGAATGGATGGTTGGAAGTGAGTGGGTCTTTGCCGTCATCGGGCAACTCGTCAATACACATTCCTGCCGACCATACTTTGCTGCCGGGTAAGGCCCGGATAATAACCACTCGCGCTTTCTTTTCTTTAAAGGTTTCAAGGGCAGCAATCACTTCTTCCAAAAGCTGCATGGAAAGGGCGTTGCGTCTTTCAGAATTATTAAATGTGATAGTTCCGATAAAATTTGAAAATGATTGAAGAATCTGGCTCATACATTCAGTGTTTTTATTTTTGGATAAAAATAGAAATAATAAACAATACTGGCCGATTACTGCTTATTTAGCCTGACCTATTCATAAACCCAGAAATTAATGGGCTAAAGCCCCGGTTTAACGAGTCTTTAACTTACCCCAGGCTTAAGCCTGGGGTAAGTCATTACTTTACAATACAGGGCTTTAGTCCAAAACATGAATTATTCAGGTTAGAACATTTGTCGAAAAAATATTTTCAGTCTTCAACTTAAATTATACTTTTGGTTGTTAAGAATTATCATCGAAAGATATGATCGTATTGAATATGAATAAAAATATATTGTGGAAATTTGGGGCTGTACTACTGATGCTTCTTTCCATCTTTTCCTGTGAAGAAGAGTTCCAACCCGGGTTGGATAAATATGAAGATATTCTGGTAGTTGACGGACTATTAACCAATGGCGAAAATCCTGTCATGGTGAAATTGTCGGTTTCAAGTCCTGTTTATGATCGGAAATACATTCCCTTGCCTAACGCCGAAGTGTACCTTACTGATCTGGAACAATCCATTGTTTTGCTTTCTGAAACAGAGCCGGGAACTTATGGGGCTGCCAATGCCTCATTTCGGGGGCAGGTTGGAAATGTTTATCAATTGCATATTTTATTGCCAAATGGAAAAAAATACATTTCGGATGAATGTTTGATGAAGCCTTCGGTTTCCATTGATTCAGTGTATGGAATAGCTCAAAATCCTGAATTGAATGAAATTGAATACGATTACCCCGGTCTGCAGTTTTATGTTGAAAATCATGCCCAGGCATCCGACACCTCCTATTATTTGTGGAGGTTAGCGCAAACCTATAAATATCGCTCCACATTCGAAATCGATTATTACTGGGCAGGTGAATACCTTCCTTATCCAAATCCAGACTTCCTGCATACATGTTGGATTACAACTAATGTTGGCGAAATTATTTATGCTTCTACAAAGAACCTCAACCCAAGTGCGGTAAAGCGCTTTCCACTTCATTTTGTATCTTCCGATACAAAAAAATTGAGTATTAGGTACAGCCTGCTGGTAAAGCAATTGAATATTTCGGAAGATGCTTTTACTTTCTTTAACGTGCTCGAACAACAAAACCTTGACCAAGGGGACTTATGGTCGAAACAGCCGGTTCAAATTCGTGGGAATTTGTATAGTATCAGTAATTCAGAAGAGCCTGTTCTGGGGTATTTCCTGGTTGCCGGAGCCACCGAAAAGCGGATTTTTGTGGATCGTCCTGAAATACCGTTTTATTACACCGAATGTACCCCCAATTTTGATTTGCGGTTTATCCCGTTTGAGCCATCCGGTAATTGGCCTATTTACATCGATGACATTATGTTTGCCGGATGGGCAGCTGCTGAGCGTGATGCGTGTTTCGACTGTCGTTTGGATGGTGGTTCACTTACTCCTCCTGATTTTTGGGAGGATTGATTTACATTTCATTAACAATTGGTTTTAGTATAAATCCACGGGCCAGATTGGTATGAGAAGGGAGCAATTGAGGCAGGTTAGTAGCTGACGTTGTTGTAATTATAAAAAATTAGCTGAAGAAGCCTTTTGGGATTTTTTTAATTTGCCTGATAAATTCGTTGCTTAAAAAATGTTGATTTGTCGATTCGAATTTTATTATACATACTTTTGGTGATTATCATGTATTAATTAATTATATTTAAATTTATGATGGACAAAACAATTTTAACAATTCTCGTATTTTGTTTTGTAGTATTTTCTGCCGGAGCCCAGGTAGGAAATAAAAAAACAACCACCGATTCAAAGAAGAATCCGGTTGAGCAAAGCAAAATGGACAAAGCAAGGGCAACGGAGGTAAATCAAGCTGATCAACAAGTAGTTAATCAGAATGTACCAATTATCACTTTCGATAAATTGGTTCACGATTATGGAACCCTTAGTCAAAATGATGATGGGAACTGTGAATTTAGATTTACCAATGAAGGGAAAGAACCATTGGTTCTTACCAACGTGAAGGCGAGTTGAGGCTGCACTATTCCAGCATGGCCAAAGCAGCCTGTATTACCCGGTGAATCTGATGTTATAGTCGTTAGATACAACACCAAAAGGGTAGGAACAATAAACAAAAGCATTACTGTTCGATCAAATGCAACCGAATCTCCGGTTATTTTGAGAATCAAAGGAAAAGTTAATGCAGCTCCTGCTACTACTATACCTGAGCAAAATCTCAGAAGCAGTGGAGCACCAGTAAAAAAATAAGTAGTTAAACTACTGAAAAGAAAAAGCTGAGATAATATTTTATCCCGGCTTTTTTGTTTTTGCTGGTTTTAGTTGGCATCTCGGATTCTTGTCCACTGCCGGGGCATCCCACTCATAGTCGCTACTAAAAGAACCCTATCGACATATTGAAATAGCTTTCAGATTTTGGTATTTGTGTTACTTGATACTTCTCCTAAAAACTGAACTTAAAATTTACTCTTCATTCTCGAATAAGTCTGAACAATGATAAAAGTTTCTTTATCGGGAAATAAAATTTTCTTAGGGTGTGTAATTCATTCATCTTTAATTATAGTCGACAAGTCAATAGTTATAAAAGTGTCATTTTGTTTTTCGTATAATGTTTTTCCAATGATGAAGGCCTCTGAGGTAATATTTATTTTAGCAATTTTTTGTCCGTTATTATCAATTATCCATGTCAACTTATCATGTGCAATAAATTTGTATCCTTTGGAATGTAAATAATAAATACTTAGATCTTCATAATCTATTGTTTCTACAACATTCAGTTGATTATCAATAGACAATGTTTTTCCATTACTAGTAAACACGTATAATTTTGTAGTATCAGATTGAGGCAAACTGATGTATTCTTCATCCTCATTAGTTATGAAAACCTGGTTGCCTACAAAATATTTCAACTCACCAAATTTTTCATTTGGAAAAATTTTCTCGTTTATTAAGCTACCAGTTTCATGTGAATACCTTGCTATTTTATTTTTAAAAACCAAATAAATATTTTCATCCATAATTTTAAATCCAAGTATCGGGTCATCTTTTACATTAATTATGGATAAATACTTTTGTTCTCCAGTATCTTTTTCAAAGGCTGCAATAAATGATTTTCCAAAGCTCAATTGTCTATACCCCATCAATGCGTAGCCTTTATTAATCATATAAACAAGACTGTCATCCATAAAAATTGTTGACTTACTTGGTAGGTCTTTAGGAAATGGATGACTCCAAATAATTTCTCCAGAGTTTTTATCAATTTTTGCCAGTTGTTCCATTGATGAAAAGTAAATATTTAAACTGTCCATAAGAACATTTGAAACAACATCACGAACTAAATTGTGTCCCGTTGACATTACAAAAGTGCCTGTTAATAGCCCAAGTGCAGCACCAGCTACATTTGCCGCGACAGTTCCTGAATAATCCTTTTTCCCAGTAATTGTGTTGTAATCCCAACCTAAGCCATTGTTAATGTTAATTGAATGCAATCCAGCAGCAACAACAACTAAGGTTGAATCATTTGTATAAAAAACATCATTCCAGCCATATTCACGATTTAGTTCTTTTTTCCAAATTGCTTCTCCATTCTTCAAGTTAATTCCTTCAAGTTCATTTGAGTATCCTGTTGAGCTTTTATATCTATATCCTATTCCAATATTATCAACCGGGTCAACGTAATATATGTTATTCTTAACTTCCCACAGTTCATTACCTGTGTTTATATCTAAGCAATAACTTTTATTTGCAACAGTAAAAATCATTGTATTGCTAAATTGCTGTAAACTACTAACTTGATATGCTATCTTCTTGCTCCACAAAAGCTCCTTGTTATTTAGGTCATATTGCAAAATATTCCCTTTGTTTCGAAGCCATTTTTCTTTTTTTATCCCCCGTAATTGAACAGTAAGGAATCCGGCTGTTGTGTCGAGAAAAAATTCATGAATTCTATCTGGAAAGATATATTGAATACCCTTTATTTCAGTGTCAGAAACAAAGTTTTTGCCAAAAGTCTTTTCATTAATATTTACATGAAATTTATTTTTTTGACCATAAGACGTAATCGAAGCAAAAAGTAAAAGACCTATTAACAATTTTTTCAGTACTAATTTTTTTTTCATATTGTCGGTTTCCATGTTTTGTATGCCCTAATTTATTGGTTTCATCACCACCTAAAACCCGTTCAACTGCATTGTTACGGTTGGGATTAATAAAAGAAATCCCAAAATAATCAACACGATCATAAATGGAGTAATCCATTTTACCCATTTGTCGTAAGGGATTTTGGCTACACCCAGCACACCAATCAGCACGCCCGAAGTTGGGGTAATCATATTGGTAAAGCCATCGCCAAACTGGAAAGCCATAACGGTAGCCTGGCGCGAAACCCCGATCAAATCGGAGAACTGCGACATGATAGGCATGGTCAGGGCTGCCTTGGCCGAGCCCGATGGAATAACCACATTAATGATGGTCTGGAAAACATACATCATCCCCACAGAGGCTATCTCACCCATTTCCCCCATCGATTCGGAAATATAGTACAGGAGGGTATCGATAATTTGTCCGTTCTGAAGCACGATGATAATGCCACCTGCCAGCCCCACCACCATGGCTGCCGACATAATATCTTTTACACCTTCCATGAAAAGGCCGGTTATTTTGTTTGGCGAGTTATTCATGGCTACCCCCGAAGCGATGCCCATGGCAAAAAACAAGGTGGCTATTTCCATCACATACCAGCCGTAACCCATCACGCCTACAATGAGGTAAAGGATGGTAAACATCAATAAATTCAAAACAAAAAAGTGGGCTGATTTGCGAAGCGATAGAATCCCGCTTATTAGAAATACGCCCGTGAGTATGGGAATTACCGGAAAGGTAGCAGATGAATTGCCAACAGACAGCGTTGTTTGAGGCATCATAAATGAATACAGAATCATTACAGCAAGGATGATGAAAAAAGTAAACCAGGCTGATTTTGGCGTTTCAAATTTGATGTTTTCAATATCTTCAGTATCTCCTTTTTTGCGCCAGTATTCGTCATCTTCATAAACGACAGATTTTTTTGGATTCTTTTTAATTTTTGCGGCATACCTCAAAATCCAGCCAATGCCAATTGTGTTGATCACGATCCAGCAAAAAAACCTGTATTCGATGCCCGAAAATAGCGGGATGTCCGACAAGCCCTGTGCAATGCCAATGGTGAAGGGATTAAGCAAAGCCCCCGCAAATCCCAGCCCGGCAGCAACAAAACACATCGAAACACCCACGATGGAATCGTAGCCCATAGTGATGGCGAGCGGGACAAATATGATGATGAAAGCAATGGTTTCTTCGCTCATCCCAAAAATGGCTCCAAAGGCGCTAAACATCAACATGATCAGGGTGATGACCATGTTGTTTACACCAATGGCTTTTATAAATTTATTGTGCTCCAGTTTTTTCGTGAATTTCAGGAAGGAATAAATCCCCACGTCAATGGCGCGGCTGTTGTTCATAATCCAAAACGCCCCCCCGATGAGCAGGATAAAAACAATGATGTCGGCCTTATCCACAAAGCCATCAAACAGCGCCGAAAAAATCTGCCAGGTCTGTGGGGCATTTTCGATGTAAGCAAACGATTCGCTTTGAATAACTTCCCGCTCTGAGCCATTAACAACAACGGTTGTCCTTTCGAAAGCTCCGCCGGGAACTATCCAGGTAAGTATGGCGGCAAAAACAATAATGGCAAAAACGATGACGTAGGTGTGTGGAATTTGTCTTTTTTTCATATTTCGCTAAATTTCCGATTCATATTTTGAAATACAAAAAAACAGAAATTTTTTGTGAACAATGGATTTAAATCTAAAAATGAAAAATTAATTGGTTGTATTAGAAATCAATTATAACAGTAAGATAAGTTTGTCTGTAAGTTCATATATCAGCGATAATTCACTTATAAACCCTATAATATGAGGATAATGTATATGGTTGGGTGGTTTAATGACCAAATATTACGCATCTGATATTTCGGTACGTTACACCTTTTTTCTAACTGATAAGATGGACTTCTACAAATGCCGATTTTTCATCAAGCATGCTCGCCCTCCGGCCGGCAGATTCAGGGTGCTCCGCACCTGTAGGATAAGCCACAGCGTGGTGACAATATTTGGTGTGCCGGGCATGTAGTAAACCTAACAGGTGCGTGGGAAACCCCACAAGTCCTGAGAGAGCCGTGATGACCGGAATCTCATAGTCGAAGGCAAGGGCGTCCACCGTGAGGTGGAATCTGAAGGAAGCCATAGACAAATTGTTGATTTGACGTACAGAAATCGGATACAAGGTCTGTCTTTCCGGGTAACTGACCCATAAATCAGGAAGCCCAAAAGTCATTCAGAGGAAAGAGGGGTAAATCCGGCAAGTCAACAGGAAAGGGTTACTGCTTACCCCGGGAGGTCTTTACAATATCTATACAATCTCGCTCGGAGAGCGAGGATCAATGGATAGGCCAACGGGAAACCGAAGGTTTAGAAACGTAAAGAAGTCAGCAGAGGGCATAGTATCACTCAAAAGAGTGAGAAGGCCTGAATCTATTAATCAATGAAAGCTTTCAACGAGGCGTAAAAGCAAAGAGCAACAGAAAAGAGAAGGCGGCGTTCAAATGACGATATTTGATTTGTCCGTCAACGAACCTTCACCCGACCCAGCCGGCAGTACCGGTCAAAGTCAGGGTACAAGGGTTGAATTGTTGTCGCAACTGGAGCTTAAAAGGTTAATAAAAACCGCCTTGGTACGGAGTACGTATGCCGGGTGGTGTGGGGGGACAGCGGCGCAAGCCGCTTCCTACCCGATTAGTAAAATGAATACATGAATGTATCGGGAGGTGCAGCGCACCGAAATATTGAATAATACAGCGGAGTTTTTCAGCAGCTCCAAAACAGTTATCTTTTTACAAACTTCAAAATTTCGGTAGAACCATCGTCACTTTCAATTGTCATAATATAAAGTCCCTTTGCTCTATCCTGAAGACTATATGGAATATCCGAGTTTGGAGCGAGTCCAGAATAAACCTTTTCTTCCAAGAGTTTTCCTTGAACGTCATACAAACCAACTTTGATGTTTCCAGGTTTATTGTAATGCAGAGTAAACTCATTTAAAACAGGGTTCGGCGAAATATATGCATTGTCTTGTTTAACTTTACCTTCAAGGCCCTCCATTAAATCAATATCAATATGTTGTGCTTCGCTCACTTTTTCATTTCCACAAACGTCAACTCCAGTAAAATATCTTGCCCAATTTTGAATAGGGTCGTCTCCGCCCAATAAAACATCGTTGTAGGAAGAATCGGCCAAAGGCAAAGTTGAATTATCGGACCATGTGGGCCAACCCAAGTCATCCGGATGCATCGAATCATATTTTGTAATCGTCGTGTCACCAGGCATAGTTTCAACTTCGGGAGGAGTCGTGTCCTCTACATGAATATTTTGAGTATGTGAAGCAATCGGAGTATTCCCAGAATTATATGTCCCAGCAACTAAATTCCAAGTCCTAGAAACATTATAATCAACATCTGAGCAAGTCCCGTTCGAGGTTTGATCGTCCTCATCAGCGTAACTAACTTTAGTTCCATGATACAAATTAGCGGGAGAGCCATTCGCTAAAACAGAAGTATCCGCCGGAAATTCACGAGTTTTGTCTTCCGGCATTTCAGCTTTCAAAAAAGGATTCCAGGATTCCATTAAATCCGGATGAGTATAATCAATAACGGGACTTCCGGAAGAAATATCATAATCAACAAGACTTCTTGCCCCATATTGCCATTCTTCAAATAAAGAATTATAAAAATAACCATACCATTTTTCTTTCATAAATGTATTAAAATCCCAATCTCCAATTTCTGGGAATTGGTCATTTTGAGGTTCAATAGCAATTTTATCATAAAAATTAGTTGCATTTTGGTTTTCGGGATTTCCCAAGTGAACGCTATTAATTGCATGCGTCCCCGTAGAAGCCATTGTGTTGGTCTCTAGCAAAGGCAGTCTAAATATTCCATTATGAGTTAAATCAAATTCTAAATTTGTTCCATTAGGTTCTGCAAAACCACTATTTGCTATGTCATAAACACCCCTCATGTTAATAAACAACTGTGCCATGTACCCAGAACAACTCCATCCACTTGGCCCAGGAGAAATTTCACTAGTCGGGTCAATTGCCAACGCTTTTTCCAAATGACTAATTTGCTCCGGTTCCGTTTCAAATTCCCAAACATTAATGTGATTTCTTTCCCCCATTAAGTATTCATAAATTATTTGTTTGTCTTGGGCAGTTCCACTTACACCATCCAAATCTGTATCTCCCCTATAGGTTCCGTCATTAAACGGATCTGTTCCAGAAACTGTGGAATTGTGGTCGTCCCAATCAATAACACCATTTAAATTAACATCTCCAGAGCCATACCAATCAGTATCTGTTTGATAGGTCGTGTCATGCGCGGGAACATAGCTTACAAGTCCAAACATCGGGTTAGTAATGTCATAAACTAAGTCATCAGTTCCAGCCATTGATTTCTCCATGTCTTTTTCAAATTTATCAGCTTGTTCTTGGTTTTTATAAGAAACTAGAGTGTCTCCTTTGGTGTCAACATGCCAATGCCGGGTTTTTCCGTCCCAGTCTTTACTCCCGTCAGGATTAAATGTGATTCCAGTAGCAGAATCGGTTTTCACAGATTCTTGTGCGCAGGTGTAATTTGGTATAAGAAAAGCGATAAATGGTATAAGTAAAATGGAGAAAATCGATTTATGTAGCAAATTTTTCATGGCTTTTAGTTTTGCGTATTTATTCATTATATTTTGAAATCACAAAAAAAGTAATCGTTTGCAATGTAGGAATAATTGATGATATAAATGCAGATAGATTTAATTGGAAGGTTTTGCTAATATTATGTTGTATGCAGTTTAATTTTTTAAAGGTTTCAGTTATCCCAATTAATACCAAATTGTGAATATTAAAAACCTTATCAGGAAACTCCACCTTAGTACAAAATCAAAAGAAAACGAACTACAACCTTATTACCTTATTATTCCTCAATTGCTTTTGGAATAAGGTAATAAGGTTCGTGTATCCCTGAAACATTTAATTTATTAAGGTGAAAATTTGAGGAATAAGGTTTTACTTTATTATCCGGATCAACAAAATATCAACAACCAGAACTTAAAAAATTTCAGAAGTGCAAAACTCTTTTTTTTGGAAGCCTTAGTCGAAATCCTCAAAATTCCCAGTAGTGTCCATCGGAAAATGCTTTGTTTTAGAAAAACTATGCTAAATCTTGTTCAGCCTGGCATCATCGTTTTGTCCATCCATCATCCGATTCTATCTTCATTTATTGTCATTGAAAAGTCCTCTTTTGGTGAGATAATTCCTGCAAATGTTACCTGTTGGTTTTAAAATGGGCAAAGTCACCCGATGAATTGTGCCTGAAAGAAGAACTGTTTTTTAAAATAGAGGTACGATTGCTAAAGTTGATTCACCGGGTAACTTTATAAATCACCCGTCCTTGAAGGTTTTACTATGGTAAAAATTTCCTAATGAAAAGTACAAGTTCACCTTTTTTTAAACGCTCGAAAGAGCTATGCATGTTTCGAGGTTTCCAAAACACCAAAATCCCATCACTCTTCTTATCGCTTTAGTCGCCTACCTCGCTTTGTTCGCTAAGTTCTCTTCGTTCGCTAAATTCGCTCAGGTCGTTTCTCCGTAGGAGTCCTTCGGACAATCATTCTGTCATTCTTTTGTTTCTATCATTCTGTCATTCTTTTGTTTCTATCATTCAGTTCCCGCAGGGGCGGGATTTCGCTTCGCTCAACATTCAACTATTCAATCCTGCATTTCAAAATCCTAAGTGGGAACTCTTCGCCTTTTTTAAGGGCAAGTGTATAAACATATCCATCCTTAAACTTGAAATGTCCCATATTCGAAAGTAGTTCATAACCATCTATTTTAAATTCGGATTGGCCAAGGAGATTTCCATCAAGCGAATATGCCTGAAAAGCATAGTCTTGTCCTTCGTTGTTGGTGTAGATGAAAAGTAGCGCGTTGTTTTTATCATCTAAAATCATATTATAAAAATAGGGGAGGTGTTCCGGGAAAAAGCCTTCCGCTTTTACTAATTCGGCACTGGAAGTATCCGATCCTTTGCTTAGTAGTCTTTCTTTAAAATTTTGGTAGTATTCATCTTTCACTTCATCGCTGATATCTTCCGGTTCGATCTGTATTTTAAATTCGGATTCCTGGTATTTGCCGTTAACCGGCGAAAATACTTTAATGCTGCCGCTTTGGTTGTAGGCTACCACAACCTTGTCGTTGTTGGTTATTCGAATGGTCATTTTTTTTCGCGAATAAGCTGTCATCATGTATGCTGAGCCTGATTTGGTTTCCATGGTGATGTATTCCGGTTGGTCGTAGTGTTCAATTTTTTCATAAAATACATCATACTTCCCGCTTGTAAAATCAAGTTCGGCGAGCACATCTTTTGATTTTTTTCCCGACATGGGAACATGTCCCCAAATAATCAGATTTCCTGAGTTTAACGGGAAAATATCTTTTGGCATAAAATCGATGCGGAACACTTTAATGAAATTCCCGTTGAGGTCGAAAAAGTTGATACGACCGGTGTTATCGCTCACCACGAGGTATTCATTTTTAAGTATGCCATTAAAATCCTGGTTATTTATAAATTCACCGTCCTCGTACCCTTTCTTTCCAAAAGTTTTGAGATGTTTCCCGGTTTTGTCGAGGATGGTAATGGTAAATTTGCTTCGGTCAGAAATATAGACCCGCCCATCCGAACCAACCACAACCTGCTTATTTATCCCGACACGTCCTGCTGTATTGTTTTCGGAAGCATCATAAAATAGTGCCTGCCAGTCGGCATTAGGCAAAAAGGAAGTTTCGGGAACGAGATTTACATTTTTTGCATTGTAAGAAATCGATTGGGCCATTCCTGTTGATATCATCAGAAAGGCTAAAACAGCAATAGTTAAAATTTTTGTTTTCATGATTTTTTGAATTTTATGGTTATGATAAATTCTTTGCTTCGTATCATTTGCTTTTTGTATTCATTTATTTTGATTGGTAAACCTAACAGGTCTTCCTATTAGAGGGCTTCCAAATCTTATGACATTTTTCTCACACATCCGGCAGATAGACCTGTTAGGTTTCTCATGTAGTTTTATTGGTAATAAATTTGAGAACCCGATAACCCGATAACCCGACAACTCAACAACCTTAAAACTAATCCTTCAATTTCAAAACCGTCCATACAAGTTCTCGTTTATTCCAGTTGCGATTTGGGCTTATGTATTCATTCAGTTCTTCAAATTCTTCAATATTTTGATTTTCATTTATCACTTCCGAAACAACAATCGCTTGTTGATCTGCCTCATGCCGATTGAAGAGCATGAATGTTATGGCGATGGTTGCCAGGATTAGTATTGCCGCAGCGTAGCGCCGGAAGTGGGCTATGAAAAATGAGGTGTTTTTGTGAGAGATTTTCGGTGAATGTAAACTATTTTCAAAAGGCGGAATAGTGATCGCTTCCTTCGGATTGAGCATTTCAAGTGTATCCAAAGTTTGTTGCCGTTTTTGTGCAATGTTTTCCAACAATTTTTTCTGATCCGGATTATGCTTTAAAAGCGATTCCATTTTCTCGGCTTCCTCACCCGAAAGCTCTTTATCAAGATATTTTAAAAATTCAGCTTCGTTATTCATCGATTTTTAATTTTACGGTTTCCGAAATTTGATCTATAATCCGCCACAATGTTTTACCAAGCGAATTCAATTTTATCCCTGTACCTGCCGACATTTCCTTGTACGACAATCCATCCTGGTACATAAAAATTAAAAGTTGATTTTTAGGTGTCAGTTGTGCAAGCACATTTTTTAACATCCTTGTTTTTTCTATTTCCAGTAAAATTTTTTCCGGAGTAGAATGATCGATGGATTGATTTTCGATCCGGTTTCTGATTTCACTTTGGTGCGATTTGGTATTGAGGGCATTCAAACAAAGATTTCCGGCCACTTTGTAGAGCCATGCCCTGGTGTTTTCAATTTCAGATACGTGCCCCTTTATTCGTTCGTAGAGTTTTATAAAAGTTTCCTGTGTGATGTCCATCGCGTTTTCGTGGTTGCCAAGCATCCGAAAGCAAAACCTATAAATTGCTTCATAATATTTCCGGTACAGCATTTCGAAGTTGTCCACTTTTTTTATTGTCGTTTATGTAAGAACAGCCGAAGTTACTATTTGTGACAAAATGGGGGGAGAAAATTGTGGTACTGTCGATTAAAATCAATCCGCTTTCTCCACCAATCTCAAATGTTAAAAGCTCAGCTTCAGTTGATGATCTGTCGGGTGAATGGGAATCAGATTAAAAACACAGGGCAAAGTGCGGAATCCAGGAAACGAAATGATAAGACAATATTACTCCAATCAAAATGAACCAAACCAGTGGAATTTGATATTGATATACTAGTAAATCAAAACCAATTTTAACCCCAAAATATGATGCAAAAAAGAAAATAGCCAGAATTGGGAAAAATCCAAATACACGGGTTAATATTACAGATGGATTTATGTTTTTCATTTTACAGTCAATTTTTTACAAATTTAATAAATAAAGAAGTGAAAGTTTGACCACAAGAAAATAATGGTTTTATTTACAGAAGCTTAATTATATTTGGTCACTACATTATAATAACATGAAACGAAAGATTTACACCATAGGCGAAACAGTGTATGATATCATTTTTGAACATGGTGAGATCAAGGCCGGAAAAGCAGGTGGCTCGATGCTCAATGCCTCGGTAAGCCTCGGCAGATGTGGCTGCGATATTTCCTTCATCTCGGAAGTTGGAGACGATGATCCCGGAAAATTGATTTTGAATTTCCTGAAAAAAAATGGGGTGGATATTTCTTTCGTGCATTCATTCAGCGATGGCAAAACTCCCCTGGCTTTGGCTTTTCTGGATGAAAACAAAAATGCAAAATACAGTTTTTACAAAGCCTACCCAAAACAAAGATTACAACAAGCATTCCCTCAAATTCGGGAAAATGATATTGTTTTGTTCGGTTCATTTTTTGCCATAAACCCTGAAGTGAGAAGTCGGGTACTTTCGTTTGTAAGACAAGCTAAAAATTCAGGGGCAATTATTGTTTACGATCCCAATATCCGGCATCCGCGTAATCATAATTTAAAAGAAGTAGTGAATTCAGTCATCGAAAATTTTTCGCTGGCTGATATTGTTCGGGCTTCAAACGAGGATTTTGAAGCGCTTTTTGATGTGAATAATCCTGAAGATGCGGCTGAAATACTGAAGGATAATTCTGAAGCCGTCCTTATTTACACCAACTCATCAAGGTATGTTTTTTTAGCATCAGCAAAAGAATACAGGTACTATTCCGTTCCCGAAATTAATGTGCTAAGCACAATTGGCGCCGGCGATAATTTTAATGCCGGATTGATTTATGGCCTTACCAAAAGTGCTTTGCTGAAAAAGGATTTAACAAACATTGATGAAGCAAGCTGGAATAAACTCATCGTTTATGGCATTCAGTTCAGCCAGCAGGTTTGCAAAAGTTATGAGAATTACATTCCTGTTGATTTTACCAAAAGAATGCAACTTCCGAAATATTAGATACTGACAAGTATTCTAATGAGTATTCGTCTATTTAGTAATTTTTCCCGCAGATTTCACTAATTAGCGCAGGTAAAATCTGCGCTAATTAGTGAAATCTGCGGGAGACTTTTTTTTATGTTGAAAAATAACGACTCTATGGACAAATACTAAATAATTGGCGTTTACAATCCGGGGGAAATACCAATCTTACGAATCCCAAATAAATCCCATTAATCAAGATTTTTTTGCATTTTCAGTTCCATCGAATTCAGCTCTAAGGCAACCAAATGCCCCATGCCTTCTTTATGCGGGAGGTAGCAGCCATTGTCGAGCGCAATATATTTGCGGTTTGGGTTGGCAAGTGTTGTGGTTATAAAATTGAAGCTTACCGGAACATGGCCGTGTATGATTATCCTGTTGTTAATTTTTTCAATATCCGGGTTAAAAGCCTTCGACCACAACATGGCATGTTTATCCTCGAATGGGTCTAACCTATCGAAATTGAGTCCTGCGTGTACAATGATATATTTATCATCCTCGAAATAATGCACCAGGTTTTGCAGCCAATTGATATATTTTTCAGGGATTTCGCTTACACTTTTCACTCCAAAGCTATTCAGTGTATAACTTCCCCCATACCTTATCCATTCGTCAAGCAGTTTGTTAGGTTCTTTCCAAAACAAAAACTTTCTTTTCTGATTTTTCACGCTGTTATAGGCAAGCACCATGTATTCCTCATGGTTTCCCCGCAAGGGTTTCACATTAAAGCCATCATCCTCAAGCTTCATTATATAATCAAGCACACCTTTTGGATTTGGCCCGCGGTCGATGTAATCGCCCAAAAAATACAAGACATCATTCTTTTCGGGTTTTATGTGCTCTTCAATCATAACAGTAAGCGTTTTAACGCAACCATGCAAATCCGGAATAACCCACTTTCTCATTCAATAATTATTTAAAAAAACAAAAGTACAAAGAAATTTTGGCCAAACAACCCGCAAAACAAAGCCTTCTTATTTAATATTCCCACATGAAAAGCTAAATTTGCACACTTAAAGGCTAAAATCACCAGATTGTTGTTTATTTGGTAGATTTAAAATTAAGAACATTATGACACAAGATAGAAATAGAAAAGTATTATTGATGATCCTTGACGGATGGGGAAAAGGGAATAAGTCGAGAGCTGATGTGATTTTTAACGGAGACACGCCTTACATCGATGGCCTGATGGAAAAATACCCAAATGCTGAATTGTTGACCAGCGGCGAAAACGTTGGCCTGCCCGACGGACAAATGGGCAACTCGGAAGTTGGCCACCTGAATATTGGTGCCGGGAGGATTGTTTACCAGGATTTGGTGAGGATCAATATGGCAATAAAAGATAATTCGATAGCAAAGAATCCACAGCTTGTAGAAGCATTTAACATTGCAAAAGAAAATAACAAAGCTGTCCATTTTATCGGGTTGGTTTCTGATGGCGGCGTACATTCGATGGATACGCACCTTTATAAACTTTGCGATTTAACCATGGATTACGGATTGGAAAATGTTTTTATCCATGCCCTTACAGATGGCCGCGATTGCGATCCAAAAAGCGGCTTAGGATTTGTGAAAAACCTACTCAATCATCTGCAGCATTCAAACGGCCAGATTGCCTCACTTGTTGGTCGCTACTATACCATGGACCGTGACAAACGTTGGGAAAGGATAAAAATTGGCTACGATCTGATGGTGAATGGGCAAGGCAAACATTCAACTGATATTTTACAGTCGATGCAGGAATCGTACGATGAAGGTGTGACTGATGAATTTATCAAACCTATAGTGATGGTCAATGAAAATGATAAGCCCATTGGCGATATCAAGGAAGGTGATGTGGTGATTTGTTTTAATTTCAGGACCGACAGGCTACGCCAGATTACAACTGCACTTACACAGCAGAACTTTCATGAACATGGCATGCATACCCTCGATTTGAAATATTACACCTTGACCAATTACGATGATTCTTTTAAGGGTGTCAATGTAATTTATAGAAAAGACAATGTGGAGAATACGCTTGGGGCAGTGGTTTCAGCCGCCGGTAAAAAACAAATCAGGATAGCCGAAACCGAAAAATATGCCCATGTTACCTTTTTCTTTTCGGGGGGCAGGGAGCAGGAGTTTGAAGGTGAAAAACGCATTTTAAAACAGTCGCCCAAAGTAGCCACCTACGATTTGCAACCCGAAATGAGCGCTTTCCTCGTAAAGGATGCCATAGTGGAAGAGATGAAAAAGCAGGAGGCCGATTTTGTGTGCCTCAATTTTGCCAATGGCGATATGGTGGGGCACACCGGGGTTTATGAAGCCATTTTAAAGGCCGTTGCCACTGTTGATCGATGTGTGCATGAAGTTGTTGATGCAGCAAAGGCAAATGCTTATGAAGTATTGATAATTGCCGACCATGGCAACGCCGACAATGCCGTTAATCCTGATGGTTCGCCCAATACGGCGCACTCGCTTAATCCCGTGCCATGCATCCTGGTTTCCGAAAGGTATAAAAAAATCAGCAACGGCATCCTTGCCGATGTAGCCCCAACCATCCTGGCACTGATGGGCATGGATATCCCAAAGGAGATGACCGGGAAGGTTTTATTCCAATAATGCCGGGAATGTAAAAAACAGCCCGGATTACATTTATTTTAAACTTAACCTAAGTATTTTGAAGATAGTAATTTGGGGTGGGCTTGCCTCGCCGTTGCGTTAGCATTTCTTGGGCGGCCTGGCGGGCTTTCCGCTATACCCTGCTTGTGCCAGCTGTATTTTTATAGGCGGCTGGCGTGCTTCCTCTGTCAGCAGCCACCCACCAACAAAAATATCAGCCGCCACTGCACAGGGGTGCCGCTTCAATCCCTGCCGCAGCGTTATGCAAGCATCAAGCACATTATTTTTATCCATCATATAGCTTTAATGTAATACATTAAAAATGCTATTTTAGCCGCACTAATTTCAATCATTGTATTATGAAAATTTATAATAATTATTAATATGCACTGGCATGAATGAAAAGCCATACTATATCATCCGTGCATCCGTGGCTAATTTTATACAGATGAAAATAAAAATCCTCATCCTTGGCTTGCTAACGATTTCATGTATTGCAAATGCCCAAATATCTAATGAGAAATACCTAAAAGAATCCATCCAGGCACAAGAAGCGTTAAACGCCGAATATGCCAATCCTGACAAAACGCCGCTCCTTCCCGAAGATATGGAAGCATTCGAAGGCCTGGATTTTTATCCGGTTAATCCTAATCTGATTTTTGAAGTGAACATCAAGCGCACGCCACAGGCCATCCCTTTTATGATGAAGCGCACCAAAGATGAGGTGAAATATGTGAAATATGGCGAGGTAACTTTTGAATATGCGGGCGAAAAACACACGCTGAACGTTTACCAAAACCTTGATCTAATTGCCAAAAGGCCGGAATTCAACTCTTACCTTTTCTTACCCTTCACCGATTTAACCAATGGCGAAACTACTTATGGCGGTGGAAGATACTTAGATATGGAAATCCCCGAAAAGGGAGCTACTTTGGTTTTGAACTTCAACAAAGCCTACAATCCGCTTTGTGCCTACAACAAGAAGTATTCCTGCCCCATCCCGCCACAGGAGAATGCATTGAATTTTAAAGTAGAAGTCGGTGTTAAAAAGTTTGATCATTAAAGAAAAACCTAATTTTATCAAAACCTAAATTCCTCATTTCGACTGAAAAACAAATAGTATATTTTTAGATTTCAAATATTCACTCTGCAAATTCATGAAAAAGGCTGAAAGCCTTACACAACAAAAGCAGGAGCAAAGCTCCTGCTTTACACAAAACAATTTAACAAATTCAAACTGAAGGCCTGCCCGAAGGACTCCTACGGAGATACATCTCAGTGTCCCAGGCTTTCAGCCTGGCAAGACCTGTCGATTCCTTCTATTCTTTGATGTTGCAGACTTTCAGCCTGCAATTCTTCATTGATATAAAATCAGAACGAGAATATCCTTTTTTATCGGTTCTACTACCATTTTTGTGGATGTAAATAATGTCTATCACTGTAAACAGATTTCTCCTTTCAAAACTTGCTACGCTACGTTTTTTCAGTCGAAATGACCAATCTCGGGGATTTATTTGGGGTGGGAGAAAGTGGGCGCAAAGCGCCCACTTTCTCCCACCCCCCTTCTCCCAAAGCCCTGTCACCTCGAAAGAGCGTAGCAGCCTGCCCCGTTTTTTCGGGGATTGAGAGGTCTCTCCGGCAACTTGCACTCCAACTCCTTACACAAACATGTCATTGGTAGTTCCAAGCCCCTGAAAAAGAGGCCTCAAAGTGAAATGACAATTCGTAGTAGATTTCTCCCTTCGATACCAATGACAGATTTGTGTAAGGCGCTGAAAACCTAACTATTAAACAGAACCCCGCCTTGCTCGCCTCGCTGGCGAAGCGGGCCACTGGTGTGTATGCAATGGTGCAGGCGAGGCAGGTCTCAGTCCCCGAATGGTCGGGGCAGGCTGCAAGCTCCTTCGAGGTTACAATGCTTCCGTTTGGGTAGTGGGAGGATGGAAATCGGGCGTGAAGCGCCCGATTTCCATCCTCCCAAATCAACCCCGTGGCCAGGGTCATTTCGATGGAGCGAAGCAGCCTGCCCCGTTTTTTCGGGGATTGAGAAATCTCTTTTTGCCTCACATTCTATTCCTTGCAAAAAGCTGTCATTAGTACTGAAAAACAAATAGTATATTTTTAGATTTCAAATATTCACTCTGCAAATTCATGAAAAAGGCTGAAAGCCTTACACAACAAAAGCAGGAGCAAAGCTCCTGCTTTACACAAAACAATTTAACAAATTCAAACTGAAGGCCTGCCCGAAGGACTCCTACGGAGATACATCTCAGTGTCCCAGGCTTTCAGCCTGGCAAGACCTGTCGATTCCTTCTATTCTTTGATGTTGCAGACTTTCAGCCTGCAATTCTTCATTGATATAAAATCAGAACGAGAATATCCTTTTTTATCATTATTATTAAAAAAGGAGTATTGACTTACTAACGCAAAAAATCCCCTGAATTTATTGGATCATTTTGCCTTTCAAAAGAAAAACAAAAAGCCTTAAACGTATTCAGGGGATTGAAAAAAATCGTGAAAAACCCGGGATTTGTTTTACCTTATGAACAACATTTCGCGGTATTTTGGCAATGGCCATAAGCTATCGTCCACCATCAGTTCCAATTTATCCACATGGTAACGGATTACATCGAAGAATGGATAAACTTTTTCGTTGTAACAGATGGCCTTCTTATCAGCATCTTCTATTATGTTGGCAATTTTGCGCTGCACTTTCATTTTTATAATATTTTCCCTGATTTCGGAAATATGTTCCGAAATATCCTTGATCGACTGCAATTGATTTTTGGATAGCTTAACAAAAGTTTTATTATCCAGCACTTCTTTCAAACCTTTCACATTGTCGATTAACACGCTTTGATACTTGATGGCTACAGGAATAATATGGTTGGTGGCCAGATCGCCAATTACCCGCGATTCGATTTGAATCTGCATGGTATATTTTTTCATTTTAATATCGTGACGTGCCAACAATTCGCGCCTTGTAAGAATACCTTCACGTTCGTAAAGGTCGATAATTTCGGGCGTTAATGATTTGACCAATGCCTGTGGTGTAGATTTGATATTAGGTAAACCCCGTTGCCCGGCTTCTTTCACCCATTCATCGCTGTACGAATTTCCCTCGAAAAGTATGCGTTTGCTATCGCGGGCATATTGACGCAACACCTGGAGTATGGCATCCTCCTTACTCAAATTATTCCCGATAAGTGCATCCACTTCCTTTTTAAAATTCTTGAGCTGATTGGCCAACACCAGGTTTAGGGGAGTCATGGCCTTGGAGCAGGTTGAAGATGAACCCACCGCACGGAATTCAAATTTGTTTCCTGTAAAGGCAAACGGTGAAGTACGGTTTCTGTCGGTGTTATCCAACAAAATCTCCGGAATTTTCGGAACATTCAAATTAAATTCTTTACCATCTTCAATTTTATTGGTGCCCTGGTTTTCCAATTCT
The DNA here is from genome assembly GCA_964593705.1 of uncultured Lentimicrobiaceae bacterium. Lineage (GTDB taxonomy): Bacteria > Bacteroidota > Bacteroidia > Bacteroidales > 4484-276 > SABY01. The sequence goes on along the minus strand of CAZQIV010000034.1, from coordinate 28,669 downwards.
TTTAGCGCCCTGGTAAGTTCGGTACCAATAAACACCGAGATAATGGCCGGCGGAGCTTCATGAGCGCCCAGGCGATGATCGTTTCCGGCAGAGGCTATCGAAGCCCTGATTAAATCAGAATAATCATGCACTGCCTTGAGGATATTTACAAGGAAGGTGAGAAAACGCAAATTCGATTTAATGTCTTTTCCGGGCGATAATAAATTGATGCCTGTATCGGTAGCAAGCGACCAGTTGTTGTGCTTGCCCGATCCGTTTACCCCGGCATAAGGTTTTTCGTGCAGCAGTGCATAAAAGTTATGCTTGGAAGCAATCCGTTTGATGAGGTGCATCAGGAGTTGATTGTGGTCAACGGCAAGGTTGGCTTCTTCAAAAACCGGCGCACATTCAAACTGGCTGGGAGCAACCTCGTTGTGGCGCGTTTTGATGGGAATACCCAATTTATGACATTCGTATTCAAACTCCTTCATAAACTCCATTACCCTGGTAGGGATGGTACCAAAATAATGGTCGCTCAATTGCTGATCTTTAGCGGAGGCATGGCCGAAAACCGTTCTTCGGGTGAGCAGCATATCGGGGCGGGCGTTGTAAAGCGCTTTATCCACCAAAAAATATTCCTGCTCCCAACCCAGGGTAGCATTCACTTTTTTTATATCTTCATCAAAATAACGGCACACATCCACGGCAGCTTTATCGATGGTATTTAAAGCTTTAAGCAAAGGTGTTTTAAAGTCGAGTGCTTCGCCGGTGTATGAGACGAAGATGGTGGGGATACACAATGTTTTATCCAAAATAAAAGCAGGTGAAGTTGGATCCCAGGCAGTATAACCGCGTGCCTCAAAGGTGTTGCGAATTCCGCCGCTGGGGAAACTCGAAGCATCGGGCTCCTGTTGCATCAGTTCGGTGCCCCTAAAATTTTCGATGGCTCTTCCACCGGTCAACGGGTTTATAAAGGCATCATGTTTTTCGGCTGTAGCCCCGGTAAGCGGATGAAACCAGTGGGTGTAATGGGTAGCGCCTTTGGTGGTAGCCCAGGCTTTCATCGACGAAGCTATCTGATCGGCAACAACACGACTTATGCTGTCGCCCCGTTCGATGGCATTCACTACCTGTTCGTAGGCATCTTTGGTCAGGTATTCGCGCTGGGCAGTATCGTTAAAGGTTAGCTCTCCAAAATAGTCCGATATTTTTTTATCAGGAATGTTTGCTAACTCGGGCTTGCGGTTGTAAGCAAGGTTTAATGCTGTAAATCTTAACATGGTGATTTTGGTTAGTTAAAAAACAAGCGGCGAAAGTAGGCAATATCATATCCTTATGTCAAGTAATGTTTTTTAAATAATTCTTAATAAGAACTAAAAATTGTAAACAAAACACTGAAAAATTTGAATAAAAATAGAAAAACCCTGAATTTTTAATTTTTAAATCCCGGGATAAATCCTTACAATGCCTTTCTTAACATTAACTTAATGCTTGCTAAAAAATCAGAAAAAATATGTAATGTTTAATTGCAGCTTGTCTTTTGTGTCGGGTTTTTATATTTCAATTGTCTTGGGTTAAAACCCGGGGCTATTGAAAAGCTTCAACTTTATGAACACGAACAAATTAGTGCGTTTCCATAAAGTCGATACTTTTTTGATTTAAGATTAGCGATTAACGATTTTAGATTTAAGATGTTGGTGATACTCAACAAAATCTTAAATCTAAAATCATATATGTTTCTATTTGTTACTGTAAAAACGAACTCTAATTAGAGCCTGTCTTTTTAGTAATGTTTCCCGCAGATTTCGCTGATTAGCGCAGATTTTATCTGCGCTAATCAGCGAAATCTGCGGGAAGCTTTTTTTATTATTGAAAATGGCCGACTTTATGGACGGGCACTAATTAGGGTCTGCTGAAAAAGGGAATTGTATTTTCATATTTAATATTTTGGTGCTCCTGCCTTGTCCGGCAGGAGCACCTAAATATTAGATTTATTAAAAAAGCCCGCTGATTAACCCATCATCAGCCACTTCAGGGATGGTCACTTTAAGCAGCGGGTTCTGCTCCATGGCACGTTTAATGGCAAAAACAGCGCCCTCGTTCCTGGCCCAGTTGCGGCGTGAAATGCCATTGTTAACATCCCAATACAACATATTTCTTATCCTGCGGCCAGCATCTTCGGAGCCATCGAGCACCATGCCAAAACCACCATTGATTACTTCGCCCCAGCCAACGCCTCCGCCATTATGGATGGAAACCCAGGTTGCCCCACGGAAAGAATCGCCGATTACATTCTGTATGGCCATGTCGGCAGTAAATTGGGAACCATCGTAAATATTGGAGGTTTCACGGAAAGGCGAGTCTGTGCCGGAAACATCGTGATGATCGCGGCCCAGCACCACGGGAGCAGTGATTTTCCCTGACTTAATGGCTTCGTTAAAAGAGGTGGCAATTTTAATACGGCCTTCGGCATCAGCATATAAAATCCGTGCCTGAGAGCCCACCACCAGCTTATTCACTTTGGCTTCCCTTATCCAGCGGATGTTATCCTTCATTTGTTGGGTAATTTCGATGGGAGCAGTGGCAGCAATCTTTTCCAAAACTTCCATGGCAATCTGGTCGGTAAGGTCGAGGTCTTCGGGCTTGCCCGAGGTACACACCCAGCGGAAGGGGCCAAATCCATAGTCGAAACACATAGGTCCCATGATGTCCTGCACATAAGATGGGTATTTGAAATCACCGTTTTCTTTTAAAATATCCGCACCTGCCCTGCTTGATTCCAGCAGGAAAGCATTTCCATAATCGAAAAAATACATGCCTTTTGCCGTGAGTTTATTAATGGCTTCAACCTGACGGCGCAATGATTCCTGTACCTTTTCTTTAAATAGCTCAGGATCTTCGGTCATCATTTTGTTTGACTCTTCAAAACTAAGTCCGGCCGGGTAATAGCCACCGGCCCAGGGGTTGTGCAAGGATGTTTGGTCGGAGCCCAGTTCTACAAAAATATCTTCGTCAGCAATTTTTTCCCACAAATCCACAATGTTGCCCACAAAAGCCAGGGATACGGATTCCTTGGTTTCTTTGGCCTTGCGTATGCGCGAAATCAATGCATCCAAATTGTAAAACAGCTCATCCACCCAACCCTGCGAATGGCGTTTTACAGCAGCAGTTTCGTTTACTTCGGCAATTACGCCTACAGCGCCCGCAATTACAGCAGCCTTGGCCTGAGCACCTGACATACCACCCAATCCGGAAGTAACAAAAAGTTTTCCGCCAAGGCCTTCATTAGCGCCTCCGGGCAACATGCGCCCGGCATTTAAAACAGTAATGGTGGTTCCATGCACAATGCCCTGCGGCCCGATATACATATAGGAACCGGCAGTCATTTGCCCGTATTGTGAAACTCCCAAAGCATTAAATTTTTCCCAGTCATCGGGTTTGGAATAATTGGGGATAACCATGCCGTTGGTTACCACCACGCGGGGAGCATCTTTGTGCGATGGATATAAACCCATGGGGTGGCCTGAATACATGGCCAGGGTTTGCTCATCGGTCATTTCGGCGAGGTATTTCATGGTAAGCCTGTATTGTGCCCAATTCTGGAACACGGCTCCATTTCCACCGTAGGTAATCAGCTCATCGGGATGCTGCGCCACGGCGGGATCCAGATTGTTCTGGATCATAAGCATAATGGCAGCTGCCTGCTGACACTGGTGGGGATATTCATGAATGGGGCGTGCATACATTGCATAGCCCGGCATAAAGCGGTACATGTAAATGCGGCCATAATTTTTAAGCTCTTCAGCAAATTCGGGTGCTAAAACAGCATGTTGCACTTTTGGAAAATAGCGTAAAGCATTTTTCAGCGCTAACTTTTTTTCATCCGGTTTTAAGATGTCTTTTCTTTTTGGGGCGTGCGAAAAGGAATCATCACGCATTTTTGGCTGTGGCAGAACAGCAGGAATTCCCTGGAGAATCTCTTTTTGAAAGTCAGTCATTATTTTCAAATTTTTGAATGTTTGTTTAGTTGGCAAAATTAATGATTTCGGAAAGAGGGAGAAGACAGATTACAAACTGTAAGGTTTTTTATGCGAAATAATTATTCCGGTTAAAAAAGCCACTGATGCACGGATAAAAAGAGAAATAAATTGCATATACCGCAACCCATACTGGGTTGTTGGACGGTCAACAGAAACATTCTACAATACCTTAACCCCCCGAAGAATCGGGGCAGGCTGTACCGGGTAAGGATATTAAACTGTTGATCGGATGTCCATACGTACTCCAGCTCATTCCCCGAATTTCAAGCGCTAGCCGGTTAACTGACCTGGAAACTTTGAACAATGGATCGGCCTTTTATCCTTTTCATGTCCTCCAAAGTCGGACGATGAAAAGTTATTCTGTAACAATTATAATAATGCCCAACCCAGTATGGGTTGTGGTATTATAGATTATAATTGTGGTGAATAAAAATCGAAACCCAGTATGGGTTTTGTTATAATTCAGATCGAAATTATTGTTAGAATGATTACCCCCTTGAATGGAAATTAACGAATGGCTATTGCTTATTCCGCAACCCATACTGGGTTGTTAGACGGTCAACAGAAACATTCTAATCGGGTAGGAAGCGGCTTGCGCCGCTGTCCCCCCACACCACCCGGCATCCCGCACCTGCGGTACCAAGGCGGTTTTTATTAACCTTTTAAACCTTCATCCGAACTTCTAATGATAAAAGCCCGGCTTCTGCAAACCATCTCAAATTCATAGCATGACTTACCGCAATCTTCTTGGACATAGCCCACCAACCTTGCGTGTACATGACAACGTTCCAGCTTTTCCTTAGCGGTATTCCTAATCCGGTCAACAGCTTTACAATCGTGTATCGCCTTCCACATTGTTTCAAGCGATAACACCGCAGTTTCCTGCGAATCCATCCGTCAAGCCCCCGAAAATCGGCAAGCCATTTGTTGGCCAAACTAAAATAATTTGTCCAGCCCCGAATGGCTTGGTTTAACTCATTGATTACCTGATTGAACCTTACACCTCTGTTTCTGCGGGTTATCTCCCTTACCTTCTCTTTGAGGCGGACGATAGATTTGTCGGCTACCCTGATACCACCTCCCGTAAGGCAGGTATATCCCAGAAACTTCACCTCTGAGCAATGACGTACTCCGCTTTTCTCACGGTTTACCGTCAGCTTTAGCTTTCCTTCGATAAACTTTACCAAGGATGCCATCACTCGCTCTCCGGCTTTGCGGCTTTTAACAAAAATGTTGCAATCATCGGCATAACGACAAAAACTAAGCCCTCTGCTCTCGATTTCTTTGTCCAGCTCGTCCAATACAATGTTGGACAATAACGGTGAGAGTGGACCGCCCTGCGGCGTTCCAGCTATGCGCTGCTCCACCAAACCATCTGACATCATTCCGGCTTTTAAATAGGCATTGATCAAGCGTAGCAAGCGTTTGTCGCCAATACCTTTACTCAATCTTTGCATCAATCGATCGTGGGTAATCTTATCGAAAAATTTAGCCATGTCGATATCAACTACCCATTCTTTGCCTTCGTTTATGTACGATGATGCCTGGAGTATCGCTTGTTGCGCACTGCGCCCCGGTCGAAATCCATAGCTGTGTTCACTGAAAATCGGGTCGTAGTAAATGCTCAATTGCTGATGGATGGCCTGTTGAACAAAACGGTCTTTCACCGTTGGAATGCCCAACATCCGCACTCCTCCGTTGGGTTTGGGTATTTCAACTTTTAGCACCGGACTTACCAAATAGATTTCGGTAAGGATTTCCTGGCGCATCTCGTTGATGTGTTTCCCAAGCCACTGGCGGAGTTCTAAAGTGTCCATCTTATCAATGCCCCCACTTCCCTTGTTGCTCCGTACTTGCTTGTAGGCTCTGTTTAAGTTTACTAAGTCTGCTACATCTTCTAAAATGTTTGTGGTTAAGGTACGCTGTTCCTCCAATCGCGATAGCAATTCAACCCTTGTATCCTGACGGTCTCCGGTTCTGCCGGATGTGCCGGGTAAAGATTCCTTGGCTGGTAAATCAAATATAGTCATCTGAACCCCGCCTTCCCGTTTCTGTTGCTCTTTGCTTTTACGCATCGTTGAATGCTTTCCTTGATTAATAAATTCAGGCCTTCGGTGTTTGTGAGTCTTCCATCTATCTATGATGGCTCGTTTCCAGACCTACTATGCCCTCTGCTGATTCCGAAGTAGTCAAATTTTAATTTGTTACTGCTTCGTGGATGCTCGTTACGCGGCACTTCTTTACTTTTCTAAACCTTCGGTTTCCCGTTGGCCTATCCATCGATCCTCGCTCTCCGAGCGAGATTGTATAGATATTGTAAAGATCTCCCGGGGTAAGTAGTAACCCTTTCCTGTTGACTTGCCGGATTTACCCCCCTTCCCTCCGTATGACTTTTGGGCTTCCTGATTTATGGGTCAGTTACCCGAAAAGGCAGGCCTTGTATCCGATTCCTGTACGTCAAATCAACAGTTTGTCTGTGGCTTCCTTCAGATTCCGCCTCGCGGTGGACACCCTTGCCTTCGACTATGAGATTCCGGTCATTACGGCTCTCTCAGGACTTGTGGGAAATCCCACGCACCCGTTAGGTTTACTACATGCCCGGCACACCAATATCATAACCCGTACCGGGTAAGGATATTAAACCATTGATCGGATGTCCATACCTACTCCCGCGCATTCATCCACTTTCCAGCGTAAGCCATTTCACTGACCTGGAAACGTCAAACTAAATAATAAACCCGGAAGTAAGTTTAACATCCCAGGCGGGGCTTGGAATCCTTTATGACAAATTTTTAATGGAATCATGGCACCTTTGCAAACTTTTTTGAAACTCAGCATATTGTGGTGCATCTTTCACCAACTGCTTCCAAAGAACCTGTGCCTTTTTAAAATACATCAATGCTTTAGCCCCATCATTTTGTTGATCCCTAAAAAAAACAGCCAGATTTGTGTAGGAGACGGCAAGACCGTTTTTAAAGGAAACATTTTGAGGATAGGCTTCATAGAGTTCTTTTTCCAATCGGGAATACTCTTCGTAATATTTCAAGGCCTTATCCAAATTGCCAAGCGCCGAGTAAGTTTGCCCGAGTTTTTCATACGAAATCGCAAGACCATTTTTAAAGGATACATTTTGAGGATAGGCTTCATAGAGTTCTTTCCCTATTTTAGAGCGATCTTCGTAATAATTCAGGGCTTTGTCCAGATCACCCAATTTAATTTGAATATCACCCAATCGCGAAAATGTGATGCCAAAATTAAATTTCATATCACTGTCTTTGGGATTTTTATTCAGTAATTGATTTAATAGTGCAGCACATTCATTGTATTGTCTTAAAGCATCTTTAAGCTTCCCTGCTTCTTGTAAAACATCACCAAGTCTTAAAAGAACTTCGCTTTGTTTTTTTATATCTTCATTTTCAGAGAAACCAATTTTTACTTTCTCCAACAGTGCTATAGCTTGTTTATAATCACCAGCATTGCTGTATATCTTAGCTAAGCTAACAAGAACTCCGGGGCGATTCTTATTTAAATCCTTGTTGTATCTCTTAATTAACTCGATGGCCTCACTGTGCAAATCAATTTCGGAGTATGCTTTAGCTAAAGGCAAAACCAGGCTATCGGCAACTTTCGCTTTAGGATATTTGTTTTGCAGGGCATCCTGCATTTGCTTTTTAAGCAATCTGATTTTTAGCCGGATGGCTTCGTATTCCTCCGTTGATCGCATTTTGTCGCCAAAGGCCGGTTCAATTTCTTTTACCGGAAAAGTACGTTCGCTGACTTCATCAAAATATACAGTATTTATGCTGCGCTGCGTGTATAGGTCGGTAGCCCGGTTGCTGACTATAGCGGTAGTTTCGCTGCTTACCCAGAAAATTAAAGGTATTCCCAAGGCCAATAATTCTTCACGGGCAAAATTAATTTCCTGCAATTTTGGTGGTGTATCCAATTTGGTTTTATCCCAGCCGGCATGTATATAATAAGAAAGATTATTTATGATAAGCGCATTTGCGCTTGAGTGATTTTTCAACTGCCTGATAAAGGATAATTCGGAGGAAGGGTCAAGATTTAGCGCTGTTACCTTAATTTGTTGATCTTCCAATAACTCCACAATTTGCCTGTTAATTGCCTGAACCATCTGCTGTCGTGGGTGGCATGCAAACGCAAAACCGGGCTGCCCGCGCTGAATGTAGCGTAATAACCGGTTCAGGTTAGCCCAGTAATTATTTGCGGAAGGAGAATTACTTTTGTTTTCCATCCCATTTCTTTTTCTCGATCAAAATGTCTTTTACAATAGGATGTACATCGCACCAACCTTCGCCATTGTAACCGAGGAGGCATAGATTTTGCCTCAGGTCGAGTTGTTCGATGGTGTTATCAAGTTTTTTAAGCGAAGAGGCGGCAATGGAAGCCAGGGCTTTATAATAAGTATCTGCTGTAATTAACTCACCATTGTGATAATTGTCCGCAATGGTATTTTCATAATCTCTCTTTAATGAAGCAATTGAACTTTTGCAATCCCCAGTATTTATTTTATCCCTGCCAAAGTCGATGGCCTGTTCGGCAGCTTCACTGATTAGCCTAAACAAATCACGAATGCAACCGCCACTTTTTTCAATTAGTGAGCGAAGCAAAACAATACTTTCAAAAAGACTCAAATCCATACGCCGCTCCACAATTTTTATGAGGAGGTCGATGCCCGGATTAAATTCACTTTGATCGGGATTGTGGATTTTAATCATGGGTAATTCCATCACCTGGCTAAAGTATGGTTTAATTGTATTGAACCTGATGTGGTAATATGCCGTTATGGGAAATGTAAAAACGATATTGGTATTTAGCTGCGTAATCTGATTGGCATAATTAAAAAACAAATCATCAGCCCGGTCAACCGGAATTTTATCCAAATCCTCAATGATAATAAGCAAATCTTTTTTATTAATCCCCGGAAGGCTAAAGCGTATTTCGTTAATCAGCAAATTACAGTGTTCGATCAAATCAGACAGCTTAGGCTCAATGTTGGTTTTAAGCGTTTCTTTTAAAGACCTGCTGCTTTTGGCACTCATTTTAAATTTATAAAAGAAACTTTGCAAATATGGAATGCCTACCTGGCCTTTTGCCCCTGCTTCACCTTCAATCCCGATGTTGTACTTTTCCCGGATTTCCTGAATTTCTTTCGTCTGCATCCAGTGTGTAATGTTATCAATATATTCTTTGCTGATATTGATTTCATATTTTTGAGCCAGGGTAAAAAGCTGTTCGAGGGTAACGATGAACAATTCGATGTAATTCAGATGAATAGGGTCAAGCTCCGTCATCACCGAATAATTCATTACCAGGAAATCGTTCTGTAAATCCTTTTGCAAATGATTTAGTTCGGTACTTTTTCCACACCCTTTGTAGCCGACCATTAGAATTTGATGGTTCTCGTCTATGTTTCTTTCCAAAAGTCTCGCGATACGTTTCCGCACCGGAACACCTCCTCTCACCTTATCAGTTTCCACATACAATTGATCCAACTCATTAATTTGTAAGGGGAGGTATCGAAATGATTGATAAATATCAGAAATTGATATTGCCTTTTTTATCTTTGCTTGTGAATTCATCATCGTTTTAATTTGCAAATTAGCATACAAAAATAGTTATTTCAAAAAGATTAAATGTGGCATAAGCAAAAACAATTCGAGTGAATTTGCACTTAGGAGACATTAATCCGCACAGTCAGATTTTGTAACATATAAAAACAATATTTCAATAAGGCTTAATACTTTATGGAATGTGTTATTTTAAAAGGGGTTTGATTAAAAAACCCCAATTTAGACTGGCTATAAATTTTGAAAGATTTGTAATTTAGAATACATTCAAAGGAAAATATTTTCAACTTTGCAGCCATTGTTTAATTTAAAATCTAAAAATAATGGCATACGTAATCACAGATGATTGTACCGCTTGTGGTACCTGCATTGATGAATGTCCTGTTGAGGCAATCTCCGAGGGCGAAATCTACAAAATTGATCCTGATGCTTGCACCGACTGTGGTGCTTGCGCCGATGTTTGCCCCGTAGAGGCAATTCACCCCGAATAATTCGGGTTCAGGATAATTTCTGATTTCAAAATAAAAATCCGGATGGTTAGGCTACCCGGATTTTTTTTGCATTCATGAGACCAGTCTAAAAAGCCACAATACCCCTAAATCCCCTAAAGGGGACTTCCCCAAACTACTGATATTTAGTACTTTTTCCGTCAGCTGACGGATTGGGGTAAAAAGGATTAAAAATCAGTAGTATTGGGAGTTATTATACTACACTCCTTCATAGGTCTATACCTTTGAATTTCAAAATCAAAGAATCTTCCGGAATAGTGGAATCTGAAATCAAAAAATAACTTACTTAAGCCATCTACCGCAGCGCAGGTAAGTCGTTAGGCCATTTAAAAATATCGTATTTATTGATGGGCCGGTCCTCTTTTCGCCATTTAAAATCGCGTAGGTAATGCTGATCTTCGGGCAATTCACTTTCAGGGTATAATTGTGCTTCGGGGCTATCAAAATAATAAATATCTACCACCTGCCTGTCTTCAATCCAGATTTCCATGGTGCTTGAGGCGGCTTTATTTATTCCAATCAGGTTGCCATCTTCCTCCCTCACAAAGTAAATGGTTTCGCTGTTGCCATTCACTTTAACAAGATCCAATTCATTTTCATCAAAAAAGGCAATCATATTTTTACCTTTTATCTGGTTGAACTTATTTTTACCAAACTTATCAAGCGAAATAATGAACGATGAGTTCGTCATATACATAGAGTCGATGCGCTGATTTGAAGAGAAAACCTGGATTTGTTTAGCAGAAAGTTGATTTCCGAGAGTCCATAAAACCGGGTCAAAATACATGTTGATGGTTGAATCGTTGAACGAATAAACCAAAGAATCGCTCATGCCCTGCAAGTCATTTTTAAAAAATTTACACTTGTAAAAAGCCAGAAGATAATCAGGACTGTCAGTACTATCAAAAGTAAGTCTCAGCGTGTCGGCATGCATAAAAAGGCTGTCATTTTCATCGATCATAATTGCCACAGCACTGTCGGTGGCATAGGCAAAACCATCCTTCCGGTGATAATCAGCATATTCTCCCGTGATTATCATATTCTGCACTGAGTCCTTAATAAACACATTTCCGAACACCTCTCCAACTCCGCCTTCTTTGTCATAATAAATTGAATCGCCCGTAAGATATTGCTCCTTATAGGTCATGTAGGAGTTAAGCACCAACTCTGTGTATCCGGTTTGTGTTTCGTACAAACCCTTTTCGGAATAAAGAAATTCGTTTTCCCCTGTAATCCGGGTTGGGCCTAAAATATTAGCAACCTCCGTGGCCGTGTTAAAAACAAGTGTATCGGAATTCAAGCTATAGTCAGGGTTAACCATTTTAACATCTTGCTTAAAATAAAGCATTTTATCAGCAGTATAATAGTAGCCTTTTGTGCTGGTCAACTCGTTGTCCTCACTCACTATCCTGCCCCAGGTGTTGTAAAAAGCAATGGCCGTGTTTCGGTCATAAATCAAGCGATCGGTGTAGAGGGTGGCATCCTTATCTTCAAGAATAACATTGCCGGTTACGGTTGCCACGCGGGTATCGCCATCGTAGTATAAAACATCTCCATACAAATTTAAGGTATCGCTTACCTTAACCCTCACCTTGCTGTGGGCTTCCAAATTGTTGGTTTTGCTGTAAAGTACCGCGCTATCGCAGTAAAGGAAGGCGCTGTCGTGCTCAAAAATTACATTACCGACAAAAATGTTCAAGTCCTGCCCGGTAGTGTTGTCGCCCAAAAGATCATCGGCCTGTACAATCCTGATTTTGGTTTTGTTTTGAGCTTTTATTTCATCAACAAAAGTTGTCGCCAAAAAAAGGCTCACCAAAATAATAAATGCAAATTTGAATTTCACGAAAAGCACATTTTTTTTATTAATGAAATTTGTAATAATCTGTTAACCATTTTTCTGGGTTTATATTTTTGGTTCTACTACTATTTTAGTGGATACAAAATCAATGTACATAAAAGAACAGTTTTCTCAGTTGCTTCCTCCATACTAATGACAACTATTTGTAAATCATTAATCATGAGTGGTAAAATAGATTTCTCAGTCGCAAGCTACCAATGACAGCTTTGTGTAAGGTGCTGAAAACCTAACTATTAAACAGACCTCTCAGTCGCAAGCTCCTTCGAGGTGACAATGCTTCCGTTAGGGTTGTGGAGGAGGGGAATCGGGCGCTTCGCGCCCGATTCCCCTCCTCCCATCTCAACGCATGAACAAGGTCATTTCGATGCCGCACCTGCGGCGAGAAATCTATCCCATCTTGTCATTTCCTCATTATGCCCAAAAACTTTAGGTTAACTCTCGAAATGACAGGGCTTTAATGGGTTTGTTGGGATGGATATCTCAAATTGTGATGATAATCAATGTAAAAGACCTGCCTAAATCAATACAGGCAAAAATCAATTAATCCGCATTTAGCGGCTCATGCTTTTTATTTTTCAAAATGCAAAATCCAGGCGTTTTTATTGATATCGTTTTTCACGAATTCCAGGAAACTGGATGCCGTATTAAAATCTTTATACGAACCAAATGTTACAACTTCAGGCTTGCCCGGCCTGTAAATAATTCGCGAATCCCTTCCTTCCTTTATAAGCTTTTCGTTGAAGTCAACAGCATTTTGATGGTTGCTAAACACCCCAACCACCACATGATAGTATTTTCCGTTAGCCAGCATATTCTGGTTTTGATTTGTAGATGTACCTGGATTTGTTGTAGTGGGCTTGTTTTGGGAAGCGGCACTCTGCTTTTTGGGTGTGTTTGTTTTAGCAGAAGCCTGGGGATTAGTCTTATTTTCGTGAGTGGATTGCACGACCGATTTTTGCACTGGCTTAACATAGGAGGGGTCATCAGATAGTTTTTGGCACAATTGAATTTGTTCTTCGGGATAACCTTCATCCGGCATAAGATCAGCTGCTTCAAAGTAGTATTTACCAGCTTCGCGATACTCTTTACTTTCGAAAAGTTCATCAGCTTTCTGAATATTTTCATCATACTTTTCCTGCAATTCAATTTGCCTTTTGATACTGTCGATTACTTTAATCTGGCGCTTCGGGTAAGCTTCTTCATTGTTTATCTGAAGTGCCTTTGTGTAAACATCTCTGGCATCATCAAGCTGGTTTTGATTAAACAACTCACCAGCATTGCTAATTAGTTTTTTATACTTAGCGGAAGGGCTGAACATAAAATAATAAACCAATCCGCCAACGATTAATAAAACGACAAGCGCAAGAGTGATTTTAATAATTCCGGAGATTTTCATAGTGCCTGATTTTAAATTTTATGTAAAAATAGTACTTTTCTACCTGACAATATCTACATTTGATGCCCAATTTGATTTAATCTGGCAAACCCAAAAATGAAACAGAAATTTAATCCGAAAAGGAACTACGAAACCACGCGTAAAAACATTGGACACGTAACGCGCAAAGACGCTACCCAGGACGACTACAGCAGGATAGGATTTAAATCCGGGCTTGAAGTTCATCAGCAATTGCTTACCGAAAAAAAGTTGTTTTGCAATTGCCCGGCCGGGGTATTTCATCAAAGCGATGATTATGATGCTGAATTGATTAGGCACATGCGCCCCACATTAAGTGAGCTGGGCGAATATGACGGCACAGCACTTATGGAGTTTAAAACCAAAAAGGAAATTATTTACCGCGTTAAAAACGAAACTACCTGCACTTATGAGGTGGACGACACTCCGCCATTTCCGCTTAACAAAAATGCGCTGGATATTTCCATTGCCATTTCGTTGCTTTCAAAGCTTAATATTGTAGGAGAAGTACATATTACCCGGAAGCAATACCTCGATGGTTCCATCCCCACAGGTTTTCAACGAACAGCTATTATTGGTGTTGAAGGGGATATCCCATTAAAAAATAAAAAAGTAAGGCTGATCCAGTTGAGCCTCGAAGAAGATTCGTGTCGTGAGATTTCGGACATTGGCCATGTGCGCACCTACAAAACAGACCGACTGGGTATGCCACTCATCGAAACCGTAACCTACCCTGATTGCACTAACCCCGATGAGGTACACGAAGCCTGCGATTATATCCGCTTTTTAAACCGTAGTACCGGGATGGTAAGAACCGGTATTGGCGCCGGCCGCGAAGATGTAAACGTGAGCTGCCGTGGTGGTAGCCGCGTGGAAATTAAAGGTGTAGCGCATACTAAATGGATTCCCGAGCTTACGCATAATGAATGTTTCAGGCAATGGGCCTTGCTGGATATTAAAAAAGAATTATCGAAAAGAATCAAAAATCCTACAGGTTGGGAACCAAAACATCAATACCTGAAATTCCACAATTTTGATTTTACCTACGAACCTCTCGTAAGTTCAAAAAAAGCCGGGAGCAGAATAGTTGCTGTAAACCTTCCGCATTTCAAAGGCATCTTCTCTCACTTTACACAACCCGGAAAAATGTTTGCCGATGAGTTTTCCGAACGACTTAAGGTAATTGCTTGCATTGAACTGCCAAACATGACCCATAGCGAAGAATTTGATCCCGTGGTTTCGGCCAAGGATTTTAACCAGATTCGTGAGATGTTTAAAGCCGGTGATAATGATGCCCAGTTAATAATTTGGGGACTCGAGGCTGATTTAATTACCGCGCTGGATGTGATAGATGAACGCTGCCGTATGGCTTTTGAGGGTGTGCCCAACGAAACACGCAAAAGTTTTGAAGATGGAACAACAATTTTTGAACGGGTTTTGCCGGGTGCCGACAGGATGTACCCCGACACCGATTCACCACCCATCCCAATTACTGAAGAAAAAATTAAACGATTGGGCGAGAACCTTCCGGAGGATATCAGCGAAAGATACCTTAAATTAAAGGCATGGAAAATCCCGGAAGATACTTACACTTTTATCTTCAGGAAAAACCTTTTCCCGCTTATCGAAAGAATAATAAGTGAGCTTGGAACAGATCCGGTATTCACAGGCACATTTATGGGTCAAACCATGAAACATATTGAAGGACATTTCAAACCAAGCACAGCTTTCAGCTATAATGTAATCTTTTCGTTGTTCAGATTTTTAAAGGATGAGGACATTGATGTTGAGCTGGCAAAAAATATGATTGCCGAAGTGTATGAACATCCAAAAATGGAGTTCGACTCGGTGCTTACTACCATAAAATTTAAAAGATATCCTAAAGCAGATATTCTGGCTAAAATCCCATTTCTGAAAGAAAAATTTGAGAAAATTAAAATTTCAGACAAACCCCAGGATGCCATCAACTGGGCGATGGGGCAATTACGCAATTCTGCCGTTGGAAACATTTCGATGAAGGAGCTGGTGAAAGATGTGGTGAAAGGCATGGCAAATTAGAGCCTGTCTTTTTAGTAATGTTTCCCGCAGATTTCGCTGATAGGCGCAGATTTTATCTGCACCCATCAGCGAAATCTGCGGGAGGTTTTTTTTGGATTACTGAAAATTACCAACTTTGTGGACACGCACTAATTCAATCAAAAAAACACTTTATCACGACCGGCAAGGCCGGATTGTAAAAGATGGCTTGCACCACATCGAATATCCTTTTGAGGGATTACCTATCAGAAAACACAAACTTTCGCCAGCAATTTTTTAAATTTTGATGTTTACGACATCGACAATGATGGGATTAACATACTTTGCATTTACCAGGTCAACCTCTTTCCCAAACAACAAAATTACTTAATATAATTAATTTAATAAAAAGACAATTATGAGAACTAATCAAATTAAAAAAATAGTAATATCCCGATCCTAATCGCAGAATTATCGTTAAATTTGCGATTGGATTCGCAAAATTTACTGCAATATGATAATACGAAGTTTAGTAGAGAGCAAGGTTACCAAAAACATTTTCAAATGCTTATCCTGACACCCATTTCAAAGTGATCAATCAGGAGAATTTTGAAAAGTTCATCATGGAGGCTTAAAAAAAGACAGCCCCTTGCGAAGTTGCCTTTTTATCTTGATATTTCCTTAAGGTTGTGATCATTTAAGTAAATATTTAAGATGAGAATAATGTAAAGAACCGACCGCCTTCACCAGCAAAGAGGGTTCAAATTCTATCTTTTCCAACATTTCGATTAACACTTCTTTTAAAGGATTAAGATAATTTTTAATGATATCGAAAGAAATATTTGGGTTAATACTTCTGTAATCGTGGGCAATTCTGTTTCTTAATCCGGCAATTAAATGCCAGGGAATACTATCATATTCATTTTTCAGATCCTTGTCAATTTTTTTGGTTTCTTCACCTATAACAAGAAGCAGGGTTTGGCAAGCATTAAAGTTTAACTGGTCATTGGCATTAAGAAATTCCTCTGCATCCAAAATATCTTCAGTATAAATAAATGCCTTTTCGATAGCTTCAAGAATTGTTAGGATGTATGTTAAATTCCGTTTGTTATACATAGATTATTGAATTGACGATCTCATTTTCGATGATAGGATTAACATATTTTGCATTTACCAGGTCAACCTCTTTACCAAATAACAATTGTTTAAAAAACTTCTCAATGTTATAAACGTCCATAATTCCTTCAGGCTTCCCTGTTTTAAGCTCATAAAGAATATCGATGTCACTGTCTGCAGTTTCTTCCCCTTTTGCATAACTTCCATACAAACCAATTCTGGTTATGCTGAAATTCTTTTCCAGAATTCCTTTGCTTTCTTTTAACTTTTCTAATATTTCTACTTTGTTCATTATTCGATTTTCATTTTGTAAACTTGAACAACAAAATTACTTAATAAATTCAAATCATTATAAATTGTCTTTCAGTCAAAATAAATCAAAAAAAAAGACAGCCCCTCGCGAAGCTGCCTTTTTATCTTAAACTCCTTTTCGGAATTACTTTTTCAAATTGAATTTTTCTACAAATTCATCCACAACTTGTGTTAGGTTAGGATCGCCAATTTCCTGGAGATCGTAATAAACACGTGTGTTTGGTTTTTTGATCTTGATCAAACGATTCAAATCAATCGGAGTACCAATAACTACTGAATCACAATCGGTGTTGTTGATGGTAGTTTCGAGGTCTTTGAGCTGTTGATCGCTGTATCCCATTGCTGGCAGCAAGGTACCAATATTAGGATAAATTGCGAAAGTTTCGCTGAGTTTACCAACTGTATAAGGGCGGGGATCGATGAGTTCGGCAGCACCAAATTTCATGGCCGCAACAGTTCCTGCACCCAGTTTCATTTCGCCGTGTGTGAGTGTTGGGCCGTCTTCAACAACCAAAACTCTTTTGCCTTTTATAATTGATGCATCGTCAACTTTAATTGGAGAAGCAGCATCAACAACAACAGCTTTAGGGGCAACTTTGGCAATGCTTTCGCGAACTGTTTGAATGCCTTCGGGTCCGGCTGTGTCCATTTTGTTGATAACAACAACATCAGATAATCTAAGGGTTACCTCGCCGGGATAGTAGCTTAATTCATTTCCGGGACGATGCGGGTCAACCACGGTAATGTTAAGATCGGGAGTATAAAATGGGAAGTCGTTGTTTCCACCGTCCCACAGTACTACATCGCATCCATCAGGATCCTGCTCGGCAGCACGAAGGATGGCTTCGTAATCAACACCTGCATAAATCACGTTTCCGCGAACTACATGTGGTTCATACTCTTCCATTTCTTCAACTGTACACTTGTGTTTTGCAAGGTCTGCGACAGTAGCAAAGCGCTGAACTTTTTGAATTACCAAATCGCCATAAGGCATGGGGTGGCGCACAGCTACTACTTTCAGGCCTTTCTCCATCAGTAGTTCAATAATGCGGCGTGAAGTCTGGCTTTTGCCACAACCTGTACGAACAGCGCCAACAGCGATAAGCGGCTTGGTGCTTTTTACCATGGTGTCTTTCGGCCCCAACAAGATAAAGTTGGCTCCGGCGGCGTTAACGATGGCGCTAACAGCCATTACGCGAGGATAAGGAACATCGCTGTACGAAAACACGCAATCGTCCACTTTCAGGTCTTTGATAAGTTTAGGGAGGTCTTCTTCTGCGTAAATTGGGATACCGTCCGGGTATAAATCACCAGCGAGTTCAGCCGGGTACTTCCTTCCGTCGATATCGGGAATCTGAGCGGCAGTATATGCCACAACGTTGTAAGATTCATTTCCACGATAATAGGTGTTAAAATTGTGGAAATCTCTTCCCGCAGCACCAATAATAATTACATTTTTCTTCATAATTATCTTTCCCTTGTTTAAGTTTTTAATGATGTGCTTTTTATTAAGCGGTGCAAAATTAAGGCTTTAAACCAAGTAGCCAAATGTTTGGAAGTATGTTTATTAACAAAATCTTGCAGGGCTGTTAATTTTATAACAATTCAAAATAAATATTTTATTGAGCTACAATTCGTTCAGCTTTTAGCTTGCAAATAAAATTTGTATTTTTGTGATCGGAAGAAACCTGACAAATTATGGACACACTCAATTTGGATTTGAACAAACGATACACTTACGCCGACTATCTTACCTGGATGGACGACAAGCGGCGGGAGCTTTTTGATGGGATGATAAAGTTAATGACTCCATCTCCATCCATGAAACATCAGGAATTGTCATTTAATTTTTCCCGGTTACTGGGGAATTATTTAGTTAATAAAGCGTGTAAGGGATTTGCTGCCCCATCAGATGTGCGCCTACCACAAAATAAAAATAAAAACGATGAAACCATTTACACCGTAGTTCAGCCCGATCTTTATGTAGTTTGTGATTTATCAAAAATGGATGAAAAAGGCTGCCTCGGTGCACCGGATTTTATTATCGAAATTGTTTCGCCCGGAAGTTCAAGGTGTGATGTTAGAGAAAAATTTGACATATACCAGGAGCATGGCGTGTGCGAATACTGGATTGTTTACCCCAACGATGAAACCGTAAGCGTTTTTGTTCTTGATGAAAAGGGGAAGTATCAGCTTATGGGCATGTATGCCGGCGATGATAAAATTCCTTTAAATATTTTTGATGGAGATTTGCAAATCGACCTGGCAGAAGTATTTGTATAAAATTAAAATTTGAAATGATGACAACCTTAAACCTGGATATAAACAAGCGATACACCTACGCCGACTACCTCACCTGGATGGACGATAAGCGGCGCGAGCTTTTTGATGGGATGGTAAAATTGATGACACCGGCACCTTCTATGAGACATCAGGAACTATCATTTAACCTCTCAGGTATTTTAAGAAATTACCTGATTCACAAAAGCTGCAAGGGTTTTGCTGCTCCTTCCGATGTGCGTCTCCCAAAAGGAAAAAATAAACAGGATGAAACTATTTATACAGTTTTGCAACCCGATCTTTACGTGGTTTGTGACCTTTCGAAACTGGATGAAAAAGGCTGCCTGGGGGCTCCTGATTTCATTATCGAGATTGTTTCGACAGGTAATTCAAAGCGTGATTTTCAAGATAAGTTTGAAATATACCAGAAACACGGCGTGCGTGAATACTGGATTGTAAATCCTAACGACGAAAACGTCAACGTTTTTGTACTCGATGAAAATGGAAAGTATCAGCTTAGGGGCATGTTTGCCGATGATGATAAAATCCCGGTAAATATTTTTGATGGAGATCTGAAAATTGATTTGACAGAAGTTTTTGTATAAGATTAAAATTTAAAATTATGACAACACTAAACCTGGATATTAACAAACGATACACCTACGCCGACTACCTTACCTGGATGGATGATAAACGGAGGGAACTTTTTGATGGGATGGTAAAATTGATGACTCCGGCACCTTCAAGAAGCCATCAAAAATTGTCGATTAAATTATCAAGATATTTGGATGTTTATTTGGACAACAAAAACTGCGAGGTTTACCATGCCCCTTCGGATGTGCGCCTGCCAAAAAATAAAAGCAAAACCAACGAAACCATCTATACTGTGGTGCAACCCGATATTTACGTGGTGTGCGATCTATCAAAAATGGATGAAAAAGGCTGCCTGGGGGCTCCTGATTTCATTATCGAGATTGTTTCGACAGGTAATTCAAAGCGTGATTTTCAAGATAAGTTTGAAATATACCAGAAACACGGCGTGCGTGAATACTGGATTGTAAATCCTAACGACGAAAACGTCAACGTTTTTGTACTCGATGAAAATGGAAAGTATCAGCTTAGGGGCATGTTTGCCGATGATGATAAAATCCCGGTAAATATTTTTGATGGAGATTTGAAAATTGATTTGACAGAAGTTTTTGTATAAGATTAAAATTTGAAATTATGACAACACTAAACCTGGATATCAACAAACGATACTCCTATGCCGACTACCTTACCTGGATGGACGACAAGCGGTGCGAGCTTTACGATGGCTATATTGTTGAATTGACAACACCATTGAGGAAACATCAGGAGGTTTCTGGTAATTTTATCGGAATAATTGGAAATTACATAAGGGGAAAAACTATTAAGGCCTACCATGCACCTTTTGACGTAAGATTTCCTACAAGCCAAAACAGTTTAAAAGATGAACAAATCTTTACAGTACTTCAACCTGACCTGTGTATAATTTGCGATCCAACAAAACTTGATGACAGGGGCTGCCTCGGTGCTCCTGATTTCATTATCGAAATCACTTCACCCGAAACTTCCAGCAGCGACATCAAATACAAATACAAGATTTACGAACAGCATGGCGTGCTTGAATATTGGATTGTAAGTCCTGTGGATGAAACTGTAACCGTGTTTGTTCTTGATGAAAATGGAAAGTATCAATTTAATGGCATGTTTGCCGGTGATAATAAAATTCCGGTACACATTTTAAACGGTGAACTTGAAATTGATTTGGCGGAAGTATTTGTTTAATAGTAAAAATTTGAATAATATATTGTTTAGAATAACCGTAAATCTATTTTGTTGAAAAATATTATGGAAGAATTTAAAATACAGTTGGAAGAAAAGTTTGTAAAAGAATTTGGGCGCAAGGAAATAGAAAAACAATTGAGTGACTATACCCAAAGACTGATACTAAAGCTTGCGTCAAAAGACCTGCAAAATGACTTTCAGGAATTTGATCTTGAAAATGACAAAGAATGGCAACTTGCCCGTGAACTTGCATGGAATCAGGAGAAGTCAAAATATTTTACACAAAAATGACCGACTTCGTAATAGATTCAAATATTTTGATGAGCGTACTCATAAGTGGCAAAGCCAGTTATCGGCCAATACTCTCATATTACAACTTCCTGCTCCCTGATTTTGCCTTGGTAGAAGTCGAAAAATATAAACACATCCTAAAATCGAAAACCAGGATGCAGGCAGATGAATTTTTATCATGGACATATTTTGTTTTTTCCAATATTACAATATTTCCACAGTACATTCTTTCGGGATCAAGTATTGATAAAACTCAACTATTACTCAAAAATATTGACCTCAAGGATACCGCGTTTGTTGCTCTGGCTATGCAAATGGATTTGTTTTTGCTTACCAGAGACATAACATTATTTAAGGGCTTGAAGAAGCAAGGCTTTAGGAAAGTCATATTATTTGAGAATTTTTTAAAAACAATTTAAAGCCATCAAAAATTATCGATTAAATTATCAAGATATTTGGATGTTTATTTGGACAACAAAAATTGAGAGGTTTACCATGCCCCTTCGGATGTGCGCCTGCTAAAGGGTAGCAACAAGAAGGCTGAAACCATCTACACTGTTGTGCAACCCGATCTGTACGTAGTTTGCGATTTATCTAAAATGGATGATAAAGGCTGCCTCGGTGCGCCGGATTTTATCATCGAAATTGTTTCGCCCGGAAGTTCAAAACGTGATATTAATGATAAGTTTGAAATATACCAGGAGCATGGCGTACGCGAATATTGGATTGTAAATCCCAACGACAAAAACATCATCGTGTTTGTGCTCGATGAAAAGGGGAAGTATCAGCTTAAGGGCATGTACGCCGGTGATGATAAAATACCTGTAAATATTTTTGATGGAGATTTACAAATTGACCTGACAGAAGTTTTTTTACAATAACTTGGTCAGTAATAAAATCTTCAAAAAAAACCACTATTGTCCGTGAAAAAAATAAATTTAACAATTGATTCTTCACTACACTTCCCCGAAATGTCGGGGCAGGCTGTTTCGCTCAGAATGACAGGCGTTTAGGATTTCAAGGAGGAGGTGGTTGGCGGCAAAGCCGCCAACCACCTCCTCCCCAGACCAAAACCTACAAAACCCTTGTCATTCTGAGCGTAGCGAAGAATCTATAGTTTTTAGTCGGACAGTAGTGAAATAAAACAATATGCTGATAGCTGCCAGTAAATAAAACTCAATTAAATCCTTCGCTCGTCAGCTTTAAAAGCCCCCCGTGCATGCAAAATCCAACGGCTTCGATCGAGTGGGTTTACGCCTTTGTATGGCCTTATTTTTCCATCATTATCTCCACAAGGCTCATAGCCCAAAAATGAAAATCTGATTTGTCCTTTTCCCCCGGAGATCGTCCCAAGTTTTATGGCATATTCCATTGAGGTTGCTGCCGGAACTGTTCCTCTTAATTCAAAGTTTCCATTGTCGAATATTGGTGTGTCGAAAGTTCCACGCATATTGTGCAAATCGCTGACCACCTTCCCCAGTATATTTTCGGGTGCTTTTATTACGAAGTTTAATACGGGCTCAAGCAATGTTGTACCGGTTTTTGAAAGGCCATTCATCAGGGCCATGGGTGTTGCAATAATAAAATTCCCAGGCCGGGAGTGTATTTCATGATCCTCTCCATCGACGAGGGTTATTTTTGTATCAATAACTTCCCAACCTTTGATGCCCTGTGCCAGAGCTAAGGAAATATTATTTTCAATTTCGTTCTGGTATTTTTGTTTTATTTTATCAACGCTCACTTTAGATTCATAAATAATACCCGATCCTCTTTCTCCAGGTTCGATAGCAAAAGTTACCACGGCCCAGCAGGGTTTTGGCATAGTGTAGCTTGCAAATCCAAGTCCTGATTGCTCGGGTGTTTCTTTGTAGATAATTGTCGGTTGTCCAAACTTCACATCTAAATCGAAGCGTTGTTTTAGCAGGTATTCGATAATCTCCATTTGGATTTTTCCCATCAGATCGATGTGCAGTTCTTTTTCCTCACGGTACCATTTCAGGTTTAAACCAGGATCTTCAAGCTTAAGTATTTCCAAAGCGTATGCAAGCCGGATAAAATTTTCATCACAATCAGGGTTTACCTGTACAGTCATCATTGGAACTTGCACCGCGGAAAGTGGTGGTATGTTATGGCTGTTTCCAAGTATGTCGCCGGCATTGGCTTCCGAAAGTCCCACGAGAATACCGATATCGCCATTCTCCAATTTTGGCAAATCAAAAAACTTTCCTGTAAACGACTTTTTTATTTGTGCAACTTTGGTTTCTTTTTGTGAGTTTTGATTTACAATATTATCCCTAACCTTAATTTCGCCATTAAAAATCCTCACATAAGCAAGCCGCCCGAGATTTTGATCCTGTTCAATTTTATAAACCAGGGCCGACAATTTCTTAGAACCCTTTTTAATATCCTGAAAAAAATAAAGAATGGCGTTCAGTAATTCAGGAATTCCGATGCCCATTTTTGCTATACCCGAATAAATGGGAAAAATATTTTGCTTTTGGATGTGAGATTTTAAACCGGATAAAATTGAATCAACAGTTAATTCATTTCCCTCCAGATATGCTTCGAGGATATTACTATCTAAATCGGCAAGGTTTTCAAGAGAATGTTCATAATGCGGAGAGACCCAGGGATTGGTTTTGTTTTCGATCACATTTAAAATTCCGGAATTGCTATTATCTTTATTTTCAGGGCAATTGATTACGAAAGTTGAGATGTTGAGTTCCTTTTCAAGTTCGCCAACAACTTTATCAAAGTCAGCACCTTGCCGATCAATTTTATTAATTAAAATAAGCACAGGGATTTTTCGTACTTTCAATGCATCCCATAGAGCATAAGTATGCGATTGTATTCCTTCGACAGCTGAAATTACCAGGATGGCACCATCGATGATACGGAGGGATCGTTCAACCTCAGCAGAAAAATCGGTGTGCCCGGGTGTGTCAATGAGATTTATCAGATAATTTTTCCATTCAAAAGTTAAATCAGAAGCCCGAACTGAAACACCTCTTTCTTTTTCAACTTTAAGCTTATCCGAAACAGTAGTGCCTTTATTCACATCGCCAACGTTTTTTATAGCTCCCCCCAAAAACAGGAATTGCTCGGTTATGGTTGTCTTCCCTGCATCAACATGCGATAGTATCCCTATATTTCTGATTTTTTTCATTCTCTGTTGTTAATTTTATTGGCAAAGATAATGGACTTGTCAATGAACGGGCTCATTTAGCTTTTTGTCTTCAAAATGTTTATCAATAGTAATTTTGTGCATTTTGCAGGCAACAATTT
Source organism: uncultured Lentimicrobiaceae bacterium (assembly GCA_964593705.1). Taxonomy (GTDB): domain Bacteria; phylum Bacteroidota; class Bacteroidia; order Bacteroidales; family 4484-276; genus SABY01. The sequence goes on along the minus strand of CAZQIV010000034.1, from coordinate 4,169 downwards.
AATGTAACTAAAAATGAGCCGGTGCTTTTTGGAATGTGTATTTTTGGGGGATATGATTCTCTCGACATGTCATACTTTGAAGCCAACAATGTAAAAAGATTTAGATCAGATATTAAACTACCCTGGGAGGAAGCATTTTCCAATTATAATGTACTCGATTCGGTTGCACTACGGGTTAATTTTACTCCCATGCCCAATAGAACAGTAACTTATGTTTATGATATAAAGATTACTAAAGGCTCTGAATTAATAGCAACAGTTTTTCAACAACTGTGAGTACAGGCCAAAACCCGTTGCCAATTTTTTTCGAATGGGCTACAAGAGCCGAATAAAAATTTGTCCCCTGTTTGTTGTAAATTGATCGCTTGCTTTTATGTAGATTGCCATTTCTTCGATTATCGTAAACTTTCGGGTTTTGTTGTTATGGGTGGATACTATCAAAATACAAACGATAATCCAGTGGATGTTTTTTGTGATAAATATGTAATCTTCTTGTTGATAACTTAACTTCCATTTATTGCCTTAAGCTAATTTTAATTTGATATTTTTGTTTTGATTTTGATAAATAGTTCATTACATTTACAAAAGTATTGCAGATCCGATACCGATCAACTGTTTTAAGTTACCTGAATTTATTCACTACTTCAGTTTTGTGCAAGTATTGTGTTGACAATGATGAGCATTACCTTTATCATTTTAAAAATGGAATTATTATTAATATTATAAATTAAAATTAGCTACTATGAAATTTTTTACAATTGTTGTTTTTGTAATTCAAATTTGCATTTTTGGACTTTTTATAGAAAGTTCTACAGCAAACGAATATGTGCATGACACAGGGTTTTACCCTGAGAATTCTATTTTCGAGCAATTGAAATCTAATATCCACCCTGATATGATTGTAAGTGAGGGTGATGACATGGGTAGCATTTTGCAACCTTTAACCCTCGAGGAAGTTGTCTGTCCGAACAATATAAATGTTTGTTGTAATGAGCCGGCATTTGTGCTTACCGGAGCAACACCGATTAATGGCACCTACTTTTTAAATAATGAACCGGTAACGCAATTTTTGCCTGATTGTGGGAATACCGGTACATTTGAAATCAAGTATGTCTATACAAATCCATTTTCCGGTTTTACGGATTCTTGCTTTTTTGATATAAAAGTTATCCCATTTCCCGTAATAACATGTCCTGAAGATATTGTTGTTTGTTGCAATGAGCCAACTTTTACGATTACCGGTGCCACACCAACTGCCGGAACATATTATTTGGATAATGCCCCGCTTACTCAGTTTACCCCTGATTGTGAAAATACAGGTGATTTTGAAATCAAATATGTTTTTACCAGCCCATTTACAGGCTGCAGCGATTCTTGTTTTTTTAATATTACCGTTTTATCAATCCCTGAACTCACCTGCCCCGATAATATTGCAATTTGTTGCGATGCAGAGCCATTTCCGCTTAGTGGTGCTACTCCCGAAGGCGGTACTTATTTACTCGATGGTAACCCCATAACTGAATTTGCACCCGATTGCAACAACGTGGGTGTTTTCGAGATTACTTATTTGTATATTGATGCAGCAACAGGATGCGAAAATACCTGCGATTTTAACATTACGGTAAATGCATTGCCTGAGCTCAACTGCCCGGACAATTTTTCGGTTTGTTGTGATGCTGAACCTTTCGAACTTTTAGGAGCAAGCCCGGAAGGAGGTACATATTTCTTAGATGGAAATCCTGTTACCACCTTCACGCCTGATTGTGCAAGCCCAGGCGATTTTGAAATAACTTATGTTTACACTGATTCTGTATCAGGGTGCGAAAATTCATGCAGTTTTTTGCTTACGGTTAACCCCTTACCTGATGTTACCTGTCCCCAGGATATTGTTGTATGTTGCCAGGATGAACCATTTGAACTTTCCGGAGCTTCACCCGAAGGTGGGATTTATTATCTTGATGGCAATCCCACAATTACTTTTACTCCTGATTGTGGAAATATCGGTGATTTTCAGATTACCTATGTCTATACCGATCCGCTAACATCTTGCCAGCAATCATGCGAATTTATGATTTCGGTGGTTCCTGCTCCTGAGCTTACCTGTCCCGAAGGGTTTGATATTTGCTGTGACGCTGATTCTGTCCTCCTTTCGGGAGGGATTCCAGAAGGTGGTGTTTATTCAGGATTTGGTGTTTCGATGATGGGAGATGATTATTATTTTACGCCGGATTGTAATAGTATCGGAGAAAACGAAATAATTTATACATACACTGATCAATTCAATTGTAGTGGAACGTGTAATTTCAGTATCGAAGTCTATCCTGCTGCAACAATTGATATTATTCCTGATGATACCTTAATCTGCGGTAATACACCAATGGATTTTTCAGGATTGGTTGTTGGTTCCAATTATTCTTCTATACAATGGTTGAATATTAATGGTGCAGGAATACTTGAAAATGATCAAACGCTCGAACCCATTTATTATCCATCACCTATTGATATTTTGTTGGGATGTATCAGTCTTTCGGTTACAGTTTCATCAGTTGAGCCATGTGTGCAAAGTTATGGAGATATTGTTCAGATTTGTTTCCAGGCTTCTCCGTTTGTATATGCCGGAGATGATGCATCATTATGCGAGGGTGAAAATTATTTCCTTGAAGGATCTGATGCTACAAATTATTCTTCCCTCAGTTGGTCCTCCACAGGAAATGGAACTTTTGATGATGAAACCATCATTACACCAACATATTATCCTGATAATTCTGATGTTAATACTTCTGTGGAGCTATGCTTAACAGCCAACCCGATAGATCCTTGTGTTTTGCCTGAAACTGATTGCATGGAATTAAGCGTTTTTGCTTATCCTGAATTAATTTGTCCTGATGATTTTTCGGTATGTTGCGATGTAGAACCGGTATTACTTTCATCAGCTACCCCTCAAGGTGGCGAGTATTCAGGTGCAGGTGTAACAATGATTGGGGAGGACTATTATTTTTCACCCGATTGTGATAACCCGGGTGATTATGAGATTATATACTCCCTTACTGCCGGGATAAATTGCACGAGTACATGTAGTTTTACCATAACTGTAAATACTGTTCCCGAAGTTATTTGTCCTCAAAGTATAGATGTTTGTTGCAATGCTGATCCTTTGCTTTTGGAAGATGCATCTCCTCAGGGTGGTGTTTATGCAGGTACCGGCATATCATTGATTGGTAACGATTATTATTTCTCTCCTGATTGTAATTTACCTGGAGAAAACCTCATTACATACAATTACATCGATGATAATGGTTGTGAAGGATATTGTGAGTTTATCATTACAGTTAATCCACTTCCTGAAGTAATCATTGAAGGCGAAGCGGGTCCGGTTTGTCCCTCAACTTCTCATGTTTATTTTGGATCGGAAGGTTTGGCTACCTATCAATGGGTTATTACAGGTAATGCATCAATTCAAGGTTCTTCAAATGGGCAAACTGTTACAGTTATGGCTGGGTTGGTTTGTGATGAATCATATACACTTACTTTGATAGGGTCTGATGTAAATTCTTGTGAAGCATACACTAATATTATTGTTTCTGTTGAGGCTCCTGAACTTACAGTAACTTGTCCGGCAGAAACCGAAATTGCAGCATGTACCGATCAAACGGAAGTTAACGCAGCCTTTGGAAACTGGATAAGTCAATTCACCTATAATGGCGGATGCGATACCGAAGCAACAGACCTGGGTATTTACACTGCACCTGATTTCTGTGGTGGAATGGTAGAAATTACCTTCGAAGCAGCCGATGTCTGTGGACAGACTGCAGAATGTACTTCAAGCTTCACGGTACTTTCCGCACCTGAACTCACGGTAACTTGTCCGGCAGAAACCGAGATCGCGGCATGTACAGATCAAACGGAAGTTGACGCAGCCTTTGAAAACTGGCTCGGACAATTCACCTATAATGGCGGATGCGATACCGAAGCAACAGACCTGAGCAACTATACTGCTCCTGACTTCTGTGGTGGAATGGTAGAGATTACCTTCGAAGCAGCCGATGCCTGTGGCCAAAGCGAAGCATGTACTTCAATCTTCACGGTTCTTGCAGCCCCGGAAATCACGGTAACTTGCCCGGCAGAAACTGAAATTGCAGCATGTACAGATCAAGCGGAAGTTAACGCAG
>CAZQIV010000033.1:0-54100 GCA_964593705.1 uncultured Lentimicrobiaceae bacterium | reverse complement strand
CAACCTGGCAATAACAAGAACCATGGACAAGGCTTTTTCATTGGCAGGACTTCGATTAGGTTACCTGTTAATGGGCGATTATTATAAAGAACATTTTTCGAATTTCCCGACTAATCTTTCCACTCCCACACTCTTTGCTGCAATTGAAGCATTAAAAAAACCTGAATATATGACAGCAAATGTGGATAAAATCCTGAATGAAAAAATAAGAGTAGAAAAAGAACTGTTAAAAACAGGGATTGAAGTATTCTCTGGTAGTACAAATTTTATTCTAATAAAAAGTAAGAATTCCGACTTTGCAAGAAAGTTAATGGATTCCGGAATACTTATAAAAGATTTATCCGATGAATGGTTAGGGGGTTTTTATAGGATTTCGATAGGCCTTCCTGATGAAAATGATGCTTTATTATCAATCATTAATAATAACTAACCATGTCTAAAACAGAACCTTTTGATAATTTTTCCGATGAATATGATAATTGGTTTGTTATCAATAAATATATTTTCCAATCGGAATTGAATGCCATTAAAAAGGCTCTTCCAAAAAATACAAATGTCACTGAAGTGGGAATTGGAAGTGGGATTTTTGCTGCACCATTGGGGATTAAAGAAGGAATAGATCCTTCGGAAGCTATGCGTGAAAAAGCAAAAAAAAGGGGTGTCAGGGTTATGGATGCTGTTGCTGAAAACCTCCCTTACGCTGATAAAAGTAAAGATGTTGTTTTAATGGTTACGACAATATGTTTTGTTGATGATATTTATAAATCCTTTCAGGAGGTACATCGTGTTTTAAAAGATGATGGATATTTCATTATTGGATTCGTGGATGAAAACAGCCCCATTGGTAAATTTTATGTGGATCAAAAAGACAAAAATGTTTTTTATAAAGATGCTATATTTTTTGGGACAGAAGAATTATACAAAACATTAGAGGATACCGGATTTAAAATTAATAATACATATCAAACTGTTTTTGGGAAAATTGAAGAAATAAATGAAGTGCAAAATGTATTGGTCGGTTATGGAGAAGGCAGTTTTATCGTGATAAAAGCTCAAAAAAAATGATGGGGACAATTTATCAAATATTTTCAAATACCTTCATGATTACCGGTTTTGTATTTGTAATGATGCTGGTTATCGAATATGTGAATGTCCAGTCTCAGGGAATCTGGCAAAAACGCCTTACAGGAAACTGGTGGCGACAATACCTGGTAGCCGGCATTTTGGGAGCTATCCCCGGATGCCTCGGGGCATTTACAGTAGTTGCCCTGTTCTCGCACCGTCTGGTTTCTTTTGGAGCGTTAGTTACCACCATGATCGCTACCAGTGGCGATGAAGCCTTTGTGATGTTTGCCATGTTCCCCAAACAGGCAGCCTTGTTAACAGCACTTCTTTTTGCGATTAGCATTTTGGCAGGGTACGTAACAGATAAAATTTATAAGCCAAAATGGATCACCGAAAAATTTTCGGAAAAAAATTTGCCACTACATGATGAGCCTCAATGCAAGTGTTTTCAGAAAGAGAATCTTTGGAACTATTTATTCCATCCAACGATGTACCGGCTCGTACTCGACATTATTGTGTTGTTGCTTATTTTGGGTGTTGTAACCGGAGTATTGGCCGGAGGTGCAAAGATTTGGATGAAAACCACTATTTTGCTTTCTCTTGGGTTTTCCTTCTTTGTTGTGGTAAGCGTTCCCGATCATTTTCTTAAACAACATATTTGGGATCATATTGTAAAAGTGCATATCCCACGAATCTTTTTATGGACATTCGGAACGCTACTGGCCATTCATTTTTTAATGAATTACATCGACATCCAGGCGTGGTTATCAGACAATATGCTCATGGTACTTTTTTTTGCTATTATAATCGGAATCATTCCCGAGTCAGGCCCACATTTGATTTTTGTAACTTTATTTTTTCAGGGAGCCATTCCTTTTAGTGTGCTTTTGGCAAGTTCAATATCGCAGGACGGACATGGGTCGCTTCCCCTGCTTGCAGAATCAAAACGGGGCTTCCTCGCTGTGAAGTTGGTAAATATATTATACGCGTTGATTTTTGGGTTGACCGGCTATTTAACAGGTTTTTAGAATGACAGGATACCAGGTTTAACATCAATTGTAAAAAATAAAAATATGTTACAATTACAAAGCAATTTCATTTTTCCTCCTATTAAACTCGGTTATACCGCAGGAGACGGGAAAGTAACTCAAAAACACCTTGGTTTTTATGGGGAAAGAAATAAATATATTGGTGCCATTACACCGGAACCGCTTTACATGGATCCGGGATTGAGGGAGTTGCCCACCCAACTTGGTATTGATAATGATAATAAAATAGAAGGTTTAAAACTACTTAACGAAACCCTTCACCAAAACGGTTCCAAATCCATCGCCCACCTGAACCATCCCGGAAGAATGGTTAATCCTAAACTCCCCGGAAACTTTTTTTGGTCATCAACTGATAAAGCTTGTGAAAACGGTGGTGCTGCTCCCGAAAAGATGAACCGGGAAATGATGGATTCGGTAATTGAATTATTTGTTGACAGTGCAAAAAGGGCAGTGGTTTCAGGGTTTGATATGATTGAACTTCAATTTGGGCATGGCTATTTGATGGCACAATTTATCTCCCCGGCAGTCAACGACAGGGACGATGAATATGGCGGTAGTTTTGAGGACAGGATCAAATTTCCGCTTGAAGTTGCCAAAACAGTCAGGGAAGCGGTTGCTATTCCTGTCATTGCAAGGATCAGTGGGGATGAAATGATCCCCAATGGCTTTCATATTGAGGAGATGGTTAAGTTTTCCCGCTTGCTGAAAACCAATGGCATTAATGCAATTCATGTTTCTGCCGGCTCTGTTTGTTCAACCCCCCCCTGGTTTTTTCAGCACATGTTTGTTCCAAAAGGTAAAACATGGGAACTTGCCAGGCAGCTTAAAGTTGAAGTAAATATTCCAACAATATTTGTCGGGCAGATTAATAGAAAAGAAGACATAGAAAATCTCTCGAAAAATTATTATGCTGATTACATGGCCATCGGCAGGGCATTAATTGCCGACCCTGATTTTATCGGGAAATGTATAAATAAAACAGAAGGAAATATTCGTCCCTGCCTTGCCTGTGCCGAAGGTTGTTTGGGTGGTGTAAAATCAGGGCAGGGCCTTCAATGTCTTGTAAACCCTGAAATTGGAAAAGAAACTAAGGTTTTTACTTTAGCTGATATCTCAAAATATTATGCTGTTGCTGGAGGTGGGCTGGCAGGAATGGAAGCTGCTTTAACATTGAAGAAAAGAGGCCATCATGTTGATCTTTACGAAAAAAATGAATTAGGCGGACAATTTAACCTGGCCCCGCTTACTCCAAATAAAAAATCTATGGCTGCTTTAGTTCCATACTTTGTAAAAGAATTAAAAGATAATAACATTAATATTATTTATAAAGAAGCCGTGAAATCAGATTTAATTAATAAGTATGATGGGGTAATTATTGCATCCGGCTCCAAACCTGCAAGTATTAAAATACCCGGCTTAGATAAATTCTATTGGGCGGAGATATTGCTTAAAGAAAATTTACCAAAAAATAAAAAAATATTGATAATTGGGGGAGGCCTTATCGGCGTTGATATAGCAACAGCGTTAATTCCCCTTAACAATCAGGTAATTATTGTTAAAAGAACAACTGATTTTGGAGAAGATATGGAAGCGATTTCCAAAACCCTTTCTTTAAAAATGATGAAAGAAAAAGGGACTGTTTTCAGTGATCATACCTACATTAAAAAAGTAGAAGGCAGAACGATTTATGCCGAAAAAAATGGGATAAGTATTCAATTCAACGATGTTGACCTTATCGTGGTTTCAACAGGTATGAGGAGTTTTAATCCATTAAAGGATGAATTGGAAAATGATATCCCGGTTTACATTGTTGGTGATGCAAAAAAAGTGGGAAATGCGCAGGATGTTATAAAAGATGCTTATGAACAGGCACTAAATTTATAACATGAAGTTACAACACATAGCATTATCGGATACTGATGTATCTGAAATAGGACAATTTAATGAGGGCATACCTGGAATGAAAAAAATGAAATAAATAATTCAATACAGATGAAAATATTAATGATCTATTGCGACAAGTTTGTTTACAACCCGACAATAAAAACACTGGAAATGGCAGATAAAAATGCAGAGCCAGCCAGCTTTGAGAAAGTTCAAACAGCTTTTATTCAAGTTGAGGAAAAGGATGAAGACAGGGAAGGGGACGTAACAAAAAAATTATTGAAAAACCTGAAATGGGTTTGCGGGAAAAACAATACCCGTAAAGTTATCTTACATTCTTTTGCACATTTATCGGAGAGCAAAGCCAATCCTGAATTTACAGTAAAGCTTTTTAATCACATTGAAGAAAGGCTGAAAAATACCGGATACGAAGTAAAACAAACACCCTTTGGATATTTCCTGGATTTGCAGATAGATGCACCGGGATTTTCATTGGCAAGAGTATTTAAATCGTTTTAACTATGGAAAGTCAATTCAATAAAAAAATTTCAGGCGACAAACGGGTTCGGTTTATCCGGCAAAGGGCTGATATACCTTTTGACCTGGGGCAGCAATTCGATAAAATCCTGATCAGTTTTGTGATCCATGGATTTCCACACGAAGTAAGGAAAACTGTGATCCAAAATGTTGTGAATCATTTAAATCCCGGTGGTTCATTTTTTATGCTCGATTTCTCTGAATTCAATATAACGGAAATGCCAGCAGGTAAATAAGTAAATACGGTGAATCGTGTATTTTACAATTAACCCCGCAAAAGCGGGATTTCCCCGAAGGGTCGGGGCAGGCAGCTTCGCTCAACAAATAACGATTAACAATTAACAAATAAAATATGAACTTACGATTTGCTTTTGCAGTAAACAAAGCCAACCAATTTGAAAAAAAACACTTTGGAGATGCAGATAAATATCTCATTTATGAGCAAGTTGATGATGAAATGGTATCGATAGGTGAAGAAATAAATAATTTCAAATTGATTGATGAAGAACATGAGCATGGTTCAAAAAGGAAAGGAGATGCTATTATTAAACTTCTAAAAAAGAAAAAGGTAAATGTATTAGTCTCTATGCAATTTGGCAAAAATATTAAAATGGTTAACGAATATTTTATTCCTGTAATTATCGATACCGAAAAACCGGAGGATATAGTTAATATATTAAAAAAACATTTGCATTGGATTAATGATGAATGGGGGGGGAATAAAGTAAACTTTAAATTGTTTACTATAAAAGCAGGGATATTAAAATCATCCATTAAAAATTAAATGAATATAAGCATCCATTATTGAAAATAAGGAAGCTTATATATCTGTCACGATTCTTCACATTGTAAACAAACTTGAAAATATGTTCAATGAAAATTAAAATTCTTTACGATAATACCGTATTCCTGTCAGGTCTTAAAACTGATTGGGGGTTTTCTTGTCTTGTAGAAGTTCATGGCAGAAAAATCCTTTTCGATACCGGTGCTAACGGTTCTATACTTCTTGAAAATATGAAAAAACTTGAAGTAAATCCGCAATCAATTGACGAAGTGTTTATTTCTCATCCTCATTTCGACCATATAGGCGGTCTTTCAGCATTTCTTAATGAGAATAATAATGTGAAAATTTATGTTCCGATTTCGTTAAGAGGGATTCGTAATGCAAAGGAAATAATTTATGTGGATGAACCTATGGAGCTTCATGAAAATATATTTTCCACAGGTGAACTCGACCATATTGAACAATCGATGGTAGTTAAAACAGGCAAAGGATTGGTTCTAATTGTAGGATGCTCTCACCCTGAAATGAAACATATTTTAAAAGCTGCCTCACAATTTGGGAAGGTTCATGCAATTATTGGCGGTTTACATGGATTTAATGAATTTGAATTGTTTAAAGACTTTGGTGTAATTTGCCCTACTCATTGCACCCAACACATAGCAGAAATTAAATCTCTATACCCGGAAAAATATATCGAAGGGGGAGTTGGGAAAATTATAGAAATATAGTATTTATTTAGCTGGTAATTAAATAAAAATAATCTATTGTGTAAGCAAGTTCAGTTGTGTCATTTAGCTTCGCTGTCATCCCGAAAAGTTACGAAAATCAAAGATTTTCTACTTTTCGGGATGACAGCAAATGGCTTTTAATTGGAAAAATATTTCAATTTTCTCAAATCGATCAACCACCTAAATAATTACAAAACATAAATTACAAGAGATGGAACAGTATGACCTATTTGAAAGTATATAAAAACAAGAATCCCTTGATGTTCTTAATTACCAGATCAAGGCTTGTAAAAGATGCAGGTTGTCGCTAACCGGAAGGTATGCCCCGCCTGAAATTATAAAAATGGCAGATCTGGTCACGGAGATGGAGGAAGTGAAACATTATTATCAGCAAGGAATTGAAGCACGAAAAGGGATTTAATATTAGGTTTTTTAATTATGAACTTTTTAAACCAAATACAAAACCTTCTTGGAGAAAGGCAAATAAAGTTTGTATCTCATTTGCTTATCCCGAATCACGCAAATTTGATGGTGTTTTGGAAGATGAAGATATTGTTGGTATCCCCAACCCGGACAAACTGGAATAATTCTGGCGCAGATTACTATGGATTATTTATGATAGAAAAAAATCCCGGCATTTATAAAACCGGGATTCATTTCATTTAAATATTCGTGTTATTTCCTAATCCACTTTTTCACTACGGTAGAATTTTTCCCCATAAATTTAACCTGATATACACCTGGAGGAAGTCCTGCAAGGTTCAATTTCAAATAATCGACATTTTCGGTTGAAACGAACTTCACATTTTTACCATTAGAATTGAATATTTCAATTTGTTCGAATTTTTCAATTCCCGAAATTTCTACTATGCCATTGGATGGGTTAGGGTAGATGCTGATGGTTGATTCCAATGACCCGTTGATACCGGTAGCCGAAATCTTGAAACTTGTAATGGCCGAGATTCCTTCATTTTTGAAAAATCCGGTGTTTGGTTGCTGATAGTCGTAATTGGCCATAATTTCGAATACTTCATTTGTCTGTGGCCTGAATAGTTTTACAATCATACTGCCTCCATTTACAAAACCATCCTGATCAAAAGTATAAGGATCATCGGCATAAGCTGAAATGACCACATTTTCTGATAGTGAGGATATTTCGGAAATGCCATAACAATTTCCATCCTCGGCAAACAAACCGATCACATCACCGGTAATTACACCCGACATACCATTTGCCAATACGACAATCGCGTGTGTTGATGGCCCGGTGATAAAACCAGTCCAAGGATTTTTCGGAATTTTTATTTCCGGGGCCAGTACCGATGTTGCGTTTTTAACATTTGGCGGGAAATTAATTGACCCCGCTGAATTCATCCTGGCAAAGTAGGCTTTTCCCGGTATCAGGTTTCCTAAGGTGTTGATTCCATATTGTGGCCACAGAATACCCATGCCGGCAACATCTTTAACAAGCTCGACATCAGCACCCATAAATAAAAAATCGGCATCCACCGGGGTGTTGCTGATTACTGGCACCAGGCTCCAGCCTCCAGATAGTGCCATCGTTTTGTTAGTTTCCTCATTGCCAATAACAGGCAGCATGGCATTTGCACTCATTTTCAGTTTGTAGGCCGATTGGCTTTCCCAGGTATTGATGGTGTTGATAGGGCCGGCAGGATAATAAATACCTGTCATTGTTGCGGCAATGATAAAATCGCCGGAAACCGGAAAGAAGACATCTTCGATGGTATTGTTGGCCGGCATAATGTAACTCGACAGTCCGTTCCACCCGGCTATCAGGTTAAGAGTAGTACCGGCAAAAACCGATTGGGCTTCATACCCACCGATGTCAATGGTATTGTCATAAACCCTGGGGTTATTGGCAAGGTCTGTTGTGCCAAGTGTATCCGTGCTCCCGTCATAATAGAGTATCCAATCGCCACCGGACTGCCCTATGTAGGGATAGGGCGAGCCGGTAGTTCCCGCCGGTGTACCGTTGTTGATGCAGGGCGAAAACCCGGTAAGGCCGAAATTACCTGCTGCTGCATTGGTGAACAAGGGGTCGGAATCCATGTTATAGGCATTGTCATAATCGAAAGAATAGTTTGCCCCGGCACCATTTCCTCCAAAGCCCTCTTTTCCGCCTTCGACATCGCAATAGTAAAATTCAGGTTCAGCCTCATCGTTACTGATAACTACCTGATGATCGCTGTTCAAACCTTTATTGTTCCAAATAATGGTATTGAAAATTTTTGGTGATGAATATTCCAAAAATAATGCACCTCCCCAATTCGCCGTATCACCCACAAAAGTAGTATTTGAAATAGTGTGGCTATTAACTCCATGACTGAAAATTGCGCCTCCCCCTCCTATGGCATGGTTATTATAAAACAGTGAATTGTTAAGGATAATATTCCCGTTTCCATCATAATAAATTGCACCGCCTGTATAGGAGTTATTTGATTCAAAAACAAGCCTGTTCATTTCTATTGAACTATGATAAAAACTTAATGCACCTCCATTATAAGATGTCTGATTTCCAGTAAAATAGCAATCCGAGAGATTGCCATTCTGTATATAAGAGCTCATATATATTGCGCCGCCGCTAACATAAGCTGTATTCTGATCGAAGATGCAATTTTGGATTAAAAAATCTTGAGAGTACTCTATAGCAACTGCTCCACCTGAATTGCCATAATTGGCTGTAAAAGTACTGTTGGCAAGGCTTAAAGTACCCCCGTAGAAATATATTCCGCCCCCGTACCCTGTATTATTAACAAATTCACAATTATCAACGGTCAAATCCGTCCCATGTGTTGACATCCCTATTCCACCACCACCTTGACCAGAAATATTATTTTCAAATAGAGAGTTTGAAATTAACACATGGCAATCTTCATTATTTCTCCCAAGGAAAACATTGCCCCTAGATATTGTATAATTATCACGGAATATCATATTCTTAAGTTCAAAAATTGATTTCCTTGCAAATATTGCAGCACCATAGTAAAACAGATCATAATTGGGATGATCGGCTTGTCCTTTTTCGATAGTGAAACCATCGATTACAGTAGCGGTATCCCCGGTTATGTACATAACGTGGTAGCAATTGTCAAGGCTGTCACCCGGAACACCAATATCCCCTGAAAGTATGGTTTCATTGACAGAAAAATCACGTGAGTTAAGATCAAAGGTCTCCGGGTCCTCATTCCCTGCAAAACCGCCAAATAACCTTACTGAATCGTGCGGAAATAAAAATGTTTTCAAACGGTCGGTCGGAGCAATATAGCCTGTGAGCATTGAATCGGGATAATAGGTCCCTGTTGCTACCCAAACAGAATCTCCACTTTCGGCAATATCAAGCATATCCTGAATGCTTGGCGAGGCATTGTCCCAGGAAGTGCCGTCCTGTGTGCCTGCGCCGCCCACTTTCACAAAGTGATATTGCGAATTTGCACCTCCCTGGTTTACTGTAACGGTTACACTTGGTGCATGGTCACAATTGATTGTAATGTCTCCTGTTCTTGAAGATAAGGAAGTGTTTTCGGTATAAATTACGGTTAATGTATTATCTCCATAACCGGATATTGGGGTTACGTAAAACCAATCAACATCTTCATCAACCCACCAATAGTCATTACTGGTGGTATTAAAAGTTGTTATTCCTGCGTCGTTGGAGACATTTTGGACCGGTGGGTTTACGGTTAATTCACCAACAGCTGCTTCCTGATAAATAGGGATCTCGACAATTACCCCTGAACTCGAAATAAAATTTATGTATCCATCTCTTTGAAAGAAAAATGGGTTTTCCTCATAGCTTAGTGTAACCGTTCCATCCAGGCTTCCGGTTTCAGGCAAAACGCTCAGCCATTCATCCGATGTTACAACACTCCAGTTTGTATTCGATGAAACTTCAAAAGGCATTGATCCTGCTTCATAGGGTACCGTAGCACCGGCTGGCATTACTGATAATTGCACTCCTTCCTGTTCAATATATATGGTTTGATCGGGAAATCCATCGGCTGATGCATCGATATATCCTGTCCGATTGTATGGCGATCCATTTTCTTCCACAATAACATTCACAGCAGCATTTCCATTTCCCGATTCGGGAGATACATACATCCAATCAAATGCGTCTAAAGTCCATTCAACATTGGATGAAATTGTAAGTATAGCGGTATCCGCAAAAGGTGTAAAGTAAAACGATGTTGGTGATATTGTAAATTCAGGTACAAACCATTCAATACGGTCATAGGTATCTAAATCGTAATCTTCGCCCGAAAAATCCCCGGTAAAATCCTTAAAAGTTACAGAGCCCTGATCACCATCTTTCCTCACATTATAGTCAGTTCCAAATGTTGGAAACATTGAATTCTCAAATATTAAATCCTGATCGTTGTTAATGGTAAGCAATGCACCGTTTGTAACGGAAGGGTCTCCGTATTGAAATTCACAAAAGCTAAAGCAATTTTCGGGATAAACAGTTGCCCCATCTTTGATATTGATTCCATAAGGTGTCCCCATATATTCAAATACTGCCGTATCTGCGCTTATTGTTCCCCCGGTATTGACGTTAAATTCATAATAGCCCGAAGTGTGTGATACTACAGCTTCATATCCTCCACCTCCTTCCAAAATAATAGTACCACCGTTGTTTACATTTAAAGAGCTGTTGTTGTTAAGTTGAAGTGAAGCCCCCGTGACACCATAGTCACCGATATAATATGTTGCACCATTATTAATTTCAACATTTTGGTTAACCGTAGTACAATACATATCAGTTGAGAATAAACCTGTTTCAATAGTTAGATTTCCATTAATAGTAAAGTCAGCATTGGCATACACCGTTTGTGACAAAGTAACATCCCTTACGTTTCCGTTCCTGTCGGTAAGGCTTAATGGAGCGGATGAACCGCCTTTTGTTACTGTTTTGTTGATTGTTAAATTATGAAAATAGCTTCCTCCGTCAATCCCCACATATACATCATTACCTCCATAAAGTTCTACGTTTCCTCCTGTAGGAGTAAAGTCGGGACTGTTCCCATAAAAACTTCCTGATGTGCGAATGGTACCCCCTGTAATATCAGTTGAAAGGGTATAGGAGGATGCCCCATAGAGGATTATCCCGAAATCGTTTTCAAAATTAAGGACGCCACCCGACATTGTTAATCCAACATCACTGATTAAAGGCCAGTAACTATAATCGGTTCCTCCATAAATATTCATTTCACCATCATAAATTGTTATGGAACCATCTAAATCAACCCAACCCGATGGATCCTGGTAGAGGTTTATAACTCCATTGCTCCCGTTGACAAAGTAATTTCCATATATTCCGTTATCAAATAAATCAAGGGCAGTAAATGTGCCATCCGTAGCGGCAATACCACCACTCAACCACCGGTATGATTGACAGGTAACCGTTTGCCCCGATTCAACAAGCAAGTAGCCCCAGGACTGCTGGTTTACCACAAGATTAAAAAAGTCTTCTGTAGTACAATTCTGGTATCCTTCCCCTTTAAATATAACCGTTCCCGTACCTTCAAAAAATACTTCGGGAGTTACATTATTAACCCAGTCACCCCCATTACTACCTCCTATTTCCATCAAATCAGGTGCATCAAAAATTCCGACATCAATTGTAAAATTACGATGGATTACGAGATTGCTATCTGCAGTAACAGTTATGCCTTTGGTTATTATTTCTTTTGTTCCGTCACGGTATTCAATGATATTATTTTGATGGTTGGATGACAGATTGTCTCCTGCTGACTTATTTATGGTTAGATTGTAATAATTACTTCCTGTTGTTTGGGAAATATGAGAATTATTATTTCCACAAAGCTCAACAGTTCCACCTTCAGGATTGAAATCACCCCTTAATTCTTCAAAATTCCCTGCAGTACGAATGATCCCACCCGTAATATTTTCGGTTAACGCATATATAGGTGAATTATAAATGTAAATCCCCTGATCATGGAAATCGAGTACGCCACCAATCATTGTTATTTTTGCCCCGGCATCGTAAGGCCAGTAACTTGGGGTTGTCCCTCCATATACATTCATTGTCCCGTTATTTATGTATATTTCACCGTCAAGATCAACATAACCATCATTGTTGGTCAGATTAATAACACCAACATCACTCAGTATATATTTCCCGTAAATCCCATTATCAATCAAATCATTGGCGGTAAATAATCCCCCGTTAAAAACATCAATGGCATCGGCTGTCCAGTCATAGGCAGCACATTCTACATTTGTACCGCTAACATATAAAGCTCCAGGCGGATTATCAAATTCAAGTATATTGAATACTTCATCTGAGCAGTTTTGAATATCTGTACCACTAAATATTACCCGTCCAGTGCCTTCGATAAAAGCATCGGGCCCCACATTATTGGTCCAGTTGCCCTCAACGATAATCGTGTTGCCCTGGGTGTCAAATATACCGCTTTCGATGATAAGATCACCTGCTGTATGAATACCTCCTCCCAAAGTCACACTTGCACTTGGGCTTATCAGTAGGTGATTAAAATATCCATTGGCAGAAAACATGTAAATAAACTGGTTGGTTCCGTCAAAGATAAACGTGCTGAGTTTGTTAACATCCGATAAATAATAATAGCCGCTGTTATAGAAATTCCCTCGGCAAATTATATCCTGTTGAGAGTCGTTTGAAAGTCCACTATTGGTTTGGATATTAAGATCGCCATTTATGACGAGGGCTTGGCTGGCATCACTGATTATTTTTAACGCATTGTAGTTTTTATTAATGTAGATACTATTGAAGCTACAGCTTGCGGATTTGGATTTCACCTCACTTAAATTATCGCCAACAAAATTTACTGTGCCATTGCCCAGTTGGGCATTTGCACCGGAATTGAAAAACCAATGGCCGAATACCTGAAATAAACTATTGGCTGTAATATTTGCCGTTGAGTTGTTGTTCCAATCCACATTACCATCAACTATTAAAGAACCATTGCTATTGTCCATCATTAATTGAGCAAAAATCGTTAAATCCCCATTAACATATAAAGGGCTGTTATATATCCTAAGATAATTTCCGGTTCCAGCTTCTATCGTAAGATTTTTACAAGCGGCATCAGGGCCATAAACCCAACATTTATTTGTAACATTTGGAATACTGACATCCATTGTTGCATCAGGAACTATACCTGCCACCCAGTTTCCCGGATTATGCCAATCGTTGTTCATAGCACCTGTCCAGGTTCCTGCTCCTTTTATATTAATATTGTAATCACAAGAATTATAGTCATTTGACCAAACACAAACCCCGTAATAATCCGCTGTGGCAACAGTTGCAGTAAAAGATTCATAAACCCCCGCGCCAGTATTATCTGAAATGGCCAAATTTGAAGACTTGCCAGCGCAATAGGAACTTGCTGTAGAACTGTAAATAGCAAAACCAAGGTCGGCCAATCCGGATGTGATATCAAGATCAAATTTATAAGAACCCGGTTCCAGGAAAACATCATACATTTCAACAACATCACCATAAGGCCAAGTGTCAGGGTTATCGCCAAGTGTTAGGGTTTCATTGCCATTCTCAAATTCGACCGGAACATTTCCAATTCCTGAATAGCGGTCAAACTTTATTCCCCAATATTGCGAAGGAGCCTTATGCCCATCCAAAACTATGAAATCAAGGTATGATTCCCCATACATAGACGAAGCAATTACATTTGAAAAATTATTATCATCGTAAATATAAATGTCCCAATCCTCACCGGGGAGGTCAGGTCTTAGGCCAACACCTACAGCACACCAAGTAGAATAATCCGGACTAAATTGAAAATATGAAGGGTCTGCCCAAGCCAGAACATCAATGTCGCTTATTAAAATATCAACTGACCCACCGGGGATTATTTCAAAGTTCCCAAAACTCCCATCAGCACCTAAAAGAGTCCCATCAGATGCTATTATTTTAATTTGAATTCTACATTCCGAAGAATTTATTCCCGTCGGTATTTTCCAGTCATAAACCCCATCATTCGGTGTATTTGATGTTATGGTTGTCCAATTATGACCTCCATTTGTACTATAAAGCAAACTTACATGGTTGCTATAATCGCTATACCAACTTATTTCCCTGAAGCTGTTGGATTTATAACTGCCACCATTTCCATTGCCATTATATGAGACATCCCCCAAAGGTGAAATCAAATTCACAGGGTTTCCATTAGCACCTCCAGCCTCTACAGTATATACTCTAATCACATCAGTAAATACACGCCACTCCACACTACCCCACCATGTATTGTGTACACCAATTTGTTCGGCAGCTTCATCATAAGCAACACAACATTCGAAATGTCCTGGAATTTCAATAAATATTGGACGTTGATATATACCGATTTCACTCTTTATTTTATTAATATACCAAAATGGGATGTCATCATGAATATGCCTTTGGCAAAAAAAATCATAGCCGTTATCATCACAAACCTGATCAAATCCAGGCGCAATCATCCATCCAACTGTTCCCCCACTGGATACAGTATCAGTATTCATAGCAATAGCAAGTTCCTTTTGGACATTTGGTACCTGATAATCCATTGCCCCCCCAATGTCAGGCCTTTGGAAATGATAATCTACCAATTTGGAATAATTAGTAGCAGTATTAATGGAATTGAAATCCCACCATGAAAGCAACATAGCGGCAGCCGTAGGCCCACACCCATAACTCCAGTCATAAAATTTACAATAACCATCGTGATTAGGTATCCAAACTTGTGATTTACCTGCCTGCACATTCCCGGAAATATATTTGTCCCATTTACTTGAAAAATCCCCTGTTTTAACACCTTCCTTATTATCCACAATTTGATAAAATTCCTTTTTAGATACGGCCTCCGGTTTTGGGAATACTTTTACATAAATATCATCTGCCCCATTCGTAAAGCAAAACCATTGGTTTTCAAAATTGATGTAGTAAACCTTTTTCAATGAGGCATTACTGCCTAATTTTTCTTTAGCAA
The DNA here is from genome assembly GCA_964593705.1 of uncultured Lentimicrobiaceae bacterium. Classification (GTDB taxonomy): domain Bacteria; phylum Bacteroidota; class Bacteroidia; order Bacteroidales; family 4484-276; genus SABY01. Next base: position 39,048 of record CAZQIV010000033.1, on the reverse strand, counting down.
GCTCTCTCATTTTAAAACCCTCTGCATACTCGGGCGACAGAACATCCGAATAGCTTTGAATAACATCCATGTCTTTTCGGGCACTTACCATAATGTATCCGTATTTACCTATACCCCAATGAGAATCTTTATCTCCGTTCTCATAAAAAGTTTTGCAATTTTCGATGAGAGTTTCTTTGTCAGGAAATGGTTTGTCAAAAGCAAAATTAAACCTGTAGGCGATGATTTTATCATCTTTAGAGTAAAGGGGAAAGATTTCACCATCCGAAACATTTCCCCAAAGGGATTGAGCCGTACGGTCAGCAACTTTTTTGATCGTGCTGAATTTTACTTCATTCGTTTGCCCAAATGAAAACAGACTTGTAATGATTATTATAAATACTAATGTAAATTTTTTCATGATGACATAAGTATTAGTTTTTAAAATATATTTCCCAGCAAAGTTAAGCAGGGCCAAAAGAAAAGGCTTACACTATTTGGTCAAATGCTTACCCTATTTGTGCATAATGTGGAAAAAAGTGGGGGGATAGTTGGTAATTGGTAGTTTGCAAAAAAGGAAAAGTAGTTAACAAACAAAATTATACCTTATTTCCTGTATTCTGAAGGCGAAGCGCCGAACTCTTCTTTAAACGCACGGCTAAACCAGGCCGGATTGTTAAAACCACATTGATAAGCTATTTCTGAAATAGTGATGGAAGTTGTTTTTAGGATTTTTTTTGAAGCAGACAACCGGATACTTCTGATAAAAATAGAGATGGATTTACCACTCAATGCTTTTAGTTTTCTGTAAAGTTGCGATTCACTCAGGTTAAGACCAGCTGCCAGCATTGCAGAATCAAAATCGGTGTTATCCAGGTTTTTTTCAATGAGTTCGATGGCTTTTTTCAGGAAGCGTTCTTCGCCGGTGGGTTCAGCTTTTTCAGTAAGGCTGATTTCAACCTTACTGTATTTTTTCAATAGTTGTTTCCTGACTTTAATCAGTTGCTCCAAAAGTACAAAAAGCTCATCCTTATTAAAAGGTTTCGTAAGGTAGGCATCAGCTCCATGTAACAAGCCTTCAATTCGGTCTTTGTCTGTTGCTTTGGCCGTAAGCAGGATAATAGGAATGTGGCTGGTGCGTTCATCCTGTTTCAGGGTTTCACAAACTTCAAAGCCGTCTTTTTCGGGCATCATCACATCTGATATGATAATATCGGGAATGGTAACGATGGCGGTATCAATTCCCTTTTTCCCATCGGGTAACCATTGTACACGGTATTTTCCGGTAAGGCAGGATACAATATATTTTGCAACATCGGGATTATCTTCCACTACAAGTGCCAACGGTAAATTTTTGTCTTTATGGCCAACATTGCCCAAATTAATTACCTTTTGTTGTTCCCCAATTACCTTTGTTTCTACGGGTTTTGGTTTTTGCAGGACTGCCTTGTTTACTATTGGAATTGAAACACAAAACTCTGTTCTTTCCCCTGCTATGCTTTTTACGGTAATCACACCTTGCATCAATTCCACAAGTTCTTTGGTAAGTGCCAGCCCAATGCCCGTTCCTTCCCCTTTGCGGGTATGTGAATTATCAACCTGGTAAAAGCGATCGAAAATATGGGGGATTTCTTTTTCTGCAATCCCGATACCCGAATCTTGTACCTTTATAATCAAGAGGTCGTTCTCATCTTTCTTTTCCTGTCTTACATGAAAAATTACTTTTCCCCTATCAGGTGTAAATTTGATAGCATTGGTAAGGAGGTTCGAGGCAATAATAAAAATTTTATCCTGGTCGTAATCCATCACAACCTTTTCTGTTTCATGGTAAAACATCAGCTTTATATTTTTTGCACCTGCCATAGATTGAAACGACTCAAGCACGTATTGCAGGTATGAGACAATATTATCCTGAATCAAATTAAGTTTCATTTTACCCGCTTCAATTTTCGACATATCGAGCATTTGCTTAACAAGGTGCAAAAGCTTGTCGCTGTTGCGGCCAATCATATCAAGTTTATCGCTAAAACGCTTTTTTTCATTATCGCTCATGCCATCAATCATTTCACCTGTCATCCCCTTAATAACTGTAAGCGGTGTTCTGAATTCGTGGGTGATATTGGTGTATAAGCGGGATTTAAAATTGTTTATCTCCTTTAGCCTTTGGGTTTCTTTTCGGGCAAGCTCACGGCTCAATTGATAGCGGTAGAAACTGTAAATAATCAGGATAAATGCAAGTGCAAAAAGGGAATAAGCCCACCAGGTTTTCCACCAGGGCGGGCGTATGATAATGGAAAGAACAGTTTGTTTTGAAATATCAGTTGATGAGGTGCAAACCGCTTTTACAACAAACTGGTAAGTTCCCGGTTGAAGGTTTGAATAGTTTACAATTCGATGATTACTGCTAACCCAATCCCTGTCAACGCCTGACAATTTATAGGAAAACAAAATATTTTTTCCATTTAAAAGAGCCAGCGCGGAATATTCGAAGGATAGGAAATTTTGTTTGTGCTTAAGCTTTAATTCATTCCTCGAAAATACCCCCTTCTTATCAGTAACCTCCTTATCAAAAACCTTTACTGAACTGAGATAGGGCAGGAATTCATAATCGTTTTTTTGAAGGCTATCGGGATTAAAAAACCCTATTCCACGCCTGTAAAGGATTGCCATTCGGCCATCAGATAATTTGAACAGTTTTCCTGTTTCGGTCGGATCACGGTTTTCCCATTTGTCATATTTAACCAGTCCATTATTTTCATTGTAAATAAAAATTTGCCTGGTTTCCGGTTCAAACGTTTCGATGCCGTCATCAGTTAATAAAATGAAATTTCCCGAATCGTCTTTTTGGACGCTTTGAATGCTTTTGTTATTCGTGGCCTTGTGCAATTGCACCCCCCTTTCCGGTTCATCGGGGTTAATAAAACCAAGTCCACTTTTGTATGTACCGACCCCATATTGTATCCGAAGCATCCTGATAAAAGCAAAAAAGGATTTTCTTCATTTCACCTTCAAAATAATGTATGTTATTTTTGTCAGGATCGTAAAATCCATAGGAGCGATCGTTCCTGAACCAAACCCTGTTTTGGTAATCAACGGCAATTTCCTTTATATTAGGCTGAATATTTTTATTTTTAAAATACATTTTAACTGTTGAAATAATCGTTAATTGCCCCGTGCGTAAATTCAAATTAACTAAACCTTCAGCTATTCCCGAAACCCATACACTTCCATTATCACCTTTAGCCATATCCGTAAATCCGGGAAGCTTGCTAAAATTAACATTTAAGGGTACAATGTTTTTTCTGTCGAGCGTAAGTTTATAGATTTCATCAGATGATAGAACCAAAAGATTATTTTCATTAAGGGGTAAAAACTCCCAAACCATTGATTCTCTCACAAGTCGCTTCGAAAGAGGAATTTCATGAAATGTCTTCGTTTTCAAATCAAATAGATTTATTCCTTGCCCACGTAAATAGCCCAGATAAAGGATTTCTCTTTTGGTATCTTCATAGAGGGATGAAGGCAAGAACCAGTGGTTTTCATCTACCGGATCAATAAAGTAATTATCGAAATAATTACCTGACAAATTATAAAGGTATGCTCCATATTCGGTAGCCAGCCATATCATTTGTTTATCGTCAATAATGCCCATATCTGCCGAAAACCTGCGACCACTGGCATTGGTTAATGTTTTAACTAACTTAATACTGTTTTGCGAGGTATTAAATATTCCTAATCCATCAAGCGAGGATATCCAGATTTCACTTTTTGATTTCACAATGAGAGAGACTACCGGAGAAGATACACATTTATCTTTAGGCGAAAAAGCACCGCAACTCAATTCAAATTGCTCATTCTTAGTGTTAAAAACAACCATACCCGAATTCCATGTGCCGAGGTATATATTTCGGTTTGGATGAACGATTATTTTATTGAATGTATTGATCTCGTTGTTATAATTTTTGTTTTCATAATAAAAAAACAATAAGCCCCCTGAATTTTTATTGAATTTTATTAGGCCACCGAGTGTGGCGACCCAAAGGATAGAATCTTTGGTTACATCTTGTTTTATATCGAAGATTATATTTGTGCGGTTTTTGCTAATATCATAATTCTCGGGGAAATTACCGGAATAATTAAAAGTTTTAAATGTACTATCTTTACGATTATATCTGATAATACCATAGTCAGTGCCTAACCAAAGTTTTTCCTGCCTGTCAACAAACACACAATGAATTGAATTCAGGAAATCAGCAGATGGATTATTTTGGCTTAATAAATTTTTGAAAGTTAATTTATGAGGATTCAGAAAACTTAAGCCATTTTCAGTACACATAATAATTTGTTTCGTATTCCCATCCCAAAAAAAAGCATTTCGTGTAATAAAATTGCCGGAAATGGAATTGCTGTCAGCCGGATCGTGCTGGAATACTTTAGTAGAAATGCCATCCCACCGACAAAGGCCCTTTGAAGTTGCGAACCACATAAAGCCCTGATCATCTTTCAGTATCGAATTTACCCGATCGGTCGGTAAGCCAGATTTTGCATTTATTATTTGGGGGTTATCAAAGGAAGTTTGTCCAATACCTATAATAGTAAAGATAAAAAGGAGAAAAAGGATACTGTATTTTATTAATTTATATCCCATACATCATAATTTTAAAAATGATGATAAACAAACATAAAAGCTGAAAGCAATAATAGTATTTTATTTGCATATTCATCCTAAATAAAAATACATCAATAAAAATATTGATCAATCTCAAGAATTCCTATAAGGGGAAAGTAATTGAAAATTATTAATGCTATGTTATTGTGTACTAACTTTGCTTTTGAATTAATAGGAAAACCACTATTTTGCTTTCCCTTGGGTTTTCCTTCTTTGTCGTGGTAAGCGTTCCCGATCATTTCCTTAAACAACATATTTGGAACCATATTGTAAAAGTGCATATCCCACGAATCTTTTTATGGACATTCGGAACCCTTCTCGCCATTCATTTTTTAATGAATTACATCGACATCCATGCCTGGTTATCAGACAATATGCTCATGGTACTTTTTTTTGCTATTATAATCGGAATCATTCCCGAGTCAGGCCCACATTTGATTTTTGTAACTTTATTTTTTCAGGGAGCCATTCCTTTTAGTGTGCTTTTGGCAAGTTCAATATCGCAGGACGGACATGGGTCGCTTCCCCTGCTTGCAGAATCAAAACGGGGATTCCTCGCTGTGAAGTTGGTAAATATATTATACGCGCTGATTTTTGGATTGACCGGCTATTTAACAGGTTTTTAGAATGAAAGGATATCAGGTTTAAAATGAAATTAGAACACATCGCATTATCAGTTTTAACTGAAAATACAGCATCGGGTTATTTTACAGCCGAGCATGGCTTATCGTATTTTATTGAGTTTGAAAATAAAAACATTCTCTTTGATACCGGACATACTGATGTCTTTTTAAGAAATGCCAAAAAGATTACATGCTTGAAAAAAATAAAAGCTGTTATTGGCGGTTTTTACTTGATGAAAAATAATGATCAGACAAAAAAAACAATTGAATATTTTAAAGAACAAAGTATTTTACAAGTTTTTCCATCTCATTGCACAAAGTTCCCTGCTTTAGTAGCTTTCTACAATGAGTTTAAAATACAACAAGTAACAACAGGAATGATTTTCAATTTTTAAAAAAGTATCTAAATGCATTATATCATAGATTTCTTAAAAAATTTCGATCCTGTGGTACAGGCACTGTTTGCAACATGTTTTACATGGTTTATAACTGCTCTTGGAGCGGCTACTGTATTTATGACTAAACAAACAAGCCGGAAATTACTCGACAGTATGCTTGGCTTTGCCGGTGGCGTGATGATTGCTGCCAGTTTTTGGTCCTTACTGGCGCCTGCAATAGAAATGTCGGCAAATAATAAATTTGCATCCTGGCTTCCGGCTTTGGTAGGTTTTCTTACAGGTGGTATTTTTTTAAGGATAGTTGATAAAATACTCCCTCATTTGCATCCACGGCAAGATATAAAAGATGCTGAAGGTATAAAAACTACCTGGCAAAAAACCACCTTATTAATTTTGGCAATAACCTTACACAATATTCCCGAAGGACTTGCTGTTGGAGTTGCTTTTGGGGCTTTGGCTGCCGGATACCCTTCTATTACTTTAGTTGGTGCGATTACATTAGCCATAGGTATAGGAATTCAAAACTTTCCCGAGGGCCTTGCCGTTTCCATGCCGCTCAGGAGGGAAGGAATGTCCCGTTTAAAAAGCTTTTGGTATGGCCAGTTATCCGGAATAGTAGAGCCAATTGCAGGTGTTATTGGTGCGGCTGTAGTTATCATTGTGCAGCCGCTATTACCTTATGCCTTGGGTTTTGCAGCAGGGGCAATGATTTTTGTAGTTGTAGAGGACGTAATTCCTGAATCGCAAAGTAATGGCAACGTTGATTTAGCCACTATGGGGGCAATGATCGGGTTTGCACTAATGATGGTACTTGATGTTGCATTTGGATAATGATTATAAAAAACTAATGTTGTTTAAATTTAATGAAAAAAGGAAAATTACAATGTTTAAATTAGTACTTCTACGACATGGCGAAAGCATTTGGAACAAAGAAAACCGTTTTACAGGTTGGACAGATATTGATTTAACAGTAAAAGGGATTGAAGAAGCAAAAAATGCAGGTCAATTACTTAAAAAAGCAGGATATACTTTTGATTTGGCTTATACATCAGTATTAAAAAGAGCGATACATACACTTTGGAATGTATTAGATGAAATGAACCTTGCATGGATCCCAGTATATCGTTCATGGAGGTTAAATGAAAAAAGCTACGGTGCCCTTCAAGGCTTAAATAAAGCGGAAACAGTCCAAAGATATGGTGAAGAGCAAGTTTTAAAATGGCGAAGAAGTTACGATGTAAGATCCCCAGAATTGGACATTAACGATGATAGGCATCCAGTTAATGAAAATAAATATAACAAAATTGACGAAAAGTTATTACCTGCAACTGAATGCTTAAAAGATACAGTAGAGCGATTTTTACCCTATTGGGATGAAGTAATAAAACCTGCTATTTTGGCAAAGCAAAACGTTTTAATTGTTGCACATGGGAATAGTTTAAGGGCTTTAGTAAAATATTTAGATAATTTATCTGATGAAGATATATTAAAAATAAATATTCCAACGGGAATCCCTTTAATATATGATTTAGATAATAATCTAAAAGTTAAGAAAAGTTACTACCTGGGTGATCAGGATGCAATAAACAAGGCTATAAAATCTATGCAAAACCAGGGAAAGATAAAAACAAAATAATATAGAAATTATGAATACATCTAACAGGGTGAATCAAATTAAAAAATCGGCTATCCACGAAATGACCCGATTATCAAAACAATATGATGATGTGGCATTTTTGTCGTGGGCAAAACCTACAACCGGAACTCCAAAACACATCAATGATGCAGTTGTTGAAGCCATCAATAAAGGCTTGACCGGGGGTTATTCTCAAAGTGAAGGTTTGCCCGAATTAAGGGAAGAAATTGTGAAAAAACTCAAAAGGGACAATAATATTGATGCCAACATTTCTCAGGTAATCGTAACTGTGGGAGCAATCGAAGGACTGGCTGCCTCTGTTCTGTCAACCATCGATCCCGGTGATGAAGTAATCCTTCCTACGCCAACATACTCAACGCATATCACACAAGTCAGGCTTGCATCGGGTATTCCGGTTTTGATTCCTTTGAATGAAGATAACAATTTTGCTTTGGATATTGAAGCCATTAAAAAGGCAATTACACCAAAGACCAAAGCAATAATGTTTTGCACTCCGAGTAATCCAACCGGAACTGTTTTTTCCGAAAAAACACTTCGTGAAATGGGAAAAATTGCTTTGGAAAATCATCTTACTTTGATTATCGATGAAGCTTATGAATACTTTACTTTTGATACAGCAAAGCACTTTAGCTTAGCTTCAATTCCCGAATTGAAAAAAAATGTAATAACCAATTATACTTTTACAAAAACGTATGCAATGACCGGTTGGCGTATCGGTTATATTCACGCTGATGAAGAAATGATAACCCAGATAAAGAAAGCACATATACCCTTGGCTATATGTGCACCTGTAGCTTCACAATATGCAGCCATTGCTGCTTTAAAGGGTAGTCAGGAATGTGTTAAAGAATTCAGGTTGCATTATCTTAATGCGAGAAACCTGATGTGTGAAAGACTTGACAAGTTGGATTCAGTTTTTGAGTACAATAAGCCGGAAGGTTCATATTTGATGTTTCCAAAAATTTTAGGAGAACAGGGAAACGACTCAATTACTTTTAGCAAAAACCTGTTAAAAGAGGTCAGGGTTTCTACAACTCCGGGAATAGCTTTCGGGCTAACCGGCGAAAATCATATCAGGCTTTCCTTCTGTGTGCCCGAAGAAATGATCAATAAAGCATTTGATAGAATGGAAAATTATTTTAGAAAGAACAAATGAACCAGGAGACAAATAACTCATTAATTGGTAAAATTGCTGATAGCTTAGGATTAAATAAAAAGTTTCATCATTATAAAGAAACAAATATTGACCCTCTGGATATGGCATTAATAAGCCCTGCTGAAGGGAAAGTTGTACATATTGGAAATATTACTGATGATGGAATTCTTATCTCAAAATATAATAAAGAAGTAAGATTAAAAGAGCTGATCGGAGAATATTACAAGCAATTTTTAGGTGGAAAATATATCAATATTTATTTAAGCCCGCTTAACGATCATTATTGGGTTACGCCTGATAACGGAAAGTTTATTTATACTCAAAAAAACAAAGGGAAGGCAGTTTTCCCTGTTTACATAGGCTTGGAAAATTTGTTTGGAATAGAAATGTTTAGCAAGGCAATCAAAAAAAATGCATCTATAGGCTCTGTTTTTCAAACCGATAAATTTCAATTAGCTATGATTGCAGTTGGGTCGTTGAATGTTAATAGAATTTATACGGACTACGAAGAACAAAAAAACTATCAAAAAGGAAATCCATGTGGCTATTTTAGTATTGGTTCAAGTATGTTGTTATGTTTCCCTGATTACTTGAAAATTTTAGTAGAAAAAGGAGACAATATTAAAATAGGGCAGCGAATTTTAATTTGAACATAATGCCATAACTTAGAAATAGATGAAAATATACAATCAAAATATAGACCCTTTAGGACACTTCCTTACAAAATACAATTTCGAAATAAATGGAATTGAAAAAATTTGTACTGGACTGAAATATACGGCTGTTCTTTTAAAAAGCGGGAATATTGGAGTTTGTGCAAATCTTGGAACTAAAATTGATCCTCAAAAAGCAACTTATTCCAATCCGGATCTGAAAAATATTTCACATCGCATTATCCTAAATGCATATTTCAGTGCTTTGCTTAATTACTCGAATCATAATAAAAGCTGTATTGACATCTTTGAAGCTATAGATTTTAGAAACTATAAGAAAGTTGTAATGCTAGGCCTATTTAAATCTCTCAGCAAAAAATTCGAAGATGCAGGAATTTCAATTATTGTATCTGATCGCAGGAGTAATGATCCTGTTTTAAGTCCTTTATCTGAACAAAAAAAAATCCTGAGCGAAGCTGATGCTGTCATATTAACTTCAACTTCTATTTTTAATGCCTCTTTTCTAAATGCAATTAATCCCACGAATGATCAATGTGATATTTTTATGTTGGGGCCATCTTCAATTATGACACCTGAGATGCTTCATTATAAAAATATTAAAATAATTTTTGGTGCTACTTTCATGAAATTTGATCACAGGGTTTTAAAAATTATCCAGGAAAACGGTGGAACCAAAGATTTTTTAAAATATGAAAATAAGCGGATTTTACAAAAAGTGAAATAAATGAAAACTTATCTCGATTGTTTACCCTGTTTTATGAGACAGGCTTTACGTGCAGGACGAATAGCAACAAAAGATGAAAAGAAAATCAAAGTATTGTTGGATGAGGTTGGCTGCATGACAAAAGAAATGCAGGAAAAAGGACTTACATTTGATGTAGCATTGGGCAATACGTGGTTAAAGTGAAATTTAGAACTATAAATAAAATTTACGGTAAACTGAAAATAAAATGCTTTGAAATGCCCAACCATTCATACACAAACCCTTGTGTGTAAGCATGACCCGTCAATAGTAGATATGTATAAAAATGATGGAATAATTAGACCTTAGGCTCTTAGAACACAACTAATGCTAACATGTTAACGATATTTATGCTGCGGTTTTTTCCCTGAAAGGCTTTTTTCTCTCAGGGAAAAACGTAGTACCTTATCTCTAATATTCTGCCACTTTTTGGCAGAATATTAGAGATAAGGTACCCAAGCAAAATTTAAAATGCATTGTCGTTATTATGAAATGAAGAGTAATAATAAAACTCTTAATTGCAAAATATGCATTTATAAATTTTGCCGACTAACTTGGACAAACCAAAACAGGAATACACCATAAGTTTTACATGATCACCTTGTTTGGTTTTGGCTTGTCCAAGTTAGGATAATGATTTTTTAATAAACATTGATCGGAAAACAGGAGATTTATGATGGAAATATCAAAGCATGAAACTTTGTGGTTGCAAAGTGAAGGAGTTAAAATGCTCATGGATTTAGGGGTAAAACATCGCGATTATGTAATCGATTTCGGATGTGGTGAAGGTCGATATACAATACCTTTATCTAAGATTGTTGGAAAGGAGGGATGTGTTTATGCGGTTGAACGTGACGAAAATGCAATGGCTATTCTTCAAGAAAGACTTCCCCTGTTTTCAACTACTGATGCTATTAAGTTTCTGAAAATTGACGATTTAGAAATAACAACTACTATATCTGACAAAACCATTGATTCAATTTTTGTTTTCGATGTTTTACAATATGTACAAGATTGGGATTTACTTTTCTCATATTTCTTTCGTGTATTAAAACCAAATGGAATCATTTGCATTTATCCGGCAGCAATTCCCCATCCTGGCGATGTTGACATAGAACTTGCTCTCTCAAAAATGGAGAAAATCGGGTTTCAGTATGTGAGATCAACTAAATTTCGGATGATACATAATGTAGATATGGTTAATGATATTGTTTATAGTGTCTGTTTAAAATGAAAAATATTGCATAATAATAATGCCAACACACAACAATGTACAAAAATAATAGCCGAGACAAGTAGTAGTATTCCCGAAGTTTCGGGATATCCCGTTTCCCCCGAAAGCTTTCGGGGTTTCTTGTATCTTGATAGTGAAGTAGCTCTCAATCCCCAACGATTTCATACCGCAAGCCGGTTGTTCTTTTTTATAAAGTCAGACCAAAAAAAACTCCCGCAAACCAAATTGGCCAACGGGAGTAACATTCAGAGAAAAATCGGATGTTATTTCCTGATCAACTTTTTAATTACCGAAGATTCAACTCCGGTAAACTTCACCTGGTAAATGCCGGGTGGCAAATCGTTGAGATTAAGTTTCAGTATATTATCATTGTTGTTATTGTAGGTTCTGATCATTTCACCACCTGAATTGAAAATCCCGATATGATTGAATTTTTCAATCCCTGAAATCTCCACCATACCGCTTGATGGATTTGGATGGATGTTTATTGATGATGACAGCGCTTCGTTAATTCCAACATTAGAAACTTTGAAACTTGAGATTACTGAAATTCCTTCATTTTCGAAGAAAGAGGAATTGGCTTGTTGAGCATCCCAAATTACTTCAATGGAGAAAACTTCAGAAGAAGCAGGTCTGAAGAGTTTAAGCTTCATTGGGTCATTCACTTCAAAACCATCTTTTTCGTAAGTATAAGGGTCGTCAGCAAAAGCTGAAATAACTGCATTTTCGGAAAGTGATTTTATTTCAGAAACTCCAAAGCAATTATCATTTTCATCAAAAATACCAATCAAATCGCCAAGCATCAATCCTGAAAAACCATCTGAAAGAATAGCAATATTATGGGTTGAAGGTCCTTTAGGAATTTCATTCCAGGGATGATGGGGCATTAATGTTTCTGGACTTTCATAAGAAGCATTTTTGACATTTGGAGGAAAGGTCAGGCTACCGACTCCGCTTGAAAGTGCGAAATATGATTTTCCGGGAGTTAAAACATCAAGGGTATTAATTTCGTATTCCGGCCAAAGAATTCCTGTACCGGCAACTTCTTTAAGAATCACAATGTCAGAACCCAGAATCAAATCCTCTGCATTTACATGCGTATTACAAACCACAGGCAACAGATTCCATCCCACATTTAGTTCAAGCGTTTTGTTGGTTTCCTCATCTCCAATAATAGATAATTCAGCATCGGCAGTTACCTTAATTTTGTAAGCCGAATGGATACCCCATGTACCAATGGTATTGACTGATCCGGCCGGATAGTACATGGCATCCATTGTTTGCAAAATAGTTAAATCAGCAGTAATTGGATCCATTAAATCAGTAATATTGGTTTCGGCAGGCATAACATAACTCGACACTCCCGACCAGCCTGCCGGAATAAATATTTGATGGTTTGTGTAAGCCTCCTGTGTTAATGCAAACACCATTGATATTAAGCCGTCATAAGCAGAAACTACAATATTTGCAAGTCGTTCTTCACCTGTAGCGTTTTGATCGAAAGTAACTGTTATGAGTTCATCACCGTTTCCGGAAATTGGTGAAACCGTAAGCCAGTCGTATGATTCAATAATCTCCCAATCATTATTTGATTCGAGGTTAAAGGCTGTAATTCCGGCATCCGGGTCAACAAAATCAGTTGCAGGAGATATGAATAGGGTAGGGGTGAATTCCTCCTGAGCAACGGCTACTACTACATCTTCAACTCCTTCGGCAGAAATAATAATTTGCCCATTTCGGGATTCCAATAAATTATTTGCATCATAGCTTACGGTTATGGTAGCATCGCCGCTACCTGCCAAGGGTTCAACGCTTAGCCAGTCAACATCCTCAGCAACCGTCCAGTCGAGGTTGGAGGTGATTTCAAAAGTTGTTGCCCCAGCTTCTGCCGTAACATTTTGAGTTTCCGGTGAAACCTCCAATTCTGAATTAAACCAATCAATGCGATTATTTTCATCATACTCAAATTCCGGACCTGCAAATTCGCCTGTTGCTTCATTAAACAAAACATGACCATGATCGAACATAAAATCCTTTACCACATTATAAGCTGCGCTAGCGTTTGGAAAAGAAGCATTGTTGATGGTGATGTCCTGATCGCTGTTAATGGTGATGAGTGCGCCAACAGGAAAGTCAATATTTCCATTTCTAAATTCACAATTTTCAAAAGAATATGATGGATCCACGAATGCGCCATCCATAATATGCAATCCGTAATAATCTATGCCGATATATTCGAAGATGGCATCTTGTGCTCTGATCACTCCACCTGACTGAACTTCAAAACCGTAATAACCTTCCTGATAATGCGAAACCACAGCCTTGTCTTCCGGCGTGCCAACAGCATGAAAAATTCCGCCTTCATTTATATTAAGTTGATCATCGGTATCAATTTTTAATTGTGAGCCGCCTTCAAGAACAAGTTTTCCTCCTTCGTTAACATCCACACCTCCCATGACTTTAAGTGAAAAACCGTTTACGAGCAATGTACCTTCATCCACAATCAACCCATCACCAAATTCAAAATCAAGGTCTGAAAGCATGGTTACAGTCAAAGCCCATTTTTCCTTTCCAGGATTATCCATTGCGGGATTTTTTTCAAAGCCCTCAGGAGTTACTTTTTCTTCCGGCCAATCTGTTTTATCAATAATCACCTTTGAGAAATATCCATTATCGGGATAATAAATGGTTTGATCGGCAGTGCCTTTAAACACCGTTGTATTGTCGGTGAAAAGGGTATTATATCTCCCTTCGGTTAAAGTTGTAAAATCTCCTTCAAAATAGTGGCTTAGTCCGGTGGCTCCATCACGCCATATTCCATCTTCAATCAACAAATCACCTTTTACATTAATATTACTCTCCGGCTTAAACTCTCCATCGGGTTTATTAATAACCAAATTCCCAATTTCTTCCCTGGGAGCAGCAGAGGTAAAAATTTGATTGGTACTGCCATTAAAAGTGAGGGTTTCGGTTTCTGGTGAATAACCATAATATGTATCCCACCCAATATTTTCGTTGTTCCAGTCACCTTCAACAAAAATCTCAATGCCGGTATTTCCATAAGTATTCAATCCAGCGTATAATTCAAGCAGTACATCATTTTTAACAATAAAGCTGGTATTGTTACCCAATTTAAAAGTTCCCAAGTGGGCTGTAAAATCATTATTCACAGTACAGGTTAATTCCGGATTAAGGTTTAAGCCATCATTGCCGAAATAGGATTTATTAATAATGAGATTGTAAAAATTTGCGTCTGTTAAAATCTGATTTGATCCGTTTCCTATAAATGTAACTGTACCCTTGTTGGGGATAAAACCGTTTGTATTATCACTCCAATTTCCACCTACATTAAGGTTATGAATTCCCGCTTCTCCATAGTCACATTCAAGGCTACCGGCCTGGATTGTTAAATCATTCACTACAATCAAATCAGTTCGGTAATGCATTGTAGAACCATTCTGGTTGTTGATAAGCAATTTATGTAATGAATTTCCGGGTGGGCAAAAAATGTTTCCGGCTGTGCTAACGCAATTAAACTCTAACACACCACCTATTGCATTAAATGTTCCGGGATAAGATGCACTAAAAGCCCAGCCCGAACGAATGGTACCTCCGGTAATAAATGTAGAAGCTGTTTCGGTAAAACTAATGCTGTTGTTGGTGATTTCAAACAAACCACCTGACATTTCCACATGTCCGTCTATATAATTCCAGACCTTTGATGAAACTTTTGGTGCATCACAAATAAAGCTGCCATCATTAATAATCACAGAGCCTGTTTCAGCTACTTCGAAGATATCATGTGCAAGCATTTCGCCTTCACCAATATTTAGAATGCCATTGATGGTAAGGAAATTATCTACCTCAAAATATCCGCCTTTTGCCCCTTTATCTTCCATTTTAATTTTTTCAGGCTTACCATTTCTATTCCTGATAGCATTTCCGGTTTTAGAGTTTTTAGAGTAATTGAACACTTGTAACTCACTTGTAGGAAAATCTATATAATTTCCATGGACAATCACCGTGTTACTCTGAACTTCGAGAATGTTTTCGGGGTTGAGGGTAAAATCACCATTTACAACTACAGGGTATGTGGCCGACCCATCAATATATGCTCTGAGTCCGGGATCATTATTAAACACAATGTTTCCATACACTGCAGAGGGTTCGCGGCATGAAAGGCCACCACCCATGCCGATAAGTGTGATAGTATTTGATGTAGTAGCTGTAAATATGCAGTCATTTTCGGGGAGAACCCAGCCATTCAGAATTATATTTCCGGCGGAAAACAGTGCTGTACTTCCCGACTGAAATTGAAGCCATGAAAAACGATCAGATATTTCAAGAACATCTGCCGGATTATCCATGATGAGTGAACCACCATCGAAAACCAAAAGATCTGAACCTACATTTACATTGTGCCCATATAAGTTTAGAGAGCCACTATAAATGAATGTTTCATTTTCAATTGTCGCGTCTTCTATAAAACTTACATTGTTTGTTTTGCCGCGAGCAGGGAGCAGATTTCCTTTTCTGTCAGTTTGTTTTATTTCGGGCAAACCATCAACTCCTTCTTTATTAATATTAAGATATCCAATTGCGCTTCCGCCTTCCAAATTCAATTCGGCACTACTTGTCCCATACATTTCGATGGTAACATTGGACAGGTCAACATCTGCTCTTTCATTTTCAAAATTTCCAACCGTACGAATCGTACCACCTGAGAGGGCATCGTTAAAATCGTAAGGCTCATCAACAATTTTTATCCCACAAGTTTTCATATCAATAATTCCATCAGTCATCGTCAGGGAGGCATCCTGATTGTATGGCCACCAGCTAAAAGTTCCTGAAATATTTACAGTTCCTCCAAAAACAGATAACTCACCCCTAAGGTCAACAAAGCCGTCATTGATCAAATTAATCTCTCCTTCTGCTACCGCCATCACTCCAAAGAGGCCGGGATCGATAAGGTCGTTTGCAGTAAAGCTTCCATCAGAAACTCCAAAGCCGCCACTTGTCCAATCGTAAGCTGCACATGTAACTTCGTAATTGCCAACAACCAATCTGCCACCGCAATCAATTTCGAGAATGTCGAATGTTTCGTTGCTATTCATAAACTGATCGGAAGTTTTTTCAAAAATTACCCGGCTTCCGGTTTCAACAAAGCCGGCTGTCCCTGCGGTATTTGTCCAGTCGCCCTTTACCCGGAGCGTGAAACTGCCGGGAACAAACGATCCGCCGGTAATTTCCACATCGCCATTTATGATTAATTCATCGGTATAATCATCGCCCAGGTTTAATGGAGAACTGGTGTTGATGATCAGGTTATTTACCAAATCGCCAGTATTGGGCTTTAGCGCTACGGATGGATTCCCGTTGAATTTTAATGTTCCCATATCAAAATCAAAATGCCCGCCCATATTATTCAGGAAGCCATCCAAAATAGTAGTATGGTTGGAGAACTGCCGAAGATGGCAGTCGGAATAATTGTAAATATTTCCATGTATGTGCAAATCGGCGGTTGACGTGGCACTAATTCCAAAGTAATAGGGATCGGATTTATGGTTTCGTAAATGATGGATCTGGCAGTTTTCCTCAAAACTACGGATAAAGGAAACTGATTCGCCCGAGAACTCGACAAAGCCTGCTGTAAACTGAACATCTGCTCCGTCGTTAAAATCCCAGTCGCCTTCACAGTCGATGGTAGCAGAACCGGTCATGCTGCCAGTAGAACCAGCATTCCACACCACATCACCATAAATAAAAACATCAGAGGAAGTGTGGAGCAAACTCAAATCGCCGTGGATATCGGCATCACCAAAAATGCTTAACACGCCCTCATCAATATCAATTCCTGCCCCAGCTTCGATAATCAGATCGCGGCAGGCTTCCTGGTGGCCATCAACTATGGGAGGGTTAAAACTATAAAACAAGGTTCGACAACAGCGGACAGTTTCACAGGTGGCCATCAACTATGGGAGGGTTAAAACCGGCTGTGGTAACGATGGCATCTTCCGAAAGGTAAGGGCGATGTCCCTGTGACCAGTTAGCGCCATTGTGCCAGTCGTAACTTACGGCTCCTGTCCACACATTAATATCACCGCCAACGTTGATGGTATAGTCTTCGGTTTCGCCATAGCCGGCGTAGTCGCAGGGACCCGGGGTAGTGTTGTAGGTAAGGCCAACCCGCAGGGTAGTGTAACCAATGGCGGCATCTTCCGGTACTTCAATGGAAGTGGTGAATGGTCCTGCTCCTGACCCGAGGATAAATTCTTCGCCATCGTCCGTAAAATCACCATCCTGATTCCAATCCACCCATGCCCGCACATTATCGCCTTCATAACCATTGATGGTAACCGTTAAATCCCTGGATTCACCGAGACCTATTTCTGCTGAAAGCCCCGTATAATCAGAGTATCCACCCGGCGACCGGTCTGAGGTATTGTCGATATCTCCAAACGACACATTTTGGATGTATTCATAAACCTGCCATTGAGAATGGCGACACAAACAGTATTCCTGATCAGGGGGTGTGGTCATGCCATTGATGATGAGTGCATACGTTTGCTCGCCATCCTGCAAACTACCTGTATGATAAATGCGCACGGTATAATAGCCTTCTTCCGGGCTTTGGATATTTACCGTCTCAACATTATCCCTGAAATTATCGCTTTTTGTCGCTGCATTTCCGGGCGAAAAGGGGAGGAGCACCCAGGGATAGTAAACCGTTTTGGCACCATCCAAAATACGAAGATTCAGATCGTTGACCAGGGTTAAGGTATTTGGATTTAATGAGGCTGTGAGCGCATCGTGTGATGGGTCATTCCAGCATATTGTAACATTGATGTCCGATGTGCCGTTGCAATAGTAAGTGTATTCGGTCATCTGGTCTTCCAAAAGTTTGGTTTCTACAATCAAACAGCCATTTTCGTGGTCGCGGGTAACCAGATCGGCCATACCGGTTGCGTTGAGCAATCCCCAGCCATAGCGGTAGTCGGGGCCATCGGCAGCACCGCACTCATGGGCGGTGTTGATGCATAGTCCTTTCAACACGGCAGCATTCATAAATCCACCTCTAAAATCTTCGTAATATTCCTGGATCAGGGTAAGGGTTCCGGCGGCTACAGGAGTGGACATGGAGGTGCCACCGATAGTACGATAATCGCTGTTACTGTCTTTGTCGGTAGAATAGAGATCTTCACCATTGGCCACAATATCCGGCTTTATTCTGCCATCATCGGTGGGGCCGAAACTACTGTAATCTTCAAGTATCGCATCAGCAGGCGATGTATATCCTGCCGGGATATCCCAAACCGCACCGATGGTAAGCAGGTTTTTTGCTACACCAATGTTTCCGATGCAGTCGTAGCCATCGGCTCCGCCGTCCTTGTCGCGATCGGCAGTACTCCAAACCCATGCACCGCCCGACCACACGTAGTGGCCGCCGCTGTGGTCATCATTCCGTTCGTTTCCAGCCGCTTTGCATATCAGGTATTGTGGTGCATTGTACGCTATTTCATCCCAGTTGTGGGCATCATCACCGTAAAAGCCAAATTGATAATCTTCGGTTGCGCTAATGGTAATATTGCCCCTCCAATACCAATCATCATCATCACTTTCATAATCCCATCCCCTGCCCCATCCATAAGAATGGTTGGAGATGATAAGTTCGTCATCTGCAACAGCACTTAACATTTCGGCCATATCATCATTCCAATCGTAAGCATGCAGGGTGGCTTCGGAAGCCATGCCATGGGCATTGTTTACCTGGCCTTCGGCAACGAGGGTGCCTGCAACATGGGTGGAATGATAATGGTTGAAACCGGGTGCATCCATTTGTGTTACACGCGTGCCGCTTCCATTGTTAAATTCCTGGTGGGTAGTTAAAACACCACCGGCATCCCATTCGCCGATAAGCATACCCGAGCCGGTAAGGTCTAATCCGGTAATGCCGCCCGGCCACAGATGGTCGGTTTCGGAAGTGCGGGCCGCATTCAGGTTTTGGGTGATGTAGTACTCGGGCATGCCGTGGCGGTCGAGGCGCATCAGTTCCATAAATCCCTCTTCGGTATCCGACTGGATGATCCAGCCCATCTTTAGAGCCTTTTCGATGGCTTCGGCCTTTTGAGCTTCCTGACGCTGTCGGGTTTCATCGGCCATTTTTAACAGTTTGGCATTTTGTTGTACTTTAAATTGTTTGTCGTTGCGATTTTGGGCAATCGTTACTGCGACTGCCATGAAAAAAATCAGTAAAAAGCTTAGATGTTTCATGATGATTTTTGTTTAAAGTTTTTATAAATAATGATTTATGTTATTACAAGAAAAGGCATTTATGAACTTTAATGATTTGTAAAAGTAGGATAGAGCCAAAGTGTTTTCAAGTAGCATTTAGAATTTGGTGAGATATGAAAGAAATCCGGTGGCTTTGAATGAGAATTTGGGGAGGGAAAAATGGTTAATGGTTATTGATCCCGAAAAATAAAAAATCTTTGATTTTTGTAATTTTTCGAGGATGCCCGAGTGAAGCTCGGCATTATTCGTTAATTGTCCCGAAAAGTAGAAAATCTTCGATTTTCGTAACTTTTCGAGGATGCACGGGCAAAGCCCGGCATTAATTGTTATTTGGTTGGTTATTGATTTTTTTCTTAAATTCGAGCCGCTAAATATTTAAAATATGAAAATCTTTTCTACCGTCCTCCTGCTGATGTTTTTTCTTTTTGGTCAAATTTGTTGGGCGCAAAAATCCGAAGTTGATAGTTTGATTCGCCTGGCCGAACAAACAAAGGGCATCGAAAAGGCAAGGTTGTTTAATGATGCTGCTGAAAAATTGTTGGGCTACGATCCGGGCATGAGTTTAAAATATGCTGAACAAGCCCTCGAAATATCACTGAAAAAGGGGAGTATTGATGATATTTATTATTCGCTGCTCTTTGCCGGTAATGCCTACTCCACCCTGGGGCAGCACGAAAAAGCCGTGGCAACCCACTTGCAGTCTCTCACAAAATACGGTTCGTCAATTAGCCGTGCAAAACTTGCGCAATTGCATAATCAACTGGGAGCGGCCTATCAATGCACGAACAACTTTGATGAGGCAATTCAACAATTGTTGAGCGCTTTGGAAATATTAGAACAAATTGAAGACCCGCAAATGAACAAGGATATAAAACGACTAATCATCTCCTCTCATACAAATATCGGGACTTTGTTTAACCGGCTCAAGAATTACCCAAAGGCCCTCGATCATTATGAAAAGGCCATGGTTATATGTACGCAAATTAATGACAGTTCTAATATGATGATCCTTTACAATAATATTGGAATTGTATATGAAGAAAAGGAAGCATATCAACTTGCCATCAAAAATTATTTTGCTGCAGCAATACTTGCTGAAACATTTGGCTCGAAAAACATCATTGCCAGAATTAGTTTAAATATCAGTTTGGTGTATGTATTAATCGAAGATTATGCGATGGCACTGGAATACGGAAAAAATGCAATGATGTTGGCCCAAGAGACAGGTGACGAGTACACTTATACTTTTTCATTGAGCACTATTGGGCACATCTATCTCGAAATGAATAAACCTAATCTATCAATTGGACATATAAACCAGGGCATTAAAATTGCCAAAGCCAACACTTATGCTGATTTGCTGGGCCAGGGCTATAATTTTCTTGCACAATATTATGCTGCAATTGGGAATTTTAAACGTGCTTATGAAACCAGGGGCGATTATTTTGCGATTAAAGATTCGTTAAATGATTCGGAATTGGTTTCGCGCGTTGCCGAAATGCAAACAAAATATGAAACCCGGAAAAAGGAGCAGGAAATCGCCCTGCTGACCAAAGATACTGAAATCAAAGATTTAAAAATTAAACGACAAAATGCCTTTGTGTATGCATTAATTGGTGTAGTGGTATTAATTGTTATTGTAGGATTTTTATGGTTCAGCAGATTGAGGGAAAAACAAAAGTATGAAAAAACTGAACTGGAAAAAATAAACCTGGAAACTGAACAAAAACTGCTACGGGCACAAATCAATCCGCACTTTATGTTCAATGCACTCAATTCGGTGCAAAGCTATATTTCGGGCAACGACAACTTAAAGGCCATGACCTACCTGGCTAAATTTTCACAACTCATGCGCAACATCCTCGAAAATTCAAGAAAGCCCTTGATAACAATTGAGGAAGAAGTAAATACATTGACCCTTTATTTGGAACTGGAGGCTTTGCGGTTTAAAGACACTTTCGTTTTTGAAGTGAATATTATGCATAAAATTATTCCGTCAAGAACCTATATCCCGCCCATGCTCATTCAACCTTTTATCGAAAATTCGATTCAACATGGATTTAAAAACCTGGACAGAAAAGGCAGGCTATTTATCGATTTTTATAACATCAATGGTGTTGTTTCATGTAAAATTAAAGACAATGGTATTGGGCGCGTAAAAGCACAGGAACAGAAACAATTGGGTAAGATGAGCCACAAATCTTTAGGGATACAGGTGATACAAGAACGCCTGATGGCCTTATCGAAAGCCGGAAAGGTGAAGGTGAAATGTGAAATTGAAGACCTTAAAAATGCTGAAGGTCTGGCAAGCGGAACAAGTGTATTGCTTGATATACCCTATGAGATAGAATAAATTTGATCCGACATCCGCAGGATGGTGATGGGCTAATGAGCTAATTTGTGCATCGCGCCACTTTTTGGATTGAATTCGAGTTTAAATGCTTACGAAAAATTGAACTAAATATGATTAGAGCAATAATTATTGATGATGAACACGACAGCAGGCAAACAGTGGTTAACATACTACAGGCCTATTGTAACGATGTTGAGGTTTGCGGGCAGGCAGCCAGTTTAGAAGAAGGCATTCGACAGATTGCCAAAGAGAAGCCCGATGTAGTTTTTCTCGATATTCAGATGCCGGATGGAAGCGGATTTGATTTACTTGAGCAGATTCCGCTTATTGATTTCCAGGTGATTTTTGTTACAGCTTACGACCAGTATGCCTTGCGAGCCATTAAGTTTAGTGCATTGGATTACCTTTTAAAGCCTGTTGATCCACAACAATTGATTGATGCCGTAGGCAAAATAAAAATGAAACCTTCCAGTTTTGATGTTATCACGAAAAAAATCAATATCCTGCTCCGCAATAAAAATGGCATCGAACGCATTACCCTGCCTACTTTCGATGGGCTAAGGTTTGTAAACGTAAAAGACATCGTTCGTTGCGAATCCGAAAGCAACTACACCAAATTTTACCTCATCACCGATGAAAATATTTTGGTTACCCGCACACTCAAAGAGTATGAAGACGCTTTTTCGGGACTGGATTTTGTTCGGGTACATCAGTCGCACCTGGTTAATATCAAATATGTTGTTCGGTATATAAAGGGTGATGGAGGCAGCATCATTCTGGCCGATGGGGCTGAAGTGGAAGTTTCGCGAAGAAGAAAGGATGTTTTTTTAAAGAAAATGGCCGGGGAGATGTAGTATTAAGTTACAACGTTTCCATGCCCACCTTCGTTGGATGATGGAAAGTTGCCCGGAGACTCTCAAATCCCGAAATTTCGGGACAGGACTTTAAAACATCAAAATAAGATGCTTCTTGAAATAACCTTTTCATGTCCGCCTATGGCGGGATAAATCCTCGTTCTCCGGACTATGGAAAGTTTTCCTGCTCCTGACATTCCATCGTCCGATGAACATGGAATCGTTAAAAGGGATGCAATCCCTGATGTGAAGTGTTACATCACTTAAAGTTTTTATGAAAAATCCTTCATAAGCATACCAGTTGCCAATTGTGTTGGTGTTTGTTGCAGGCCAATAATTACCAGTCCTGCTCATAAGAATTAGTGTAAATTCCGGGTAAGAGCTCCGGTTCATTGGGTTTAGTTAATTTTTGGGCTTGCACAGTGTGAGTTAGAAAAAGAGATAGAACAAAAGTGACAATAAAACAAGAGAGAAATAATATTCTTTCAAATTAAATTTTCAAGGAACTGATTTAACAGGAAAACGGAAACCCTGCCATATTACCTGGCAGGGTTTCCGTTTTGGGTTTTACCTTTATCCGCCCTTAGGACACCTTCTCCCCCTGAGGGGGAAGGCCGGGAAGGGGGTTAGTTAATCACCAGCTTCTCGAAATATACTCCTACTTTGGATGAAATCCTGATAATGTAAATACCGCTGGGTTGGCTGCTCAAATCAAGCTGTGTATCGGCATTGATTTGCATGCTAAGTATTTCCACTCCAAAAGCGTTGGAGATTACTATCGAAGACGCTCCTGTGATTCCTTCAATGTTGAAGATACCAGTTGAAGGATTGGGGAAGATGCGGATCTTTTCGGTGCCAGGTTCTGAAATCCCAACTGCCTCCATCTTCAAATCGAATATTACCGACAGACCATGCTCCCTGAAAATACCAGGGTCGTATGAAAGATCATATTCGGGGATTAGCTTGAAATAGGTCTCACTGGAGGGACGGTACATTTTATACCCAAGCAATTCATCCGAAATAAAACCATCAGCATGATCAGTCAACGGATCATCACCAAAACTTTGGATTGCTAAAGGCGCTTCATCATCAGTAAGCTCAATCAAACCTGCACAAGTACCCGAAGAGGTAAAAACCCCAATAAGGTCGCCAGATTCCAGATGCTCTGTAGCGCGGTCAATAAATGCAATCGTATGTGAAAAAGGCGAACTCTTCACCTCATTCCATGGTGATGATTCCGGATAAACATTTGCAAAATCAACAGCGGTTTTTAAGCTGCCGGTTCCACCATAATCGATACTTCCATCGGCATTCATCCTGCCGTAATACGATACACCGGGTTTCAAAAAAACCAACTGGTTAATACCAAAACGTGGCCAGTAACATGCATTGTTTTGCCCGATACCTTTTACGACCTCAAGATCGGTGAGCCCGGCAAAAATATCTGTTGCCAGCACCGGAGCTTTACTCAATACCGGGATCAGTGTCCAGCCCTCGGGCAGGTCAACTTCCGTGTCAGATTCTTCGTATCCCTTCATTTCCATACTGCAGTCATCCAAAACTTTGATAATACAACCACTGTGTGACTTCCAATCCCCGAATGTATTCATCGGGATGGCCGGCCAGTAGGCTCCCTGCTGGTTATAGATGATCACCAACTCATTACTTATTCCGGAAGTCAGCCCTACAACATCCGGGTACTGTGGATTGATATAACTTGAAATTCCGCTCCAGCCTTCCAGAATTTCGATGGTATGAACCGGCAAACGGTTCCCGTGCATTCCGCCCTGGTAACCACCAGCGGGGAAGGGTTGGGCAAAACCGGAAAGTGACAAAATTATTGCTAAGAAATATATTATATTTTTCATTTTACTAATATTTTAAGATTAATAATTATTTTTTTCAAATACACTATTCGCAAAGTTTCTTTGCCGCTTTGGTACACTTCTTTTTAATGTCTGCTGATTTTGTCGAGCTGGTGTACAATCCCTTATCTTTATTACTCCCACGCCAACAATTATAATAATCTTTTTTATTTACCCAATCATTTTGCTTCAGCTTATCAGTACAGTCGGTAGATTCACATTTTTCCCAGGTTACTTTTACCCTGTAAGTGAATCTTTTAGCGGCCTCGATTTTCTTCTTCATAGCTATTCCTCTTCTTTTTGCTGCCACTTTTTTCCAGTATATTACCACATCACGACGAAGACTCCACCAGCTAGTAGGAGTGACACGATTGGCCTTAGCGATCGCCTCAGCATCATCTTTAGGGCTGCCGCCATCCACCCTCGATTTAATCAACTTGCCTACCTTGCAATTCCGCACTTTTCCTAATTTGCATTTATCTGCACATATATCTACTTTAGGTTTAGCAGGGCAAAAATCGACACCTGGTAAAACCAGGCCGCCTAGTAGTCCGCTTCCTAAAGATATTCTAGGATATTCTATACTCCCCGGACCATCGCCTGATCCCGACGAACCTCCTTTTGCTACAAGGTCACCGCTAAATCCTAAGCCCCCGCACAAACAATCATTTGAAGATACACAATGCCCATGGCTCCCGCACAATGAAGCTATTGATGGGTTGTAAAAAGTCCCTGTTGATTGGTCAAACATTTTACCTGTTCTGGTGTCGTAACCATCAATATCCGAATCATAGCTAACCGTCTTAAACATAAACCAATCATTTATCCAGACACCATCTGTTGTGGGATTTCCATAACTATCAAATTCAGCACTTGCAAGTTCCTCTGCCGCTGTGCCACTTAGCAGTGTCGAACTCTTAAATCCATTGTAATGATAATACCCTGTTTGACCACCACTATTGATCGAAAAAAGTGGGTTGAATGATGTGGATAGTACTCCCATGTCATCGAATTCTTCGAGGGATATTCCAAAATCGGAATGGAGAAAGCTTGATGCACCATTTTCGTTTTTTAACAACTCTTCGCCAGTGGCAGAATAATCGAAATGCGTGGTGCTTAAATCCGGCAAAATAACCTGAACCAATTCATTATTGAAGTTATACTGATAGCTGCTTGTTCCTTCAGGATCAGTTTTCGACAGTCGGTTTCCAATATTATCCACCGTAAAAGTAACAAGGCCGGCTTCTGTCAAAACATCATCAGTATTATACAGATATGGGGAATAAATTCCGTCCTCAGTTTTCGAAGACCTTTTTCCGGTAGGTGTGTATGTATATTCTATTGTTTCTCCTAAAGGGGAATATGTTTCAGATAAGAGCTGGTTGTTCGCATCGTAGATAAAACCGATAAGTGTACCATCTTCATGTAACTCTGAGATTTTATTACTCACCGGATCATATTCATAATTGAAGGATTGATATACTCCTTCGCCTCCTTCTTCATTAGTGATTATAGAAGTAAAACAATCATTAGCAGGATTTTCATCACCTGGAGCCTCAATACATGCAGTCAATTCATATGTCTGTCCGGCTATGCTTAAATTTGCAGGAAACTCAAATGTATGCTCAATGAATTCATTTGGGAAAATGGCTTGGGTGATGAATTCTACAACGGGCTCACCGCCATCCAAATTATATGATACCATGGCCTCAAAAACAGGCTCTAAACCAAAATTTCCCAAAACAATTGTTACCGTTTCGTTATCAGTAAGCCCGGGGCCTGATAAGGGTGAAATAATATCTACTACAACACAATCGATAAAAAAGCCCTTATCATTAGGAATTTTTGCTTTATAATCCGGGCTTTTTCTTTTGAAAAAATCTGTAGGTGGTTCGCTGGTTACTACTTCTGTTACATGGTTCAATTGATCAAAACTTGAAAATGAAACAACTCCATTTGGATAATTCGTTGTTATTTGGTTTCCAACAGCATCATAGTCAAAAGTAGTCAATCCCAGATTCTGATCGGTGATTTCAATCAGTCTTCCCAAAGCATTATAACTATAGCCAATGGTACCTGCCTCGGATGTAAGACTGGCACGGTATCCCATGTTATCGTAAGTATAACTGATCGATTTGGAAAAGGAGCCGTAGTTTGTTGCTTTTGTGATCAGTCGATTTATCGGATCGTATGAATAAGTTATCACATCACCAATACCCGCACTATTTGAAGTGCTGACAAGATTACCTGAAGCATCGTAACTCCTTGTAATTCCACTGCCATCAGGATAATCTTTACTGATCAGCCGGTTCAAGGGATCGTAGCTGTAATCAATCTGATTTCCATTGGCATCTACCTGGGTTTGTTGATTAGACTCGGGATCGTAAGTATATAGTGTTTGGAAACCCATGGGTGTGGTTGATTGAATCAGATTTCCAACAGCATCATATTGATGGGCTGTGGTTTGTCCATTGGCATCAGTTTCGAAAATGCGGCGACCTAAGGGATCGTACGAATAGCTTGAAACATATCCTAGTGCATCTGTTATATTAGATAAACGGTTCAAATCATCATAACTATAGTTTAATGTATTTCCATTGGCATCAGTTTCAGCAATTAAGTTACCTGTAGGATCGTAAGCATAATTTGAGATGTAGCCAAGGGCATTGGTTCTGTTGGATAGACGGTTTAAATCATCATAAGTGTAAGTGGTAACATTTCCATTTGCATCGGTTTCCGAGATTCGGTTTCCAACAGGATCGTAATTTTGGGTGTTGATATTACCCAGGGCATCTGTAGTTCCAATATGTTGATTCAGGATATCATATTCAAAAACTGTGCTGTGCCCGTTTTTATTTATGGTTTCAATCTGATTGCCATTGGCATCGTAGGAGTAGGATTTAGTATTTCCCAAAGGATCGGTTTCTGAAATAAGCCAGCAACAATTGTAGGCATAGGATGTTGTATGGCCATTTTTGTTAGTATATGTGACTCTGTGGCCGTCGGCATCATAGGTATATGATTCCTGATTTCCCAGGGGATCGGTTACAGTGCTTAACATATTGCGGCAATCAAAATCAAAGCTTGTGGTGTTTCCGTTATTATCTGAAATACTAATTCTGTTTCCAGCAGCATCATAGCCATAGCTTTCTTCATTGGCCAAAGGATCTGTAATTTTAATCAGGTTCTGCAGGCAATCGAAAGCATAAATAGTAGTATCCCCGTTTTTATCGGTGTAGCCCACAATATTTGCCATAGCATCAAAATCAAATAATTCGCTGTTTCCTAATATGTCAGTCTTACTGATCACCATCCCCATACAATTGTAAGCAAAGGTTGTTGCAACCCCATTCTTATTTATAAAGGATAGGTTGGATCCTTCTGCATCATAGGTATGCTCTTCGAAAAATCCCAGCGGATCTATTACTTTAACAAGCCTTCCTAGTTCATCATATTCGTTGGTGGTAGTATTGCCATTTTTGTCGGTAACTGAAGTCCTGTTACCAAGTTGATTGTATTCATAAGTCTCCTCGCTAGCTGCAGGATCGGTTGTACGCAACAACCTGCCCAGGCAGTCGTAATCGTAGGTTGTGGCATTGCCGTTTTTGTCGGTCGTTGTTATCCGTCTGTCTAATTGATCATACTCATATTCCTCAGATTCCCCTCTTGGATCGGTTAGCCTTACAAGGCGGTTCAGGCAATCATATTCGTAGGTTGTTGTATTGCCGTTTTTACTTGTCCCACTAATCAAATTTCCCAGGGGATCGTATAAATAACCAGATGAATATCCCAGGCAATCCGCTTCGGTAATTAAGCGGCTCCTGCTGTCGTAGGTAAATGAAGTGGTATTTCCCAGCGGATCTGTTTCCGTAATTAAACTTCCAGCTTCATCATATTCATAATCCCACTCAAAACCCAAACCATCAGTTTCTTTACTCTCGCGATTCAATGGATCATATTCATAATAGCTGCTACAACTGTTTTTATCGGTATCGCTAACCAGGTTTCCATTGTCATCATATTCATAATCCCACTCAAAACCCAAAGCATCGGTCTCCTTGTTCAAGCGGTTTAGCGGGTCGTACTCATAATCGCTGATGCAGCCATTCCTGTCGGTTTCACTGATAAGATTTCCCACAGGATCGTACGAAGAGCTTGAAACATTTCCCAGCGCGTCGGTATTAGTAAGTATATTCCCATAGGCATCGTAGGTAAAGGTATTTGTAAAACCGGCCATATTTGTTAAGGTGAGGATGTTACCAAAGTCATCGTAGGTGAAAGTGTTTGAGTTCCCAAGGCAATCCGTTTCTGTAAGCAAATTTCCAGAGTCATCATAGGTATAAAATGTGGTATTTCCGAGTTTATCAGTATAGGATAAAATCTCAATCGGCATGGATCCATACAAAATGTTTAAGGTAGATCCAAGGCAATCGGTCGAAGAAACTATATTTCCAAAATCATCATAAGTAAAACTGGTTGTATTGCCGTTTTCATCGTTATATGAAGTCAGGTTATTGCTTTCGTCCCACCCGAACAATACATAATTTCCATCAGGATGAAGGATTTTATTCACCCGGTCGAGTTCATCAAAAAAGTAGGTGGTTTCGCGGCTTCCTGAACTTACAAATTGTGTAACTATCGTTGAATGTTCTTCAATATCGTAAACAAATGACTTGCTGTAACCCACATCGGCACAACTAATTTCGGCAACAGCCATTTCATCATCATAAGCAATTTCAACAAGATTTTCGAGGGGATCGGTAATGGAGGTCATATTGCCGAATTCATCGTAACTGTAGGCTGTAACATTTCCCATAGGATCAGTATATTGAACCATGTTGCCATTTTCATCGTACTGATATTGAAAGATCCGTGGAATTTCGGGATTTGGATCGGTAATTTGCGTCATATAGTCGCCGGTCCATGTAAACTGAATTTGCCTGCCGGAGGGACCGGTAACCTGTTGTAGTTTTCCACCGCTATACCCATAGCTTACAGTGTTTTCATTTCTATCGACAACACTGGTGGGATAATTGTGTGTAAGATCATCGTAAAACGTGATTATACCATATTTTGAGGTAAGTTTCCATTTGCCGGTTTCATATTCTTCCAATTGGTCATACACCCCAACCGGCGGATTCCAGATATTACCATTCAAGATAAAAACATCCTTTTGGCCATCGCTTCTGGGAATGGTTATGGTTTCATCCTCAATGATGAGTTCGGCAACAGCAACCGGATTTTGTGAATATTCAAATGCCATTCCCATTGTTAAACTTAATGGCAGATAAGGATCATGGAAGGAAGCATTCCAACCAAAGCCAAAACCATGGTTTTCATCCTTCAATAAACTATTGTACGTAAATACCACATCAATTGAAACTCCTTTTTCGGGTATTTCCAAATCCTTTCGTGGGGTTACGATATTTCCTGTAAAAGTGTTGGTGCGAATTCCGGGCATGGGGCCCGGCTCATTAGGTTTGGTTAATTTTTGGGATTGCACATTTAGTGTTAGAAAAAGTGATAGCGCAAAAGTGGCAAGAACATAAGAGAGAAATTTAATTCGTTTCATTTTAATACATTTTAAATTTTTAAAAAACTAATTTCTAAAAAACGGAGACCCCACCATGTAATTTGGCAGGGATTCTCCGTGTTGGGTTTTATCCCTATCCGCCCTTCGGGCACCTTCCCCCCTCCCTGTCCGCCGCTTCGTTTTGGCAGGCGGAGAAGGGGGAAATCCGGGAAGGGGGTTAGTTAATCACCAGCTTCTCGAAGTGAACGCCATCCTTAGCAAAGATACGGATAAAGTACACGCCATTGGGCTGGGTTGAAAGGTCGAGCTTTCGCGGGAGGTTCATCTCGTTGCTTAGAATTTGCTCTCCAAAAGCGTTATAGATTGTAACATCAACATTTTCACCGATGCCTTCAATATTGAAGATTCCATGCGAAGGATTCGGGAAGATGCGGATGTTTTTCAGGGCTTGTTCGCCAAATCCAGTGGCCGACATTTTCACCATAGTCACTTCCGACATGCCATTGAATTCGAAGAATCCCTGGTTCATGTTTGGATTGTAAGTAGCTTCGAGTTCAAATGTTTCGCCGGTGGACGGACGGTAAACTTTGTAGCTGATGTATTCATCAACTTCATAGCCCTCGGTTTCGGCAGTGTAAGTATCGTTGGCATTGAGACCTACAGCAAATGGTTGATCAGTTTCGGTAACTTCAACCAAACCGGCACAAACGCCTGAGCTGGTAAAGCCTCCAACAATATCGCCAGGTTCGAATACTGAAGTAGCAAGATTGAAAGCGACAGTGTGTGATGATGGAGTACTGACTACCTCGTTCCATGGAGAGATTACAGGATTCGTCACGATTGGCTTGCCGGAATCAATATTATCCATTTCCCATGGGAATTCAATCACACCTTGGTCTGCCATCAAAACGTAATATGATACACCAGGCATTAAATTACCAATGGTATTAATGTTAAAGTTTTTCCAGTAAACATTTCCACCGGCAACATCCTTCACAATAACCAATCCTCCTACATTTGCAAACAATGTTTCAACCGAAACCTGGTAGGGAGAAAGCATTGGAATTACCTGCCAGCCAATATGCAGAGGTACAATTTTCGGGAATACTTCATTTCCACACATCGGCAAATCAGTGTCACCGCTGGATTTAAGGATGTATCCTTTGTAAGCATCCCAGTTAACAATTGTATTGGTGCTAGAAGCAGGATAGTAGAACAAATCAGGATACTCGATCAAAATGATCAATTCATCCTTGATCGCGTAGGTCATGTTCACAATATCCGGGTCAACCGGAACAATGTAACTTGAGATACCCTGCCATCCGGGATGGATTTCAATCAATTGATCACTTTCCACTGTAATTATAAACTCACAGCAATCAGTGCAGCCGGTATTGGGAATAGTATAACAATACTCTATTGTATGTGGCCCCAGTCCCGCGTTAGGATTAAAGTACCATATACCGTTATCAAAGAAGACTCCAAAACCGGTGAAATTTCCTCCCTCAGGATATGCAGTTAATTCGACCGGAGCTGAATTAAAACATACCTCAAAGCTTGCCGGGCAATCCATATTCGGAAGTGGATTTACCGTGATCTCAAAGTCACAACAACCCATGCAATTCGGATAGAGCGGATCGGCAACACAATAAGTAATTGTATGTGGCCCTACTCCTGCTGTGGCAGGATAGAAATAACCTCCTGAAACGCCATCTCCGCTATAAGTTCCACCGGTTGGTGTTGCCCCTGTAAGTTCGAATTGAGGATCGTTCAGGCAAACCTCCATATCTTCAGGACAGTCAGCAACAACTTCTATCACTTCAATAGTGAAGGTACAGGTATTGACACAATGGGTGATCGGATCTTCATAAGTATAGATGATCGTGTGGGTGCCAGCCCCTGCTGCCTGGGGATCAAACTTATTGGCTGTAACACCATCTCCTGTATAATCACCTCCTGTTGGTGTGGCTTGTGTGAGATCGAAGGGATCAACAGTGATACATACCGTTATGTCCTCACCACAATCTACCGTTGGTAATGCGTGAACAACATATTCAAACTCGCAACAATCACTACATCCGGTTGCTACTTTCTCATAACAGTATTCGATGGTATATGAACCAGACCCTATGGATGGATCGAACCAGTAATCCGTTCCGTCAAATGTGACTCCCGGACCTGAATATTCACCACCAAGCGGATATGCCGGAGGAAGGGTTACCTTCGGATCACCATCGCAGGCATACTGTGTAGGCGGGCAATCCATATTCGGAAGTGGATTTACCGTGATCTCAAAGTCACAACAACCCATGCAATTCGGATAGAGCGGATCGGCAACACAATAAGTAATTGTATGTGGCCCTACTCCTGCTGTGGCAGGATAGAAATAACCTCCTGAAACGCCATCTCCGCTATAAGTTCCACCGGTTGGTGTTGCCCCTGTAAGTTCGAATTGAGGATCGTTCAGGCAAACCTCCATATCTTCAGGACAGTCAGCAACAACTTCTATCACTTCAATAGTGAAGGTACAGGTATTGACACAATGGGTGATCGGATCTTCATAAGTATAGATGATCGTGTGGGTGCCAGCCCCTGCTGCCTGGGGATCAAACTTATTGGCTGTAACACCATCTCCTGTATAATCACCTCCTGTTGGTGTGGCTTGTGTGAGATCGAAGGGATCAACAGTGATACATACCGTTATGTCCTCACCACAATCTACCGTTGGTAATGCGTGAACAACATATTCAAACTCGCAGCAATCACTACATCCGGTTGCTACTATCTCATAACAGTATTCGATGGTATATGAACCAGGCCCTATGGATGGATCGAACCAGTAGCTGGTTCCATCGAAGCTTACTCCCGGACCTGAATATTCTCCACCAAGCGGATATGCCGGAGGAAGGATTACCTTCGGATCACCATCGCAGGCATACTGTGTAGGCGGACAATCCATATTCGGAAGAGGATTTACCGTGATCTCAAAGTCACAACAACCTATGCAATTCGGATAGAGCGGATCGGCAACACAATAAGTAATTGTATGTGGCCCTACTCCTGCTGTGGCAGGATAGAAATAACCTCCTGAAACGCCATCTCCGCTATAAGTTCCACCAGTTGGTGTTGCCCCTGTAAGTTCGAATGGAGCGCCATTTAAACAAACTTCCATATCTTCAGGACAGGTGATGTCTGGAATTTGTATCACCGTTACAGTTACATCATCTGTATCCGAACTATAACCATCATCGGCAGTAACGTAATAGATTGTCGTTTCCGTTGGGTTATCAACCGGGTTTTTAATATTTGCTATAAATCCGGGAGGATCGGATGTCCATGCATAGCTTATGACACCACAACCTCCGCTAACCAATGCATCTAATTGTACCGAATCGCCTTCGCAAATTGTCATCGGAACGGCAGTGGCAGTTACATCAATCGGATCGGTCATCCAGGTTAAGGCGGACAGGCCGTTATCATGGAATTTTCCGTCAAAATCCGGCATCGTCAGGTCATAGCCCACTTCAACCACTTGCTCGGTAGCCGAACCGGAGTAGTAAACTTTCCATAGGAAGTCTTCATTCTGATCAAAGCCTTCTTTAATTATCGGGGTGGTTTGATCATCGCCAAATGCAAATACTATCTGGTTACTTGTACCATCCCAGTAGGTTGCTCCGCCGCAGGATAAAGTACTGGTTTCATCGGTGTACCAAACACTCACAAAATCACCGGCTACCAGTGGAACACAATTCAATAAAATATTCACCGGAACCAAAATCAGGTGTGATCGGCCTGTTGGAGTAAAACCCGAGTTGGGCGGGAAGATGGTCAACCTATAATCTTCAACTTCGCCATCCTGTGCCTGGCCTGTGGCTGATAATCCACCTGTTGTATTGTACCTGAACCTTGCAAAAGTTCTTCCCGGGTTGGTTCCGGCAGGTATATTGAAACTAAATGTATTTAAACCTGCAGTGACGGGCATATTGGGAATAATATGTTCGGCAAACCCCCAACTTCCATCTTTGTTATAATCGAGCCATGCGTTCATAAAACCATCAACCGAAACAACTATTTTTACTTTGGCAACTTCGCCAACCACAAATGGTTCAACAAATGTAACCCCGTCTTCATCGTTAAGATTGGTGTTGTCGTCACCCAGGGCGGTATTTGTAGGTATGCCGTCGGGTTCGGTATCGATCAGGTTACCCATAAAAATTGTTGGATCGACAATATGCCGTGCGCCATTACCGGCCAATAGGGTTGGATATGGATCATCGGGTGCATCACCAAAATCGAGTTCAAGTGTATAATCCGAGGTAATGATAAATGCCATATCACTGAACCTTCCGGGTTCAGGCTGCGGCCAGAAAATGGTTTGCCATTCTCCGGCGTCATTTTTATCAACTGCACCACACAGGATAGGATCGAACCAGCGTCCGGCTTCCTGCCATCTCCATTGTACATCGGGATCTTCAATAAATGCTGTAATATCTAACCAGTATCTCTGTCCTTCTTCCTGGTAAAAAGGCTCGGGCAGGAAGAATTCATAATAGTAGATGGCCGATCCATCCGAATTAATTATACCTGTATTCATTTCCTGAATGGCAGAGAACGGTACATCAAAGCCCATAAATTCAGGATTGACCGGAAGGCATTCACCATTGTCGTTATGAAGACTGAGGTGGAAATGATCAATTCCGGATCCCGAATAATTGTTTTCATAATTACCCCACCAGTGGATATCAGTTACCGCGCCACCGTTACAGAGCCAGTCATCAGCTACTACGTTGGTGTAGGTTGCATGCAATCCGGGTAAATTCGGATCGGGTATTTGTCTCCATTTAATATTTCCGTATTCATCAATTTCAACTTTATAATCTTCAACCTCGCCATCATAAGCCTGGCCTCTGTACGAGATACCCATTTGATGGCTGTAGCGGAACCTTGCAAAGGTTGCTCCGGGAACAGCACCTTTTGGCACCAGGAAGTTAAGGAAGTTGTCTCCGGCAATCAAAAGTTCATCATTAAAGATTTGATCACCCAGGTCATCCCAATCGCCATCTCCGTTAAAGTCAACCCAGGCATTCAGGTAGGCATCATTTACAGATGCTTTAACTTTTACTTTACAAGGGTTACCAGCCGAGATAGGCCACAGGAAGTCAACGCCGTCTTCATCATCAGGGCCGGCGGTTGGATTGTTATCATCACCCAGGGCATCAGCAGTAGGTTGTCCATCTGCTTCACCGTCGATAAAGTCACCCATAAAAACATCAACATCAATAATGTGGTTTGCACCAAAGGTTGCCAAGAGGGTAGGATAAGGATCATCGGGAGCGTCACCCCAATCGATTTCTTCTCCCTGATCATCTCCAATTAAGAGCAAATAATCTTCGGTTTCACCATCATCGAAGTCTCCTTCACCAGTCCACTGGTCATCAACCTGCCGTTCAGTAATTGAGAACCGGGCCCAAACGTAACCTGAGTTTGGACCGATCTGGAAGCCTGTACCAGCCAATAAATTTGAAATGGAGCCATCATATCCGGCAGGAATCAGGAAATCAACCAAACAGTGTTCAGGAACATTATCGTTTGGATTGATGATATCGCAACTGCTTGCACCCATCCATTTACCATCCTGGTTCCAGTCGATTAACAGGTTGAAGTAAACAGGCATCTGGTCGGGTCGGTTGTTGTGTACTTCAATATCTATATCTGCTCCCCAAAAGGCAAAATCGCAAATTGTACCTAAAGCATTTCCGTTTGCACCAGTGCATGGGGTTACGTATTCGACCCCTGCATTGCTGACGATGGTAAAACCATCCGGCACAATCAAACCGGCATCGCCATCAAACATACACTCGTCCTGGTTATACAAATTTGGATTGAAGGTAGGGCAAAGACCGGCATTTCCTTCAATTTCCCAATCTAATGTCGGGCCAAAATAGGAGCCTACATAAGCATGTGAAATATAACCGGCTGCCGCAACATTCATACAAGTCGGGAAACTTCCTGTTACACCTGAAGAAGGATACGCCAGGACGCCTTCAGGGGCATCACCAAATTCGAGTTCTCCGCTTGGTTCGCAACTACCTTCAATCCAGCAGGTATGCTCGAAGTTCCCACTAAGTTGATAATTGTAACCTCTAATATCTATTGATAACCATTCAGGGTTAAAATCCATAATTTCATAAGGAACTTCAATAAAAAACGGTTCAGAAATAATTAACTCATTGGAATATAGCGGATCAGTTCTAACAATCATCTGGTCTTCAAGATCAGGATTATTAATAAAATCTTCCGGAAGTGGTGGTTGGGCAATTTCGGGCCAGCCCGGCCACTCTGGTGTTGAATAATTCCAAACAATTTCAACATAACTTAATTGTTCGGAATCGCGTGGTTCAACCACCATATTTCCGCTAATTATTTTACGCCGGTTTTGATCCATCGGATGATCATAAAACCACACGTTTGTCCAATCAAAATTGGGATAAACAAACCATGTACTGTTATTCCATCCGGTGCCTTCCGAATATTCAACCAGGCCATCCTGATCGATTGCTACAACAAAGCTATCGAAACGCTTGGGCAAGGGTAGTAATTCCAGACTTGTACCCGCAACTGATTGTAAAATTACCCGCTCATCACTAACAACATCAAAATCTCCAAGAATTGGTGAACGTGTCCATAGATTAGCGTATGCTGATGTATAATTAATCGGGCCCAATCCATCTACTCCGGGTGAAAATATAAATTCATCCCCGGTAAGCTGATCAACAAAAGTGAAGGTTGGATACAGCTTTGTATCATAAGTAAATTCTCCACCAAACTCATCTGCTTGTGTAATATCGGATGTTCCTGTGGAGGGATTTTCAAAATCAATCTCGACAAAAACATCAAAGAATGAATCGGGTCCGCCGGTAGCCCAGCTTACAGCGATAGGTGTCGTACTTTTGAGGTTTAACGCAACAATCTCTATATCCACTGTTTCTGTGGACGGAGGTGTTACAGGGGCAAGCTCAGTCAGCCTGCTAACCAGCACATCAGTTTCGGGTGATTGTGATCCTCCGGAAGATCCCCCCTGCAATGCAATAATCCCGTCAAAGGGATCGGAGCCGGGGCCGAAGAAATCGGAAGGGATTGCAGGATAATCCATGCCTTCGCCAAAACCCATGGTACCACATGGTGAAGTATAAAGGTCGTCTCCAACAAAAATCGGGTCACCCTGATCAACAGGTTCACCTGTTTTAATCCTGATGGTAGCAGTGGTTATGCCTGCAAAACCTTCTATTACACTCCCAGGGCAACCTTCAAATTCGATCTGGTAGGTGATATCGAAAAAGCTGTCCACATTAAAGTCTCCGGTTGGTAGCTGCGTAAGGGTAGTTTGCCCGGGGCCGGGCAAGCCGAAATCGGTACCACCGGTGATCCTTAATGTACAGAAATCAGGATCGCCCAAAAGTTCACCCTGGAGCCTGAACATATCTGCCGGAAATTCCTGTACCGGATCGCCGGGATTTCTTGGGCCGGTATGGACCTCACAAAAAAGAGGAATGAAAAGGTTTCTGCTAAAACCCGTTAATTCGCCCGTACCGTTCAGCTCAACATTTAAAGTTGCTTCAAAACAGTGCCCATCGCCACCCAATGAACCTCCCGGCCCTTCACATTCACCAGGTAGAAGGGGCATCGTACACATTGTACATCCATCAAGGCAACAACTGTAATCTGTAATAGGGCCATAAAGTTCCATGGTCGTACCCGGGGGCAGGCCATCAATGATCAAGTATGGCTCATTAGGGGGAAGGTAATCACATCCCTCGGGGGGAAGTGTAATGGTGCCGGATCCGTTGTCCGGCTGAATACATGCCTGGCTAAAGCCTGAAAGTGTGATCAGGCTGGATAAAACCAGGAAATTTAGAATTAATAAAAAAATTTTCATAATTTGTAATTTTAGGTTAATACTTGAAAAATAATTATTCTGACTGTTTAATTATTTGATTCAGTGTTGTTTAAAAAACTTAAGACCTATGTAGTTGCCTGCAAGAAAACCCCGATAATTAGATTTTCAACAGTTTTTTCACCCCATCCCTAAAGGGAGCAAACTGTTGAAAATCAGAACTCCCTTTAGGGTCGGGGTGAATTCTGATTTTCAACATTAGTAGTTTTCTTGCAGATACTACGTAAAGAAACATATCATATATGTTCCTCCCAAAGGTACGAAATTTTGGACAGAAGTCAAATCAAGCTTCTTTCTATATGTCCTGTTTTCATTCATTTTGACCTTTTTTTTTGGTTGTTTTCAATAATTGCTTAAAAGGGGTTTCGAAAAAAGGGGAAGACGACTATATCTTAAATCAGGTTAAGTAAATAAATGGTGGGGGCAGTGGAGTTACAAAGCAGGGTAAGCTATAATCCAAATCCCGTATTTTAATGTTGTGTTTCATGTTTCCTCCTTCTATTAATTTGTATTTGAAATAACAAATACCCACTTGCCAATAAGTGTGCCCCTTGTAACACTTTTATGCAATCATATTTTTTAAGCATCCTTACAATTTCTTTTTCAGTGATTTACAATTGTATTTTCTACCATTCTTTTTTTGGATGTCTTTAAAAGGATGAAAAGACCATTAGGGATTTTCACCCATGTGGGTGAAAATCCGTACCCACCGGATGGGAAATATGTGAATGAGATAATAGTTGTGTCTAATTTCTAAAGTGTTGCCTTTTTTCATACAGACTTCCTCAAAAGTCATCCTAATGCATGAATTCATTTAACGTTTCCATGTCAACTTTCAGCGAGATAAATCCTCGTGCCTCGAACGATGGAAAGTTTCGATGGAAGAAATTTTCCTGTCCCGACTTTCCTCCAAGGAGTGCCTTTGGCACAATCCCGAAATTTCGGGACAGGACTTTAAAACGTCAAAATGAGATGCTTCTTGAAATAATCATTAAATTAGAATTTAATTCTTGTGGCTCTAATCTAAAATATGGTTGATAGTTCAAAAAATGTTATCTTTGGCTT
>CAZQIV010000032.1:43437-54373 GCA_964593705.1 uncultured Lentimicrobiaceae bacterium | reverse complement strand
TATACCGAATCGCAAAATACTTTTCATAGCACTCCAAAAAAAGAATTAGCCATAACTTTCCTTTTCTCCCGATAGCTCCCGTCCCGATAGCCATCAGCGAATTTATTATGGTTCTTTGATATAGTTTTTAAAGTTTTAAACACCGTATATCGAACATGTTACATTTTCATTTTTGATAATTAAATGTGGCACTATTTTTTTTGTGGATTTTCGTGTATTTGTGATTTAGTGGCATTTATTCTTTGCCACAACCTGTCCAGATTATCGGGAAAGACACCAAGACACGATGTTTAACAAATCCGCCATAATTTATTTGAATTAAGAGATTGCTCGAAAGGAGTCTCAAATTCTCCCCATGTAAGTTGTTTTGGGCTGCCACAATCGGGTACAGAACCTTTTTTATTAAATGATGGGATGAATTGATTTAGTTATAAAAAAACAAAAATTAAATTTCGTGATCCGGGATTTTTTTATCTTTAGCCAGCAAATTATGTATCAACCTCTATGATATAAGAATAATTGTTTTGAAACTTAACTAAAATTTTAGAAATATGAAAACGCTTTACTTAGTACTTATCTTAATTTTAATAACTTGCTTTACCGGTTTTTCACAAACCTGGACCGACAACCTTCCCAAGGATAAATTAAACAACGGAACCCTTACCCTGGGCGATTATCAAAAAGCCTTTGATGATTATTGGGCATCCTACAATGTTGGGGGGGGCTATTATTTGAACACCGATGGCGAAAAAGTGAAAGCCCCCGGCTGGAAGCTATTCAAACGTTGGGTATGGAAAATGGAAAATTATGTGGATGGTAAAGGAAATTTCCCCACTACTACCACTCCTGAAGAATTGGAAAAGTACTTCAAAGAAAATCCTGAATCCACAAAAAGCACCAACGGCGACTGGACAAATATTGGCTACAACCAATCACCAGGTGGATACCAGGGCATTGGCCGGATAAACACTATTGCTTTTCATCCTTTAGATGCAAACACTTTTTGGGTAGGAACCCCATCGGGTGGGATGTGGAAAACTATTGATGGTGGTTCGAGCTGGACTGTACTAACCGATAATAACGCGGTACTTGGCGTTAGTGCAATTGCAGTGACCTCTGACTACGCCACTTCAAGCACCATATACATAGCCACGGGCGACCGGGATGGAGGAAGTGGCTGGACTATGGGTGGTGGAACTTCGAACGACAATAACAGCATTGGTGTTTTAAAATCAACTGATGGCGGTTCAACCTGGAACACAACTGGTTTAAGTTTTCTCCAATCACAGAAATATCTAATCTATGATCTTTTAATTGACCCGGGAAACAACAGTCGTTTGATTGCTGCAACAGATAACGGATTATATGAAACCACAGATGCAGGTGTTAATTGGACTCTATTTTCAGGAAATGTCTGTACTGATCTGGAATTTCAACCAACAAACAGCAATGTTGTTTATGCTGCTTTTACCAACGCTAAATACGTTATTAAATATAACAAAAGCGGTAGCTGGTCATATTCTAATGTACTACTTACTGGTAGTTCAAGCCAAAGGACTGAAATTGCAGTATCAGCAAATAATGTAAATGTTGTGTATGCTTTAACCGTAAACAGTGGAAGAGGTTTAGAAGCCATATATAAATCAACCGATGCCGGAGTCAATTACACAGCGATTTTTAATGGTAGTACTATGGGAAATAATTTGTTGGGCTATAATTGCACCCCCACAACAACAACTGGTCAAGGAACTTATGATGTGTTTATTACAGCAAACCCTACTAATGCCAATGACGTGTATGTTGGCGGGATCAATGTTTGGAGGTCAACCGATGGAGGAAGTAACTGGTCCATAAAATCCCACTGGAGCGGGACATGCGGCAGTACTGTCAATACTGTTCACGCCGACCAGCATTGCTGTGAATTTCATCCAACAAGCGATGATGTTTATATTGGAAATGACGGGGGGATTTATAAATCAATAGACAATGGATCGAATTGGACTGACCTTTCAAATGGATTAACCATTAACCAGATTTATCGGCTTGGTGTTTCCCAATCGAGCAGTAATGAAGTTATTATTGGTTTACAGGATAACGGGACACACCTATATTCAGGGGGAAATTGGACATCAGATGGTGTAATGGGGGGTGATGGCATGGAATGTTTTATTGACCCAACAAATATAAACATTCAATACGGTTCATACCATGATGCAGATATTCGGAGGACAAGCAATCACTGGGACTCGAAAACTGATATCACCGCAGGCTTATCTGGGACTACAGCATGGGTAGCGCCATTTGTCATAGACCCCAATGTAAATACAACACTTTATATCGGCTGCCAGGATGTATTCAAGTCAATAGATCAGGGTACAAACTGGACACAAATTAGTACCTGGGCTGGTTCAGACCTTAAATCAATTGCAGTGGCCCCTTCGAGTTCAAGCTATATTTATGCTGCCACCAATACAACTTTTTACAGAACCAACAATGGAGGAACGAGCTGGCAGGACGTTACCACAGGTTTGCCGGGATCGGGAAATATCACCTACATCACTGTAAAGAACGATGACCCGGAAACAGTTTGGGTAACAATTGGAGGCTACAACAATGATGCAGTGTATGTATCAACCAATGCTGGTATCCACGCTACTCCTACCTGGACAAACATGTCAGCAGGTTTGCCATCAATACCTGCGATGTCAATTGTTCAAAATGTACAAAACACAAGTGCTGTTGAACTTTATGTATCGATGACCAGTGGGGTATGGATGAAACACGGTACCTCAAACTGGGTATCTTTTAATACCGGTATTCCGGCAGTATTTTGCCCCGAGCTCGAAATTTATTACGATAATACAACTCCTTCAAATAGCCGCTTGCGTGCTGCTACCTTTGGCCGCGGTTTATGGGAATCAGATCTTTTCGCACCTTCTGCTGCGCCGGTCGCAGATTTTGAAGTTGACAACGCTTTACCTGTAACAACATCAACGGAAGTAGAATTCACCGACCTTTCAAGTAATGTTTTTACATCCAGAACATGGTCATTTGATCCCACAAATGTCACCTATCAAAACGGGACAACTTCATCATCAGAGTTCCCGGTAGTATCTTTCGATCAACTGGGGGCATATTCGGTAACACTTACTGTTGAAAATGCTATTGGGAGTGATGCTGAAACCAAAACTACATATATTCATGTTGGAGAAGCCGGTAAATGGGAAAGCACTTCTTCAACTGAGTGGAGTACGATAACGAATTGGGAAAATAGGATGATTCCCACATCAGCAACAGATGTCACTATTGGCAGCCCTGCGACAACATGGCCCTCAATATCCGGCAATTTTACTATTGGCACCGATTGTAATTCTTTAACTCTTTCCGGA
Source organism: uncultured Lentimicrobiaceae bacterium (assembly GCA_964593705.1). GTDB lineage: Bacteria > Bacteroidota > Bacteroidia > Bacteroidales > 4484-276 > SABY01. Next base: position 50,984 of record CAZQIV010000032.1, on the reverse strand, counting down.
ACATCTCAGTTTACGGTAGGTGGTGTTTTAACAATATTATCTCAAAAGCAATTAAGCTGTGCAGCTGATGCAAGCCTTAAAGTTGGCGGTAATTGGTTAAATAACGGAACATTTAGTGAAGGAACAGGCACAGTTGAATTTTATGGAGCCTCTGCTTCAAACATTACTATTCCTTCTTCAGGTATTGTATATTTGATAGATGATGATATTTCAACATGGCCAGACAATTGGAATGGAGATATTGGATCTTCAAATGGTCAGTTTGATGAATCTGCCACTTCTTATTCCGGTGGTAATTCTCCAGAAATTAGATTTAAGTATTATTATTCTTCAAGTGCTACAAGAAGAATATACTATGATGCTTTAAATACATCCGGGCTAACATCGCTTACTTTAAAATTCAGGCATTATGTTAATGACTATAACGGGTCCGACAACTATACTCTTAAAGTTCAATACAGCACTGATGGAATAAATTGGTCAGATTCAGACTGGTCATTATCGCCAACAGGAAATGTTAACGCAAATCAGGTAACAACCACACTTACCAGCGCTTCGCATGGAGTTGGTACAGAAACTTATTATATTGCATTTACTATTACTGGAAATCTATTTAATATTGATTATTGGCACATAGATGACGTACAATTGTATTTTGCTTTTGAACCAGATAACTCATTTTATAATATGGTTATCAATAAATCAAATGCTGAAGTAACCTTGATTGGAGATATATCTTTGGATAATGATCTCACCGTAAAACCTACAGCGTATCTTACCAATGCTTTCGGAAAAACCCTCACCGTTGGAAACGACCTGACCCTTGAAGCAAGCGCGAGCGGTGCTTCATCATTTATCGATAATGGAACAACCACTGTTACCGGAACAACAAATGTTCAATATTACTGTGAAACCGATTTATGGCATTATATGTCGTCATGTTTCGACCCGGGAGTCAATAATTTTGATGATTTATTTTCTTCGCCCGTACCCACCGCATTTTACCGCTGGGACGAAAGCCACAACGAATCCGGATCTACAGGATGGTGGATTGATGTTTTAATGCATGAGTGGGAAACTGGCACATTTATCGCTGGTCAGGGCTATGCTATTTCAGATTTTACTGTACCTAAAGGAACAACTTACACCCTTTCGGGATCTTTGTACAACACAACACAGCAAAGCCCTGCTATGACCAAAACCACCGCTAACACCTCTTCCCAGGGTTATAACCTGGTAGGTAATCCTTTCCCTTGTAGCATGGCAGCCAATTCAAATGCCAATGGCACTAACAATTTCCTTACTAAAAACTCCTTGGTGTTGGATGCCACCGATAACGGGATATATTTTTATGATGAAGCTTATGGTGATTACAGAACTGTTTGTAATGCCACTGCGCCTGCCTACATCAGCCGTGGGCAAGGTTTTATGGTGAAGACAAAAACCGCTGGGAATAAAGTAAGCTTTAATACGGCTGACCGTAAGCATGGAGCCGCCACTTTTTATAAAGGTGGGGATGAAACACCACGGTTTTTCCTTACAATCAATGCTCCGGAAGGTGCAACAAACCAAACCGAAATTGTTTTCATGGAAGGTATGACCAATGGTTTGGATATTTCGTATGATGCCGGAAAAATAAAAGGGAATTCTGATTTGGCCCTTTATAGCTACCTCGTGCAAAACACCAACGAAGAATTTGCCATCCAGGCACTGCCTTTTTTAACTGAACCCGTGGTTGTTCCCATTGGTTTTAATGCTGGTGTACAAGGCAATTATTCATTTACTGCCGAAATGCAGAACTTCGATCCCAACACGCCTGTCACTTTGCTTGATAAATACACATCAAAACAAGTTGATCTGGCTTCAAACCCACAGTATAGTTTTGTGGTGGGTGAGCCCGGAACTTACAACGACCGTTTCCTGATTCACTTTAAATCTGCGGTAGGCATTGAAGACGATATTATTGTAGCTAATAATTACTTCGAAATCTATACCATCGGAAATCAGGTGATTATTTCTCCATCAAATAACATTGAAGATTTCTCGGTGAGTGTGTTTAATTCGATAGGCCAACTGATGGTTCAAAAGGAATTTACTGGTAATTCAAATGAGCAGATCAATATTGCCCCTCCGGGAGCTTACATTGTGAGGGTGGTTTCTGATAAGGGTGTGGCAACAAAGAAAGTGATTGTGCGGTAATTGAACTGCACGTACAGCCCTAATATATGAAGAGACAGGAAATTGCCCTGTCTCTTTTTTTATATCTTTCCTTTCCGAAGCCCATTGTATCAGTTTACATCGGAAACAAGAAGAAGAAAAAATAGTACATTTGTTGTCAAGTCCAATATCATACCCTACCAACCTGATTATTATTAAACAAATACTATTTATTGACTGATTTTATTTATACTAATTTGCGATGAAGAAACTATTTTTATTTTCAATTATTCTGGTTTTCACATTTGCCGGATTTTCTCAAACCCATGAAGAGAAAAAAGTTATTACGAAAGGTTACAACTCCAAAAAGTTGAACGCATTAGCTCTGTCCTATAAGCTTCAGGCTGAAATAGAAAAGCGCGAAGCCATCAAAATTGCAAAGCAAAAAGGATGGGCTATTGAAAAAGAAGAGGATGGCGTATTCTATGAGCTAATGAAAATGAGTAAAGAAGGAACCCCTATTTACTATACAACTTTTAATGTTGACGCGGCAAAATCTACCAGGGCCAACACACTGCATAATGGTGGGATATTGGGGTTGAACCTGGAAGGACAAAATATGGAGGCGCATGTGTGGGACGGAGGTTTGGCGCGAACAACACACCAGGAATATGATGGTGCCGGTGGAAACAATAGGTTTTCGATTGGCGATGGTACAACGGCATTGCATTATCACTCAGCGCATGTTACGGGCACTATCATTGCATCGGGATATGTAGCAAATTCCAAAGGAATGGCACCACAAGCCGATGCAGTTGGTTACGACTGGGATTTTGATATTTCGGAAGCTACCACGGCTGCAGGCAATGGTATGTTATTATCCAATCATTCTTATGGCTGGGGTGCAGAAGACCTGCCTGATTGGTATTTTGGTGCTTATCTCAGCGAATCCAGGGAATGGGATAATCTTTTGTACAATGCACCATATTACCTGATGCTTGTAGCTGCCGGAAATGATGGAAATGACAATACATCAAACGGAATTCCCCTGGATGGAAATTCATTGTATGATAAACTCTCCGGTCATGCAACTTCAAAAAACAACCTGGTAGTTGCCAATGCCCAGGATGCAAATATTGATGCCAACGGTGATTTGGTTTCGGTAAGTATTAATACCGGGAGCAGCGAAGGCCCTACAGATGATTATCGCATTAAACCTGATATTGCCGGAAATGGTACCGGCTTGTATTCAACTTATCAAAATTCTGATAATGCATACAACACTATTTCAGGAACTTCAATGGCTTCACCCAATGTTTGCGGAACGCTTTTGCTTTTGCAACAGCATTACAATAATCTAAATTCCCACTTTATGAGGGCTGCTACTTTAAAAGGTCTGGCACTTCATACTGCTGACGATGCAGGCCCGGCAGGTCCGGACGCCGTTTGGGGCTGGGGATTGTTGAACGGCAAAGAAGCAGCAAATGTAATTACCAACAATAATGTTGAATCACTTATAAGGGAATTTACACTTAATGATGGAGATAATTATTCGATGGATGTGGTTTCGGATGGTATGAATGGTTTGCTTGTTTCTATTTCATGGACTGACCCTGCCGGAACTACAAATGACGGAATTGCAAATGACAACACGCCTGCACTTGTTAACGATTTGGATCTAAGGCTTACTCAAGGTGGCAGTACGTATTATCCCTACAAGCTAACCAGCATTACCACAAATGGTACCGGGGATAATTTGGTTGACCCTTATGAAAAAATTATTATCAGCGGGGCTTCAGGAACTTATACTGTTACAGTTACACACAAAGGAGGTTTATCCTCCGGCTCGCAGGCATACTCGATGATCATTAGTGGTTTAAGCAATGCAGCAGCTCCTGTTGCTGAATTCTCAGCCGATAACTTTTACCCAATTAACTCAAATAATTGGGTAACATTTTCCGATTTGTCATATCAAAACCCCACTTCCTGGACTTGGACAATCACCCCCACAACTATTAATTTTGTTGATGGCACAAGCTCAGGTTCACAAAACCCATCTGTTTCCTTCACAGCGCCCGGAGCTTATAACATTTCCCTCCAAACAACAAATTCCTATGGAAATAACTCGGAAGGCAAAACGGCTTACATCCACGTAGGCCAACGCGGTTTATGGATGGGTTCCGGCTCCACCAACTGGAATACATCAACAAACTGGGAAAACCATGAAATTCCACCTGCAACAATTGATGTTTCCGTCACCACGGCTGCAAGCAATTGGCCCGTGAAAACAGGAAATTTGGTTATTGGATCAGATTGTAACAACTTAAACTTTGGTACAGGATACACTGAACTTTCTGTAACAGGCGACTTAATTATATATTCAGGAAAAACCCTTTATGTTGATCCTAACGGAAATCCGCTTATTAAGGTGGGCCACAACTGGCTCAATAATGGAACTTTTACACCCGGTCAAAGTACCGTAATTTTTACTGATGGTGCCAATGCACAAATTACCGGCAGCCCGGTTATTCAAACCATTTTTTATGATGGCTTTGAAGGATCAAATAACTGGAGCCTTTCGGGTGAATTTGAAATTGATGCCCCGGCTGGCCTTGGAGGTAGTTATGGTAATGCTGACCCGGACAACGCTTATGCAGGTTCAAAGGTTTTAGGGGTGGATTTAACAGGAATAGGTTCTGATGATGGTGATTACGAGGCATCACTTTCAGATCGTGCCTATCAAGCTGTTTCACCAACTATTAATTGTACAGGATTTTTTGATGTTACTATGAATTTTCAAAAATGGTTAAATGTTGAAGGAGATCAATATGACAATGCTTATATTGACATTAGCGACGATAATGGATCAAACTGGAACAATATCTGGGAAAATGATGGTACAACAATCACCGATGATTCCTGGAATTTGCAAATACTTGATATTTCATCTTATGCAGATAATCAGGCGGAAGTGAAAATCAGGTTTTGTATTGGGGCCACTGACGGAGCATGGCAATATAGCGGCTGGAATATCGATGAGCTATTGATTAGCGGAAGTGTTGGCAGGGCAGAAGTCTTTAATAATCTTTCAATCGATAAATCAGAAGCTGAGGTATCAACCGTAGGAGATGTCACAGTAAATAATTTGGTTTTAAAGCCCCAATCATGGTTTACGAATTCTTCAGGAAACACCCTTACCATTGGAAACGAATTAACCCTGGAAGCAAATGAAAATGGTACTGCATCTTTTATCGATAATGGAACAACTACTGTTACAGGGGCAACAAAAATCCAATACTATTGCGAAACTAATTTGTGGCACTACATTTCAGCCTGCTTTGATCCGGGGGGGGACACTTTCAGCCAATTATTCCCGAGTCTCGTACCCACCGAATTTTACCGTTGGGACGAAAGTCACACAGAACAAGGTTCAACCGGTTGGTGGATTGATGTCCTGATGCATGAATGGGGAACCGGCACATTTATCCCTGGCCAGGGCTATGCCATTTCGGATTTTACCAAAGGAACTATCTATACGCTTTCTGGTTCTTTGTACAACACAACACAGCAAAGCCCGGCCATGACCAAAACCACCGGTAGCTCCTTCGAAGGCTATAACCTGGTGGGTAATCCCTTTCCAGGCAGCATGGCCGCCAATTCCAATGCCGATGCCACTGATAATTTCCTTACAAATAATTCGACAGTTTTGGATGATACCAAAAATGGTATTTACTTTTATGATGAAGCTCATGGCGATTACCGGACAGTGAGCAATGCTTCTGCTGCGGCTTACATCAGCCGTGGGCAAGGTTTTATGGTGAAGACAAAAACCCATAATAACAAAGTAAGTTTTAATGCTGCCGATCGCAAACACGGGGTAGCTCCATTTTACAAAGGTGGCGATGCGGCGCAAAGATTCTTCCTAACAGTAACAAACCCTGAAAATGCAGAGAATGAAACCGAAATTGTTTTCATGGAAGGTATGACCAATGGTTTGGATATTTCGTATGATGCCGGAAAAATAAAAGGGAATTCTGATTTGGCCCTTTATAGCTACCTCGTGCAAAACACCAACGAAGAATTTGCCATCCAGGCACTGCCTTTTTTAACTGAACCCGTGGTTGTTCCCATTGGTTTTAATGCTGGTGTACAAGGCAATTATTCATTTACTGCCGAAATGCAGAACTTCGATCCCAACACGCCTGTCACTTTGCTTGATAAATACACATCAAAACAAGTTGATCTGGCTTCAAACCCACAGTATAGTTTTGTGGTGGGTGAGCCCGGAACTTACAACGACCGTTTCCTGATTCACTTTAAATCTGCGGTAGGCATTGAAGACGATATTATTGTAGCTAATAATTACTTCGAAATCTATACCATCGGAAATCAGGTGATTATTTCTCCATCAAATAACATTGAAGATTTCTCGGTGAGTGTGTTTAATTCGATAGGCCAACTGATGGTTCAAAAGGAATTTACTGGTAATTCAAATGAGCAGATCAATATTGCCCCTCCGGGAGCTTACATTGTGAGGGTGGTTTCTGATAAGGGTGTGGTAACAAAGAAAGTGATTGTGCGGTAGAGTAAAACTGTCAGAAAACATTGCTGTGTATTACAGCCAGGGATACATCAGGATAATTATTCCGGAAGAAATTGCAGGACAATTATTGATAAGTAACATTTTGGGGCAAAGTGTTTTTAATAAAAAGATGAGCATTCAAAAAGAGACTGTGATTCCGGTTCACAATTTGATGCCCGGTGCTTATTTTGTAAGGATTACAGATGGTAAACAAATCATGAATAAGGAGTTTGTAGTGTTTTAACAGGGGAATTTATTAAATATGGGATAATTATTTAGGTGGTGGAATTGAATACCAAATCGTCATGACCCCATCCTGCCGAGCTTTGCTCGTGCATGCACGAGACTTCGTCTCGGCACCGACCCTTCTCCGCCAGCTGGCGGAAAGGGAGACCAGCCGCACAAACCACTGCAGCGGCCAGTGGGATGGCATCCTCCCCTTTTAGGGGGAGCTAGAGGGGGTCTTAGATCGCGGCCATTTGATTGGGGACTGATAAAACAGTTAAATAGTAACAATGTGGGAATGGCAGGTATTGGTAAGAAGCTGGAGTACATAGGCCTCTCAGTCGCTATGCTACCAATGACAAGATTTTGTAACATGGAGATTACCAGCCTCGTGGCAAGGCGGGCAAATGACAAAATAGATTTCTCAGTCGCTGTACTCCATCGAAATGACCCCGTCCATTGATTGATTTGGGAGGAGGGTAGTGGGGGGGGGGGGGGCCCCCCCCCCCCCCCCCCCCCCCAAAAAAACCCCCCCCCCCCCCCCCCAGCGGGCCCCGGCCCCCCCCCCCCCCACCCCCGGGGG
>CAZQIV010000032.1:0-43427 GCA_964593705.1 uncultured Lentimicrobiaceae bacterium | reverse complement strand
AATTTAAAAATTTTTTTTCTCTGTGGCTTTACTCAATCTAATTCACCCCGACATTTTTTTTTTTTGGGTGGTGGTTTGTGGGGCCCCCCCCCCCCCACTACCCTCCTCCCACAACTATAACGGAAGCGATGTCACCTCGAAGGAGCCTGCAGCCAGCCCCGACCCTTCGGGGACTGAGAGGTCTGTCGAAGAACATGCACTCCAGATTCTTGTAAAAAGTTGTCATTAGTACTGGAAAAACGCAGCACAGCAAGTTTTGGAGGGGGAAATCTATTTTATGCAACAACATGGATTTTGATAAAATTTAAATAACATATTGAAAAACAAGAGTCAGGTCAAGGGTTTTGAGTTTTGGGACCAAAATTAACTTGGCAGCTAACAAATCCACATCCTAAACTTCACCCGGTAAATTGTTTTATTTCTCCCCTCTCCCCTCTATCCTCTACCCTCTACCTTCTACCTTCTACCTTCTACCCTCTACCTTCTAACCTCTAACCTCTTTCCTCTACCCTCTTTCCTCTACAAATCATCAGCAATTCTGTGAATAACATCTATCAGCGATTCGCCCAAATTTTCGCAGCGCTCCGGCGACCAGCCATATACCGGATCGGGGAGGTTCGCGTTGTCTTTAAATGGCATTTCAATGGTTAATGATAAGCATTTAAATTTTTCGCCTATGGCTTTGGAGCAAATATTCAGGTTGGCAGTACCGGGATCATTTACCGGATAACCATGTTCTGTTTGGAAATCAGGACTGATCTCTACCCAGCTATTTTTAAACTTATCAAGCAGGAATTTTAGTTTTTCATCAAAGGAAGGAATACCCTCGATGGAGGAAATAAAATTGTAGGGAAGCCCCTCATCTGAATGAACATCGATGTTAAGGTCAACGCCCTTTTCCTCCATTTTCTTCATAATATGATAAACTTCCGGGGCAGTGTCCCGATTGGGATTTCCCCATTCGCGATTTAAGTTTTTGCCTGCAATATTAGTTCTTAGGTTTCCTGCAATAGCACCATCAGGATTGATAAACGGGACAATATAAAAAACGGCTTTGTTGAGTAATGTCCTCGAAACAGGATCGTCAATTTCGCAAAGTCGGCTAACAAAAGCTTCGATAAAAAACGATGCCTGGCTTTCGCCGGGATGCTGGCGTGCAATAACCCAAATCTTTTTTGCATCATCGTGTTCGTTACCGATAGTCAGGAAATCAATTTCACGACCCTCCACAGTTTGCCCGATACTCTCATAATTTACCAGCGGTGAAAACTGGATGTTGTGTATAAAACTAAGATGCCGCTCATAAGTGTATGGGGCGAAGTAGGCATAAAAAACCGCATTGTGTTCCGGTTGATGGTCTATCGTCATTACCTTGCCATCGAATTTTGTGGAAACCATGAACCAATCTTCCATATTGTATGATGCTCTTACCATATAATCATCGAATCCTTCCGGGTAGCTCGCTTTGCCCGCATTTAATATTTTCATTCTGAGGCTTGTGTTCTTTGCCCCGGTAACCCTGAAGTAAAACCATTGAAAATGATCGGCTTTATTGTCTTTCCTGATCTTTAGTTCGATGTTTTCAGGATATTTAGCATTAACAATTTCAATGTTGCCGCTGTCGAATTTTGATGTGATGTTTACCATAATATTTGTTTTTTACAAAACTGGGCTTTTTTCGACTGCCATTACTTTTGTTTGTATTTAAAAAGTCTTAAAACCTCCTTTATCCTCAATCGTTTTAATTAGTGTCGGTCTTTAAAGTAACATTTAGAAAAATATACGATTTCAGATTAACCCGCCTTGCCGCTTGATGTGGCTTCTGATCAGGCGAGGCAGGCGATTTTAGATATAAGATGTTGGTGATACTCAGCAAAATCTAAAATCTCAGATCGTTAATCGATATTCTTAAATCAAAAAAAGTCGACTTTATGGACGAGTACTAATTAAGGCTTGCTGAAAAACACAAAATTATATAATGAGTCTTAATATTTCGGTGCTCTGCACCTCCCTTGGCAAGACAAATGTATATTTCTACAAAGATTATCACCACGCTGTGGCTATTCTTCCAGGTGCAGAGCACCGATAATCCTCGCCTCGCGGCGAAACGGGTTTGTAGAATTCTATCCGGCTACTGAGAAAAAGGTGCAGCCTGCCCGCGTGACGCAACCAGGCGGGCGCACCGTAATATTAGGTGTAGGGTTTTTGATTGAATTGCCTCCAAAACCTTGCATAAGGAATCAAATGTTATAGATTAATTATTTATAAACCTATGGATTAGGAGTTTTTTTTAGAATATTAAAAAGCCCCAACTTTATGGAAAGGCACTACGTTTTTCCCGGGGAGAAAAAAGCCTTTCAGGGAAAAAACAGCAGCATAAATATCGTTAACATGTTAGCATTAGTGGTTTTTTAAGAGCCTAAGGTTCACAAAGGTTAGTTTAAAAAACACCATTATTTCCTTCGTGTTTCTTCGAGCCTTATATGTTTGTGGCAAGGAAATAAGGGGTAGTTTCTAAAATTTGCTCTTAATGCTCAAAGCAATGCCGCAGCCTGAAAGGCTGGTACATCAAAAGGTCAGGCATCGCCTGACCTTACGAGGGAAGCTACAACATCCCCTCAGCCTGAAGGGCTGAAACCCATTTCCAAAAAAAATAATTTTCAGCCGGAGAGTTTTCCCACTTAGTCTATTGCAGACCTTCGGCCTGCCGGTGATCATTGGGGTGCTTTTGTGCTTTGATGTTTCTCCGCAGGAGTCCTATGGACAGGCTTTCAGCCTGTGGTCATAACCCCAATAAACATCATCGAAGATTTTTGCTAAACCGTTTTAGGGGCAAATTAAGCAAGAGTAGCCACCAAGACACCAAGACACTACGTTTTTCCCTGAGAGAAAAAAGCCTTTCAGGGAAAAAACAGCAGCATAAATATCGTTAACATGTTAGCATTAGTGGTTTTTTAAGAGCCTAATTATGGCCGAAGCAGTGAAAATTTTGTCGGTTTGTCTTTAATTATTATTATCTTGCAATAAAATTGGGGGTATGAAAAATAATCAAATTGATTAACTTACCTTCTTGAAACTTAAAACGGGGAAAATGAAAATAATTTGTATAGGCAACTATCCACCGCGAAAGTGTGGTATAGCAACATTTACCGAAAACTTAGTGAAGTCAGTACTTACTGCGGCTGCTAATCATCAGATGAAAATTACTATTGAAGTGATTGCCATGAACGACCCCAATCAAAGGTATGGTTATCCTGATATTGTAAAACTTACAATCAACGATAATACTCCGGGCGATTATCTAAAGGCTGCTGCGTACATCAACAGCGCCAATGCCGACCTCTGTCTTTTTCAACACGAATATGGCATTTACGGCGGTAATAGCGGACTATTGATTTTGTCGTTGTTGCGCAGAATTAAAATACCCATTGTTACTACCCTTCATACAGTTTTGCAAAATCCTACTTTTCATCAAAAGGAAGTGCTGAAGAAAATTGCAGGCTATTCAGAGAAGATCGTTATCATGAATGCTATGGCCATCCCTTTTCTTACAGATGTGTTCGGAATTGCAAAGTCGAAAATAGCCACCATCGAGCATGGTGTACCGGATTTTAGCATGGTGGATAAAAAAAACCTCCAAAAACCCTCATCCTGGAACAAGCGTACAGTAATCCTTACCTTTGGTTTGTTGGGTAGGAGCAAAGGAATCGAAACTGTAATTAAGGCGCTGCCCTCCGTGGTTGAAAAACATCCTGAAGTATTGTATGCTGTTTTGGGGAAAACACACCCCCACGTGGTAAAATATGCCGGAGAAGAATATCGTGAGTCACTTGAGGCCCTGACCGCGGAACTTGGCCTGGAGAATAATGTGGAGTTTTTGGACAAGTATGTGTCTGAAGAAGAACTAACAAACCATTTGCTGGCCTCTGATATTTATGTTACTCCTTACCTCAACAAAGCACAAATAACCTCCGGAACATTATGCTACGCGGTTGGCGGTGGCTCGGCAGTGGTTTCTACACCCTACTGGCACGCTGAAGCACTGTTGGCCGAGGGTCGGGGACGGTTGTTTGATTTTGAAGATCATGAGGAGCTTACTGTAATACTGAATGAATTGCTGGACGATCCTGATGAATTGGAAAGGCTTAAACAGCGTGCTTATGCCTACGGACTTAAGATTGCCTGGCCGCATATTGGTTTTGAATACATCTCTACCTTCCAGTTAGCAATTGAGAATTTTGAAAAAACAGACACTTATTGGAGGCCATTTAAGATTGAGATACCTGATTTTAATATTACACACCTCGACCGCCTCACCGATAGCACAGGTATAATTCAACATGCTAATGGTTGTGTGGCCGATTTTAAAACCGGATATTGTGTTGACGACAATGCCCGGGCATTGATGGTTTGTCTCATTGCCTATAAAAAGACAGGTGATCCAATATATTTTCCTTTAATCCACAGGTATCTTGCCTACCTCATGTTATTGCAAAACCCTGATGGCTCATTTAAAAATTACCTTACTTACTGGCGAAATATGGTGGAGGAGGTAGGCTCGGATGATGCCTTTGGCCGTGCTGTATGGGCTTTGGGTGTACTTATTCGACTGTCGCCATGCGATTCGATGTTTCATGTGGCCATGGAATTATTTTACAAGTCAACCACACAGTTTTCAAAATTGAGGTATGCACGTGGATATGCCAATTGTATTTTTGGTTTATACCACTATATCAGGAGGTTTCCCGATCAGGAAAACTATATAAAAATGCTTACCGGTTTGGCTGATAAGCTGGTTGGAAAATTTAAAGAACACCATAAAGAAGGGTGGGATTGGTTTGAATCGACCATTACGTATGATAATGGCCTTTTGCCTGCTGCAATGTACCTGGCATATAAATACTCCGAAAACCCGGAGTACCTTGAAGTAGCTGATCTGTCGCGAGAATTTTTGGAAAAAAGATGTATTTTAAATAAGCAATTAACGGTGGTGGGTAATAAAAAGTGGTGGTACGAAAATTATGAAATGAGCGAATTCGCCCAGCAACCTATCGATGCTATGGCAATGATCATCATGTACGACTGCGCCTACAGAACCACGGGAAAAGCTGAATACATCGAAAAGCTCAACATTTGCTTTCAATGGTTTTATGGTAAAAACGATTTGAATTTGCCATTGTATGATGCGCAAACCTTTGGCTGTAACGATGGGCTTGAAGAATTGGAAGTTAACCGTAACCAGGGTGCAGAAAGCACCATTGCTTATCTGATGTCGTGGCTAATTGCAGAGCCTTACCTGAATGGGGCGGTGCCGAAATAAATAAATTCGTTGGCAGATTATATTGATTCTTTTTTTTTTGGAGTCAATATTTTTAGGGATATGGATATCCGATAATAAAGAGTCCTATTCCTGGAACTACCATCACAGCCCGGCTTAAACAGCGAGGATATACGTCTTTGCCCGCCGATTGCAGGTTGGTATGCACATAGGGATGGCTTTGCCAAGAGGCGTTTTGTGAGCTTTAGGGCTCACGGCCGTTTACTCGATTGGCAACTGGTCTTATTTAATTGTTTCAATAAATTGTTTGGCAGTTAGTGTTGGCAACTTTGAATTCTTAAAATCTAGTTATCCGTTAATAGTTTATCCGTTATTTATTATTTATTATTCGTTATTTGCCTGCCTCGCCTTTGCGTAAGCCAACTGCAGACGTCTAGGCGGGTTAATTGTTAATCGTTCAAAAAAAAGAAATAATTCTCTAAAGGAGTCTTTCGGATAATTTTTCGTAATTCCCCGAGTCCGCCTTGCCAGCCATGCCGGCTAGGCAGGCTCGCCTCGCTCGCCTCGCTGGCGAAGCGGGCTGTGAAGCGGGTCGTCAGCGTAGGCTTTTGTTAAGGCGAGGCAGGGATGTTCTTAGTCCAATGGATTAGGTAATTATTCTCTATCTTTGTACCTATTAAAACAAAGCATCGCCATGAAAAAGCTACCGTTAGGTATCCAGGAGTTTTCAAAATTGAAAGAAGAAAACTATATCTATGTTGACAAAACTCAACAAATTTACGAATTACTGCAGCACCAATATTACTTCCTTTCGCGCCCGCGCAGGTTTGGCAAGTCCCTGCTGTTAAATACAATCAAAGAGATTTTTTTGGGCAACAAGGAGCTTTTCGAGGGACTGTGGATTTATGATAAAATAGATTGGGAACCGCACACGGTAATCAAGATTTCGTTCTCGAATATCGAATACAAAACCATCGGGCTTTCAAAGGCAATAAATAATGAGCTTGACCGAATAGCGGCTTTTCATAATGTAACCTTTAGTGCAAGCGATGAACATTCCAAATTCAGGGCATTGTTCGAAACCTTAGGTCAGAAAAAAAGAATAGTGGTTTTAATTGACGAGTACGACAAGCCCATCATCGACTACCTGGATCAGCCCGAAAAAGCCAAAGAAAACCGGGATATTCTGAAAAACTTTTATTCGGTAATAAAAGATGCCGACCAATACATCAAATTTTTCTTCATCACCGGGGTTTCCAAATTCAGTAAGGTTTCTATCTTTTCCGACCTCAACAACCTGGAGGATATTACCTTAAATAGAAAATATTCAACTTTACTCGGATGGACACAAAATGAAATGGAAACATATTTTGATAAATATCTCGAAAAAGTTAAAAAAGAATACGCTTCGTTTTACGATGATGTTTATCCGCTGATTAAACAATGGTACAACGGCTACTCCTGGGACGGGAAAAACTTTGTGTATAACCCGGTATCGCTGATGAATCTTTTTAGCAACAATGTTTTTAATAACTACTGGTTTACCACGGGTACACCTACATTCCTGATGAAAATCATTCGGGAAGGGCACTACACCGCCTTCGATATTGAGCAGCGAAAAATAAATCTGAGCCTGCTCGATAAGTACGACCTGGAAAATATGTCCCTGATCCCTTTATTATTTCAAACTGGCTATCTTACCATTAAAAGCTACGATATTATACGAAACACAATCGTGCTGGATTACCCCAACAAAGAAGTAGCCGATTCGTTTTCTACCCACATCCTTTCGGAACTGACCATTGGCAAACTCGACAAAACCGACATGCTTTTGGTTGACATCGTGCAAAGTTTTGACCGGGGAGAAATGGATAAGTTCATCAGCCACATCAACACGCTTTTCAGGACCATTCCCTACACCCTGATCGAAGAAAAAGAGAAATATTTCCACTCGATATTTTATATGGTGATGAAGCTGGTGGGTTATAAAATAGAATCGGAGATACTAACCATCGATGGGCGGATTGATGCGGTGGTACAATCGGAAAAAGCGATTTACATCATCGAATTTAAGATTAACCAAAGTGCCGAAACAGCCATTAAACAGATTAACGAAAAACGCTATGCCGAAAAATATGCCAACGACCGGCGTCCCAAAATACTTCTCGGCATAAACTTCGACACCGAAACCCGGCGGGCAGATGATTATAAAATTGTTAATTGTGCCGAAGCGTAGCTTCGAGCATGCCCGGGCTTTGCCCGGCATTAATCGTTATTCGCCCCGAAAAGTAGAAAATCTTTGATTTTCGTGACTTTTCGAGCCAGCCTCGCTGGCGAAGCGGGCTGCCAGTGTAGGCTTTTGTTATGGCAAGGCAGGGATGTTTTTAGTCCAATGGATTAGGCAATTATTCTCTATCTTTGTATCAATTCAAAATAAAGAAACGCCATGAAAAAGCTACCGATGGGTATCCAGGAGTTTTCAGAAATTATAAATGGTAATTACATTTATGTTGATAAAACTGAGAAAATCGCTGCACTGCTTAATCAGAAATATTATTTTCTTTCGCGCCCGCGCAGGTTTGGCAAGTCCCTGCTGTTAAATACAATCAAAGAGATTTTTTTGGGCAACAAGGAGCTTTTCGAGGGACTGTGGATTTATGATAAAATAGATTGGGAACCGCACACGGTAATCAAGATTTCGTTCTCGAATATCGAATACAAAACCATCGGGCTTTCAAAGGCAATAAATAATGAGCTTGACCGAATAGCGGCTTTTCATAATGTAACCTTTAGTGCAAGCGATGAACATTCCAAATTCAGGGCATTGTTCGAAACCTTAGGTCAGAAAAAAAGAATAGTGGTTTTAATTGACGAGTACGACAAGCCCATCATCGACTACCTGGATCAGCCCGAAAAAGCCAAAGAAAACCGGGATATTTTGAAAAACTTTTACTCGGTAATAAAAGATGCCGACCAATACATCAAATTTTTCTTCATTACCGGGGTTTCCAAATTCAGCAAGGTTTCTATCTTTTCCGACCTCAACAACCTGGACGATATTACGATGGATGAAAAATATTCGACCATGCTGGGTTGGACACAAGCGGAAGTGGAAAGCAATTTTGGCGATTTTATTACGCAAATACAACACCGCTACCAAAATATTTTTGAAGACATCAAACCCGAAATAAAACAATGGTACAACGGCTACTCATGGGACGGGAAAAACTTTGTGTATAACCCGGTATCGCTGATGAATCTTTTTAGCAACAATGTTTTTAATAACTACTGGTTTACCACGGGTACACCTACATTCCTGATGAAAATCATTCGGGAAGGGCACTACACCGCCTTCGATATTGAGCAGCGAAAAATAAATCTGAGCCTGCTCGATAAGTACGACCTGGAAAATATGTCCCTGATCCCTTTATTATTTCAAACTGGCTATCTTACCATTAAAAGCTACGATATTATACGAAACACAATCGTGCTGGATTACCCCAACAAAGAAGTAGCCGATTCGTTTTCTACCCACATCCTTTCGGAACTGACCATTGGCAAACTCGACAAAACCGACATGCTTTTGGTTGACATCGTGCAAAGTTTTGACCGGGGAGAAATGGATAAGTTCATCAGCCACATCAACACGCTTTTCAGGACCATTCCCTACACCCTGATCGAAGAAAAAGAGAAATATTTCCACTCGATATTTTATATGGTGATGAAGCTGGTGGGTTATAAAATAGAATCGGAGATACTAACCATCGATGGGCGGATTGATGCGGTGGTACAATCGGAAAAAGCGATTTACATCATCGAATTTAAGATTAACCAAAGTGCCGAAACAGCCATTAAACAGATTAACGAAAAACGCTATGCCGAAAAATATGCCAACGACCGGCGTCCCAAAATACTTCTCGGCATAAACTTCGACACCGAAACCCGGCGGGCAGATGATTATAAAATTGTTAATGGAGGTTAGATAATCGTTATTCGGAAATGCTGCCAATAACCATTAACTGATAACTATTAACTTTTCAACTAATAACCCAAATTCTTATGGTGTAAAAATTAGCTTTCGGGCGGTGCGCTTATCACCTATTGTACACATTATTATATAAACTCCCGGATTTACTGCTGCGCTGCTCTCATCCAAACCTGACCACCTGACGTAGTAATTCCGTGTATCGTTTTGTGTGGGCACCAGCGTTTTTACCAGTTGTGAATTTGTATTATAAACTTCAAGATGTGGTGTATTTCCTTCTTCTTCAACAGATATTGTGAGCAAAATCTCCGTGCTAAAGGGGTTGGGCTCGCCCGTAATCGAAAAACCTTTTCCCACTTCCGGGTCGTGAGTGCCAGTCCAGACGTGTTTGGCATCGCGCATGTAATAAATGTCATTGTCTATCCCCGAATCGTCCGTCCAGATAAAATCGACATACTCAAAATTAAAATGCTTGTAGGCTATGGATGGATTTATAATACCGTTTCCCGAAATGTACTCCATGGTTGACATCCAGTTGTTCCAGGCAAAGCCATACGAAAAGTTATGCCTTAATTGCCCCTCGCCTAAAGACAAAAAACTATAGCCTATGGGAGAAGCCAAATCATCGATACACACATATTCCACATCCTCCCAAAATGGCATTTCAAACGGCCCCTGCACATCATAAGTATTAAAAACTAACACTTCCATCTCGCACAGTTTATTATTTGTATTGATGTATAAAAACCGTGCTGAAGCCTCGTTCGAGATTTGCCAAAAAGAATTATAGCTTATACAAGGCTGCGAGCCGATGGCAGCATAAAGCGTGTCGAAGCTGTTCATCCAATCATCGGAAACAAAAAAGGCAATTGAGTCCAGGTTGTATTGCATGGCAAAAAAAAGACTGTTGTCGAGATATTGCAAATGATTGGCTATGGCAATATCTGAAATTTGGGTTTTTGTGAAAACTGTTTTACGCTCCAGAGGCCAGGCATCTGTTATAGCAGCGTAAATCAGCGATTCGGTGTAATCGTTGTTTTGCTGTTTCCAAAGTGCATTTAATTTTCCTGCAGCATCAATATCAGCTACCGGCAGGCTACTGCTCTTATCCGGATAACTTATGGTATCGGCAGGCAGCCAGCTTGTAAAATTATCGCTTTCGAGATGAAGGATTTCCGCCGGTGTATTGTTCGACTGCAAAAGCAGGTGTATCTGATCATCATCACTTATGGCCAGGGTGGGATTGGTTCCGGCAGCAATAAAAAAAGCTTCGCCCCATTGCTGCAAAGCAGGGTCGTACATCAGGCCTTTAACAACATTTTGCTGATCAATATAATCAACAAACACCACGTACATATTACCACCGGAATCGCGGACTATTTTGCGTTGATTGTGGTTAGCGGTGGCCTCGCTGTGGTTGGAAGTGGCAATAATGGTTTGCGAAGAAAGGTTAGTCGCGAACACGTAAATAAGGACAAACAAAATAAACTTTTTCATGGCGCATGTATTTTTATTGTTCTCTATAAATAATAAACATGCCAAAGGTAATTTCAATAATTCAAAAATCAAAATAAAGTTAAGTGTTTTTTTTCAGGCACTTGCCTATTTGAATTTGAACAATTTAATCCAATCGATCGCACCATTAGAGTTGCAAAAATTATTTCCAAATTCGAGAGTAAATTGATTAAGCATTTGGGAACTGGCAGACAGAAATCGGGGAGGATATCACCAATAAACTTTTTGGCTTGAGCATTTTGCAGTTTAATATTCTACTTTACTTGATGCTACAATAGTTCTTTTTGTATTTTTGCGGCTGACCGGGGTATGGTTCGTCCTTCCTGGACACCCGCCACTCGAAAAGAGTGGCTTATTTTTTATCCACTATTGCACGATAAAAAAATATTAACAGCGAAAATACGGGGGGTTTCTAATTCTATTAATTTCAGATAACCTGTTACAAATATTTATATTATTATTTCTGCCTCAATATCTAAAAGTGAATCGTAAAGTTGATTGTTAAACCCTAATTGCTCATTTAAATAATTTTTGTCTGATGGAATACCTTCATAGTTGCCAAGCTTAAAAATTGAACCATCTTTTTCATCTAATTCATAAATAACAATGTCGTTTGGATTTACTGTTGAGTCTAAGGGAACTATTTTATTTAGTTTAATTTTTCGTCCACCTGATTTAATTTTTCGTTTTATAGTATTTGCTTTGATTGCAAGTGTTAAAAAATTAATTAAATATGGGCTATGGGTAGTAATGACTAATTTATTGGGATTATTCATATTATTGAACTGTAACAAACTATAAAGCATTTCTCTTTGAGAACTTGGATATAAGTTTTGCTCAGGTTCTTCAACAATATTTATAAATGCAGTTTTTTTAAATTTGGAAGATAAAACAGATAATGCAACTCTTCTTTGTTCCTCGGTAAAACTATCATTTGCCCAAATTTCTTCAACACCTTTTCTAAATCTCTCCATTTCTTCACTACTCATATTCTGAGAGGAATCGGACTGTTTTTTTACAGAGTTTGCCAAGAACCAGGAAACCAGATAAAGAGGAACAATGGATTGAATGCCAGATGATGCTTCCTTTAATTGAATTTTATAATCGTTTCCTTTAATATAAACAATATCATTTAATTTCTGATACTCAACATACAATTCGTTACTAACAGGTAGTTTCATTGCTCCTTTCATCTCATTTTTTGCATTGTCAAATTCAGTAACAAATTCTACCAACGAATCGGAGGTTAGTTTTAATGCTTTAGGAGTTTTGACATTTGCAATGAAATTGCGTTCAGCCGGAACATACATTATCTGGGGTAAAGAATATTTTTTTTTGTTATCCAATTTATTAACAGAAAGACTCCCCTTAATATATTTGAAATGAAAAGAAGTCCCCTTGAACTCTATCTCCGGAGTATCATTTCCTTCAAGGTCGAAGAAGTAGTTTTCAATTCTGTGATAAGCACAATAAGTTTTTCTAAACCGATTATAATCTGTAAAGTCTTTTATTTTGTAATCACCTCTTGTTAATGCTTTCTCTATCCAGGTAAATGTTGAAATTAACTTAGAAATGGTGCTTTTTCCACTCCCTTGATTTCCAATAAAAACAGTGACTTTTTTTATATCAATCCAGCCATCATTTTCCTGATACCCTTTTTTAACAGGACCAAAATTTCTTATTCTTATTTTACTCATTTGTTTCAAAATTATTCTCAAATGTACAACATTTCAAATTTCTTCATTAAAAAGTTGAAAAAAAGTTAGGATTTACCAATTATTTAAACCCCTTTCACATCACAATAATTTATCCTTTTAATTCCACGCTTGTCGCAAATTAATTTAAAATACCGGTAAGTAATTTGTTTTCCCTCGTAAAATCGCAAAATCAGGTTAAGATGATAAACATGATTTACGGCATGTCGGGTAAGATTTTTTTTGGCTTTGATAAAAACTTCTTTTTCGTGGTCGTCCATTATTGTGGTAAAAGGGCTGATGTCGAAACGCAGAATTTGGGATATGCCCTTGAACGATTTCAGGCTGAAAGACTTGTTGATTGTAATTTTTGTTTTGTAGAGAATCACCTTGTCCTCCAGCCACTCTTCGGGTATTTCGGTAACGCGCATCTTTTCCTGGGCCGCTTTAATTTCGGGGAGAATATATTTTTGACTTTCAAATCCAAAGCTTTCCTTCACCACCCCAATCTTTGGATTTTCCTGCATCGAAATAATGGTTAGAAAATCAAAAAATGCCTATTTCCATTTCTTATCCAAAAACATGCGTGTATGTTCCTTAATCCTGTCTTTAAACATATAACTAATGACCAGGATAATAAAAAACGGGAGCGTGAGCGTACCAAATATCATTTGTGTGGTAAAAGAAATAGAAGTAGCAAAAACCATTGCAAGACCTGCTGCCAGACTAAAAAACAGTTGCTCGTACAAAACACCCTCTTTCCGGGTATTGATGGTTAAAAAAAACACACTTTCGATAAATCTTTTTAGCCTTACCTCGCGGTGTACCACGCTTTCCACTATATTATTGTTATTGGCAACCGAAGGATATTTCATTTTCTTCCGGTATTTCATTTCATCCAACACGAGCTTATTAAGCCGGCCAATGGTGGGATTTTCGGGTTTATCATTTATCCGCAATCCACTCATCAAAGTAAAAATTAAACGGTCGAGCATCAGGCTCTGATATTCGTCAGCAAACCTGGTGGCCATGTTTACCTTCTCGCTCACATTCAACCCTGAAATTTGCCCGAATATTTTTTTCTGCATATTCCTCATGGAATAACATCCCGCCACAAAAATTTCAAGCTCAACGGCCTGGGTTAGCACGAAAAAGATATCTGAATACTGCACAAAAAAAACTAAATCCGGTGGATGCGGAGAGAGGTACAATCGGATTTATCCTGATGGACATCGTGACTGATTGAACGTTCTCAGTGCGAAATATATATCTTAAAACTGCTGGTTTTTTTCCCGAAAATAATAACTAATACTTTTTGCATAGGTTCATATTGCAAACTATCCGAAGCATAAAACCCCTTCTATAATTTTTGGTATTTTTGCATCCTTTTAAAATAGAAATCTATATGAATATCAGAATTGTAAATAAATCTAAACATGAACTGCCTGCTTACGAAACCAAAGCTTCGGCAGGAATGGATTTACGGTCGAATATTGATGAACCGGTAGTTATGAAACCGCTTGAACGGCAACTTATTCCAACAGGCCTGTTTATTGAATTGCCCCTGGGTTTCGAAGCCCAGATTAGGCCCCGCAGCGGACTGGCCATTAAAAAAGGGATTTCGCTGGTAAACGCACCCGGCACCATTGATGCTGACTACCGGGGTGAGATAAAAATTATTCTTATCAACCTTTCTAACCAGGAAGTTGAAATTGCTGATGGTGAACGCATAGCGCAAATGATTATTTCAAAAGTAGAACAGGCCGAATGGATTGATGTGGAGCAGATCGAAGAAACCGAAAGGGGCGCCGGAGGATTTGGCCATACCGGTACTATTTAGAGTCTGTCTTTTTAGTAATGTTTCCCGCAGACCTGCCTGGCCGGCAAGGCTGGTTTCGCTGATTAGCGCAGATTTTATCTGCGCTAATCAGCGAAATCTGCGGGAGGTCTTTTTTTATTATTGAAAAATGACGACTTTATGGATAGATACTATGTAATCTCTTTTACTTTTTTTAGTATTTACTTTTAGTAACAAAAACAATTTTAGACCCCGGCAACTGTTTATCAGCAGTATTAAATATTGAAGATATAAATTATGAAATTTCAACAACCATTTTTTGCGGTAATCCTAATACTCTTTTTTATTTCGCCGGTCTTTAATGGCGATGCATTTGCTCAGAAGAAAGGGAAGAAAGATCAGGATAAAAAGGATCTCAACGATTTTCAAATCAAAGAACGTAAAGCCGCTTTCATGGATGCAAACAAGGCGAAAATGCTTGAGAATTATGAAGCTGCCACCGAAAATTACCAAAAGACTCTAAGGATAGACCCCAATCACGATGCCTCGATGTATGAACTGGCGAGGATTTATCAAATGCAAAAGCGCCCCGATGATGCCATTATTCTGCTTGAAAAAGCAATCACTATCAACGATCAAAACTCCTGGTATTATTTGCTGCTTGCTGATTTGTACAAGCAAAGCCGCCAGTTCGATAAAGTTGTTGAGATTTTTAAAAAGCTCACCGAGAAATTTCCGGGAAGGATCGAATATCGTTATGATCTTGCACTTACCTATGTAATTATGGGCGATTATAAAGAGGCTATTAATGCCTACAATGATGTGGAGAAAATTATTGGTATTTCGGAAGATGTTTCATTGAAAAAAAGAAACCTTTGGAATAACCTGAATAAACAATCAAAAGCCCTGGATGAAATTGAAAAATTAGTAGAAGCATATCCCGAGAGTAGCAGGTATCTGCAAATACTCGCCGAAAGTTATGTAAATATGGGCAACTACGACAAGGCTCACGAGACTTATCTAAAAGTGCTGGAAGTCGTTCCTGACGATCCCTACATTCATATTTCCTTATCAGATTTATACCGGCAGCAAGGTAATGATGAAATGGCTTATGAAGAATTGAAACTTGGTTTTGCCAATCCGGAGCTTGATCTCGATTCTAAAATTCAGATATTAATTTCTTACTATTCGTTCGATCAATTGTTTAACGATGAAAAAGGCCACGCCATTGAGTTGGCCGAAATCCTTAATCAGGCACACCCGGGCGACCCCAGGTCACTTTCACTTTATGGAGATTTGCTGTATCGTTCGGGGCAGCTAAATGAGGCTTTGGATATAATTGATGAAGTTTTACAAGTTGATAGCAGCAATTATGCCGTGTGGGAGCAAAAATTGTTTATCGAAAACGAGCTTAAGAAAAATGAGCAACTCATCGAAACCTGCCGGATTGTAAATGAACTTTTCCCGATGCAGCCACTGCCATATCTGTTTAGCGGATTTTCCAATAACCAGCTCAAGCATTACGATGATGCCCGAAAAGCTTTGGAAACCGGCTCTAAACTTGTGGTTGGAAACGACAGGTTGCTGGCACAATTTTACAGTACTTTGGGCGATATTTATAATCAACTTGAGAATTACGAGAAATCGGACGAATATTACGATAAGGCGCTTACCATTACACCAAACGATGCCTATATACTCAACAATTACAGTTATTATCTTTCATTACGAAATACCCGGCTTGAAAAGGCCAGGGAAATGGCCATGAAGGCAAACGAAATTGATCCCGAAAGTTCATCATTCCAGGATACTTATGGTTGGGTGCTTTACAAACTTGGCGAGTATGCCGAAGCTGAAATCTGGGTAAAGAAATCAATCGATCATCCTGAAAAGGATAGTGCTGTTGTGCTTGAGCATTACGGGGATATCCTCTTCAAGCTCAATCGTAAGGATGAAGCCCTGA
This sequence comes from uncultured Lentimicrobiaceae bacterium, assembly GCA_964593705.1. GTDB lineage: Bacteria > Bacteroidota > Bacteroidia > Bacteroidales > 4484-276 > SABY01. The sequence goes on along the minus strand of CAZQIV010000032.1, from coordinate 27,194 downwards.
TATACTGGCAGAAAGCGCTTGTTACCGGGGAGGAAGCGTCAGAATTTTTGGAGAAAAAAATTAAAGATCAAACATTATACGAATAGAAGCATAAATATTCCGGATAAATGAAGTTAAAACAAAACGTCTTTTTTTTATTGATTGCGATATTTCTTGGAAGCCTGCCTGCATGTAAATCATCAAGGAGTCTGATAAAAGCTCCCATTAAAGAAGAAGGGCCTGACTACCTGTTTGCTAAAATGAAGGAAAAAGAATTTATGTTTCGCACAATTGAGGCAAAATTTAATGTTGAGTACAACCAGGGGCGGAAATATTTCGATTTTAAAGGACAAATCAGGATGGTAAAGGATAGCCTGATATGGATAAACTTTAACCAGGATCTGGGTATTGAAATTGCCAGGATTATGATAACGCAGGATTCGGTGAAGTTTCTGGACAGGTTGCAAAAACAATACCTCATCACCGATTACAATTACATTAATAAGTTTCTAAATTCAAATATTGATTTCGGAATACTGCAATCGATTATTCTTGGCAACGATTTCGAATATTACGAAGATGCAAAGTTTAAAGCTTCGATTGATGGTGGACAATACAAACTGAGTACTTCCGAACGAAGAAAGTTGAAGAAATATGTGAGGAACAGTGATGATGAAACACGAATATTGCTGCAGCAGATATGGCTTAATCCTGAAAACTTTAAAATTGAACAGGTTAAATTAAAAGAACTAACAAACGACAGTAAAAAACTAACGGCAGAATATGCTGATTTTGAACCGGTTGGTCGGTATTTATTTCCTCACAATGTTGATTATAATATTGAAGCTGATGATGCTATCAATGTTAAGGTAAAATACAATCGCATTATTTTAAACGAAAAACAGAGTTTCCCATTTAAAATTCCTTCTAAATACACTTCTGCAAAATAGAACATCTATACATTCTCCCATGAGGTACATTAGCACAAAATATACACTTTTAATTTTTTGCTTGTCGGTTTTGCTACTGTGGCCTTCTGAAATTTTTCCCCAAAAAAGCAAATTGTATCTTGAAAAAAAGAAGGAAAGACTGGAAAAATCGATCGAATATGCTGACTTACTAATAGATGTTGCCCATCAGCAAAAAAGCAGTACACTCGGGGATATTTCGTTGTTAAAATCAAAAATTAATAGCCGGAAAGCACTTATTGATAATTACTGCGAATCGCAAAATCTGCTGTTCGATACCATTTTTATTAGCCTGCTCCAGATTGATAAAATCAGTACGCAATTACAGGAACTTAAGGATGAGTACGCGCTGATGATTAATAGTGCTTACAAGAATCATAACCTATACAAACGCTTGGTGTATGTGCTCGCTTCCGAGGATATTAACCAGGCCTATTCAAGGTTCAACTATTACAAGTACTACGCTAAAAATCGGAATGCCCAAATCGAAAATATCAGGAATGTTGAGTCGATATATTTTGAGAGGGTTGAACAACTTGAAATAAAAGCTCAACAAAATCAGCATTTCATCAATGAAATTAACCTGGAAAACCACAAGCTTGAAAACGAAGTTTTGCAATTGAATGGGCTTCTTGCCGAATTAAATCACAAAGTTGACGAGCTTGTTTCTGAGCAGATAAAAAACCGGAGGTCAGCCCTTAATTTAGAAAAGAAAATCGAGGAAGTGATTAATGATGAACAATTGATGGCTAATAGTTTACCATCAACCGAACAAGTACTTATTACACCTACTCCCGAAACTGCCAACCTTTCCGAGGGTTTTGCCGATAATTACGGAAAATTACCCTGGCCATTGGAACGTGGGATAATTTCAGTAAATTATGGCGAGCATAATTATCCGGAACTGGAGGGTGTGATGATAAAAAATAACGGAATTAATATCCTTACCCAAAAGGGCGCTATAGCCCGATCGGTTTTCGAAGGGACAGTTACACGTGTATTGTCAGTTAAAAATTATAATAATGTCGTCATTTTGCGACATGGTAATTATCTGACAGTGTATTCTAATCTTGCTGAAGTTTTTGTTGAAACTGGTATGGTGGTAAAATTAAAACAGGATATTGGCATTGTATTTACCAATGAAGATGATTTGAAAACGGAACTTCATTTTGAAATCTGGATGGGAAAACAATTGCAGGATCCGGAAAATTGGATTACTTCATTGCACCTCAACGAGACTCATTTGAGCCCTAAGCCCTGACAAATTACTGCTTAGCAAATCCTTAACCTGTTAAACATTCTTAAAGATAAATATTGAAATAACTGTATATTTTACCGGACAACTGTCGGGCTCTCCGGTTATAGGCATCCCAAAATTTATTTTAACAATTGCAAATCAATAGCTTGGCTGTTTGATTACGACTTGTGTAGCCCCGGGAAAAGTGCCCTTACAATAAATGACAGCGAAGTACTAATGTACTCTTTTACTTGATTTTCGGCTCTTTAGGTATTACATTTGCACCCCTTTTTTAAAGGCAAATTTATTTCTTGTTTAAATACCTATATGAAACTATCTCAATTCAGATTTCACTTACCACCAGAACTTATTGCAAAAGAACCCTCCATTGATCGCGACAAATGCCGCATGATGGTGCTCGACAGACAAAAGAAAACAATCGAGCACAAAAACTTCATGGATGTCCTCGATTACTTTACTGATGGGGATGTATTGGTGCTTAATAATACCAAAGTTTTTCCGGCCCGGCTTTACGGAACAAAGGAAAAAACCGGTGCACGCATCGAAGTGTTTTTACTTAGAGAGCTTAACCAGGAAACAAGGTTGTGGGATGTTTTGGTTGATCCGGCAAGAAAAATCAGGATAGGCAACAAACTTTATTTTGGCGATGATGATGCGCTTGTAGCCGAAGTAATCGACAATACCACTTCTCGTGGAAGAACTTTAAGGTTTTTATTTGACGGCCCCTACTCCGAGTTTAAAAAAACTTTGCAGCAATTAGGTAAAACTCCTTTGCCAAAAACCATCGAACGCGAGATCAAACCTGAAGATGAGGAATGGTATCAAACTATTTTTGCAAAACATGAAGGTGCTGTTGCTGCTCCTACGGCAGGATTGCATTTTAGCCGTGAGCTAATGAAGCGTCTTGAACTGGCCGGTGTAAATTTTGCCGAACTTACCTTGCATGCAGGTCTTGGCAATTTCAGGCAAATAGAGGTTGAAGACTTGTCGAAGCATAAAATGGATTCAGAGGAATTGATTATTAACGAAAGAGCCAGCGAGATTGTAAATGCTTCTCTTGATAATAAAAAGCGTGTTTGTGCGGTGGGTACTACCACTATGAAAGCCATCGAATCATCACTCACAATTTCGCGTCATCTGAAACCCTTCGAAGGTTGGACTAATAAATTTATTTTCCCGCCTTACGAAGTAAAACTCGCAAATTCGATGATAACAAACTTTCATCTTCCCATGTCGAGCATGATGATGCTTGTGTCGGCTTTCGCCGGATATGATTTCCTGATGAAAGCATACAAAGAAGCCATCGACAAAAAATACAATTTTTTCACTTATGGTGATGCCATGCTAATTATTTAGTGTCCATCTTTAAAGTTGTCATTTTTCAATAATCTAAAAATAGCCTCCCGCAGATTTCGCTGATTAGCGCAGATATTATCTGCGCTAATCAGCGAAATCTGAGGGAAAAATTACTAAAAAGACGAGTACTATTTATTCAAAGAAATTATACTTTTGAAGGGCTGCTTTTAAACAGCCCTTTTTTTATGGAACAAACAATACCAAAATCAGTAATTATCGTAGCCGGAGGCAGCGGCTCAAGGATGGCCACAGAAATACCCAAACAGTTTTTGTTAGTTGCCGGTCGTCCTGTAATAATGCATACCATTCAAAAGTTTTATAATTGTTTTTCGGAAATTAAGATTGTCCTCGTGCTGCCTTTCCATCACATCGAACTTTGGAACAGGCTAATTTCCGAACATCGTTTTTTTATTCAGCACCAGGTTGTTGCAGGAGGGAATGAGCGTTTTTTCTCCGTTAAAAATGGTTTAAAAATGATTAATGATGAGGGGCTTGTTGCTATACACGATGGGGTTAGACCTCTCGTTTCCGATGAAGTAATAATTAAGAGTTTTCAAGTTGCTCAGGCTTATGGCGGTGCCGTGCCGGTTATTTCTCCCGCTGAATCACTTCGCAAATTGGACAAGGACAATAGTTATCCTGTCGATAGAAACCTTTACAGCTTGGTTCAAACCCCGCAAACATTTAATACAGCATTATTAAAAAAAGCTTACGAGCAACCCTGGGACAAAACATTTACTGATGATGCCACAGTTTTTGAAGCTGACAAAAATAAAATCCACCTTTTTGAAGGCAATAGAGAAAATATAAAAATTACATGGCCTTCGGATATTCAATTTGCTGAGGCTGTTTTAAAAATTAATTGAGGTGTTCAAGTGCTTGCTTATTATTTATGCCAAGTTTGTGTTTCTTGTTTTTGAACGCGGATGATGCGGATTAAACTGATTTACACGGATCAGTGTTAATCCGCTTCATCAGTGTTATCCGTGTTCTTATCCCTAAAAAAAATCGCCAACAATCTTATGTTTATTTCAATGAAAGGCAATTTATCTAATTGGATAAAAAATGGTTCGGCTTTTTCGTAGCAAATTTATTATCAGATGATTGGTATTAGTGTTTAATTGAACACCTCCAAAAATTAATTAGTGCTTGAACCAAAACTACTGATGTTGATAATTTAATTTGCAGGGTTTTCTTACAAGCTTTAATTAACACCCATATCAGTCATACTCCTGCTAAACATTTACCTTTGCCAAAAACATAAACATTGAATTATAATCGAATAATATTGGGTATTGATCCGGGAACTGTAATATTGGGTTATGGTCTAATCGGGATTGTGGGCAAGGACATCCATGTTATCACCCTTGGGGTTTTAAAGCTGTCGAAGTATGATACCCAGGCATTGCGATTGAAAAAAATCTTTGAACGTATTCTTGGCATTGTTGAAGAATACAAGCCCGATGAACTTGCAATTGAGGCCCCGTTTTATGCAAAAAATGTGCAGTCGATGCTCAAGCTTGGCCGTGCCCAGGGTGTGGCAATGGCAGCAGCCCTTTATCGCGACATTCCAATTACCGAGTATTCTCCACGCGAAATAAAGCGGGCAATCACCGGCAACGGAAATGCGTCAAAAGAGCAGGTAGCCGGTATGTTGGGCAACCTGGTAAAGCTGCCCGAAATTCCTGAATCCTATGACGCTACCGATGCGCTGGCTGTTGCAGTTTGTCATTTTTTTAACCAGGGAAGAGTAAGCACGAAGAAAGGCTACAACAGTTGGAAGAATTTTATCAGCGAAAATCCCGGTCGAATCAAAAAACCATAAAATTTTTTGTCAGGATATTTATATAGGATTACAGCTTAATCCTGTTGTATTCCTGATCTAATCACTGAAAAAAATTTACGTTATTTGCATTTTTTTCAATCTAAATCACATTATTAAATTTTATAAATACTAATATTATGAAAATAAGGAACATTTTTTTGATTTCAATTTTGGCAATTTTTGCCTTCACCGCATGTAATAACCCGGCAGCAAAAGAAGAAAAGGCTGAAAAACCTGTTGTGAAGAAAGAAATTAAAAGTGAGAAAAAAGCAACAACAAAAAGTGAAGCTGCAACACCAGGAAAGTCAGAGGCAGCAAAACCTGAAGCAAAACAGCTTAAAGGACAAAAAATATTGTTAAGCACCAAATATGGTGATATGACAATCCTGCTTTATGATGAAACCCCGAAACACCGCGACAACTTTATTAAGCTTGTTAATAATGGATTTTATAATGGAACACTTTTTCACCGTGTAATTCGTGATTTTATGATCCAGGGTGGAGATCCTGATTCAAAGGGTGCAGCACCAGATCAACGGCTTGGAATAGGTGGCCCCGGCTATACTATCGAAGCTGAGTTTTCTCCAGCATTTATTCATAAAAAGGGTGCTTTATCTGCAGCGCGCCAAGGCGATCAGCAAAACCCTGAGAAAAGATCATCAGGATCACAATTTTACATTGTTCAGGGCAAGAAAGCTACTGCCGATGAGTTAAACAGGCTTGCTCCTCGCACGGGTGCCATCTACACCACCGATCAAATTAAAACCTATCAGCAAATTGGCGGGGCACCATTTTTAGATAATCAATATACTGTTTTTGGTGAAGTAATCGATGGGCTGGATGTGATTGACAAAATTGCTGCAGTTAAAACCAAACCGGGCGACCGGCCGGTGGAAGACATCAAAATGACAATGAAACTCATCGAAAAATAAACCTGTAAAACTTTTATCTGATGAAAAAAGGACTGTTTTTTATTGCCATAGTTTTTGCCTGGTGTATGCAACTTTCTGCCCAGGAGAAACCTGTTAAGTTTATTATTCATACCGATTATGGCGATATGAAGGGATATTTGTATAACGACACGCCCCAGCACAGGGATAATTTTGTTATGCTTGTTGAGCAGGGCTGGTACAATGGATCAATATTTCACCGCGTAATCCAGAATTTTATGATACAAGGCGGACAAAATGCTTCAGGGAAACCTGATCCGGGATATACTGTTCCGGCTGAAATTAATGATGCACATTTTCATAAAAAGGGTGCATTGGCTGCTGCTCGTATGGGCGATCAGGTTAACCCCACAAAAGCTTCTTCCGGTTCGCAGTTTTATATTGTTCAAGGGAATGTTTACAACGAACCTACGCTGGATAACATAGAGCAAAAAATGGGGAAAGCATTAAGCGAGGAACAACGTAAAGCTTATGCAAGTGTTGGAGGAACGCCGCATCTTGATGGCGGATACACCGTGTTTGGACAAATAGCTGATGGTTATGATGTGATTGATAAAATTGCTGCAGTTAAAACCATGCCGGGCGACCGACCGGTTGAAGACGTAAAAATGACCGTTGAGATTGTTAAATAGCACCCTGCTTTTTACAAGCTTGATAATAGAGATAATTGGAATGGTATTATTACAGATGATTTTGGTTTTGAGTTGCAGATAGAAATAAAAACAGAATTTGATTTATGAAAGAGAAAATAAATAACATACTTCACGAGATTGAGAATTTTTCAACCGAATCATTGGAAAAACTCGAGGAATTTAGAATTGAATACCTAAGTAAAAAGGGAAAAATACCGGCGCTTTTTAGCAACTTTAAAACCGTACCTGCTGATCAGCGCAAGGAAATGGGAAGTTTGTTGAATGAGCTTAAAAACAAAGCCCAGGATAAACTCAATGATCTGAAACAAAAAGTATCGTCAACAAATCAGGAAACATCAGGCGAAGATATTGATCTCACAAGACCGGTTGATTTTAGGGAGGTGGGTACACGGCATCCGCTTTCGATAGTGAGGCGACAAATTCTTGATATTTTTAGCAGGATTGGATATACTGTAGCTGAAGGGCCTGAAATTGAAAACGACTGGCACAACTTTTCAGCATTGAATTTCCCCGAGGAGCATCCTGCCCGCGATATGCAGGACACATTTTTTATTAGTGACAACAAAACACCCTCGCTTGAGAAAGTTGCATTGCGCACACATACTTCTTCGGTACAGGTGCGGGTTATGGAAAGTCAGAAGCCCCCAATACGTGTTGTTGCTCCGGGCAGGGTTTTTCGTAATGAAGCAATTTCTGCAAGGGCTCATTGTATTTTTCACCAGGTTGAAGGGCTTTATATCGATCACAATGTTTCATTTGCCGATCTTAAGCAAACGCTTTTCTACTTTGCACGTGAATTTTTTGGCGAAGATACCAAAGTCAGGTTCAGGCCTTCATACTTCCCTTTTACCGAACCTTCGGCCGAAATGGATATTTCGTGCAATATTTGTGGCGGGTCAGGTTGTAAAATATGTAAATACTCAGGCTGGGTCGAAATTTTGGGTTGCGGAATGGTCGATCCCAACGTTTTGGAAAGTTGCAACATTGATAGTAAAGAATACACGGGTTTGGCTTTTGGTATAGGCATTGAGCGCATAACCATGCTCAAATATCAAATTGATGATTTAAGATTGTTTTTTGAAAACGATATCCGTTTCCTTAAACAATTTGAGGGCGCTTTTTAGATTAGAATTTGCGTTGCAAAAAAAATCCGTTCAAATTATAATTGAACGGATTTTTTTATGAATCAACTATGTTATTTCTATAATTTCTTTGGGCGTTCCGGAACGGACATGTGGGTTTGTACCAAAAGCCATTTCCCGTCTTTTTTAGCCAAAACCCCGGTATATCTCAATCCCTCATAGCTGTGTGCTTCGCCATCCATGATAAAGTTGTAATTTATTATTTCTGAAAACCAGGCCGTATTCCCTGTTTCATTGATTTCGATAATTTGATCGCGATAGGAGATAAATGTATCGCTAAATCTGCTAAACTGCGATTCAACAGCATTTTTTATCGTTTGCCAGCCAACCATCTTTTCCCCTGATACTGTACCAAAACTAACAATTCGTTCGGATGGGCACCAAATATCTTCAATCATGTCCATGTCCTGGTTTTCGTTAGCGATGGCATATTTTTCCAATACCAGTTTTATGGCATCTTTCTCTTGCTGCACATTAATTTCTTCCTTTTTTTCAGGATTACAGGCAAAGAGGATCATGGCGCTAAAGAGCACTAGTAAAACATTTTTTTTCATAAGAATTTTCCTTTCTAATTTTGTTAAACACAATATTTCCCGTAAAGGTAGTAAAATGAATTTTAATCTGAAAAATTCATGAATTTTTCACTCTGCAAGCTTTTTAGCTTGCAGGGCCGAAATTCCAAAGGAAATTCGAGGATTAGCCTTCGTAAATATTTTAAATAAATATTTATGGCCTTCGGTGATTATTTCACAAATTCAACGAATTTGTGAAATAATCAGGTTAAAATATTAGTGATTCCCTATTTTATTTTTCACTAATGAATGTATTCCTGGTAATGCATTAAATGTACTAAAATGACAGGTTATTATTTGGAAAGACTATAAATTGAGGGTTTTTAGGTTTTTTTTTAATTATACGCTTATTCAAGATGTTCTAACGCTCAGGTAAAATATCCTAACGCTTATTCAAGATGTGGGTACATTTTGGCCTTTTATATATGTAAGAAACAGCAATATGTATTTGGCTTTTGACGCAAAAGAAACTATTTTAGCACTCTAATTCAAAAACAAAAACAAGTTCTTTAAAATATTGCATCCCCGGCTGTTTGTTCACACTTCTAAATTATCAGGCAGAATTATCCATTTTCATCGTCCCCCACCATTTTAGCTCTAAAATGGTTCCCCAGTCCTAAAAACAGTTTGAGGTGCAACATCGGTTGCAGAATTATAACATGTCTCTGACAGGTTTGGTTAAGTTTTTCTGACAGCCACAACTCCTAAAACGATTAAACCTTTCGCAAATACCCCCCGCGAAAGGTTTTTTTTATGGGTTAAAATGAAAGTGTAAGGCCAAGGCTGGGCATAATGGGCAATTGACGCACTACATCACCCGAAATACGATTTACGTAAAATACGTTCTCGCGGTCGTAAATGTTTGTAACACTAAAGTCGGCCTGGAGGGTTGTTGTTTCGGTGAGGTAAAAAATCCTTTTTAAGTTAAAATCCAAACGATGGTAAGTAGGGAGTCTTCCCTTATTAAGGTCAGCATATTGAGTACCAAGGCTTCCATTTTCGCTGAGATAATCGGCATTGATGCCACCAGGAAAATATAGTTTTTCGTAATTTCCCTGGGTTTGGGTAAAAGGAAATCCTGTGCCAAAGTTCCAACGCAGGCTTACTTCCCATTGGTTTAAATCGCCAAATGAGTACGAGCCCAGCATATTTAGGTTGTGGCGTCGGTCGTAATGAGGGTAGTACCAAATTTCCCCATCATATCTTTCAACAAATGCAAACGAATATGCTGCCCAAAGGTAAATTCCGTTTCTGGAATATTTTAGCGAAAGGTCGATACCGTAAGCCTTCCCTTTTTCGATGATAAAATCTTTTTTCTCGATATCCGGAGTGCCCGGGGGGGCATCATCTTCGTTGTAAATTTTATATCTGTTGAGGTTGGTAAGTTGGGGGAAATACTTAAAATATCCTTCCAAATTCAAAGTTAGGCTTCGGGATAGGTCATGTTCAACACCCAATACAAGATGCTGTGATTTTTGCAATTTGCTGGTAACTTCTTTTCCGTCGAACTCTTCGGGGAGGTTGTCGGGGCCTGAAAGGAAGCCGTAAAACAAGTTTACAACATCGCGGTCGGAACGTGCGCTTATAAGATTTTGGGAGTATAGTCCGGCTGCCAGTTTTAATCTTGTATTGTCGGTGGCATTATATTTCATAGCAAAGCGTGGTTCCAGCGAAATTTCTGAAAGCGATGCATACCACTGAAGTCGTAAGCCGGGTTCGATTAAGAATTTACCTGCTGTAAGTTTATATTTACCATAGAGAGATATTTCGGTAGTATTTTGCTGCTGTTCAATTCTTGAGCCTGTTTCGTTAAAAAACTCAAAATCAGTTTTAAAACCATTCAACTCCAAGCCATACTTAAGTTCGTTTTTCCCCATAAAGTATGTAAAGTTCAAACCTGCATTAAATCCATTGATAGAGCTGGTGCGCGGTTGCTGGTTTTCTTCGTTCAATTGCATTTTGTATGATGAGTAGGCAAATACACCTTCCATAAGCACAGGCGAGTTCCCGGGGATAACCACAAAGTTTGCCCCTCCGCCAAAAGCGTCCCAGTTGTAATCGGAAATATCCTGATAGTTTACCTTATCGGTAAAATTAAACCCGAACAGGTTTAGTTTACTACCATTAGAGCCGTTTATCGAAACCTTACCATAAAGATCGAGGAAATTAAAAGGAAGTCCGTCTTCGTTAACGTAACCATAAAAAACCTTTGACGATTGTTCAAGGTAGGAGTTTTTGGCAGATAAAATAAAAGAAGAGCTTCCTCCACCTCCTTCGGGCTGTTTTTTAATTGGACCCTCAAGCAAAACGCTGGCACCAAAGGTGCTGGCACCAACTTTTCCGGCAAGTTTTTTCTTGTTTCCATCGCGTGTTGTGATGTCCATCACCGATGATATCCGGCCTCCATGCTCTGCATTAAATCCTCCGGTAAAAATGTCGGCATTACGAATAATGTCAGTTTCGAAAACCGAGAATAAACCTATGGAATGAAAAGGGTTATAAATTACCATCCCATCAAGCATCACTTTATTTTGAATGGGGGAGCCACCCCTGATATAGAGTTGCCCGCCCTGGTCGCCGGTAAAGATTACTCCGGGTAATACTTGCAAATATTGAGCTATATCGGCCTGTCCGCCAATTGTAGGTATTTGTTTAATTTGAAGTGGTGTTACCTTAACTATCGAAGTTTGTGTTTCGGTTCGTGCTGCCTGCCGCTCGGCTGAAACACTTACAATATCAAGCATTACCGAAGATTTCACGAGAAAAAGATTTTCGCTTCGAACTTCACCGGGTTTGAGGTTTACATCAATTTTAAGTGAGTCGTAGCCCATGTAAGTTACCATGAGGGTATAATTTCCTGACGGGATTTTGGTAATGGCAAAATATCCGTTTACATCTGAGGCTGCACCGTACGAAGTCTTGTACAAATAGGCATTGGTGAAAATGACCGGTTCACCGGTTTCCTTTTCATAAATAAAGCCCCTTACGGTTGCATCCTGCGCCTGAACCGATTTGAAGCTAAAAAAAGAAATTGTAAGAAAGGAGATGAGGAGTACAGCAACGATTTTTTTCATACGAAGGGAAGTAAGAGTATTTTCGATAAGTATTGTTTAGTTGATAAATCAGATTTGACTAACGGCATTGTGCAATAAATATTTTCGTGAAATAACAGAAAAAGGCAGCCGGCAAGGCTGCCTTATTTTTACTTTCTTAGTAAGGACAGTTTTTCAAACAATTTCACTTCTTCAGGAGTGAGTTGTTTTGGAAGTGATACATTGATTTTTAGGTACAAATCGCCGAATTCATCGGGTTTTCCATACACCGGCATTCCTTTTCCTTTTAGCCTGAGAACTTTCCCATTGGAAGTTTCAGCAGGGATATTCAGGCTGATGGGTTTATCCATGGCGCTAACACTAACCTTTCCACCAAGTATTGCAGTATATAGGTCAATGTTGATGGTGAGATGAAGATTGTTTTCTTCCAGTTTGAAACTGGTATTATTAATTACATTTATTTTTAGTAGAAGATCACCATTTTCTCCTCCTTGCCTTGAAGGGGCGCCTTTTCCTTTTACTCGCAATATTTGCCTGTCTTTAACTCCCGGCTTAAGGTTGATTTTAATTTTTTTATTGTCAACATTTAATTGGGTGGAAGTACCATGAAAAGCATCAGTGAGGTTTAATTTAATTGTGGCCTCATAATTCTGACCTTTCATTTGCCTGAAGCCTGCTGATCTCCTGCCACCTCCAAAACCCCTTCCTTGTGTTTGTCCCCCGGTAAAAAAACTCTGGAAGAAATCGCTAAAACCGCCACCTCCACCAAACATATCATCGGAGCTACGATATTGTCTGCCATTACCCGAATTTGCCCATTGCGAAAAATCAAATCCATCGGCACCGGCATGTTGATATTGCTTCCAATTGGAACCTAATGTGTCATATTTTGAGCGCTTTTCAGAATCCTTCAATACTTCGTAAGCTTCCTGTAATTCTTTAAATTTTTCCTCCGAAGCTTTATCACCAGGGTTTTTATCGGGGTGGTATTTGCGAGCCAGTTTCCTGTATTGTTTCTTAATTTCATCCTGGGTAGCCTTTTTATCCACCGCTAATATTTTATAATAATCTCTGTATTCCATCGGTATTGTATTTCTATTCCAAAATTTGAATTGCGATCAAAATTCATGCAAAATGATTGACTCTGACAAAATTGGCAGTAGATTTCAAGAATGGATAAAAAAAGATTAAGATAAAAAAATTGAGTATTTTGTCGCCGAAATCAAAAAAGATTGTCAATGGAATTCAGGTTGCTAAAAAAGTGGTTTTTATCATGGTTTGGTTATTTGGTTATAATGGCAGGCTGTAATAGCGTGGCTCCTGAACAGGAAACTTCAAATAATAGTAATCAGTTGGATGAACCCCAACAATCAAAACTTGAAAAAGCTACAACAATAATAAATAATGAAGCTGTAGAATTGGTTGCTGAAAAAGTAGTTAGGGAAACTCCTTTAGTAAAGGCCGAAAAGAAAATTAATCCTGAGCCCAAAAAGCAATCTTCTGCTAATCTTAAGCTTTCACCAAATATCAAGACAGAGTTACCTGATTTTTCCAAATATATAAACACTATCAAAAAAAAAGGCCTTTTTTGCCTTTCTGGAGCCTATTGTAGTTAGCGAGAACAAAAAAGTTCTTGAGCAGCGCGACTACATTCTCTCGCGATTAAAGTTTGTGAATGAAGGAAATGTTTTAAAATCTTCGGATAGTATCGCCTTAGGGGATTTAGCCCTAAAGTACAGAGTTTTATATGATGAGGTGGGTGGGGAAGTTTTTTTTGACAGGCTATTGATGCATGCGGATATTATTCCCCGCGACCTGGCGCTTGCACAAGCCGCTAATGAATCAGCCTGGGGAAGTTCTTATTTCGCCAGGCATGGCAATAACCTTTTCGGACAATGGTGCTTTATCCAGGGCTGTGGTATCGTGCCGCGGAAAAGACCTGCAGGTGATACCCATGAAGTTGCTGTTTTTAATAATTTGGCTCATTCAATAGCTTCCTACATTCAATACCTTAACTCTCATCCGGCGTTTAAACAATTAAGGCATGAAAGATACCAGGCAAGGAAAAATGGCAAGCATCCTTCAGGTTATGATATGGCAACAGGATTAAAGGCTTACCCAGCTCGTGGAATGAACTATGTAAAAACCCTTCAGTCGATGATTGAAAAGAATAAGAAATACATGGGCTTAGATGCACTGAATTCACCGAAAGAAAATTTAAAAATTGGTAGCTTGTAATATTTGTATTATTAATAAATTAAGGATATTTTGAATGGGTTCAACTGAAATCAACCTTAAAATATAGTTTTCCCATTAATTTATTTTTTAGAAAGCATTGATTATGAAAAGTTCAAAATATCTATTTTTTCTAATACTGTTGTTATTTTTTGGATGCTCAAAAGATGAACCGGTGGAGGTTCAGGTCAATTTTGAGCCTGTGGCTTTGCCATGCTTGTCTCAGGAAAATGCTCAATTTATTATTAAAAGCAAAGAAGAATACTTTCAAATGGTTTCGCAAATTTATAATGAGTTTCCAATAGGGAATTGTGTTGACACAACCATTACGCCATTCAGCTTTGATGAGTATGTTTTATTGGGTAGGTATTTAAAGTATTATTTAAAGGATACGATAACAGAAAGTGTGATAGAAAACAGGGTTGAGAAAACGTTAATTTACACTATTTCACGGACAATTCTCGGTGGCTCTACCGGTGGAGGATTTGGTGATATTCAGTCTCAGGGTATGAATTGGATTAAAGTCACAAAACCACCGCTTGATTATACTTGTATCATTTTATATCAGGAACATTAACGGCGATTTGAAATCACTTAGAAAATAATAATTCGTCCTATAAAATAAAAATCTAATAACTATTTACCCAATAACGAATAATGCCGGGCTTTGCCCGAGCACCCTCGAAAAATTACGAAAATTAAAAATTTTCTATTTTTCGGGGCTATTAACCCAATAACGAATAACCCCCGAAAGCTTTCGGGGACACCCGATTTCTCACACATTTACCTGCTCGAAAAAGATACCCAGCTCCCTTTCGAATTTTCTGAGCTGGTTTAGCTCACCAGAGGTGGCAAGGCAAAGTGAGGTCCCTTTTTTTCCTGCCCGTGCAGTTCGTCCGCTACGGTGGGTGTAATAATCAATTTGGTCGGGCAATTGGTAATGAATAATATAACTTAAGTCGGCAACATCGATTCCGCGGGCGGCAATGTCGGTTGCCACAAGAATTTGCAACCTGCTTTTCTTGAATGCACGCATGGCTTTTTCGCGTTCCTTTTGCAATAAATCGCCATGAATGGAATCGGCGGCAATGTTTTTAGCAATGAGTTGTTTGGTTAGTTTTTGGGTTGCAACTTTGGTTCTGCAAAAAACCATTCCCATCTCTTCGCCCTTCGATTTCAGGAATTTAATGAGGGCATTCAGTTTTTCGCTTTCATCGCAAACATAATATTGATGGTCGATGTTTTTATTCACCACGGCTTTGGCCGAAACATCAATACGATGGGCATTGGGTGAGAGGTGTGTATTTACAATTTGTTTAATCCCATGGGGCATGGTGGCAGAAAAAAGCCATTTGTTTTCCGCGTTTGAAACAAAAGTTAATATTTGTTCAAGCTCTTTTTTAAACCCCATGCTGAGCATTTCGTCAGCCTCGTCAAGGATTACCGTTTTTACATCTTTTAAATTAACAGCTTCACGTTTTACCAGGTCGATAAGCCTGCCCGGGGTTGCTACCACTATGTGCGTTGGCCGCCTGAGATTAGAAATTTGCCTTTCGATGGGTGCGCCACCATACACCGCTTCGGTAAAAATTTTGTCGGTGTATTTGGTAAACCTGAACAACTGCTTTGCAATTTGTTGCCCCAATTCGCGGGTAGGGCAGAGTATCAGCCCCTGGACAACTTTTCGGTTCACATTTATCCTTTGAAGTAATGGCAAGCCGTAAGCTGCTGTTTTGCCCGTACCAGTTTGTGCCTGACCAACCAGGTCGGTGTCGGTTTTGAGGAGTAGCGGAATTACTATATTCTGTATTTCGGTAGGAACAATAATCCCAAGTTCATTTAAGCCTTTAATATAATCTTTGCCGATACCCAGCGCTTCAAAATTTTCCAATGTAATGGTTTGTTAGTGTGGGCGCAAATTTAAACGGAAAAAACTTTGGAACGGGTGTAAATCGAGAATTATCTTTGCTGTGCCTCTTATAACTTTGTTTTTATAATGATTTTAATATTTGAGTAATATTATTAATTTTGTGTATTAAGATACGAAAAACTGATGAAAACCTCTAAAGCTTCTTTTGACAGTAAAAATGAAATTGTGGCAGCAATTAACTACAGTTCAAGCTTCAACAACAAACTTAGCATCATTTTTATAGTTTTTCAAACAATACTGTTGGGAAGTATTTTATCAACTACCGATGTTGACATACTCCTTTCGGTAAAACCTTTCTCGAAGATTAGTTTTAGCGGGTTTGATGTTCAGATACCTTTTATGGTTGTTTATGTTTTATTCCCTGTTGCATTGCTATTAATTCATTTTTTCCTGCTGTTGAACTTTACAATGCATTTTAGGAAGATATCATGTAATTCAACAAATGTTAATAATTTGTATCCGTTTTTTTTAAACTTCTTCAATTCACATTATCTCAATTCAACAAAAAAGACTTTTTATGGTCTGATTGCGTATTTCCTTTTCTTTTGGCTGCCTTTGTTTGTTTTCCTGCTTATTTTAATAATTATTTCAAAATATCAGTCCAATTGGCTTTTTTTATTTCATATAGTTTTTTTATTGGCCGACTTTATCATTGTCGTTTTTTATACCAAAGCATTGTCAGGCAATTTGAAATTCAAAAGTTTTTATTGGCTTTTTCATTATGCAATACTATTAGTAGCCCTGCTTCATTTTACCGTTTATATAATACTTGTAAATGAAAAGTTTCCGGTAAATTATGCCCATAACAGATTTTACTCATTTGCATTGCCAGTTCTAACAATAGAAAATGAAGTTATTAGCAGAAAATTTCCTAATGAAAAAGTGATGGGGGATAATCAGGTTTTGTTTTCATCAGGCTATCAAAATTTGAAAAACCGCAGCTTTAAATATTCTAATTTCAAAAATCTTTCATTCTATAAAGCGGATTTCCGAAACTCCGATTTTTCAAATAGCCAGATGAGCGAAATGGTTTTTGATGAATGTATTTTGCAAGCAGCAAATTTTCGACTGGCTACTTGTTTACATTCGGGTTTTATAAAATCCGATTTGAAAGGAGTGAATTTTTCCGGCAGTAAGATCAATGGTTCAAAGTTCACGGATGTAGTTTTAGAAAATGCTATATTTATTGCTTCTGATGCTACCTGGGTTGATTTTTTTTACTCAGATTTGAAACATGCAGACTTTACAGGATCAGCATTAGATCATTCCAGTTTTAAAGGGGTAAACCTTTTTAGGACAAAATTTTATGCAGCGGATTTTTATCAGGGAGACCTAAGTTTTACAGATCTAAGATATACCTTATTTCAGGGGGCAAATTTGATGGAAGTTAATTTTGATGGATCAATATTCGTGGATTTGAATTTTCAAAATATGGGGGTTAATTGTAGAAATATGTATAAATTGTACATAGATAAAGGATATTCTTTTTTTAATCTCAGGGGAGCGATGATGCCGAGGGCAAAAGGTAAAATATTGATGGTTAAAAACCCGGATGAAAAATGCATCTTTTATAATGAAAAAATATATTATCCAGATACCACGAAATTTGCTCATTTTGTTGATTCGCTTAACAAATTATTAAGTTCTGATATTGTGTCGATAGATACTATTAGCGGTGCAGTTCGGCCATCATTGGCCGAAAATTTTAAAAAGCGAATGTTGGCTTCAAAGCTGAGATACGACACCGCATCAGACGAGGAATACCGACTTTCACCATCAATAGCAATTATTACTTCGGACAGTATAAAGCCATATCTTGAACTTTTAAAAAAGCAGGGTGTTGAATCTCCTAATATTGTTACATCCCTGATTAATAATTATTCGGAAGTTGCTAAGGATAGTATTTATTTACGGTTTAAAGCTATTGAATATTAATTGTTTATGTTGCTACAGGTAAATTTATTGTGTTAAATTATTTTAAAAGTGCAATAATTTTGAAAATACGTTTGCTTTTAATAAAATAATTTCTTACAATTGTTGCCTTAAAAAACACATCTAATGTAATAATCAAAACACCTCAGGATTATGAGAGCAAAAAACCCCTACGTTTTATTTGTATTGGCTCTATTTCTTTTGTCAGCCGCTTCCGATCAGCCTTCCAAGATTTATGATTTCAATAGTTTATCAGAGGATGGGTTTGATTCCCCCACATTTCAAAATAAGGTTAAAGATAAAATTGGTATTGTAGAAGGTTCAAGAACGTTTTTTACAGTGCCAACAAGCATTATAAAAAATGCGATTAAACACGACAGCATCTCATTTTTAAATTACGCCATTCCTGAAAATATTTTTGTTGACAAGCTTGATTTTTTAACCTACAATTTTTCTGACTATTATTTGTTTGCAAGCGGTACTTTTTATAGCCCTACCGGATCAGAATTAACTACCTTTACAATAGCTTATGAATTGATTTATGAAGCCGATGCACTATATAATATGAGAAATCAACAAAGTGTTAATATGTGCACCGGAGTGGAATGTAGCTCATGCGAATTTGACACCAGTTCGGGTGGGCAGATTATTGGCTGTAAATGTGGATCAGGTTCGGGTACCTGTAATCATACGCTAATTGCTTTGGATGCAATGGGTTCAGGATATTCATTACTAAATATCGAATATGGAAATGATGTGATGGCTGATCAGTAACAGCTTCATTTCTTATAAAACCTATAAAAATTTGCATGGCTTTACTTTTCTAAAGTAGAGTCTTTTTTTTTGGAAGGTTTTCAAGTTTTTTTCTTTAAAAAAATGAATTTTAGAATACTCCTAAAATATTCCAAAAACTCCGTTGGGTGTGATGTCTAAATAACGATACCAGGTTTCGCCCATCAAAATATTTACCAACCAACCAATGACCAGCATGGTAAATCCAAATTTAAAAGTATCGGTCAGGCTATACTGATCGGTTTCGTAAAGCAATGCTGCCGGTTTGCTGTTGAAGGGCAACATATAAACGTGTTCGATGAGGAAAGCTACGGGCAAAGCCAGGCTAATGACACTGAAACCAAAACGATTGGCGACACCAATGGCAATGGGTACGAAAATCATGGTACGCATGGTTTTGGATTGAAAGAACAATGCGCTGAAGGCCATAGCAAAAGTAAGGGCAAGGTAAAGAATCCAAAAGGGTGTATTTGTGCCAAAACCCAGGGCATCGAAAATAGCATTTACCGAAATATTTGGTAGGTCGGTTGCCTTAAATCCGGCACCCAGGGTGTAAGCGCCAGCCGAAAATAGCATGAGGTGCCAGGGGATATCCACATCATTCCATTTGAGGATGCCAATGCGGGGTAGCAAGGCAACAATAGCACCCATAAATGCTATAGCTGTAGGACTGATGCCATGATATTTATCCGTTGACCAAAGTGCGAGGATGATGATGAAAAGTGCTGCGGATTTTATCTCCTGGAAATCCATCTTACCCAATTTATGGAGTTCTTCTTTGAGGCGTTCCATACCTCCGGGAATCTGCGGCAATCGTTCCTCTTTCTTCAAGGGGAAAAATATGCGTGTAGCCACAAGGTAACCGATAAATAAAAGGAGGATGGCCACTAAAAAATTGGCTTTCATCCAATCGGTAAAAAATATGTCGGCACCTGTTGCTCCTGTTATCAGCGCTGCAGCAAGTAAGTTTGCCCCCGATCCTGTTAAAAATCCGCTTGCGCCAATGTTGATGTAAAAGAGGTTTTGCAGTACGATATTTCTACCGAAGTTATTTTTTTTATCTCCGCCCCGGGCACCGTAAATAGCAGCTATAACCATAAATATGGGCAGCAGAATGGCGGCTTTTGCCGTGGTTGCCGATATAAAGGCCGAAAGCACCACGTTGATAAGGAGGAAGCTAAGAAAAATAGACGAAGAACGTTTTCCAAAATGGACGATAAACCACAGCGCAAAACGTTTGGCCAGGCCTGTTTTTACCAACATGCTGGCAAGCACAAACGACATAATATTCAACCACATTACCTTGTGCCCCAGTTGAGCGTAGGCTTCTTTTTCGGAAAGTACGCCTGTAAGCACCAGCCCAATGATAATGATTAAAGAAGTGAGATAATTGGGAATGGCTTCGGTTATCCACAAAACAATGCCAAAAACGAAAATTGCCAGCATTGCAACGTTAATGCGCGAAAATTCCTGCGATCCTATTTTTTCAAAAATATTGCGTGAATAGTCTCCCAGGGAATCCGGATTGATGTTGAGCAGGTAAGCAGGTTGAAACAAGAAATAAATGAGAACAAAACTGAGTATTGCCAATGGCCCTCCCAAATTCGCAAGAATACGTTCAACGCTCGATTTTGATCGCTTTGGAAGCTTCTCAATCCTGTAGTTGTGCATATCCAGCGGATCGAAATTATTCGTTTGCATTACTGAAATATTTTCCTCAGTCATAATTTTCTGGCATTTGCTACGCGTCATTAATAGTCATCCCGAAAAGTAGAAAATCTTTGATTTATATTACTTTTCGAGCCCGCCTTGCTCGCCTCGCTGCGAAGCGGGCCGCCAGCTTAGGCTATTGATATGGCGAGGCAGGGATGTTGTAAATCCGGGATTTTTGAATCCTGGGCTCGAAAAAATATGAAATCAAATCCCGAACCTTCGGGATGTTTTTTCGGCATTTGCTTCACGTCATTGGTAGTCATTTGTGGCCATTTATGAAAAGCTATCAAATAATAGACATTATATTTTTCAAGGTTGATATTAAATAGTTTTGGAGACACGGCATGCCTTGTCTCTACAGAAAAACATTCTAATAGTAACCATTCACCAATAATGCCGGGCTTTGCCCGTGCACCCTCGAAAAATCACGAAAATCATAGATTTTCTATTTTTCGGGGCCATTAACGAATAACCAATAACCATTAACTAATAACCAATCCACTAATTTACCAGCTTTTGAAGGGATTTTTCATCAGCATTGAATTGTAATATCGGGAATCTCCGGTTACTTCTTCGCCAAGCCAGTCAGGCTTTCCAAAAGGATGATCTTCGGAGGGGAGTTCGATTTCGGCCATGGTCAGACCTTCGTTTTCGCCATAAAATTCATCCACTTCAAATTTCAATCCGCTTTGCTCGGGAACGATAAAACGGGTTTTGTCGATTGTGCCCGGTTCGCATATTTTGAGCAGTTCGTTGGCTTCTGCTACCGGAATTTCATTTTCCCACTCAAAGCGGGTTGCTCCTGATGCGCTGCCAATTCCCTTGATGGTTAAAAATCCTTTTTTGCCTTTAACCCTTACGCGCACTGTGCGCTCCGGTACGGAAGATATGTAGCCCTGAATAATCCGGGTTTGCTTGCTAACACTGCTTTTGTAATCTCCCTTTACCAGGAATTTTCTTTCTATTTCGTTTGCCATGATAATAATTAATTTGCAAGTTTTTTGTCGATCATACCTGTAACACGCTTTACGGCCTGAAGGTAATTGATGTTTTCGATGCCTTCCAAACCGAGTGCTGTTATGGTTTTCACAATGTCTTCCGGTTCTGTGGATTCGGAGTTGATGGTTTCTACCAATGCACCATTGATCCATACCAGGGCATACTCACATATTGTGTTGTTGACCATGTATCCATAGCGTTCTTTTTCGACAGAAACTGCAAGTAAATCGGGATGATTTTTAACGATGCTCAGAAACTCCCCAAGGGTATATTCATCTTTTTCGAGTTTTGGCATCTCAACCTGGAAGGCAGGGAAAACTTCTTTTTCGAGTTTTTCCGCTTTCATCGGGAATTCACCTTTCATGAGTGGATTCCATTGTTCCAGCCCGTCAACTTCCTGAACAAAGGTTTTGATATCCATTTTCCCGTCACGGATTTTTGTGTTGTTGATGTTGTTTGTTTTTGAAACGATGTAAGTTTCGAGGGATATCCGTTCCCAGACTTTTTGAGGTACCGGCATGGATAAGCGTGACATAAGGTAAGCCGATTCTTCGAAATCCCTTCCAAATGTTCTGAATTCAAAGCGAGGTTTTGAAACTTCGCCAATTTCTAATTTTTCTTTCGTCATAATTAATTTTATATGTAATATTTTTTTGATGTCAATTGCCCTTCGGGCGTGATTTGTCCGCCTGCCGGCAGATGTCATTAGTTGTTATTTGGCTTCGCCGTAATTTGTCCGCCTGCCGGCAGATGTCATTTATTGTCAATAGCTTCGCGTCAATTATTGTTTTCTACCCTCTATCCTCTATCCTCTAACATCTATTCTCTAACATCTATCCTCTAACATCTATCCTCTAACATCTATCCTCTAACATCTATCCTCTAACCTCTACCCTCTAACATCTATCCTCTACCCTCTATCCTCTAACATCTATCCTCTAACATCTATCCTCTAAAATACAATTCTATTCCAACTTTCGGGAAGGGCTGTTAAACCCATAATTCTTTTGAGTGCTAATGGATAGCTCACGTTTTCGATTTTATTACCAATACCCAAAAGTTTTTTCGCATCAAGTACTTTATCAGGATCTTCGGACTCAATACAGATGGTTTTTATGCTGGCGCCATTCACTTTAATTTCAGCAATTTCGGTAATGCATTCGGCAATAGTGTAGGCATATCTTGTTTTCCAAACGTAGGCTACGGCGAGGTCAGGGTCGATGGCAAGTACTTCGGCAATGAACTGTTTGAGCGAATATTTTTTTCTTTCAAAAACAGGGCTTTCTACTCCAAGTGCAGGAAATACCACGGTTTTGATAACATCGGCCTCCAGCGGAAATTCACCTACCAAAAAAGGATTCCATTGTTGCAGTCCTGCATGTTCTTGTTCCAGTACCTTAATGTCCATGATGCCTTCCCTGATCTTCACATTTTTTTTTCTTTTCCAGGGGGTGAGCAAATATACCGAATCCATTTGCCGGGTCATTTCCCTGGGTGAAAGCTCCTTGATTTTTTTTTCGTAGGTTTCCAGGTCGTTGCCAAAAATTCTGAATTCGTACCTGGGAATTACTGCCGCTACCATGATTAATTGTTTTTAATTTTATAAATGTTCAGCTTTGCTGTTGCATCATTTACAAGATAAATCATATCTCCGTCAATCGCAATGCCTTCAAACTTAAGCTCGCCAAGGTTAAATGCCATCAAAACATTGTTGCTATAATCGCATTGATAAACCCTTTGGGATTCATCGCTCACATACCATAAATGAGATTGATTTGCATCTGTATAAACACCGGAATAATCCAGGGCAAACTTTAGATTTTCCTGATTAATTATACCTGAAACAGGATTCCAGATGACAAGTAATTCCGGGTTGATTTCGTTTACAATGTAATAATACTTGTTGTTGATATTGTATGAAATGCCTTCAAGACCGCTGTTTTCGGACCCGATTGGGATATTGATTTTGAAAGTTTCTGTTTTGTTCCCAGATTCATAATCCACCAGGCTTACTTCGCGATCTCTTTCGTCAACAACAGCTATCAGGTTTTCATCGGGATTGTATGTTACTCCTTCAAGGTCGCGGCCTGTGAAATTGAAAACCCTTAGAATATTGCCTTCAAAATCGAGCTCATAAATTTGATTGCTGTTGTCGCTTACAGTGAGCAATGTGTTGCCCCCCGGGCCAAAGGATAACCCTGAAGGCTCGGGGACATTTAGTTCGTAGCTATGAATCAGTTCCAGTTCACCAATGGGAAAATCAACCACAGGATCGGAAGGTTTCTTGTCCTTACAGGAATACAAAAAGAACAATACGAAAATGATGATTGAGATTCTATACATGGCTTCTTAATTTATTCTGTTTTGATGTTTGATAATAAATATTGTGTTTTTTGCAGACAAGGCAGACAAGGCATGCCTTGTCTCTACTGAAAAAGAAATCAATAACCATTAACAAATAATGCCGGGCTTTGCCCGTGCACCCTCGAAAAATTACGAAAATTGTCCGAAAGACTCCTTTGGAGAAAATTTTCTATTTTTCGGGGCCATTACCTTAATTCCCGTTTGCGCTTCCGGGTGTTGGTCCTGTTGCAGTAGTGGGGTCATAAACTACCCATGTTGCGCCACCATCTGTAGTTCTTCCTGCCGACTTATCTGTGCCGGGAGTCTCTACCTGAAATCCGCCGCCGGCACCTGTTCCATAACTTAAGGCATCAACATATGTTTTGCCATCAGGAGAGAGACCAATATCATCACCACCACTTCCCAATTTAAAGTTCAGGCTTAAGCCCTCTCCTATGCCGTTGGCTTTCAAAATAAGATAGCCATGTCCGGGGATTAGTGTTTGCTCGCTTATATCCGTTGGGATTTGATACATCATTGTATCCGCAAGGGTCTCAGTAAGATACCAACCACCAATATCGATGGCAGTTTCGCCGGTGTTGTAAATTTCAATCCAGTCGGGATAGTTATCGGGGCCAACTTCGTCAGGAATAAATGTGGTATCGTTGCTGCACATAAATTCGTTGATGATAAGGTTGCCCACAACAGGTTCACCACCTCCGCCACCATTGGCAGTGCCGGGTGATTTTTCGGCAAATACCACCCATGTTTCCGAGGCATTGGTTTCGCGGCCATAGGATTTATCATCTTCGAGTCCGTTAAAATCATCCGATTTATCGATTTCAACTTTTTCAGGATCGTAAATTGCAATAAAATAATCCTTTGTAGAGCTCAACCCCATTTCAATAAATATTTTACCATCAGCAATTCCTGTAGGTATTTTGCTACCATCAGCATTTTTGGCACCACAAATCAAAACCAGGTATCCCTTAGGGGGAATTGTTGATACAGACTCATTGGTATTTGGAATCTGGATATAATCAGCTTCTGCACCCGGAAGGTCAGTGATCCACATATCCGAAATATTAATGGCGCTTGTCCCATTGTTGAATAACTCAATCCAGTCGGCACCTTCGCCTAAGCCATCAATATAATAGGGATTGGTTGTGTCTTTAGTTATTAGCTCGTTGATGATAATTGAGCTATAATCAATTGGAGGTGGGGGAATAGGGGCGGGTTGTTCGTCCTTTACACAACTGTTTAAAAACAAGATGATAATGATGCTGGTTAAAATATATCTTTTCATTGTATGCTTATTTTAAAGTTTAATATTTCAAGAATTAAAATGCAATTAATACCCTTGCCTGGATAGTACTAAAGTCGATGCCCGCTTCGCCGGCGGGCAATGGTTCTATTTCATCAGTAACAAACGATCCTTTACCATCGGCCCATCTATCGTGGTTAACAAAGGCATAGTTGAGCATAAATTTCACATTATAGTTCACATGATAATTGAACCCGATGGTATAGGTTTCGCCGGATCCTCCCGGCATCCAGGGGATGTCTTCGCCATCTTTAAAAGTATTGGCATCCATGTATGCATATCTTAAGGCAACCTCAAAGGCTCCTTTGTAAACATCCCTGAAGTCGATTTGTGAAAATTCTGCATCACCCATGTTGTAATAATAGTCGGCATTGTTGATGAGCCATGACCCTTGTACATAAAAGCCTTTTAAACCATATTTATCTTCACCTTCGGGAACCAGGTCGGTATCCCGGGTAATATCCGATCTCAAATACTCGCCTTGTACGCGGAAATTTTTGAAGGCATAAGCTGCTTCCAGACCCAAAATAGTTTTGTTTTCGCAGTTGGTCACCCAATCGGTGTCGATGTATTTTTTGCGATTGATTTCTGTTTCGGCATTTTCGCCATATCTGAAACTATTTTCCGGGTCGCCAATTTCCTGCAGTTTAGGTGTGCGGTACGAACCTGAAACCCCCAGATGCAATACTTCCTTATCTTTTTTAATGGGAGCCCAGGCAAGGCGTCCGGTTAGCGACCAGCCTGCATTTGTGCCTTTACTTTTGTTTTGGTCGCGCATCAGGTCGTTGACAAGGGCGCTCGAAAACAATCCCCCTTCAAAAAACAGGTGGTTTGTAAATACTTTGTAGGCGATACCGAGATGCCTCGAAGGAGCCTGCTCTACGGCATAAGGTCTTTCCAAAAAAGTAATATAGCGCGAAGTGGTCATTGTTTCCAACGACATGGGTTCACGGAAATGGCCAGCTTTTACCTGCCAGTTTTTTCCTATATAGCGCACGTAAGCATCCTTGATATCAACTGCATTGTTGCCAAAATCAAAATCAATTTCGCCACCCCAGTGTCCCCAGAGGATAGCCTTCATTGCAAAGCGCATGCGGCGAATATTAACACCATTTCCGATTTCATGCTTAACATTCTGGTAGGTGTTATCGCCAAAATAGGCGGCTCCATCAAAATATACACGGTTATCAAACCAGTATTTAAATCTTTTATCAGTGGATGAAAACATTAAAATCCCATCCCTTGATTCGGGGTTGAGCGTTACACGCACACCCACATCCTGACCATAGTCGTTTTTTACAGCCTCGTCAGCACTCATGTAAACACTAATATCAGATGATTTTTTCACGGTTACTACCTGATCCTGGTAATTATTTTTTTTAAAAACAATTTTTACCGGAAATGATGGGATCGTCAAACTAAAAAATCCGTTACCATCTGTGACAACAGCGGATTCATCATCACCCTCAATTTGCACGGAAACATTTCGCATCGGTGTTTCCATACCGGCAGGAAATACCTTGCCTGTAACAATATTGCCATCTTGCGACCATGCAGATCCACTGTTAAGGATGAGGATCATCAAGCCAAAAAATGAAATTTTACTGTAGTTTGATTTTTTCATCGAATTAATAATTTAGTACATAAAAATTGAATGGTTTTTGAATGGCGAAATAACATCAATTTCATTAACTACCTCAAAAAAATGCCTCTACACTGACCCTACAATCAAGTATTTTTAACCCTCTAAATTAGATTAGCAATTGATTTTATGGAGATTAATTAGTGTCCGTCTTTAAAGTAAGTTTTTTTTGAAATATCAATTGCCACATCCTTTAGGGTGTGGATTAAATTGATGTGATGAATGCCCCCGCCTTTTCGCTGTCAATGCCTTCGGCATTGACAGCGAAAAGGCGGGGAAGGCATTGCTAAATTCATTAATCCCCGGGTTAAAACCCGGGGCAAGTGAAAATTATCGACTTTATGGACGGACACTAATTAGGGCTTGCTGAAAAACACAAAACCATATCGTGAGCTTAAATATTTCGGTGCGCTGCACCTCCCGTATCAATTCTAATTAATGCTTCTACAAACCCGCTTCGCCGCGAGGCGAGGATTATCGCCACTCTGTGGCTTATCTTTCAGGTGCAGAGCACCGGTAATCTTTGTA
>CAZQIV010000031.1:0-55457 GCA_964593705.1 uncultured Lentimicrobiaceae bacterium | reverse complement strand
AAGCCAAAGATAACATTTTTTGAACTATCAACCATATTTTAGATTAGAGCCAAAGAAAATTAAAAATAGGAAAATCGTACAGGGATGAGTTTTGTAAACAGATTGGGTTTGTAAAATGATGAATTGCTCCCCACAACCGGCAACGTCTGGCAGTATTTTTTTTTGACTTTTACAACAAAACCCCACTTCTACCTTATTGCAGAAACGGGGGTTTTTGAATAAAACCTGACAATACAACTACCAGCGGACTGTCAGGGCTATTAATTTCTAATTCAAAATCACCTTCTCAAAACATCTCCCTTTTTCACGTTAAATTTCTTCAAAAAAATTACGTATTTTGGTAGGGTAAAACCTTTCTGATGCGGTATGATTATGTTAAACCGTTTTATTCACAATTAAAAATTTTCAGTTATGAAAAAAATCCAGTTAAAATTTTTCTTCGTTGCATTACTAGGTTTCGCTGTGGCAATGACCGCTTGCAAAAAAGATGAAGAAACACAAATCGAAACCACCGACACCAGCTCATCAGAATATGACGCACTGGCCGAAATCATTTTTACAGATGTGGGAAACATCACCAGCGAAGCCTATGATTTGGGTTCAGGAAATTTTAAATCCACAGATGATGAGGCAGATATTATAGGAGAGTGTGCCACCATTACCCTCGATACAATTTCTGTCCCTCACATATTGACCATTGATTTTGGCGAAGAAAATTGCTTGTGCAAAGATGGCCGCTATCGTCGCGGCAAAATCATCACCACCTTTACCGGCAGATACCGCGAACCAGGTACAATCATTACACATGGCTTTGAAGATTTTTATGTAAACGACAACCATGTGGAAGGCAGCAGGATTGTAAGCAACATGGGTTTTAACGATGATGGAAACATGTATTGGACCATCGAGGTGGAATCGCAGATAACCCTTGCTCCTGAGGATGAAACCGAGGGTGGAAATACTTTTGGGTGGAATTCCTCACGTGTTCGTGAATGGATCGAAGGCATCGACACATACATGAAATGGGATGATGTTTACCTCACCACAGGTACAGCCGAAGGTGTACGCCCGTCAGGCTTGGGTTGGTCGCGCGAGATTATTATTCCCTTGCGCAAAGAAATGAGTTGCCGGTTTATTGTTTCGGGATCCATCGAAATTACTCCTGACGAAAAACCTGTAAGGCTGCTCGATTTTGGCAACGGAGATTGTAACAATATTGCCACGGTAACCGTTGATGGAAAGACCCACACCATTCACCTCAGATAATTCAAAAAATAGTTTTTCAATAGTTTTTGCTCCCGGTGATCATTCATCGGGGGCTTATTAATATCATTGCCTATAAAATATTTTCTACATTTACGCAGCTTCAAAATTGTTTGATTCCTTATGCTGAAAATTCTGAGAACAACAGACATCGAAAAAAAGGGACTTAAACATCAGGATCAAAATTTTTAAAAGTAAAATAACTCTTGACAAAAGCGCAATTTAAGGAAATATTCGACGGCTATTTTGATGCAGTTCGAAATTACATTTATTACCGGTCAGGCGATCAGGAGCTGGCTACGGATATTGCACAGGATACCTTTTTGAAATTTTGGGAAAAGCAATTCAAACTGGAAAACACAAACATTAAAGCCTTACTTTTTAAAATGGCCGGCGATGCCTTTGTGAGTTCCTACCGCAAACAACAAACGGAGCAAAATTTCAAGCTCAGCTTTACACCGTCAGCATCGTTCGAAAACCCTGAGGAAAAATTGAATTACGAAGAACTTAAAAGTAAATATGAAAACACTCTTCGCAGACTACCTGAGAAACAACGAGCTGTCTTTTTGATGAGTAGAATGGATGGAATGAAATATCATGAAATAGCTCAAGCCCTTAACCTAAGTGTGAAAGCCGTAGAAAAAAGAATGAAATTTGCCCTCGATGCTTTTAAAAAAGTTTTGAACCGATAAATGAGTAAAAACACCAAACATATCGCCACAAGCCATTCTGAAGATTTGCAGGATGCAAGCATCTTTTCGAGGGTGGAAATTCCCTTTGAAAAAAGCAAGGCCGATGTGTGGGATATGTTGGATGAAAAAATTGAAGATAAGCCTGGAGCAAAAAAAATCCGGTTCAGGAATCGAAGACTTATTGCAGCAATGGCAGCCTCATTTTTAATTTTGATTGGCACTTCGCTGGTAATGCGTTTTTACACTATAACTATTAAAAGTGATTTTGGGGAACACCTTAGGGCTGAACTACCCGACAATTCAAGCATCGAATTAAACGCTGAAAGTTCGTTATCATACCATCCCTATTGGTGGAAATTTTCGCGTAAAATTGATTTTTCGGGCGAAGGATATTTTCAAATTGCCAAGGGCAGCAAACTTGAAGTGGCCTCAAGCAACGGAAAAACCATTGTGCTGGGCACCAGTTTTAATATTTACAATCGTGATAATTTATACAAGGTTACCTGCCTCACAGGAAAAGTAAAAGTGGTTTCCGTCACAAACGAGGAAGCCATTCTTACACCCGACTATCATGCTGAGGTTGATGAGCAGGGAAACATTCTGGTAAACAAACTTGAGAAACCTACCCAGGAAACCGATTGGACAAAGAATATGTTCAGCTTCACAGCGGAACCAATTATGTGTGTTTTTAACGAAATCGAGCGACAATATGATGTGAAAATCAGTGTTCCAAAAAAAATCGATTATAGCTATACCGGCTACTTCCCAAAAAGCATCGGCATCGAACAAACCCTAAATCTGGTATGTAAACCTTTTGGCCTTACTTTTGTAAAAAAATCAGGAAACGAATTTCTGATTTCTCAAAAGTAACTGCGTGAATTATAGATCTGCCGTATTCATATTAGCTTTTATTTTTCTAAACTTGTTCTCTTTTGCACAGGAGATCAGGGTTGAAGCTCAGAACATGCCCCTAAACAAAGTTCTACTCGATTTAAGCAGCAAGTACGACATACAGCTTTCCTTCGACGATCAATTGCTTTCAGAATATTCACTTACACTAAATAAGGTTTTTACCGATCCGGCAGAAGCTTTGCAAGCACTTGTCAAACCCTTCCCATTAATCCTCGAAAATGTAGGTGGCGTTTTTATAATCTACGCAAGTCCTCCTCCCAAACCTCAAAAAAAAGTATTCCGTATTTCGGGGCAGGTATTAGAAATGGGTAGCAACGAAATGCTTCCGTATTCACACGTGATCATAAACGGGCATGCTACCGCTACTGATTTAAAAGGTAGTTTTTCCTGGGTGTCAAATGCGGATAGCATTTTTTCGGTTCAGGCATCACAGCTGGGATATTACATTCTGGACACCCTGCTTACAAGCGGAAAGCATCACGACCTATATTTGCAACCATCGGTCATTGGTTTAAAAGAGGTTGTGATAACAGGAAAGATGCTTGAGGAATCTACACAAATTGGTAACCAGCCGGGCGTTGAAAAGCTAAATCATAAAACCGCCTATTTCCTGCCCGGATTCGGAGATAATTCAGTGTATAATTTATTGAGGCTTCAACCCGGAATTTTGGCCTCGGGCGAACAAACCAGCGAGCCTACCATTTGGGGAGGATATGCCGGACACAGCAAAGTAATGTTTGATGGATTTACGATTTATGGCCTCAAGAATTTCAACGACAACATCAGTGTTTTTAACCCTTTGGTAACAAAAAGTATTGATGTTTATAAAGGCGGGTACGATGCACGTTATGGCGAAAGGGTTGGAGGCATCGTGGATGTAAGCGGGAAAAATGGAAATAACATACGCCCGGCCTTCGAGTTTTGTGTAAACAACATGACAATGAACGGGATTCTTGAAGTTCCCGTGGTGAAAAACAAAAGCTCCTTGCTGATCTCTTTCAGGCAAACCTATTACGATTTATACAATCCCCGCGAATTCAATCTTTCCGGCAAAAATCAGCAAGCTGAAAACAACCAGGAAATACTCAATCTGAATGTGATCCCGGATTATGCTTTCAGGGATATAAATATAAAATACGCTGCCCGAATCAAGGGTAAAGATTTGTTTTACATCAGCCTGTACGGAGCTAAGGATGATTTTTCTTATGCCATCAGTGAGCCTTTACAATTTGTAAATCTTATAAAAAACACCGGCGAAAAAATTAAGCAGGGTGGGGGTTCCATTTTTTATGGTAAGAGTTGGTTAAATGGAAACACAAGTAATTTAATAATTTCCCTTTCGGAGATGAAATCGGAGTTCAGCAACATCCAGGGTTTTGAAATTAGGTATAACAGCAAGAAAAACATAAGGCAGGATTTGCTGAGCGAAAACAGAGTAGGTGAACTCAACATTAAAATTGATAATCGTTTTGCAGCCACACAAGGTCAAATGTTTGAATTTGGAGGAGGGATCATTCATAACTCTACCTCAATAATCGAAGACACCTTCAATATTCAAAGTGTAAATATCCAGGAAAAAGCATCGCGTACATATCTCTATTTTCAAGATATCATAAGCAATAATCATGGAAGCAACATCAAACTTGGGCTAAGAACAAGTTATGCAAACAACACCAAAAAAATCTATCTGGAGCCACGGATTTCGACTTCAATAAAAATTGCAGAATATTGGAAAATAAACGCAGCCTGGGGCATTTACAATCAGCACCTGGTAAAAGCTTCGGTGGTAGATGAATACGGAAACTACAGATATATCTGGGCTGTCGACAACGATAATGGCGTTCCGATAGCGCACGCCATACATTATGTTTTGGGAAGTTCCTATCAAAAGATGGGTTTTACACTGAGCCTCGAAGGGTTTTATAAAAACACAGAGGGGATTTCCCGCTACATCAACTCACAAAAATTCAACATCGAGGACGTCTTTAAGGGAAAGAGTCGCAGCTATGGCCTTGACTTTATGATACAAAAAGAGTTTAGGGGACATCAAGCTTGGGTAGCCTATACCCTGAGCAAGGTAGAAGAACATTTCGATTACCAGATAAATAATGATTACAGGCGGGCTCCTCAGGATCAAAGGCATGAAATTAAGTTAGCCGCACTGGCCAATTTTGATCCTTTCTTTGTTTCGTCCAGTTATGTTTTTGGATCCGGTTTCCCGGCCGGAGCGCTCACATATACGGGCGTGGAGGACGACACGCCTTACAGCAGGCTGGATATTTCGTTTACCTATAAATTCCTCGACCGAAAAGTTAAGGGGGAAGTGGGTATTTCAATTTTGAATGTCCTGAATACCCAAAACCTCAAATACGAAAACTTCGAGCGTATTCCGTCAATCCAAACCAGCAGCATCAACATATACACCGAAGCTATTCCGTTTACTCCGGCACTGTACATAAAGATTTCGATGTAGATTTCGCAACCTCCAAACAATCCATAATTTTTTATTTTGATGAGACAGGCTGGGTTAGTTTCATAAAAATACGATGGAAGTTTCTATTCCGCCAGCGGCGGGATAAATCCTCGTTCCGCAGACGATGGGAAGTTTTACCCTGAGAGAAATCCGCCTTCCTTGCAGTCGGGGCTGCGAACCCAGCATGGGTTAGCAGCCCCTCCCGAAAGGATGCCTATGGCAGAGGAACGAGGGGATCGCAACCCTGAAATTAATTCAAAATCACCTTCTTAAAACATTTTCCTTTTTCACTTTCTATCCTGATAAAATAAACTCCTTTGGGCTGAGATGATAAATCGATTTCGCCAGAATTTAGCATTTCTAGTTGCCGAATTTCATTTCCGAAAGTATCGAAAATTGAAATTGTTGCATCTTCGGAAAGACCATCAATGGTGATTACTCCGTGTGTTGGGTTGGGGTAAATGTTGATTTTTGTCCCTAAACCAGACAAATTCCCAAAGCCTGTAGATGTTGATTTAATACCCGAAACCACCGACATTCCATTGGTATGGAATAATCCTGAATTATCAAAACGATTTTAGTAAGTTACTTCAAGGTCAAATTCTTCGTCCATTGCCGAACGATACAGTTTGAAAAAGATCATTTCACCTTTGTTAATTCACCCTCTGGTGCCAATTCAAATATTCAAAACAGAAATCATAAACTATGTTTAAGTCTCCCTAACTTGGACAAGCCAAAACCAAACAAGGTGATCATGTAAAATTTATGGTGTATTCCTGTTTTGGTTTGTCCAAGTTAGTCGGCAAAATTTATAAATGCATATTTTGCAATTAAGAGCTTTATTATTTATCTTCCTTTCATAT
The DNA here is from genome assembly GCA_964593705.1 of uncultured Lentimicrobiaceae bacterium. Taxonomy (GTDB): domain Bacteria; phylum Bacteroidota; class Bacteroidia; order Bacteroidales; family 4484-276; genus SABY01. The sequence continues at coordinate 49,254 of CAZQIV010000031.1, read as the reverse complement.
TAACAACAATGCATTTTAAATTTTGCATGGGTATCTTATCTCTAATATTCTGCCAAAAAATGGCAGAATATTAGAGATAAGATACTAAAACTAAAACGGTATATGGTCACAGGCAGCAAAGATTTGGTGGAAGCTCATCCAGAGCTAATTTAGCAGCGAAAAAAAAGCCCATCATTCACCTTTTGGCAAAAGAGGACAAATATAAAATTCTCCTCAAAATAGAATGTGATGTGAATTTTTGTACTTGTAAATCCATTTCCTAACGACAATTGATCTGTTGAATAATAATAAACATTTTGTAAGTTACATAATGTAACTTACAAAATATTTATTACCTTTGAGGTATGATGATGAATAATCCATTTCCAACAACACAGTATTTTGGCAGGGAAACCTTTTGCGACAGAGAATCAGAAATGAGGGATGTAATTTCGAACATCCGAAACAACAATTCTACAACACTCACGGCCATTAGAAGAATGGGGAAAACAGGTTTGATATTTCATATTTTTGAGACATACAAAGATGAAATTACCCCTATTTATGTAGATATTCTTTCCACAAACAACAAATCTGATTTTGTAAATGTGCTTTCAACAGCGATTATTAATGCAGTACCTGAAAAGACTACATTAGGCAAAAAGCTTTGGAAATATTTTAAAACACTCAGGCCGGTAATTAGTTTTGATCCTTTGAGTGGAAACCCTCAAGTGAGTATTTCAGGCTCTGAAGCTGAAGCTGAAAATGATATTCATGCACTTTTAACTTTTCTGAATAATCTTGATGTGCGAGTAGTAATTGCCATTGATGAGTTTCAGCAAATCTTGGAATATCCCATGCAAAACATGGATGCCTGGTTGCGGACAGTTATACAAACACTGCCCAATGTGGTGTTTGTGTTTTCAGGCAGCCAGCGTCATTTAATCACACAACTGTTTGCCGATCCGGGAAGACCGTTCTACAGAAGTACACAAATATTGCATTTTGGTTCTATTCCAAAAGAAATTTATCGGCAATTTATCGTTGATCAGTTTAATAAAAGTAAAAAGTTAATTCCTGTTGAAATAGCAAATTCGATTTGGGAGTGGGCTTCGGGGCATACTTATTATGTTCAGCTTTTGTGCAATAGATTATTTGCAAATTGCGGAAAGCAAATAACCCGGGAAAATATGAACCGTGAAATCAGCAAAATCTTCCAGGAACAAGAAGTTGTTTTTTATCAGTACCGAGAACTACTTACAAAGCCGCAGTGGAATTTACTAAAAGCCATTGGTATCGAAAATGAAGTTACGACACCAACCTCGGCAAAATTCATCAACGATCATCAACTGGGTGGATCGGCTTCAGTTTTACGATCGTTAAAAGCTTTAGAGATAAAAGAAATGATTTACAGTGAAAGTGGTGAGGCCGAAAAAAAAGCTTACCGTGTTTATGATGTATTGCTCAAAAGGTGGATGCAGAATAAATTCAGGATGATAAAATAGTGTGTAAACCTGATTCAAAATCACCTTCTTAAAACATCTCCCTTTTTCATTTTTAATTTGGATAAAGTAAATGCCTTTGGCGTGAGATGATAAGTCGATCTCTGCAGATGTGGGGATTTCTTTTTGTTATCAGGGTTGCGATCCCTTTCCCTTCGGTCGGGGCTGCGAACCCAGCATAGGTTAGCAGCCCCGAGGAACGAGGGGATCGCAACCCTGGAGTCCTTTAGAGAGAATAAGGTTTGAATAGTACTTGTGTCTTTTAATCGAACCATCAAGGAATTGAAACCTTTAGAGAGAATAAGGTTTGAATAGTACCCTGGTCAACAGTCTGAGCCTTTAATAATGTGGGGAGCATCGAAGCTATCAAGAAAGCAGTAATTTAAGCGCCTTTGATACTTTTCATGGTCTTGGTGTTATTTTACTTTATCAGGCTAATAAATTCATCGGTGTCAATCTCAGCATCTTTCAAAGCCCCTTTTAAAGTGAAGCGATCTATTTCGTGGTGATATGGAAAAACAATTTTCCTTCCATCCGAATGTTTCATTTTAACATGACTTCCTCTTCTGCTGATTTCAACAAAACCAATCCGTTTGAGCGTAGAGCAAACCTGCCGACCGGAAAGTAAAGTGAGTTTCATAAAACTAATTCACAAACTTCCTGATTATTATTTACCATATTTTCCTCCATGTCCGGTTCTAAATACAACTGGATTGCTTCCCGAATATTCGTTAAAGCATCTTCTTTGGTTTTTCCCTGCGACCAGCAGCTTCGCAGCGCAGGACAATGTACAACATAATACCCGTCCTCTCCTTTTTCGATGATTACCTTAAGTTTCATAAGCCTTATGTTTTTGGCAAATTTACGCAATGTTTACTTCTCGTACAAGGCAATGATTTCATGCCTTTGTTTTGTTAAAGTTAAATTTTACTTATGGGAAACAAAAAAACTGCTTCCACCCAAAGGCAGAAGCGAGCCTTTCAACACATACTATCATGTTAATTTTTAAGAGCCTAATTCAAAATTAATTTCTCAAAATAACTTCCCTTTTCACTTTCTATCCTGATAAAGTAAACCCCTTTGGCCTGAGTTGATAAGTCGATAAATCCCGGAGATTGAATTTCGCTTTTGGAAATTTCGATACCGAAGCTGTTGAAAATTGTGATAACGATGTTTCCTGAAGTTCCTTCGATATTGAAAATTCCATCGGAAGGATTAGGGAAGATGCGGATGTCTGATCCCTCATCCAAGCCTGACAGGGTTTCCCCGATAACCATCGGGGCTGTCAGGGTTAAACCGGATATAGCCGACATCCCATTGCTGTGGAACTGTCCGCTGTTGTCGAACCTTGTTTCATACTCCACTTCCATATCGAAGATTTTATGGGAGGAAGGGTGGTACAACTTGTAGTTTACATTTTCATTTTCAGCAAAACCATCAGTTACTTCTGTTAAAGCATCTTCGCCATTGAGCGAGAGCGCGGTTTCCTTATCATTGTATTCAACCAATCCGGCACACAAGCCACTTGTGGTAAACGCCCCAATAATATCGCCCGGTTTCAAAGGTTGTAATGCCTCCTTTGTTAGTGCTACAACATGCGTAACTGGTGTTTGGTAAACATCGTTCCAGGGTGAAGCATTTACATACTCCACATGCTTTTCGATGTTTAGGTTTCCGCTTTTTGTGGAAAAGTTGATTGTACCCGCAGAAGTTGTGTAAACATAATAAGCTTTGCCCGGTTCGAGGACAAATAGCGTGTTGATGTTGTAAAGTGGCCAGTAAACACCGCTCCCACCGATGGCCTTAGCGAGTTCAAAACCGACATGTCCCGAGAAAAGGCTTTCAACGTTGGCGCTTGTAGTGCTCAACACCGGGATAAGATCCCAGGTGGCATTGAGGTTTACGGTTTTATCAGTTAGCTCATCACCACATATCCTTAGGTTGGCATCATTGCTAACTTTAATCACATAGCCGCTGTATGCATCCCAGTTACCAAGCGTGTTGATGCCGGTGGCCGGCCAATACACGCCGTTGAAGTTGTAGAGGATGGTAAGCGCACCATCGATGGGATCGAACATATTTTCGGCATCCTTCTCGTAGGGTGAAACGTAGGTTGATACTCCGCTCCATCCATCAAAGATTGTTAGTTCCTGGCATTTGCCCAGGGTTTCGTCGCCGCCGCTGCCGTGGCCACCACCCTGGTAGCCGCCGCTGTTGTAAAATTGGCCATAGCTTAGAGATGATATTAGTATTACCATCAGTGCTATCATTATCTGTTTTATTGATTGTTGTGTTTTCATTTTTGTTTCTCCTTTTTTTAATTTAATGTGGAAATACGCATTAATTGTTTAATGTTTAGCTTAATCCCACTTAGGTGGGCATTCATGTGGTGGATCTTTATCAAGTTTCGATTTATGTGATGATGAATGGCGATTTCCTTTTCTAATCGTTAGGACTTGTTTAGCATAATCCCGCACCGCATTTTGTGAGCATGGACAACTTGTCGCACTTTTGGCTTGGATAGCAAAAAAAGTAGTCTTCTTGATTTCATAGGGGGCCTTCTTCTTCTTATCTTTATCAGGAATATTAATAATAGATACACCAGAAAGGTTAACTGTATTGGTACCCCCAAGGTTAGGTTCTTCACTATCTGCATTATATAAACCAGAACTTATTTTTTTCCAAACTGATGGTGGTTTTTCGGTTACTTCTTTGGATTTATTGGTAGCCTTTGTTGCAGTAATGGATTTCTCCTTCCACGAATACGTGCAGGGACTAAACTTCCCACCATTCCATTCTACATACTTCACCGTTGCCTCTACTTCAATTTCATTTCCAAAATGTAATATCTTACCCTTCTCCTTATAAGTTATTCGCTTAGCCTGTTCCTTTATTTCGATTTTCTCAGCGCAGCAACAATATCCCTTTTTCTTCTCTTCAAAATCCTTTTTGTCTTTCTCAGCTTTCTTCCTTTTTTCTTCCTCTCTTCTTATCTTCTTTTGATTCCTTATCTGTTCTTTAGTTAGAGGGCCATGCTTGTTACTACTTTCAAATAGTAGATCAGTAGTAGGATCATAATACGATCCTGATTCATTGTTGTACAAGCCTGTAAGCTGCTCGTATTCCATCCCTTCAAAAAATTCAACATCATTCATCCACCATCCTGTGGAACTCAGGATATTCCCAAAATAATCAAATACCGCGCTGGCAATTATTTCATTATCCAGGCCGGTGAGCAGGGTCATGCTGCCAAATCCATCGCCCTGGTAATAGCCTGACATTTCCTCCATGGTTATACTAATGCCGGGGTTGTAGGTAGCCTGGGTGTAGCTTCCGTCCTCTATCATTTCTTCGATAACAAAGGAGCCGGCAAACAAATAATGCTTTAACCAGTCATTTTCATCTTTGGCAATTTGCTTTCCCTCGGCACAATAGGAATATGAGATAAAACTTGCATCCGGTAAAAGGGCATTGACCAGCCTGTTTTCATAATCAAAATCATAAGTTGTGGTTTCGCTGCCATCCACCTTGGAGGTACGGTTGCCATTGTTATCGTGGCCAAAAGATACAGCACCTGCCGATAAAAGCATGTTATCCGCATTATAGGCATAATTGGAAACATCCCCGTTTTCATCCGTTGATAAGCGGTTTCCAACCGGGTCGTAGGTGTAAAGGGTAGTGTTTTCGCCTGGGGCACCTCCGCCATCACCAATGACCACAGTATAATCTTCGGTTTCACCATAATCGAAATCTGCGCATGGATCTCCTGCCGAATTTATCCAGTTGGCACGGATCCTCATCCGGGTAGTTACATCCGAAACACCTGAAGGAATCAATAGTTCGAAAGCGTACATCACACCGGCGGTTGTTAATTCAACGTCATTGAGCAATCTTTCATCCTCTTCGAAAGCATGGTTGAGGTTGAAGTCGATCCAGAGGCACACCTGTTGGTCTCCATATCCACTGGACATGGTAACTTCATAAGTAGTGCCGGGAGTAAGTTCCGTTGACATATCGGTAAAATCGCCATAGCCGTCCGGGCTGCAACCCGATTCGAAGTTACTGATTCCAGCCAGGGCAAAATCGGTTAAACCATCACCAAAGTCGCAATTGGCCGTTGGTGTACAATATTCAGGAATGCCGTTAATTTCGCTAACAAGCTGGTTTGTCTCATCATATTCGTAGCTGGTGTAGCTGCCATCGTTGTGAGTTACCGAGATAAGGTTTCCGGCAGAGTCGTATTCGTACGAGAAACTTTGAAGCTGGATTCCGAATGAGGAAAAAGTGCCATGGCCAGTCAGTCTGTTTGCCGCGTCAAAAGTAGATGTGGATGTTATTAGGTTGGGATAGCTCATGGCCAGCCTGTTGCCCACGTTGTCGTATACAAAATCAGTTTGGCCTCCATCCTGGTCTGTAATATTTATCACCCTGTTCATTGCATCAAAAGCCCAGGTAATCGTACCGCCGGGAGCCGTGAGGCTAGTGCGGTTGCCCACAGCATCGTAAGCATAAGTAAGCACTTTGGTAAATGATCCATAGTTGGTTTCCGTTGAAATTAACCTGCTTAGTGAATCGTACTGGTGGTTTGTGATATCGCCAATGCCGCCGGTGTTGGTGGTTTGGATCAGATTTCCCAGGGCATCATACTGCTTGGTAATTGTGCTTGCGTCAGGATATGATGTGGTGGTCAGCCGGCCCAGTTCATCGTATTCAAAATTTGTTGTATTGCCATTGGCATCAGTCCTTTGGGTGGTATTGCCGGCAGGGTCATACGCAAGTTGTGTTTCATTTCCCAGGGGCGAAGTAATAGTAATAATCATGCCAACATCATCGTATTCATAAGAGGTAGTATGGCTATTGCCATCGGTTTCAGTAATTACGTTTCCTGCCGGGTCGTAGCCATAGGTTTCGGTGTGCCCAAGTGCATCGGTAGTGCTTATCATCCTGCAGCAATCGTATTCCCAGGTGGTGGTGTTCCCGTTTGCATCAGTGGTGCTCACCCGATGCCCTGCCGGATCGTAGGCATGTGATTCGGTATTTCCGAGAGTATCGGTTTGATTGACAAGCCGCCCCAGGTCATCATATTCATATTCGGTGGTATTACCATTTTTATCTATCCGACTAATTCGCTTGCCAGTGGGATCATACTCATATTCCTCCATATATTCCAGCGGGTCAGTTACTTTAATCAATCTACCGAGTGGATCGTATTCATATTCTTCGGTATTGCTGTTTTTATCTGTTGAACTGGTTTTGTTTCCTATTGGGTCGTATTCGTGCTCTTCGGTATTTCCGGCAGGATCAGTTACCCTGACCAAACGGCCCAGGCAATCGTACTCATATTCTTCGGTATTGTCGTTTTTATCTGTTGAGCTGGTTCTGTTCCCCATCGGGTCGTATCCGTGTTCTTCGGTATTTCCGGCCGGATCGGTTACCCTCACAAGCCTGCCGTTGCAGTCGTATTCATATTCTTCGGTATTACCATTTTTATCTGTTGAGCTTGTTCGGTTTCCTGCAGCATCGTATCCGTGTTCTTTAGTATTTCCGGCAGGATCTGTTACCCTGACAAGCCTGCCGTTACAGTCGTACTCGTAGCTTGTAGGATTCTCGTTTTTATCAATAATTCTGGTCCTGTTTCCCACCGGGTCGTATTCATGCTCTTCGGTATTACCGGCAGGGTCAGTCACCCTGACGAGCCTTCCGTTACAGTCGTACTCGTAGCTTGTCGGATTCTCATTTTTGTCGATAATTTTAATTCTATTTCCTACCGGATCGTATTCATACTCTTCGCTATTTCCGGCTGGATCAGTTACCCTGACAAGCCTGCCGTTACAGTCGTATTCATATTCGGTTTCATTACCATTTTTATCTGTCGAACTGGTTCGGTTTCCTGCAGCATCGTATCCGTGTTCTTCGGTATTTCCGGCAGGATCATTTACCTTGACTAATCGCCCAAGCGCATCATATTCATAACTTGTAGGATTCTCGTTTTTGTCGGTAATCTTAGTCCTGTTTCCCACCGGATCATATTCATACTCTTCGGTATTTCCGGCGGGATCATTTACCTTGACTAATCGCCCAAGCGCATCATATTCATAACTTGTAGGATTCTCGTTTTTGTCGATAATCTTAGTCCTGTTTCCAAGCGGGTCATATTCGTACTCTTCGGTATTTCCGGCGGGATCAGTTACCCTGATTAACCTGCCCATGCAGTCGTACTCGTAACTTGTTGGATTCTCGTTTTTATCGATCAGCCGGGCCATGTTTCCAGCCGGATCATACTCGTGTTCTTCACTATTTCCATCCGGATCAGTTTCCCTGACAAGCCTGTTTCTGAGGTCATATTCATAATGGCTTGTGTTTTCATTGGCATCTGTTTCTGCAATTATATTACCGGCTTCATCATACGAAGAAGTAGAAGTATCTCCCATTGCACCGATACGTGTAACAAGGCTGTTGAGCGGATTGTATTCGTAATCTGTTTTGCATCCGTTGGGATCTGTTGCGTGTATCAGGTTTCCATTTTCATCATATTCATAAGCATTTTGGTTTCCAAGCGAATCGGTGCGAAAAAGAAGCTGGTTCGAAACATCATACTCAGAAGTGGTGGTACATCCATTTTTATTGGTGAGAGTTATCTGATTTCCAACCTGGTCGTAGGTATATGCTTCCGTATTTTCAAGCGGGTCGGTGAGGCTCACAAGATTCCCGTAATCATCATAAGCAAAAATTGTGGTAAAGTTGTTCCGGTCGGTGAGACTGATGATATTCCCCATAGCATCGTATTGATAGGATTCCATGTTTTCGAGCGCATCGGTTTCGCTGAGCAAATTCCCGGTTTCATCGTAGGCAAAAGTGCTAGGGTTTGCTTTTTTATCAGTAAAAGAAATTATTTGATTATAAACTTCTTCATACACGTAATATTCCGTGTTTTCGAGGCAGTCGGCCAGGCTTAACAAATTAGCACTTTCATCATAAGTATAGCTTGTCGTATTTTCGTTTTCATCGGTGAAGCCAACAATATTATTGAAGTCGTCCCAGGTGTATGAAACAAAACTTTCGTCGGGATATTGAATGCTGCTAATCCTTTCATCCAAATCGAATGTATAGATTGTGATTCGCTCAACAGATGACACAGTTTCAGTTACGCTTGTCGCGCCAAAAGTACTATAGTCGAATGTTTTGCTCGTACCTTTTTCCGCACTGCTCATTTCTGCAACAGCTTTGTTGTCGTTGTACGAAATATTGAAAGTATTCGAGCGGGCATCGGTGATAGCAGTCATGTTTCCCCAGTCGCCATATTCGTAAGCAATGGTATTTCCGAGTGCATTGGTAAACTCCGTCATAAACCAGGATTCGTTGTACTGAAAAGAAAACACCCGGTTTGGTGAAGTATTCGGATCACTAATATCGATGAGATGGCCATCACTCCAATTCAGGTTGACCTGTCTTCCCGAAGCGTCGATGATGGTGCTTAATTCACCATCTGTATAAGCAAAAGAAAGCGTGTTCCCATTTCTATCGACCACCGAAGTTATTTTTTGGTGGGCCAGATTGTCGAAATAGTATTGCATTCCAAACTTTGTCCTGAGCAGGTATTGCCCTGGAAGATACTCGGTGAGTTGATCGTACACACCTTTGGGCGGAACAAAAGCGGAACCATTCCAGGTAAATTCATCTTTTCCCCCATCACCCTTTTCAATGATGATGGTATCGTTCCTGAAATAATACTGCATGTTGTAAGTAAAAGTCCAGCCATGGCCATAGCCCCAGTCGTTCCGTGTCCTTCCGCTGTTGTACAAGAACGTGATGTCAATGGAAGGGCCGCGTCCGGGGATGTATAAATCGGCACGCTGGTAAAAGAAATTTCCGGTAAATGTGTTTACCTGCATTTCAGGCAAAGGACCGGTTTCGTTAGGTTTGGTAACTTCCACGGCTTGCGCCGAATTGTGAAGCCCCAAAAGCATCATTGTTAACACTAAAATACCAGAAACTACTCCTGATATTTTTCGAAATTGTTTGGTTTTCATTTTTACCTCCTGTTTATTAATGATTTATTTAATTGCCCACGCTGTTAAAAGGATTTTGCATATCTCAATAAAAGTTTTAATAATTAAACTTTCATTAACTTAAAGCAAGAGGTGATGAAAAGGTAAACAGGAGGTTTTTTGGGTAAAGGTGTAAGTTGTTGATATTTGGAGGTTTGGGTGTGGGAAATTTTTTATGGTGTTTACCAGGTTCGTTAAGTCACCCCGTGAATCTGCCCGGGCAGATGGGCTAATAATTTAAAAGTTTGGTATTTTTTGAACAATTCACGGGGTGACTGTCAATTATGGGATGACTTTATAACGTTTCCATGTCCTCCTTCGTCGGACGATGGAAAGTTTCCCATTCACGGCTTTCCAACTCCCGACTTTCCATCGTCCGCCAACTGGCGGACATGGAAACGTCAAAAAAGGATACCTGGAAAGTCACCCCGTGAATCCTTCCGGGCAGAAAGGCTAATGATTAAAAATTTGGGTTTTGTTTAGACACTATTCACGGGGTGACTAATAATCATTTCCCAATCAAAATAAAAGGCGACCAATAATAAGGATGTGCATAAGTTCCTTCATCAATCATTTTTAGTTTAGCCTGCCTCAGATAGGTTAAAACATTGCTTTGCTGGCCGTCATCCAACATGTTATTGTAAAAACTGGTCATTAAAGTGGATGTGGATAAATCAGGCACTTCCCAGAGCGAAACCATTAAATTTTTCGTTCCGGCATACATCAAAGCCCGTCCCAAGCCAATTATTCCTTCGCCCCTGGTAATTTTACCCAGGGCTGTTTCGCATGCCGAAAGCACAATCAAATCAGAATTTAAATCCAGGTTATACATTTCGCCGGTATATAAAATGCCGTCCTCGGCGCTTAAAGTATCTTGCGCCAGGAATATTCCAGAGAGTTCGGGTTTTTGGATATTTACAAATCCATGGGTGGCAAAATGCAGGTATCGGTAGTTTTTCAATTCACCGGATTTTACAAATTCTTCGTTTGCCTGGGAGCGTGTTTTTAGGGTCGCACTCAAATTTTTCTTATCAAAAGCATCAAAAATTAAATTCACTTCGGTTTCTGTTCCGGGAAGTTCCCTTATGTAATCCTCGTTTATCAATCTCCCACGGGTACTTATTGTGTCGTCAACAAAGGCATAAATTTCATCCATCATGGCTTGGGTTTCTATAGTCGTTCCCGCGATGTTGGTATTATCAAAAACAGGGGCCAAAGCAAGCCAATCGTTTAAAGGAGCAGATTCATCATCTTTTGCAGGATGTTGAGGAAAGGTATGCAGAAACAGGTTTGCAGAGTAAGCATAGGAAACATTGTATTTTTTGATTAAATATGGCAAGTCCTTCCATTCCTTATTTCCCGGCTTCGCGGTTAACAATGTTTCGAAAGGTATCGTGCCAAGTGCGGCATCGGGAATGATTATCAAATTTTTGATGTTTTTATCTAGATTATTCGGAATAAGCTTCAGGCATAAATCATAAGCCGTCTGTTTGTAGGTTTTAGCAAAACGATATGGATTGGTGCCGTATGCAAGTCCATAATAGCAAAAGTCAGAAATAAGCGTATCGAAGTTAACTTCTACAGGAGTAGTTGAAATTTCCAGATTATTGCTCGTAAGTGTAAAAATGGTGATGGAGCTGTCGCCAGTAAAATAACTTATCATGGCGGTTTCAGAATCCAGTTGTTTTTGAATTTCAGCAACTGTTGCAGGATTTTGATTGTATTTCAACTCGAAGTATTTGGGATAACTGTTTTCGAAAACCAATAAAAGGCTGTCGTGGCTTCGGTTTTCCTTAAACAATTTATCCTGAAAATTGACCCGGGTTAAACTGTCCTGTCCCGCTGCAAGAATTTGTTTATATGATACTATGTCGATGCTTAATTTGTGTTCCAGGGCCAGCAATAAATCCGGTATCCCTGCAAACTTTCGGGCATCGGCAGCGGCCAGGCTTTCGAGCAAAACAGATGCTTTGTTTTTTTCGGAAAAATAGAATGCCAGGTCGGTGTATTTCATTTGTTGAGACAAGGCTTGTTGATGGTGATGTAGAGACAAGGCATGCCTTGTCTCTGCACCACCACCACTGGCTAAATCCAGACAAACATTAATTCCACGTTCATAAACTTTGCTGGCCTTTTCGCCAAGGGCAATTTTATCGGATTTGGTGTTAATGTCCCGGCGCACTTTGCTTATTAAGGTATCACAAGCCTGGTAGTGGCGGAGAGCTTCCTCCAAACCTTCCAGGTTTCCAAAACCTGGAAGGTTTATATTACTATCCGCAAATATTTCGGCCTTGGCTTGCAGTATCTCCAGTACAACATTCCAATTCAAATAATCCTCAATTACCGGAACCGTATAAATATTTGCAGTATCATTAAAATTCCTTAAACACGCGGCCAGCCCTTTTTGATAATATTGAAGTGCCTGATGGTATTCGTTTTTAAAACTATAGCAATTTCCAATTGCATGATAGGCCCAGGCCACATAGTTGTGCTTTTCACCAAACAGTTCTTTTCTTATTTTCAGTGCCTTAAAATAATATTTCAGGGTCAGGTCGTACTCCTTTTCCTTGCAATAAACTTTTCCAATATGAATGTATGACTTTGCAACATCAGTGTGAGTTTCGCCACGAAGTTCTTTATATATTTCCAAAGCTTTAAAATAATATTCCAATGCTAAACCGTATTCTTCCAGGTTTTTATTAGCATTCCCGATTAAAAAATAAGTCGAAGCTACATCTGTGTGTTTTTCCCCAAATAGTTCCTTAAATATTTGCAAAGCTTTGAAATAGTATTGGAGGGCCAGGTCATAATCATTTTTATTAGAATAATTTATTCCGATATTGCTGTAATTTGATGCCACAGACTTATGGTTTTCGCCAAGGATTTCTTTGAATATTTGCAAAGATTTCAATAGGTATTCCAATGCTAAATTGTACTCCCCTTTTGTTGAATAATTAAGCCCGATATTATTGTAACACGACGCAACATTAGTATTGATATCGCCCTGTAGTTCTTTGAACATTTGCAAGGCCTCAAAATAATATTGCAATGCCAAATCATACTCGCTTTTCTCGTCGTAAACAGCAGCAATATTGAAAATGAATGACGCTATGGATGTATGGCTTTCATCAAGAAGTCCTTTTTGAATTTGTAAGGCTTTAAAAAATTGTTTCAAAGCTAAATCGTACTCACATTTACTATAATAAACAGCCCCGATGTTACTAAAGCTTATTGCCACATCCGGATGAATTTCACCAAATAACCCTAATCTGAGTTCAAATGTTTTCTTCCAATAAAACAGCGTTGAATCTAATTTTGACTGATAGTAATATTGCTTGCCAAGGATATGATAGGCATCAGCAACTATGGTGTCATTTTCATCGATATAAAGCAAAGTCTTATCTATTGCAGGTTTTATTGTTGCAATGGCAAGGTCGAGGTGCCATTGTTTTTGATAACATTCGCCATGTTTTGTTTCGCTATGCAAATATTTTCTCCATTGTTGGTGATTTTCATAGAGGATGCTGGCTTTTTCGAAATACAAAATTGCAGTGTCGTAGCTTTTGTTTTCGAAGTACTCTTTTGCAGTTTCAAAATGTTTGTTTGCCATAGTGGTATCGGCTACAATGTTTTGTGCATGAACCGTCGGTACCGTGAATATCAGCATTAGCACGATCGGCAGGATCAGAGTTTGTGTTATTGTTTTCATTTTTATTGGTTTTATTTCATGGAGATAGTATGTAATGATTATTGACATGAAGTTAAAATGCTTATGCCAAAGATAAGCTAAAAAAAGTAGGATTGCAAATTGAGGGGTGTCATCCCATAGCCATCATGCTAAGAAATGACGGATTAATAATTTACCAAATATGAAGGCTGTTGAAATTAGTGCAACTGCATCTTCTGATTTCAACCCAGTATGGGTTGCACTATTGTAGCAAATTGCAATTACCATGACTTTATTAAACCCAGTATGGGTTTAGCAATAGGAAACAAGACACTAGACACATTGCAGGTGCAAGAAGCTCAACCCATACTGGGTTGTTGTACAATTGCAGGCTTATCGGCACTACAATACCAAAACCCATACTGGGTTCTACGGATACTTTAGGCCCAGCCAGATTTTTTTTTACTTCAGTAAATTAAGCAAACTTTCTGCTTCCTGATTATGGTATCCCTTGTCCTTCACAATTTCTTCAAGCAAAGCAATGCTATCATTTTTTTTGCCCAGCTTAAGATAAGTTAAGGTAAGATTCCACTTTGCTTCTTCATAAAGAGGGTTTGATGGCATTTGGACAATTGCTCCAAATAGCTCTGAGGCTTTCTCCATCAACTCCTTATTGGAGGCATCTTGTATTGCAGCTGCCAGGCAACTGCTACCATAATAGAACATAACATCAGTTTTCAGACTTCCCGTAGCGGTAGCAAGGAGAGCTTCAAACAGCATGTTCGCTTCAGTGTATTTATGATCGTAGTAAAATTGTAGGGCTTTTTGAAATTCGGTATTTGTACTCCTGATGGAGCCGGCATTCCCTTCGATGGGCTCAAATAAATTATCAGCCAGGAAGGAATAAGCAATTTGTTCTTTTTCATCAGATATCGGATTGCTTTGCAATGCCAAAAGTTGTTCTTTTAATTCAGCAATCTGTTTTTCTTTTTCCTTTAATTCCAGCTTTGATTGCTTAATAGCTGATGAATCGATATCAGAAAATCGGAGTAGCTCTGATTGAAGCATGTTAATTTCATCCTGAAGTATTTTTTGCTGATCATCCCTTTGTTGAAGTGCCAGAGTGGAATTTGATATTTCACTTTTAAAATAATGATAGGTATATCCAAATAGGATTAAAATTATCAGGCAGGCTGCAAGCGATGCTATCAGATAGATGTTGGTCCTTTTAAACAGAATTTTGCGGGCTTCTCTATTTATCCTTACTTTTTTATTGCTTGCATAAATGGCCTGAAGTGCACTCTGCACATCCAACTGTTGTTTAACATCTGATTTAAACGCTGTATCGGAATCCAATAGCTCCCTAAAAGTAATGGCTTCTTCCTCAGAAAGCCTTTCTTCCAGAAACTTTTCAATTAGTTCGTATTTTAAATCTTCAGTCATTTGCCTTTTTTTAGTCTAAGTTCGCAGTTCACAGTCATCCGTCATCGGTCACCCGTCATCAGTAGTCGGTCATCGGTAATCAGTAGTCGGTAATGCCGAAAAACCAGAAATCTTTGATTTCATTGTTTTTCGGGCATCCTCGAAAAGTTACGAAAATCAAAGATTTTCTACTTTTCGGGATCAGTAATCAGTCATCGGTAGTCGGTCATCAGTCACCCGTCACCCGTCACCCGTCACCAGTCATCGGTCATCAATCTTCAAACACTATTCCCCCTATAAACCCTATACCCAATTAAACTGCCATTTCTATCAGCCTCTTCCAACATCGTTTCAATGAATTTTTACTTACATTTTCGTTGCTTATGGTGTATAAAACTCCCACGGTATCAACAATTGCCCTGTGACTAACATTCATCAACTTTTTTAGGACAATCAATATTTTGCATTTATCAGATAAGTGATGAAACGCTTCCATTACATTTTTTGGAAAACCCAACTTTTGAGCATCCGGTGTTAAACTGACATTGTACAGCTCATTCTTCCTACTGTAATTTTCAGTCCTGATTTCATCATATTCTTCTTCGAGAACTGATTCGGTTTGTGCCGAAATATCTGCCATTGGAACAAATGGCGCTATATTTTCCCTGATAAACTGCTTCGCTTTAAAAATGCATTTTTGCCTGAAGTAGGCCATGAATTTCATCTCATCAACAAAAGCAAATTTACCTGATGCAATTTCATCCACCTGCTCCATGACGGCATCGTAAAAAATGCTTAGTGCATCGTGTTCTTCCCTTACCCTGGTTTTAGATAAAATCAACCCTATGGATGCTGCCTGTAACATTTCGATCAGTATTTCTTTTGCTTTGTCCCCGTTTCCGTTTTGGCAAAGTTTAATTGCTTGTTTTACACTTAACTTTTCCATTTTCGTACCCTAAGTTAAAAGATGAAATGAATAAAAGGTAAACGATCAAAAAAATAAATTGTGCATTTGTTGCTATAAAACAAGGCCTTATGCGAAAATAATATTTTTCATGGTTTACCATGCTTATGCACAAATATAGGATTAATAATAATTTTTCTGCGTTAAAACAACAACTGCACTAAGAAAAAAGTGTATTCACTTTCCTTTTTTATATATTTGTATCTTACATGTTTCAAATGTGTGTGTCATAAATTTAAAAGTTATGAAAGATAAAAATGAAGATCTTAGCCCGGAGGAAAAAATTGACCAGGAAAATTTTGTACTCAAATCAAAAATTATTACCCAGGGAGGAATATTCAGTGAGAATTCTGATTTAGATCCCGAAATAGAAAACATGTTTTTAAAAAGGGTAATGGCATTCGAAGAAGCAGAGTATAAACCGGTATTCGAAATAATTGGGGTTGATCCTGCGGATTTCCCACCTGCCAACACCTTAAGCAAAGATGAATTAAATGCAGCGTTTAATAAATTAATACGAATTTTTGATGAACATGGAATATTCTGGGGTGTAAACGAAAATGTGCCCGTTGAGCTTGCGTACCGGTTTATAACCGAGGATTATCTGCTCTCCGAATCCCAGGACTTACCACCCGATTTTGGCTGTACCATTGACGGCTGTAGCGGAGATTGTCCAAGCTGTTTCCAGGCCGACTATTGCGAAAACAAGGACGATATTTGGCCACCCGATGAACTTGATGCCGAACGAAAAAGAAGGCTGGAAGAAGGATTATCATAATGTATCGCCAATTCAAGTTTCTCCTTTTTCATTAATTAAATCTAATAATCATAAAATTTTTATTCACCATAAACTACCACTGTGAAACTTGCCACAATTCCTAAAATCGAACTGGCTTCGTAATCCACGTGGTGAATTTTGGTAATTCCTGCTGATTTTGCAGCGGCTTCAATGCTGGCATCACCGGTAGCAAGTATGCTTTTGCTTAAAACATTTTAACAAGCTCCACGATTTTTCAAATTAAAACAGGTCAATTTGCTGATTTTCTTCTCCCTATTTCTTTGGAAATTAAACTTAGCTCACGCCCGGTTTGACCTTTTACCGATGTATTCTCTTCGGCACGCCTGACCAGGTAGGGGATTACATGTTTTACCGGGCCGTAAGGCAGATATTTTGCCACATTATAGCCAGCATAAGCCAGGTTAAAACTTATGTGGTCGCTCATGCCATATAGTTGCGAGAACCAGATTCGGGGGTCGTTTTTCTCCAAACCATTTTGCTCCATCAACCCGGTAAGATAACCTGCGCTGTATTCGTTGTGTGTTCCATTAAATATGGAAATACGGTCGATATGCTCAACACAGAATTTGAGGGCGGCGTTAAAATCCCGATCTGTACTTTCTTTATCAGCTTGTATTGGCGATGGGTATCCCATTTGCTGTGCCCGTTCCCGTTCTTTTTCCATATAGGCTCCGCGTACAAATTTTGCCCCCAGAAAATAATTGCCATCAAAAGCTTTTTGGAAGGATTCCTCCAGAAACCCAAGGCGGTCGTGGCGGTACATCTGGAAAGTATTAAAAATAATCGCCTTTTTTTTATTGTATTTGGCCATCATCTCATTTACCACATCATCAATAAAATTCTGAAACCATGAATCCTCGGCGTCAATAAGGATGGAGATGTTGCTTTCGTAAGCTGCTTTACAAAGCGTTTCTATTCTTGTTTTGAATCGTTCAGCTTCCTGTTTCTCATTATCAGTGAGTTTTTTGCCCACACTTACATTTTCAAGAATATCCGGGGTAGTAAAAGCAGTAGATTTGAACACCGCAAAAGGGATATTTGAATTCTTACCGGCATTTTTAATCGTTCTTAATGTTTCAATAAAAGCAGCTTTGATATCTTCATCCGATTCTTTTCCTTCAACTGAATAATCAAGTATGGCTTTCACATTATATTCCTGAAGGTTACGCACGGTTGGTCTGCATTCTTCTATGGTTTCGCCACCCACAAACTGCTTGTAAATGGTTGGCTTTACCACCCAGTTTACCGGAATGTGCATTTTAATGGCCGACTGCGTAAGCGAACCACCCAGTTTTACAAGGTTGTTATGCGACAAGGTTTTAAACAAAAAATAGGATCGTTTCAAATCGTTATCGCTTTTACTGCGAAATGCAATCTCGGTATTTTCGAATGCTATCATATTTATAATTTATAAATTTTTACAAATTTATGGAAATAAGGAAAATCCCGAACTTCTTCATTCACAATTATTTTTTTACTTTTGCACCCATTTTATTAAAACGGTTAAAAATTAGTTAATTACATGGGTTCGAAGTACAAAGAATACGATAGTTTAAACCTGACCAAAATAGCAGATGAGGTGCGTGATTTCTGGCATGATCAGGATATTTTTCACAAGAGCCTGAAAAACCGTGAAGGTCACGAAAAGTATGTTTTTTATGAAGGTCCGCCTTCAGCAAACGGGAAACCGGGCATCCACCACATGATGGCACGAACCATCAAGGACATTTTTTGCAGGTACAAAACACTCAAAGGGTTTTATGTTCCCCGCAAAGCCGGATGGGATACCCACGGATTGCCCATCGAAATTGCCGTTGAAAAAACAATGGGAATTACAAAGGAAGACATCGGAACTAAAATTTCGGTTGATGAATACAATCAAGCCTGCCGTAAAGAAGTAATGACCTACAAAGGAGAATGGGATGAGCTTACCCGCCAGATGGGCTACTGGGTTGACCTGGATGAGCCCTACATTACTTTCGAAAATAAATACATCGAAACAGTTTGGTATTTGCTTTCAAAGCTTTACCAAAAGGGATTGCTTTATAAAGGCTATACCATTCAGCCCTACTCGCCGGCAGCAGGTACAGGCCTGAGCACCCACGAACTGAATCAACCCGGTTGCTACCGCGATGTGAAAGACACAACCATTACAGCACAGTTTAAAGTTGTAAAAGAAGACAAATCAAGTTTCCTTTTTAAGGATGACAGACCGGCATATTTTCTTGCCTGGACAACCACTCCCTGGACTTTACCTTCAAATACAGCGCTTGCTGTTGGAGCAAAAATCAGCTATGTCCGGGTAAATACTTTTAATGCTTACACGGGAAAAGCAATTTCTGTTGTTTTAGCCAAAGATTTGGTACCAGGATATTTTAACCCGAAAGCTAAGGATCTTAAACTTGAAGACTATGCTGCCGGCGACAAACTCGTTCCTTACGAAATTGTGGGTGAATTCCCGGGGAGTACCCTCGAAGGCTTACGTTTCGAACAGCTAATCCCATGGATAAAACCTGATGGTGATGCCTTTAGGGTTATTGTTGGTGATTATGTAACCACGGAAGATGGAACTGGAATCGTTCACATCGCCCCGACTTTTGGTGCCGACGACGACCGCGTAGCCAAAGCCTCCGGCATTGTTCCATTGGTGCTGATTGATAAAATGGGTAGCAGGCGTCCCATGGTGGATCTCAAAGGCCGTTTCTTTATGGTGGATGAGTTGGATGATAAATTCGTGGAAGATTTTGTAAATATCGATACCTATAAAGATTACGCCGGAAGGTATGTAAAGAACGATTACGACAAAAACGCGGTGGAAGAAAGTCCGATACTTGATATTGACATTTCGGTGATGTTGAAACTTGAGGACAAAGCTTTTAAGATAGAAAAGTATGTTCACAACTATCCCCATTGCTGGAGGACCGATAAGCCGATATTATATTATCCTTTAGATTCGTGGTTTATTAAAACAACCGCTTATAAAGAAAGGATGATCGAACTCAACAATACCATTAACTGGAAACCCAAGGCCACCGGATTCGGGCGTTTTGGTAACTGGCTCGAAAATCTGGTTGATTGGAATCTCTCACGTTCGAGATATTGGGGTGTTGGCTTGCCAATTTGGACATCCGATGATAAAGCCGAACAAATGTGTATAGGCTCAGCAGGACAGTTGAAAGCTGAAATAGAGAAAGCTGTTAAGGCAGGATTTATGGATAAAAATCCCCTGGCCGATTTTAACCCCGATGACCAATCGGATGATAACTATAAGCGCTTTGATTTACACCGGCCTTATATCGATGAAATTATACTGGTTTCGGAATCCGGACAAAAGCTTTTCCGCGAGCCCGACCTGATTGATGTATGGTTCGACAGTGGCGCTATGCCTTACGCGCAGTTTCATTATCCTTTCGAAAACAAAGACCTCGAATCGTATTTCCCGGCCGATTTTATTGCCGAAGGAGTGGATCAGACAAGGGGTTGGTTCTTTACACTACACGCCATCGCCACCATGGTTTTCGATTCGGTATCCTTCAAAACCTGTGTTTCTAATGGTTTGGTGCTCGATAAGAATGGCAACAAAATGTCGAAACGTCTTGGCAATGCTGTCGATCCTTTTGAAACCATCGATAAGTATGGCCCGGATGCTACACGCTGGTACATGATTACCAATGCTCAGCCCTGGGACAATCTGAAATTCGACCTGGAAGGTATTGATGAAGTGAAACGAAAATTTTTCGGGACACTTTACAATACTTATGCATTTTTTGCTCTTTATGCCAACATCGATAATTTTACTTTTGACCAGGATGAAATCCCCATTGAGGATCGTCATGAATTGGATCGATGGATTATCTCCGAACTGAATTCGCTTATCAAAATCGTTGACTCATCTTATGATGATTATGAACCTACACGCGCCGGACGAGCCATAGCACAATTTGTTGACAGCAAGCTCAGCAACTGGTATATTCGATTGTCGAGAAGACGTTTCTGGAAAGGCGAAATGAGCAATGATAAAATTTCGGCTTATCAAACATTGTATCATTGCCTTGAGAGCCTAGCGGTGTTATCTTCGCCCATTGCTCCTTTTTTCTCCGAAAGGTTGTATATTGATTTAAACAGTGTTACCGGACGTAAAAACAAAGCCTCGGTTCATATAGTGGATATGATCAGCGCCAAAGATGAGTTTATTGATAAGGACCTGGAAGAAAAAATGCAGTTGTCGCAAAAGATATCTTCAATGGTTTTGTCGCTGCGGAAGAAGATGAAACTTAAAGTTAGGCAGCCACTCAATAAAATAATGATTCCCGTGTTAGATGATCACTTCAAAGAACAAGTTTCGGCAGTTGAAAGTCTGATACTTTCGGAAGTAAACGTGAAGAATCTTGAATTTTTGAAGGACGACAGCGGGATTTTATCAAAAAAGCTGAAAGCAAACTTTAAAGCACTTGGGCCACGTTATGGTAAGATGATGAAAAAGTTGGCTCCAGCGATAATCAATTTCAGCAAATCACAAATCAGCGAACTGGAGCAAAATGGTAAATACAATTTGCAGATTGACGGTGAGGATGTTGAGATTCTGCTGAGTGATGTTGACATATTGACTGAGGATATTCCCGGATGGCAGGTGGCCAACGAAGGCAGTTTAACGGTTGCTCTCGACATAACGCTTTCCGATCCATTAATTAAGGAAGGGATAGCCCGCGATTTGGTGAATAAAATCCAACTCATCCGTAAACAATATGGCTTCGAAGTGGTTGATAGGATTTTATTGGAAGTCGAGAATTCTTCCGAAAAAATTAATCAGGCCATTGAAGCTAATTTTTCATATATTTGCTCGGAGACTTTAGCCAACTCTCTAAATCTCGTTGAGCATATTAACAACGGGAAAGCTGAAACAGCTGACCTTGGTGAAAACCTAAGCACCCGAATTAAAATTGTAAAAGCGGGATAATATAAAAGTATTAACATTTTAACCCCATTGACTTATGGCAAACAATAATATTGATAATGATGCTCAGGCATCTGTAAGAACAAAGTACACCCAGGAGGAACTCGAAGAGTTCAGGCAGATCATTATTGAAAAACTTGAAAAAGCCACAGCCGATCTTGACTTGCTCACTGAAGCATACACCAACCACAACGAAAACGATACCAACGACACTTCACCAACGTTCAAGGTGTTGGAAGAAGGTTACAGTGTGCTCTCAAAAGAAGAAAACAGCCGTTTGGCCGCTCGTCAGCAAAAGTTTATAACCAACCTCGAAAACGCATTGATCCGCATTAAAAACGGAACGTATGGGATTTGCAGAGTAACAGGTAAACTCATCTCCAAAGAACGCTTGAGAAGTGTACCTCATGCTACCCTTAGCATCGATGCCAAGCTGCAACAAAGTAATCAACGCAGGTAGGTTTTGGTTTTTAAAAGTCTAACCCTGTATTTCATCCCCATCTTTGGTTCAAGGACGGAGATGCTATGCCCTGTATTTTCCTTGTTTTACACGATACGCTAACACATCAAACATTGAAAAAATCCCTCTTCGTTATTTTTCTCATACTCTTGCTTGACCAATCCTTAAAATTCTGGATCAAAACAAACATGTCCATTGGTGAGGAGTTTTATATGCTTGGCAATTGGTTTATCATTCATTTTACCGAAAACGAGGGAATGGCTTTCGGGCTTTCTTTTGGCGGTGAATTTGGCAAACTTGCACTTAGCATTTTCCGGCTTGTGGCTATTGTTGCCATAGCTTGGTATCTTAACAACCTTGTAAAGAAAAAGATGCCCTTTGGACTTTTATTAAGCATAACGCTGATATTGGCCGGTGCCATCGGCAATCTACTCGACAGCGCATTTTACGGATTATTTTTTAGTAATTCATCCTGGCATTCGGTTGCAGCATTGTTTCCCGAAGGTGGCGGTTACAGTTCCTTCCTTCATGGTAAGGTAGTAGATATGTTTTATTTCCCGATCATCGAAGGCAATTACCCCGAATGGTTTCCTTTTTGGGGAGGCAATGATTTTATCTTTTTCCGGCCGGTATTCAATATTGCCGATTCTTCCATTACCATTGGCGTACTAATGCTAATCCTTTTCCAGAGAAAGTTTTTTATCAAAAAACATGACAACAAGGAAACAGAATTTGAATCAGAAGAGGAAGCGTTTACAGAAGAAATTTTAACCCAGACAAAGGTTGCCGAGGATATTGAAGCAGATAATGAAATAGAAAACGAAAAGACAGAAAAAGACATTGATCGGGAAACAACACCGAATTAGGATTTTCAACTGAACTTAAAAAATATGAAACCCTGTCGAAACACCCTAACTTGGACAAGCCAAAACCAAACAAGGTGATCATGTAAAACTTATGGTGTATTCCTGTTTTGGTTTGTCCAAGTTAGTCGGCAAAATTTATAAATGCATATTTTGCAATTTAGAGCTTTATTATTCACCTACCTTTCATATTATCGACAATGCATTTTAAATTTTGCTTGAGTACCTTTTCTCTAATATTTATTCTGCCAAAAAATGGCAGAATATTAGAGAAAAGGTACTAATTGGCCAACAATGTTTTTGCTATGTGTAGATGTTAATATTTGCATGTGGCCAGGTTACAAATCTTTCCTGTTTGGTTCTGGCTTGTCCAGGTTAGGTTATTAAAAACATCGACTCATGGGTAAACACTAATTATAATGTTCCAGGAGAATTAAATCTTCATCATCATTTTCAAAACCTGCCCCAAAAACTAATCCTGAAAAGAAATACAAACCGTTTTGCTCAAGTTTAAGGTATATCCCGCCTGTTAAAAAACAGTACTGATAATCCAAAACACAAACCCGACAAGCCCGTCAAAACTAAGCTATCCAATCCTGCATGCCCGCGCCCAAGCATGATCTGCTGTGGTTCGTAGTAATAAAAAATATTGTAGGGTAGCACAAATGCACTGCTGTCCCATAATTGTGAAATCAGGAAAACAATATAAAACACAAAAGCAATCATAGCGCTCAGATTCCCTGCAAGGCTTCCGCCCTTTGCCTTAGAGGAAATTAAAATGGTATAGCTTAAAACTAAAATTGAAAAAAGCCACATGTTTAAGCTTATTTCAAGCACCCGCGAAACAATCGTGATGCTGAGCTCATGGAAAAAATAAATGCCAAGTACCGAACCTAAAAATGCAGAAACAGTGATTAGCAGCAGCATTAAAATTCCCGATCCCCAAAGCATAAACATAAACGAATGCCGTTTTACGGGATGCGAAAGCAACAATTCCAGGGTGCCGCTTTCAAGCTCTCGTGAAATATGCCTTACCGGGATATTAATGGCATTTACAATAATCAGGGCAATTACCATTGGGTGATTGTATCCAAAAGCCGCGGCCCCATCAAGTGTAAGGGTGCTAAAAAAACTCTCCTTTAAAAACAATTGCATATTTTTGGGCAGTTGTGTAAGAAAGGATTCCATCATGACTTGTGTGTCGAACGACCTTACAAGATTGAGGATCAACAATTGCATGGCTATCAAAAGTCCCATGGTAAAAAGGGCGAAAGCTTTATTGGTTTTCCAAACCATTCCAAAATATGACAGCAGGTTCATTTCAATCGTTTTTGTAAAATTTCATAAATACATTTTCCAAAGAGGGCCTGCTGATGGTAATATCCACAACGGATAATTCCGAAACCTTTTGCAGCACCTTGTTGATCTCTCCCTTAATTTGAAAAACATAATGATTTTCATTGACAGTCCCGGTATCTATCGGGATTAATTCAGCACCGCTGATTGTAAGCTTCGGATAGGGTTGGCTTAGTGTTAATTCCATTATATGTCCAACTTTTGCCTTAAGCGAGTCGATGGATTCAACACTCACAATTTCACCCTGCCTGATAATAGCAAGCCTGTGGCACAATTTTTCAACCTCCGGAAGGTTGTGAGAAGAGAAAAGGATGGTAGTTCCTTCGCTCAGTTTTTTAAAGATGAGCTCGTAAAACACTTCCTGCATCAGCGGGTCAAGCCCCGAGGTGGGCTCGTCAAGAATAATGAGCTTTGGGTTGTGCATCAGTGCTTGTACAATCCCCAGCTTCTGCATCATACCCCGCGAATACTGGCTCGATTTCCGTTTGAGATCTTTGGGTTTCAGATCAAAACTTTCAAGTAGCAACGAAGTATCCCCGGCATCCGACTTTCGCAAATCCGTAAACAAATTTAGATATTCATAACCGGTAAGGTGCTTGTAGGCCTGGAACTCTCCCGGAAGGTAGCCGCAAAGTTTCCTGATCTCTTTGGAATTCCCGTACAGGCTTTTGCCGAAAATGCTGATGTTTCCTTTGTCGGGTTTCAACAAATCAAGCAATAATCTTATGATTGTGGTTTTGCCTGCACCATTTGGTCCCAAAAACCCAAAAATCTCTCCCTGCTCAACATCAAACGAAACATCATTTACACCCACAGTGTTCCCATAAAATTTGGTAAGATTTTCAACCCTGATGACTGGTAACGAAGAATTCATATTCTCTGACAGATTAATTTATTCACTTTGTCTATCGTGCTGACGAAATTATACAAAAACCTGTCACTTGGATGATCATGTTTACTTTTGTTGTGTTTATCAGTTTTGGATATAATAATATGTTCGCACACATAAAACAAGACCGTAGTAATCATTAGAAAAATGGTGTTAATATCATAAAAACATTAGTTTTGTAATATGGATTATAGATTAGAAAATATCAATGACAACGATTTTGAGAAGATGGTAAACACTATCTGTCAGAAAATCCTGGGAACAGGAGTTGTTGAATTTTCAACAGGTAAAGACGGAGGTCGTGATGGAAAATTTATTGGAACTGCCCAAAATTATCCTTCTGCCAAAGACAGTTGGGCGGGAAAATTTATAATTCAAGCCAAACATACAGAAAGCCCAATTGCTTCTTGTTCTGATAATGAATTTAAAAAAATAGTTGATGATGAAATAATCAAAATCAAGTCTTTAAAAACAAATGGTGAAATTGACAATTATCTATTATTTACAAATCGAAAATACCCTGCAATTAAAGGTGAAAGATTAGTTAATAAAATTATAGATGAAACAGGAATTAGAAATTGCGTGATTATTGGAAAAGAAGTAATCAATAATCAATTTTTAAATACTAATAGAGACATTGTCAAACAATATAGACTGGATTTAAATCATATTACGTTCGACTTTTCCGATGAAGAAATTAAAGAGATTATTTTAGCTTTTAAGAAGCAATTGCCTGAAATAATAGATGAAATAATAGATGAAGTTAATAAGCTGAAACAAGATTTTACTCTCATCGATAAAAAAGTAAAGAATAAGAAAAACAAACTTAGTGAAGCGTATTTTAATGAACATATAGTTGGTGAATCGTTAATGGATTTCGATAAAATAGAACAATTCCTCAATAATCCAGTTAATGAAAATTTAAAGGAGTATTATTATGATACAGCACATGAGCTAAATCAAATTATTTCTCTAAAAAGGGATAATTTCGATTTGTTTGAAGAAATATTTGTATTTATTTATAAGTTGATTTGTGATGGCTCAACGCCCCTAAAGGGAAGTAAAAGGCATGTAACAACTTTTTTGCATTATATGTATTATGAATGTTTGATTGGGAAAAAATGATAAAACCAGACAGACATATTAATCCTGACGTATCAGTTATAAATATTAGTACATTTATTTTAAACCAATTAAATGCCTTTTATGATATTGGTTACGATGAATTATTAAAAAAAGTCGTAGATAATATTGGAACAAAAGCAAAAGAAAATTATCCATATGCGTTGAATTTTCTTTATCTTTTAGGCAAACTTGAATATTTAGAAATAACAGATTCTTTTAAATACAATGCAACTAAATAAATTATATTGCAACGATAAAGATTTCAAAGATATCACATTTATTCTTAACGAGTTGAATGTGATTTATGCTGATGTAAAGGCTGATTTAAAAGAAAAGAAGAATTCGCATGATTTAGGCAAAACAAAGCTTGCCGAGATAATTGATTTCATGCTTCTGAAGAAGATAAACAAAAATCATTTTTTTCTAAAGATTAAAAATAATGATAAATCCATCTTCAATAATTATGTGTTCTATTTAGAATTATTTTTAAATTCAAATGAATTCTTAACAATCAAAAGAAGCATTGAAGTCAACACGAAAATATCATTTGCATTACAAAATCAAACGACAACAAATTATCTTCCCCCGTTAAAATGGGATCATGAGAATATAGCTATTGATAACGCTCGTGATTTACTCTCGGATTATCTTTCATTTGACTTTTTTCACAATAAAAAATATAATTATCGAAAATCTATAAACTATTCTCTTCGTACACAAGATGATTTTAAGGATGTATATAAACTTAATAAATTTTCTCCGGGGAAAGATATTGATTGGAAGCCATTTATGTTTGATTTACTTGGCTTTAAAGGAGAATTACTTCGGTTAAAATATGATAACGATTCAAAAATTGAAGATATCAACAAATTAATTAGCTCCTATAAAAATGATTATTCGGTTAAAGTTGAAGACAGGGATGAAATAATAGCAGAAAGAGCTATCTTGGAGAACGAATTTAAAGAAGTTGAAGAACAAATTGATAGGTTCAATTTCTATAAGCAAGATAAATCTTTAATCAAAGAAAGTGTAGATGAAATAGAGAATAAAATATCAAACCTAAATTCTGAATCTTACAGGTTAAATTATGAACTTGAAAAGCTTAAATCATCGATAAAGAATAATTTTTCTTTCGATATTAATAAGGTTAAGAAAGTATTTGAAGAAACTTCAATTTATTTTTCAGAGCAATTAAGCACCGACTATGAAAATTTAATTTCTTTTAATAAAAAGTTGACTACAGAAAGAAATAAACTTTTGAAATTAACTATAAAGGAAAAAGAAAAAGAACTGCATGAAATAAATTTAAAATTAGAAAACCTACATCATGAACGAGAAGGACTTTTATCTCATCTAACAGACAGTGATACTTTTACAAAATTTAAGAAATACCAAAAAGACTTAGTTAAAGTTGAAGGTCAACTATTGAAATTTCAGGAAAAAATTAATGCAATTGATTTGATAATCAAAAAGGAAAATGAGATAGAGACTCTTCAAAATAATATAAAGTCAACTATTAGCGAACTTAAAAAAATACATCAATCGACAGATAAAAATCAAAAATATAATGAAATAAGGGGATTGTTTTCAAAATATTACAAAAATGTCATGGATGAAAATGCTGTTCTTTCGTGGAATATTAATACAAATAATAATGTTGATTTTATTCCACCCAAAGTAAAATCAAAAATTGATGAAAGTATAGATACTGCAAAAGATGAAGGTAATACCTATATGAAATTATTATGTGTTGCTTTTGATTTAGCAATTTTGTGTGCATACAATAAAGAATCCTATTTCAGATTTGTTTATCACGATGATGTTTTATCACAACAAGATAATGGGATAAAAATTAGATTATTAGAACTTGTACGTGAAATTACTAAGAAATACAGAGTTCAATATATACTCTCCGCAATAAAATCAGACCTTCCCTTAGATATCACAAATGAAATCCAAGAATTCAGTGACAATGAAATTGTGTTAAAATTGCACGATAAAAACATATCCGGAACTTTATTTGGGATTGATTTTTAAATAATTACGTGTGCTAATACTATGTATAAGTAATGGCAAGGAAAGTACAAAATTTCAAGGTTTGTAGCCACTGCCTTGCCGGCAGGCAGGCGCTCAAACTTCATCCGCCAACTGGCGGACAAGAAAGTACAACGTTCCCGAAAGCTTTCGGGACTGCCACCACTCAAGCAAATTAACGTTATGACAAAAGGCAAAGCATCAAAACCACACATAGGGATTTTCGGCAGGCGCAACAACGGCAAGAGCTCCCTCATTAATACGCTGGCCGCGCAGGATGTTGCCATCGTTTCAGATGTTGCCGGCACCACCACCGACCCCGTAAAAAAATCAATCGAAATCCCCGGAATCGGAGCCTCAGTTTTGGTGGACACCGCCGGAATTGACGACTCTGGAGATTTAGGCAAAAGACGCGTAGCCAAAACCAAGGCAACTCTCAAAACCATCGACCTGGCCATTTTAGTAATTACCTCCAACGATTTTGGGGTTTTTGAAGAAGCGCTGATTGCTGATTTCAAGCGCTTCGATGTGCCCTTCCTGATTATTCACAATAAAAGAGATTTAGTGCCTTTGGATGAAAGCCTGAAATCAAATCTCATCAAAAAATACAACACTGATATTGTCGATTTCAGTGCCTTACAACCCGACAAGCTTAAGCTGGTGGTGGAACTCATGCAAAAACTGATTCCCGAAACGGCCTGGCGGCCAGGTTCCTTACTCGGCGATTTGCTCTCTTACGGTGATGTGGTTTTGTTGGTTACACCCATCGACACCGAAGCCCCCGAAGGCCGGATGATTTTACCACAGGTGCAGGCCATCCGCGACATCCTGGATAATGATGCCATTGCCGTGGTACTTAAAGAGCGTGAACTCGATCATTATTTGCGTAAGATGAGCCCCAGGCCGGCACTCGTTGTTACCGACAGCCAGGTATTCGCAAAAGTAGATGCCTCGGTACCCAAAGATATTCCGCTTACCAGTTTCAGTATTATGCTGGCTCGCCACAAGGGCGATTTTAATAATTATGTAAAAGGCACTCCGCACTTATCCAAGCTTAAAGATGGCGACAAAATATTAATCCTGGAATCGTGTACACACCATGTTTCATGCGATGATATCGGGCGGGTGAAAATCCCGGGATGGCTTGATAATTTTTCAGGGAAGAAGCTCTATTACGAGGTGGTGGCCGGGCTGGACGACCTGCCCGAAGATATTCATCATTATGCCATGGTGATACAATGCGGCGGATGTATGATTACACGCAAGCAAATTGCCAACCGCCTGAAACCAGCTATCGATGCAGGTGTTCCGGTTACCAATTACGGGATGGCCATTTCGTATGTGCATGGCATTTATGAGCGGGCTGTAGCTCCATTTGTAAAAAGCGGACTTGTTAACGAGAATTATTTATAAGTTCTTTGGACTGTTAACCCCGAAAATTCATTAAAATTTCCAGCATATCATTGGGTTTAGACTGGTCTTGTTAATAATAGTAAATTTTCAAAAAGATTATCCATTTATAAAATATTAACCCTCGATGAATCCAGCTTTAAAAAGATAAAAAGCAAAATAGTAAATCCCCACAGCGAGGAGCCTCCATAACTGAAAAAGGGTAGCGGAATGCCAATCACAGGAAACAAACCCAGGGTCATGGCAATATTTACAGCAAAATGAAAAAATATAATGGACGCTACCCCGTAGCCATAAACCCGGCTAAATGTTGAGCGTTGCCTTTCGGCAAGATAAATCAGGCGCGAAAGTAAAATCAGGAATAAAACAACAACCATTGAACTGCCAATAAAACCCCACTCCTCTCCCACCGTGCAGTAAATAAAATCGGTGCTTTGTTCCGGAACAAAATTGAATTTTGTTTGTGTTCCCTTTAAAAAACCTTTGCCACTAAAGCCCCCCGATCCAATAGCAATTAACGACTGATGTACATTATAGCCGGCACCGTGTATGTCAGATTCTTTGCCTAATAAAACATTAATCCGTGTACGATGGTGAGGTTCGAGTACATTCTGAAAAGCATAATCCACCGAATAAACAAAGCCTGATGTGAGCAGCAAAAATCCAAGTATAACTGCAATATTCCTGGTTGTATGACGGATAACCAGGATCAACAATACGGCAATTAGAGCAAGGCCAACAATCACAATAAATTTATTGACCAACAGTGCAAGTAAAAATAAAAATACCGTTACCAGCGCAATAATCAATATACCCCCTGTCATTCCCTCACGATAGAAAACAAAAATAAAGGCAGTATAAACCAGGGCTGAACCTGTGTCGTTCTGGAGAAATATCAATCCGGAGGGTATGGCAATAATCAGGAATACTTTGAAGAGGGTTTTTGGTTTTTTTAAATTGATGTTTAAACCACTCAAATACTTTGCTACAGCAAGGTTTGTGGCAAATTTTGCAAATTCGGCCGGCTGAAGTGAAAACGAACCGATTTGAAACCATGACTTCGACCCGGCAATCTCCTTACCAAACACAAGTACCCCGGCCAGCAGACCAATCATCAACACGTATATAATAAATGAAAATGTGGGGAAAAACTTGTAATCGGTGAACAAGGTGATAAGCGCCAGCAATACGGCTGTTCCAATCCAGAGTAGTTGTTTGCCATACTTTTGCGACATGTCGAAGATGCTGCTGTGCTCCTCATCATAAATCGCGGCATAAATACTTATCCAACCCAACAAAACCAGGGCTACCCATATCAGTATCGTCCACCAATCAATGTTTTTTAATATATTGTTTCTTGATCTCAATTTCCTGCCAATAAATTAGTTTCAAACATTTTCTTTTCAAACCAGGGCTTTTTAAAATCTCCAAGTAAATACTTTTCCATCATGAGTGTAGCAATAGGGGCTCCATAAACAGAGCCATATCCTCCATTTTCAACAATTACCGAAATGGCAATTTTTGGATTATCGGCCGGAGCAAATGCTACAAAAACACTATGGTTTTCACCATGCGGGTTTTGCACAGTTCCCGTTTTTCCACACATCTGAATACTATCGGGGGCATACCATCGGGCTGTACCATGTTCGCCTGAATAAACACGTCTCATCCCCTCTATTACAGGGTCAAAATATTTAGGCTCAACCATGGTGATATGTTTTTCGAATGTTGCGGGCACTTTCTCCCCATCTTTTATTACGGCCTTCAAAATATGTGGGGCGATATAAAAACCTTTGTTGGCAATTGTTGCAGTCATATTTGCCAACTGCATTGGTGTTACCAGCAATTCGCCCTGCCCAATCGAAAGCGACCTGATTGTCATTGCACGCCAAACGTTTTTGCCGAAGTATTTATCGTAATATTCCGGTCTTGGCACATTACCGCCCCTTTCAACCAGTAAATCAGTATTGAAAGTAATGCCCAGATTGAAACTTTCCAGATAATCTCTCCATTTTTCAAAAGCTTCCCTTGTAGAGCCGTACTTCGGATTATCGATAATTGATCTGAAAACATTCCAATAATAAGGGTTGCACGACTGCTCGATAGATTCAACAAGTGCCAGTGGAGAATTATGGGTATGGCTGCACTTGATCGGAAGAGCACTCTCTCCTGCGCAAGGGTATGTGGTTTTTTCTGTGAGCACACCCTCCTGCTGGCCAATAAGTGCCCCAAGTACTTTAAATGTTGAGCCTGGCGGGTACATGGCAAGTAGCGCCCTGTTGAAAAGCGGAATAAGCGTGTCCTCAGAAAGTGCTTTATAATTTTTGCTTCTTACCCTCCCTATCAACAAATTAGGATTGTAAGCAGGGCTGGATATCAGTGCCAGAATTTCTCCTGTTTCAGGCTGGATGGCAACAATACTTCCCCGTTTATTTTGCATAAGTTGTTCGCCATAGGCCTGCAATTCAGCATCGATGGTTAGGTAAAGATCATTTCCCGAAACCGCCACAGTATCATAAAGCCCATCCATGTATTCGCCCTTCACACGATTAAAAACATCAACCATAGAAATTTTCAGTCCCTTTTTACCACACAACTCATCTTCATAAGCTTTTTCAATGCCACTTTTCCCTATATAATCACCCTGTCGATAATAGGCATCTTCACTGATTTCACGGGGGCTCACTTCGCCAATATAGCCAAGGGTATGGGCTGCAATAGGTTTAGGGTATTTACGCAAGGTTCTCGACTGAACATAAAAGCCTGGATATTTATAAAGCTGCTCCTCGATAAATCCATAATCTTCTTTTGAAATTTGTTCGATAAAAACGGATGCCTTATGCCGGGAATATTTGATGACTTTTTTCAATTGGGTTTCAAATTCATCTTTCGAAATACCCATCAAGCTGCAAAATTCAAGGGTGTCGATGTTTTTTACAAGCCTTGGGATTACCATCAAATCATAAGCTGCTTCGTTGTAAACCAAAAGTTCGCCATTTCTGTCGTACACAAGTCCCCGTGCAGGATATTGCACTTCATACCTCAACACATTATTGGTAGCCGAAAGCACATATTTCTTTTCTATCATCTGTACATAAACCAACCTTGCAATAAAAATCAGACCTACAAGTAAAAAAATACCTGTTATTACAATTTTACGATTTTCATAGACCTTTCCTGTTTGCATCGAAATTTATCCTTACGTTTTGTAGTGCAACAAAAATATGAATAGTGGTTGATTTTTGTGATGTGATGATAATAATTATCAAAATAATCAGAATGCCTGATCAGGGATTTTTTACAACAATTAATGGCGTTGAAATAGTATCGCTGCTATTTCCAGCCCTGTCGATTATATGTACCCTGAATTGAATGGTGTCATAAGCTTTGTTTGAACGTGGGTCGAACAAAGGCTTGATGGTATCCTCAATTTCACCTTTTATCCATCCTTCGTAACCATCAGGTGCCAGCGGCCCGAAACGGTTGTTGAAATGAATGGGATCGAACTCCCCGGTTTCATTATTGAAAATGGTTCCCTGTTCCAAAATGCCATCATCCATAACATAGTAGGCAACAAAAAAATTATACGATGAAGTATCATATTGTGAAATGCCAAGGTCGCCATCGCCATCTGTGTAGGATAAAAGGAGAATACCAAGGGTATCATATCCATCAGGATGAACTAATTTTGTAAAACTCATAAATTCAAGGTCAGGAACAATGGGGTAAGATTCCTTTTCGCGGCATGAATTAAACAACATTACTGCAATTACCAGTAAAATAAATATTTTTATGCTCGTTTTCAAGCTAATATGTGTAAATGTGTGTTTATTAAATAAATGAAAAAAACTTTTCAAAATACTGTTTTTAACATTGTTGATGATAATAGTTTCAACGATACAGCCATCAAAATATTTCGATACCAATACGAAAACAATCCTGTTTACAGGAAGTTTACTGATTTGTTGAAAATCCATCCTAAAAATATTACATCAATCGAAAAAATTCCTTTCCTGCCCATCGGGTTTTTTAAAGGCCATCGGGTAATTACCGGTGATTTTGTACCTGTCGGATATTTTCAAAGCAGTGGAACCACAGCAAGCACTACCAGCAAACATTTCTACGAAAACCTAAGTATTTATAAACAATCATTTATTTCGGGTTTCCGCCAATTTTTTGGTGAGATTAAAGACTATTGCATCCTGGCCCTGCTTCCTTCGTACATGGAGCAGCAAAACTCATCACTGATTTTTATGGTTAAGAAATTGGTCGAATTATCAGGCCACAGCAAAAGCGGCTTTTATTTATACAATCACGATGAGCTCCAAACCACATTGAGTTTATTGGAATCCAAAGGTAAAAAAACCTTGCTTTTCGGGGTAACATTTGCTTTGCTTGACTTAATTGAAAAATACAAGTTTCAGTTAAAAAACACCATAATCATCGAAACCGGCGGCATGAAGGGACGCCGAAAAGAAATCGTTAGAGAAGAACTACACCATTTGTTGTGCGATGGTTTTGGTATTGATAAAATCTACTCAGAGTATGGCATGACCGAACTGTTTTCGCAAGCCTGGTCGAAAGGAGACGGAACATTTGAAACCCCTCCATGGATGAAGGTAAGAATAAGAGATGTAAATGATCCGCTTTCTTATGTAAGCACGGGAAAAACCGGGGGAATAAACATTATAGACCTGGCTAATATCGATTCGTGTTGCTTTATTGCAACGCAGGATTTGGGTCGTATCACCGCGAAAAATTCATTCGAGGTGCTGGGTCGCTTCGACAATGCCGACATCAGGGGCTGCAATTTGCTCATCGGGTAATCTCAAACTTACAATTTTTTATTAATCAACAATTAGTGTTAAAATGGATTCGATTAGTTTTACTACTTTTGCGCTCCAATTTTTAAATGGTTATGAAAGACAAGGATAAACCCCGAATACCGGGTGGCAAGAAAAAGCATGGTGACTTTTCAAAGTTTTCGAAGAAAAAAGATTCGCCATCAAAATTTGCAAAAAAACCTAAACCCTCCGGATCACTTAAAACCTCCAGGCTAATCAGCGATAGGTTTAGAGAAGATGGTGAAAAGACTTTTGATAAAAAACCAAGTGAACGCCATCTTGATAAAACCAAGCGCCGCCGTCCAAAAAAAACCAGCAATTATATGGTTGACGGAGGCATGATCAGGCTCAACAAATATATTGCCCATTCCGGTGTTTGCTCCCGCAGAGAAGCCGACAGCCTTATCGAAACCGGCGCTGTAAAAGTAAACGGGGAGGTGGTAACCGAACTCGGCACCAAAATTAAACCTACCGACAAGGTACAAATTGGCAATGATACCCTTGTGGCTGAAACCCACAGGTATGTGTTGCTGAATAAACCCAAAGGATATATTACAACAACCGACGATCCCGAAAAACGGAATACGGTAATGTTGCTTGTAGAAAAAGCATGCAAGGAACGCATTTACCCTGTTGGCCGCCTCGACAGGAATACAACAGGCCTTTTGCTTTTTACCAACGATGGCGAACTTGCCAAAAAACTCACCCATCCCAGCAACAACATCAAAAAAATTTATCACGTACATCTCGACCAGCCTCTTAGTACCGGCCATCTGGATGAAATCGCAAGTGGTATTACGCTGGAGGACGGATTAATTAAACCCGATGCCATTGCTTTTGTAGGCGATGGAAAAGACCGTAAACAAGTGGGGGTTGAACTTCATTCGGGCAAAAACAGGATTGTGCGGCGTATATTCGAATCGTTGGGTTATAAGATCATCAAACTCGACCGTGTGTTTTTTGCGGGTCTCACCAAAAAAGATTTGCCCCGTGGCCGCTATCGCCTACTTACAACAGAAGAATTGAATATTTT
This sequence comes from uncultured Lentimicrobiaceae bacterium, assembly GCA_964593705.1. Taxonomy (GTDB): domain Bacteria; phylum Bacteroidota; class Bacteroidia; order Bacteroidales; family 4484-276; genus SABY01. Next base: position 13,905 of record CAZQIV010000031.1, on the reverse strand, counting down.
AAGGGTGGTGAAGTAGCAACACTCTTTACAAAGAATAAATTTACGGGGAAAATAATTCCTGCCATAGAAAGAGTTAAAGCAATCCGGCAATTTTAAGTATCTCGGCAAATTCAGGATCTTTTTTGGCCTGTTCGCGGGTAACATGCATAAGCTTATTTACTTGTTCTTCGAGATTTCGGGTTTTATCCTGCACCGGGTACGAAGCAGTACGCCTGTCCCAAATAATGTATCCAAGGTTAAAAAGCATGATAACGACAATGATTCCTAATATCCAATAAATTAAATCGAATTTAGCTTCCAGGCTTTCAAATCTTTGGTCAACGGCTTCAAATTTTGCATCCATCTTGGATTCAACGGCTTCAAATTTGGCGTTCATCTCATTGCGAAGCGATTCAATTTTTACATTCATTTCAAGTTGTAGAGCCTCCAACTTTTCTTCTGTTCGCATAATCCTGTCGCGGTCATCGAGCGTGAAGGAAACTTCCCGCGATTGAGCAAACCCCTGCAAAACAAGGCTGGTGAAAAACAGTATTACAATTATTTTTTTCATAAGTTAAACGAATAACTAAAACAAAAACAGGATTATTTTCATAATCATGCCAGTAATTTTATTATTGCAACTAAAGCCCCAAGTTGACCAATCCAAAATATAAACATCCACTTAATTATTTCGGCTTTGAGATTGGCAAGGTCTTCTTTTGTTGCGAACAGATCTTTTTTCTCTGCAATCTTTTTATCTGTCTTCGAATTAAAGTAATCTATCAGGGTTTCGGCTTCCTTTTCGCCTAACTTGTTTTTAAAAATCTCATGTGCTTTTAGTTCAAGTGTGCTCATGTTTTTTCTTATTTGTACAAAAATAACAATTTTTGACTGATCTGGTTTTCTTTCAAGAAAAGTATTGCATCATAGAAGTTAACAGGATGAATTTTAATTTCTATAAAAGGTGTTACGATAAAAAGGTGGGTGTGGGTAATGATGTGGGTGTGAAAAAATTATAGGGCACATTAAAGCAATCCTGCTATCTTGAGGAGTTCGGCAATGGCAGGGTCTTTTTTGGCCTGTTCGCGGGTAACATACATCAGCTTATTTACCTGCTCTTCAAGGTTTCTGGTTTTATCCTGCACCGGATACAAAGCGGTACGCCTATCCCAAATAATGTATCCAAGGGTGAACAGGGAAATAGCGATAAAAATACCAAAACCCCAGTAGAGTGTTTCAATCTTCGAATTTATTGCTTCAAATTTAGTATCCATCTTGGATTCTATCGCATCAAATTTGGCATTCATCTCGTTGCGCAGGGATTCAATTTTATCATTGTTGGAGCTTAATTTTTCTTCCAGCTTGATAATCCTGTCGCGGTCATCAAGCGTGAAAGGTACTTCCCGCGATTGGGCAAATCCCTGCAAAACAAGGCTTGTGAAAAACAGTATGACGATTATTTTTTTCATGCTTAAAACGAATAACGAACACAAAGATAGGAATATTTTTGTTGCCAAATGGTGCAAAACAAAATCCACATTGTCCATTAAAAAAACTCATCTATTCATAATCACAATTCCAAAGAAGCATTCCACTCATGCTGCCCAAAAGGAAAGGAAATATTATATAGAGTTAAATGAAGAAGTATTTGGGTTTCCTACTAAAGTAGCGAAAATTAAGGAACTACAAAAGGTGATGATGGGGGAGTGAAAAAAATCAGGATAAATCAAAGTAATCCGGCCAGTTTGAGAAGTTCGGCAAAGGCGGGGTCTTTTTTGGCTTGTTCGCGGGTAATAAATTCCAGTTTGTTTAGCCGTTCTTCATGTGTAACGGTTTTATGCCGAACGGGGTCAAGGGCAGTACGCCGATCCCAGATAATAAATCCCAGCATAAAGAGCATAATCGCTATCAAGATACCAAAACCCCAGTAAAGAGTTTCAACCTTCGAATCTATCGCATCAAATTTGGCATTCATCTCATTGCGCAGTGATTCAATTTTTACATTCACCTCCTCTTTCAAAGCATCCAATTTTTCTTCGGTACGCATAATCCTGTCGCGGTCATCAAGCGTAAAAGGAACTTCCCGCGATTGAGAAAAGCTCTGCAAAACAAAGCTGGCAAAAAACAGTATGACGATTATTTTTTTCATGATTAAAATGTATAACTAAAACAAAGATACGAATATTTTTTTGGAGAAGAACAACAAGTAGCGATGATGTGCAGGTGAAATGAAATTCTGTTACATTAAAGCAATCCGGCAAGTTTGAGAAGTTCGGCAAAGGCGGGGTCTTTTTTGGCCTGTTCTTTCGTTACATATTCAATCTTTCGCAAACGTTCCTCATGATCTCGTGTTTTATCCTGCACCGGGTACAAAGCAGTGCGTCTGTCCCAGATAATGTATCCCAAGGTAAAAAGAGATATGGCGATAAAAATTCCCATAGCCCAATAGAGCGGTGCAAACTGCGAATTCATTGCATCCAGTTTTATTTCCATGGCTTCAAATCTCTGGTCAACAGCATCAAATTTAGCATCCATCCCGAATTCTATCGCATCAAATTTAGCATTCATCTCATTGCGCAGGGATTCGATTTTTATGCTCACCTCCCCTTGCAATGCATCCAGCTTTTCTTCGGTACGCATGATCCTGTCGCGGTCATCAAGCGTAAAAGGTACTTCCCGCGATTGGGCAAATCCCTGCAAAACAAGGCTGGCAAAAAACAGTATGACGATTATTTTTTTCATGATGAATTGAATAACGAAAACAAAGATAGGAATATTTTTTTTAGAGAAGAACAACAAGTAGCGATGATGTGCAGGTGAAATGAAATTCTGTTACATTAAAGCAATCCGGCAAGTTTGAGAAGTTCGGCAAAGGCGGGGTCTTTTTTGGCCTGTTCTTTCGTTACATATTCAATCTTTCGCAAACGTTCCTCATGATCTCGTGTTTTACTCCTGCACCGGATACAAAGCGGTACGCCTATCCCAAATAATGTATCCAAGGGTGAACAGGGAAATAGCGATAAAAATTCCCATAGCCCAATAAAGAGGTGCAAACTGCGAATTCATGGCATCCAGTTTTGTTTCCATGGCTTCAAACTTAGCATTCATCTCGTTACGTAGGGATTCGATTTTTATGCTCACCTCCCCTTGCAATGCATCCAGCTTTTCTTCGGTACGCATGATCCTGTCGCGGTCGTCAAGCGTAAAAGGCACTTCCCGCGATTGGGCAAATCCCTGCAAAACAAGGCTTGTGAAAAACAGTATGACGATTATTTTTTTCATGGTTAAACGAATAACGAACACAAAGGTAAGGATATTTTTTTTGATGAAAAACAACAAGTCTCAATGATGTTGAAGTGAAAAAATTCTATGGCAAATTAAAGCAATCCGGCCAGTTTGAGAAGTTCGGCAAAGGCGGGGTCTTTTTTGGCCTGTTCTTTCGTTACATATTCAATCTTTCGCAAACGTTCCTCATGATCTCGTGTTTTATCCTGCACCGGGTACAAAGCAGTGCGTCTGTCCCAGATAATGTATCCCAAGGTAAAAAGAGATATGGCGATAAAAATTCCCATAGCCCAATAGAGCGGTGCAAACTGCGAATTCATTGCATCCAGTTTTATTTCCATGGCTTCAAATCTCTGGTCAACAGCATCAAATTTGGCATTCATCTCATTGCGCAGTGATTCAATTTTTACATTCACCTCCTCTTTCAAAGCATCCAATTTTTCTTCGGTACGCATAATCCTGTCGCGGTCATCAAGCGTAAAAGGAACTTCCCGCGATTGAGAAAAGCTCTGCAAAACAAAGCTGGCAAAAAACAGTATGACGATTATTTTTTTCATGATTAAAATGTATAACTAAAACAAAGATACGAATATTTTAACAAAGAAAAGTATTCTTTCCAAATCCTCACAAAGTGTTTAATAATCATGGTTTGTCAGCAATTACATCCATGAAGGTTTCTTCAAACGGCTTGGAGGAGAACAGTCTGAATTGGGATGTGGAAATTATTCCCAATCCTGCAAAAGATGAGTTCTTACTTTTGATTGCTACAGAAAATATAGAATATGGCTTGCTTACGATTTACAAACCCGATGGTCAAAAAATGAATGAAATCAAAATCTTCAACCCACAAACTAAAATCAACCTGCGTTCATTTACGTCAGGCATCTATCTTTTGCAAATCCAAATCAATGGAAATTCTTACACCAAACGCTTAATTAAAAATTAGGAATAGTTGGAGGATTATTCCGTTTCACACACCCTGCGGCATTTTGCCGTGGGGTGTTTTTGCTTTTTGAAAATGAGCTATCTTTGGACTTATCATTTTAAATAGAAATTTCTTTTCCAGAAATTCATTTTACATTTTCATAAAGCGTTTTAAAAAAAATTCCCCTACGCTGTTTATTTCTCAATTCATGAGGAAGTTAAAATTGTATCCATTTACACTGTTTTACACAATTATCGAAATCCTGAACTGTTTAATCAAAGAATTGAGGATGTTTGATCTCAATATGAAAAAAGAAAGGCAAATGCAATTGGTGAAGTTACAAGCAACTTTCTGATTTTTATCAACCATCCTGACACAATCAACTTATCGAAAACAAGCTAAGGCTTGTGAATCCTTTCGTTGATTAGAGCTAAACACCCTAACTTGGACAAGCCAAAACCAAACAAGGTGATATGTAAAATTTATGGTGTATTCCTGTTTTGGTTTGTCCAAGTTAGTCGGCAAAATTTATAAATGCATATTTTGCAATTAAGAGCTTTACTATTCCTCTTCCTTTCATATTAACGACAATGCATTTTAAATTTTGCTTGGGTAACTTATCATCCGGCTCTCACACAACCCTGAGTTTTTGCTATGTAAATTGACTATCTATCTCAGCTTTTTTGCTCAACCCAGAAAGCATTATTTAACAATATTACTTTTCATAAAAATCAATTATTAGTATTTTTGCTTTTCTTAAAAAGCATATTATGGAAAAGCTATTTATCAAATCAAGGGAAAAGGTTAAAAATATCAACACAGATTTTGTTCGTTATCTGATGAATGAAATCAACTGGAACGACCGTCTGATAGGAATTAAAGGGGGAAGAGGGATTGGAAAAACCACTTTACTTCTTCAACACATTAAATTGCATTTGCAAAATGAAGTAGTCCTGTATGTCAGTATGGATGATTTTTATTTTACCAGCCACACACTTTACAACCTTGCCGAAGATTTTTTAGTAAATGGCGGACAAACACTCTTAGTTGATGAAGTACACCGCTATAAAAACTGGGCACAGGAAATCAAACTGATTTATGATGATTTCCCAAATCTAAAGGTCATTTTCACAGGATCATCTATTTTAGAAATTACAAAAGGCAGGGCCGACCTGAGCCGGCGTGCGATCATTTATCCAATAACAGGACTTTCTTTCAGAGAATATCTCATCTTTACTAAAAAACATGAAATAAAACCACTGAAAATAAACGAGCTCATCACAAATCATGTAGAGCTGGCCGATGAAATAAACAACTCAATAAAAGTAATTCCGGCATTTAACCAATATCTGAAATCAGGATATTATCCGTTTTTTATCGAAAGTCCCGATACCTACCTCGTGCGGCTTACGGAGGTTTTGAACCAGGTCATTTTTACAGATATACAGACACTTAAAGGTATTCCGGTTGAATCGTTATCAAAACTTCGTAAACTGTTATACGTGGTAAGTAATTCCGTGCCCTTTAAACCCAATGTGGCCAAACTCAGCGAGATCATTCAAATTACAAGAAATACCCTGGTTACATATTTGAATTATCTTGAGGAAGCTCAAATTGTTAATCTCCTGCATACCGAATCGGTTGGTATTGGTTATTTGAGGAAACCAGAAAAGATTTATATGGAGAATTCCAACCTTCTTTTTGCTTTGAATGAAAAAGAACCGGAAGTCGGAAATATCAGGGAGACTTTCTTCTTTAATCAATTGCGAAAAGAAAATCGTGTGGTATTTGATGGTGTTGGCGACTTTGTGATAAACGATGAACTGAGATTTGAAATTGGCGGCAAGAACAAAACCATAAAACAAATTGCTGGCTTACAAAACGCTTATGTTGCAGCCGATAATATTACCACAGGATTTGGAAAAAAAATTCCTTTGTGGCTCTTTGGGTTTTTGTATTAGGAATTTCTACTATTATTTTTGATGTACAAATACAGGATTGGTAAAGAAAAAAACAAGATCATGAATGCTGACATTCAAAATGTAATTTAACAAATTCTTTCTAATGAATGCTTCGTGTTTCTTGTGCCAAAGGCTCGCCTCGCGAAGCGGGCATCCCTACGGGTGTGTCTTGGTGCCTTCTGCCAAAGGCATCCCTATGTGGGTGGCTGCTCTTTATTAATTTGCCACGAAGGCTCGAAGACTCAAAGTTTCACAAAGTAATTTTAATGCGACAAACCAATTACGATAAGTCAGAAGTTCTGAGGATAATAAACCCCTTTGCTGCCGAATAATGTTTCGTGTATTTTATTTTACACAAAACCCCGGAATCATTGCTGATTGCCGGGGTTTGCATTACAAACAAAAACCATTTTTATCGTATCACCATGAACTTTTTCGTTACACTGGTTTTTCCGTTATTAATCTTTAAGAAATAAACGCCATTTATGGCTTCGCTTACATCCCAGTTAAAATTGTGGTTTCCCTCTGTTAGCGTACCAGTAAATATTTCAGCCATAACACTTCCTGAAACATTGTAAACCGATAAGTTGCAAGTTGTAATATGATCAGCTACAATTGTAAAATTTACTTTTTGTGCTGTTGGGTTTGGAAAGATAGAAATGTCGGAGGTAAATTCAGTCCCGGTCACTCCCAGGTTTATATCGAAGATCATTATTTCTGATGGGTCTGATTCATTGCCTGCCTTATCCACAGTAGTCACATAAAACTCTTTGTATTCATTATCCTCAGCATAATAGTAAAGTTGGCTTCCCTCAGTTTCGGCCAACAATTCAAAAGATCCTGATTGATTGGTGTAAACATTAAAATGGTCGAAGTCGTTGATGTCGGGCTGGTTCCAACTCAGAATGATGAGTGGTGGATTGCTTAAGTTCCACCAAATTGATGTTTCATCAGGGGCAACAGGCATTTCATCTTCAGCATCGAAAGTGATGGTGCCATATCCGGAAGGTTCAAAAATTTGCAGGTTCTGGCATGGCCAGTAGCCGTCAAAATTTGTCGGATCGTCGAGAACAAAAAGGAACATGCCACTCTGATTATTTTCATCGGGATTGATTTTCCAGGTTTCATCATCCCCGATAGGGATCATAAATTCATAAACAATAACACCTGTTGTATCCGAAACTTCCAATTGTGGATTTTCGAGATAAAATACTGTTCCCACTCCGCCGTTATTGTAAATTGGACGGTATTTCAATTCATTCCCCCCTGCATAATAGGCGGCCCAGTAGTTTCCTTCTGAATCATCGTCCGGGGCTGGATAGGCTTTGTCGTTATTATCATCAATATACAAAGCCACTTCATCGTGATCTTCAAGCTCGGTGTCGTTTCCGTTGATGCAGGCCACATACAATTCTGTCATTTCGGGATTCACCTTATAGGCCATCCAAACACTCCCGACAGGGTTGGGCATATTATCGTAGGTTCCCAAAAAATCGGAGGCATCCATGGTAAATGCATCATCCCATTCACCCGCGTCAATTGTTCCATCAATAACCGGGGTTGTTCCCTGGTAAGCACTAATTTTGTTAATCACAAATCCATGCGCCATCGAACCTTCCGCAGTATTCGAGTAGGGACTTTGAACATCTTCTTCTAATTCTGCGGTAACCACGTAATAGTAATTTTTCAAGGGCATAACATCGGCATCTTCATAAGCCAACATTGTATTTTCTACAAAAGCTATGTGTTCATCGGGAAATTGAATTTCGGCAATGTTCTTCCTATAGACTTTATATCCCAAAATGTTGTCTGGATCTTCGTAGCTCCAATCAAGAAAAACAGAATAACCGGCTCCATTTGAGGCCATCAAGTCGGTGGGAGGATTTCCGGTGGCATCAAGTGTAAAATTTAATAAATTCACTCCACCTTCTTCAATTTCTACATCATCAATAGTAACCGGATAATATCCAACCTTGGAAACTTTAACCTGATATGTTCCTACCGGAATGTATTTGACTTCATAAGCTCCTTCATCATCGCTATAAGCAAAATAATTCTCTATTCCGAGGATTTCTATCTTTGCATTTTCAACGTTAACAGTTCCTGAAACGCTTCCCCCACCGGGATTGGAATTGATGTTATAAAGTAATCCGCCACTTCCAAACTCACGGGCATGAACTGCTTTTCCGGTAACGCTGCAAAGCGTTCCATCGCCCGAAATATCCACAGCATTGAATGAGCCGCCGGTAGTAACAGTAAAAATTGGTGAGCCTGATTCTTTCCTGAAAAGATAAAAATCGGGTTTGGAATGATCCAAAGGTCCCCACCCGCCGGCAGCAATAAGTGATCCATCATCAGAAAGCGAAACAGAGCTTACCTGATCGCCGGCATGTTCAAACACCCACAATGGTTCGGGTGAGTATGTATTAAAAGTATAAATCTCACCATCGTAACCGCTGCTTAAAAAAACGAGGGTTCCAAGGGCAAGGGTTGATCCGTCGGCTGAAACACCCATACCAACAACCCATGCAGAGGTGCCCCCACCTCCAACTTTAAAATACCATTTTTCGGTGTAAGTTCCGAGGTTTTCATCATATTCATAAACAAAAGCATAACCACTGTAATCCCCGTTCAGCAATATATTACCATTGTAACTAAATGCCGGGGGGTTTTGATTTTTATAATAGGTTTCGAATACTACTTCACCATTTTCGGTGTCGATAACCCACAATTTATTGTATCCGCTGTATTGGCAAAATGCCAGCCTGGAGCAGTCGCCGGAAGCGGCAAATGCAGTTCCCATGCCTGGAAAACCTGTAATCCAAACCGGCTCGTCATTTCCAACTTCATAAGCTGTAACATTACATTTGTCCTGTCCGTCAGGAGCATTTTCAACCAGATAAATCATCGTCCCGTCTTCGCTGATCTTAGTACCAATAATAGTTGCATTTGTAATTATTTCCCACTCCAGGCTTTGCGAAGCCGATGAAAAAACCTGGGCTACACTGTCGTAACCAGCAATCATAAATGCTCCATCAGGAGTCATATCGATGGGGTATTCCCATTCGGCCAAAATCGGGTATTCCCATTGTGCTGTGGCTGAATTGGTGTAAAGAGAGATGCGTTCATCGTTGAGCCACCATGAGTTGAAGGTATAGCCCGACTCACCGGATACTGCAATTTTAGAGCCTACTGCAGCCGGATCGGTAAATTGCCAGTTTACCTCCAAAACCCTGGAAGAACCACCCGTTGAATAAAATTCATTTATTTCGGAGGGCTTTTCACTGTTTAGATATTGTTGGCTGAACCCTGTTTCCGCATTGGTTATTGTTTTTTGAAAACTATAATTTTGCGCTGCAGTAATCATTGATACTCCAACAATTACAATTGAGAGAAGAAAAAATCTTTTCATTTTTGATTAAATTTAAATTAGTTTTTGATTAGTTTTCCCAGGTAATTACTATTACGCGTTTTAATATTATAAAAATAAATGCCTGAATTCAAGTTAGAAACGTCAAGTTGGAAGTCATTAAATAAGGGTTGAGTGCTACTTAATAATCTACCCTGTAAATCTCTTATCTCAACTTTCAAAATTTGATTTTCAAGATCAGGGATGGAAATATTGAGCACGTTTGTAAACGGATTGGGATAACATGCCGGCAGAGTAGAATTATCACCATAAATTCCTGTAACATTATCCACTGGCATTAAATGAAAAGTAAGTTCGGTGTTTTGGTCGCCTTCAACCATCACTCCATTTATTTCGGCAGTTTGATAACCTGTGGCTTCGCATGAAAGATCATAACTTCCTTCGGGCACCATCATAGTGTAATGAGAGCCAAAGGGTGTTTCGCTGGTTTGATAGCTGTCATCAGTACTATTGGCATAAATGGTAGCAGCATCAATTGCAATGTTGGATACGGCATCTCTAACAAAGCCCTGAATTTTACCATTAACTAATGATCCCGGCCCCATGCTTCCATCGGGATGAATGTTTTGTGCATAAATATCGCGGTTGCCATTGCGTTCATCTCCCCATACTGCCACCCACTGGCCACCATTAATTTGCGACATTGCCCTGTGAAGTTTAGCGCTTTGAACCGTGCTCATGTCGATAAACTCATCATCCCAAACAAAATTACCATCGGTATCAAGCATCACAGCCTGCACTTTTTCATCAGCAAAATTTCCAAACTCAAAAGCCCCATAAACACAAATAGCCTTGTCCACGTAGCCCCCGGCCTGTGGCAATGAATAATCATTATTAGAAAGTGGAATCAACATCTTTCCATTATCTGTCCATTGGCGGTTGCCCTGCATATCGAATTTTTGTGCATAAAGCCCGCGATCGTTTTGATTCAGATCCTGCTCGCTAAAGAAAACAATGATTTCCTCAGTTTCAGGAAGGAAGGATGGGGCAGGATACATGTGCATCTGCGACTGCGATGTTGAAACAACCACTCCGTTAGCAGCCATCGAAAGAGTACCGTCAGCGCTCATATGTTGAACCCAGGCATTAAAATGTGTTCCAATATCATTTCCATATTTTGAGAATATTATACCTCCGTCATTATCACGGCACATTTCAAGGCTAACCACTACCCCGGAAGCAACGGGGGCAAAAACTTCCACAGCATTAGTCCACAAAAAGCTTCCATCGATATTCAGCTTTTGAACATACAGTCCGCGGTTTGGCGCCCAATATGGACCTGTTTCTTTGTGCCAGATCAGGAATGCATAATCACCATCGGCAGCTTGCAAATATGGAGAGGTATATTCAATACCACTTTCGGCAAGGGTGATACCATCGCCCCAAAGTAACTCTCCGGCAGGAGAAACTTTTTGCAAATGTACCTCATTGGCATCTCCGGCACTTTGCCATGCAAAAATTATGTTACCGGCATTGGTAGCGCAAATCACAGGATCCGGCTCAAAATTGGCATTGTTTGATAGTAATATTCCCGTTTCACCCCAGGCCATTTCTCCGGTGGGAGATACCCGGTAAGCTACCGGATTGTTATCTACTTCCCTGATGTCCTGAAAAGTTACAATGGCATAATTGTCAGGATCAACAGTTAAAGAATAATCTGTTAACCACGACATTTGAGGCTCATCACTGATAAGCAAACCATTGGTTTCCCATTGCGCATTTCCATTTATATCAAGATATTGCATGCGCATGTTGTAGTTACTGCTTTCGTTCGAAAACCATGAAACATACATGCTGCCATCCGAACAAACTGCAATTTTGGGAATGGCCTGCTCTCCGGAAAGATCAGAAAGTTGTGTGTTATCACCCGGGTTGGATGTAAATTGTGCATTGCAATAAAATGCAAATAAGAAAAATGCGATAAGTGTAAAAATACTTTTTTTCATAATGAGAGGTATTTGTAAATTATTAATTGAAAATGTGAAATTACAAAGTTTTTTTTAATATAATAATTTTGGATATAAAAAGACTTGCAAAACCGTTCATCAGGAAATTTGTTTATTTGCAAAATGGAACGTTGAATAATTAAATAAACAACTTAATAAACTCATGAAAACCATTGATGTAAAGGGCAAGCAATGTCCATTGCCACTTATCGAAACTAAAAAAGCACTGAAAGAAACTGGTGAAAACGAAAATTTTAAAATACTCATCGACAACCCTACCTCAGCAAAGAATGTAACGCATTTTTTAAATGATAACCAGATTTCTTACACCGAAAATAAAACCGGGGAGATCATCGAAATAATTGTAAACAACCAGGGGGAAAATCTTGATGAAGTGGATGAAACCGCCTGGTGCGCCGTTGAAATCACTCAGCCGGAAAATTTTGTGGTTTTGTTGGCCAAAGACCGTTTGGGTGAAGGATCGGATGAATTGGGCGAAGCGCTTGCCGGTGCAATGATCAATACACTTAAAGCAATTGAGCCGCTTCCAACTAAAATCATCTTTATGAACTCGGGAATCAACCTGGTAGTAAAAGGTTCGTTGGTGCTTGACAATTTAAAATACCTGCAGGATAATGGTGTTGAATTGATTGTTTGCGGCACCTGCCTCGACTATTTTGGTAAAATGGACGATCTTGTTATTGGCAGGGTTTCGAATATGCTCGACATTGTACAAAGTATGAAAGATGCCCAAAAAGTTTTAAATTTTTAAACCATGAAATTCGATCTTTTAAAACTGGTTGACCAGGGTGGATGCTCGGCAAAATTGCCAGCGGCGGAACTGGAAAAAGCACTGTCGGGGCTTCCAAAAATATCCCATCCCAATTTATTGGTGGACATTGAAACACATGATGATGGAGGCGTTTATAAAATCAACGATGGTTATGCCCTGATCCAAACCACCGACTTTTTCCCGCCGGTGTGTTCCGATCCTTACGATTTTGGACAAGTGGCTGCTGCCAATGCGCTCAGCGATATTTATGCCATGGGCGGGCAAGTGCTTACGGCCATGAATCTTGTGCTTTTTCCTGAAAATCAACCCCTGGATATTTTAAAGGAAATATTGCTCGGCGGCCATGATAAAGTAAGCGAAGCAGGAGGTGTGATGATGGGCGGGCATACCATTACTGATGATATTCCAAAATATGGTTTGGCTGTAACAGGATGGGTTCATCCAAACAGGATAATTACAAACGATGCCGCCAAACCCGGTGATGTGCTTATCCTTAGCAAACAAATTGGCACCGGAGTTATTATCCCGGCCTGGAAAAACGGGCTCATTGATGAAGCATTATACCGCCAGGCCGTTGATAGTATGAAACTACTCAACATGCACGGAGCTACCGTTATGCAAAAATATAACGTAAAGTGTGCCACTGATGTTACAGGTTTTGGGCTGGCTGGCCATGCAACGAAAATGGCAAAAGGAAGCCATGTTTCCATGCATTTCGATGCTTCTAAAATTCCGGTATTCGATAAGGTGATCGATTTGATAGATATGGGTGTAATTCCCGGCGCATCATTCCGAAACAAAGAATTTGCCGGGGAGGATTGCAGCTTTGATGAAACTTTGGATTACAACCATAAAATCATGCTTTTCGATGCACAAACTTCAGGTGGTTTGTTAATGTGTGTTGATAAAGAAAATGCTGATAATGTAATTTCCGATCTCAAAGAAAACGGCTATCCACATTCGGCAATAGTTGGAGAGGTTAGGGAATTTGATAAAAAACATGTTTACGTAAAGTAAACCGGGATCATTTAATTAGAGCCCGTCTTTAAAGTCCCCTTTTTCTGATTTTGTCCACGCTACCCCATAATCCCCTAAAGGGGAGACCCCTCGCTGCGAAGCGGGCCGCCTGGTGTGGCTCATGCTCAGGCGAGGCAGGCAATTTTAGATTTAAGATGTTAGCGATATTCAGCAAAATCTAATATCTCCGATCGTCCAGAAAAGTTGAAAATTTTCAATTTTTGTAACTTTTCGAGGATGCTCGTGCGCAGCCCGGCATTAATCATTAATCTTAAATCAATAAAATGCCGACTTTATGGACAGACCTAATTAGTGTGCGTCCATAAAGTCAATGTTTTTCACTAGCCCCGGGCTTTAGCCTGGGGAAAAATGAGTTTAAAACGACCTCCCCACCTTTTCGCTGTCAATGCCGAAGGCATTGACAGCGAAAAGGTGGGGGCATTCATTCCTTCAATTCAATCCCCAACCTAAAGGATGGGGCAATTGATATTTCAAAAAATTTACTTTAAAGACAGACTCTAATTAGTGTCCGTCTATTAACTTTATATTGTTGATAACTAATACGATAT
>CAZQIV010000030.1:0-55578 GCA_964593705.1 uncultured Lentimicrobiaceae bacterium | reverse complement strand
CAGCAGCAAAAATATCGTTAACATGTTAGCGTTAGTGGTTTTTTAAGAGCCTAAGTAGTGTCCATCCATAAACTCGTAATCCACCGCATACCCCTCTTCCCGAAAGCTTTCGGGATCCCTGGAGGGGAGAACCAGCCAACGCATTGGCAGCGAGGGATTTCCCCTTTAGGGGATTAAGGGGTTGCGCTGGCAAAATCAGAAAAGAGCTGACTTTATAGACCGACCCTAAGTAGAAGCCTTACTTCTTTGGTTCATCCGCCCTGCTGAAAAGTAATAATACTATTTTTGCCCCTTCAAAATTTTAAACAGGGTTTATGGTTTTCAGCAGCATCGTCTTTTTATTTATTTTTTTCCCTACATTTTTGCTGGTTTATTATCTAATCCATCCAAAATTCAAAAACTATACAATCCTGCTGGCAAGCATTTTTTTCTATGCCTGGGGAGCGCCCGATTTTATTTTCATCGTTTTGGTATCGATGATCCTGAATTTTTTCACTGTAAAGGCGATGCATCAAACAAGCCGCGTTGGCTTAAAGCAAATCCTTTTGTCTGTTTCGGTTCTCATCAACCTGGGTTTATTGCTATATTTTAAGTATGCCAATTTTTTTATCGAAAATGTAAACGACCTGATACTAAACCTTGGATTAGGTTCGGAAGTCGCCTGGACAAAAGTTGCTTTGCCCATCGGCATCTCCTTTTTTACCTTTCAAAGCCTGACCTATTCGGTGGATGTATATCGCAAAGTACACGAACCTTTGAAAAAAGCCACCGATTACATCCTTTATATTTTAATGTTTCCGCAACTGATTGCAGGCCCCATCGTGCGCTTCAACTGGATTGCCGATCAGATTACCCATAGAAAAGAAACAAATGATGACCGCCTGCTTGGGTTTTACAGGTTTGTGATTGGGCTGGCAAAAAAGGTTTTAATTGCCAACGTGATGGGCGCCGAGGCCGACCGTATTATGGCAGTTGACGCAGCTACAATCGACTCGACCACTGCATGGATAGGAATTCTGGCCTACACCTTCCAGATATATTTTGATTTTTCCGGATATTCGGATATGGCCATTGGTATTGGGCGGATGATAGGTTTTACCTTCCCCGAAAACTTTAACAACCCTTATGTTTCGCGCAGCATCACCGAATTTTGGCGCAGGTGGCACATTACCCTCGGTAGCTGGATGCGCGACTACCTTTATATTCCCCTGGGCGGAAACCGTGTAAAAACCCAGCGCAGGCTCTACTTTAACCTGTGGTTTGTATTCCTGGTTTCGGGGCTATGGCACGGTGCCTCATGGAACTTCGTAATCTGGGGCGCTTACCACGGCCTCTTCCTCATCCTCGACAAAATTTTCCTGCTCAAACTGCTCGAAAAGTCAGGTAAGGTATTCAGTACGATATTTACGTTTTTCGTTGCCATGATGGGTTGGGTGGTTTTTAGGATCGAAAGCTTCGACACCGCCATGATCTTTTACGGAAAATTATTTGCCTTCGATTTTGGCGGCATTCCATTTTATGACAACCCCGAAGTTTATGCAATACTAATTGTGGCTGTGATGTTCTCATTTATCACCGTTTCAAAAGCCGGATTAAAATTGCAGGATTTAGTGTTTTATGCCGATTACACCGAAAAACGGAAAATTATAATGTTTGTATTGGTGGTGATTTTGTTGGTGCTTTCGGTGAGCGCCATAACTACTTCGGGCTTTAACCCTTTTATTTATTTTAGATTTTAATGACAAAAACGGCCGCGACATATAACTCCTCCAAAATTTTGTTTTTGCTTTTGATGGCAATGATCTGGATTCCTTTATTGCAAATGCAGATGAGCCTGTTTGGGGAACGGAAGCTTGATGGTGCCATCGAAGTTATCGAAAAAACTCCACTTACCCAGGCTTCATGGTTTGATGAAAGCTTTCAGGCAGAGGCCGAAAAATACCTGAATCAAAACTTCGGATTCAGAAATACAATGGTTCGGATTTACAATCAAATGGCTTTTTGGTTGTATGAAAAAACAACCGCGAGAAATGTGGTTGTAGGCAAGGAAAACTATTTGTACGAAAAAAATTATATCAATGCCTATTACGGCAGGGACTTTATTGGTGATTCGCTAATCAGGGCACGCGTGCAAAGATTGAAATATTTGCAGGATACCCTGGCAGCTTCCGGAAAATTGCTTTTTGTAAGCATTGCACCAGGCAAAACGCAGTTTTACCCCGACTATATCCCCAATCATCTCCGGGGTGAAAAAAGTATAACCAACTACGAAAAGTTTTTATCCATCGCTGAGGCCTCAGGGCTGAATGTGCTCGATTTTAATGCCTGGTTTCTTCAAATGAAGGATACCTCGCGTTATCCATTGTATCCGAAAACGGGCATCCATTGGAGCCATTACGGGATGAACCTGTATTTTGATTCCATCTCAAAATACATCGAAAAACATAAGAATGTGGATATTCCTGATTATTTAGTATCCGATTACAAGCTTTCTACAAATTACCAAACCCCCGACAGGGATATCGAAGATGGCATGAACCTGCTTTTCCCCATATCCAACTTCCCCTTGGCCTATGGCCACGACACCGTAATGACCGCGGGCAAAACAAAGCTTAAAGCAATGGTAGTTTCCGATAGTTTTTTTTGGGGACTTTATGGTAAAGGTTTAATGTATTGGGTTTTTAATGATGGTGAATTTTGGTTTTATAATCGCGAAATTTTTCAGCCCTCGAACACAAGCTATTCATTGGCTGCCAACGTTGATGTTCATAATGAAATTATGGAAAAGGATGTGATAATGCTGCTCACCACCGATGCCAACCTCCGGCAATTCCCCTGGGGTTTTGATGAAACTGCCTGGGAAGTAATTATTGACTATGATCCTATGGCCTCAGAGAAACGACAAAAAGAGATTGAGAGCTATGTGCTATATATCAAATCACAAGCAGAGTATATGGATATGATTCGTGAAAAGGCACTTGCCAAAAATATTTCTGTAGATTCCATGCTTAAGCGTGAGGCCATTTATATTTACGAGAAGAAACATAATTAAATTTAAAATCCAACATTTAACATCATGAACCCCTAAGCCTCAGGCACGAAAAAACCTTTGTTTTCCTTTTACCCATCCTAACTTGGACAAGCCAAAACCAAACAAGGTGATCATGTAAAATTTATGGTGTATTCCTGTTTTGGTTTGTCCAAGTTAGTCGGCAAAATTTATAAATGCATATTTTGCAATTAAGAGCTTTATTATTCATCTTCCTTTCATATTAACGTCAATGCATTTTAAATTTTGCTTGGGTACCTTATCTCTAATATTCTGCCAAAAAAATGGTAGTTTCTTTTGGGATTGGATACTGATTCCGAAAGCTTTTGGGACTGTAAACCGAAGACTGTGAAGCGAAGACTCAATAAAGCCTTTCCACTAAATACGCAGTAGTACCTAAAAATATGGGTAACTCAATTTAAGGGAATAATTCCTGCAACTATCGGGGCTAATGGGAATTCGATGAATAATTTTGGATATTTGGCAGTATCTATACTTCAAGCTTTATCGTTATTCAAAATGTGCTTAACGGTTGGCGAGTATGGCTCGCAGCCGTTCACTTGCATAAAGTTTATTAAAGATTCGTGTGTTTCCTTTTCTATTCATTTCTCCAGATAAACGCTAAGCGGCTGTGGGCCATGAATTGCTGTTGGCGAACGTAGTTGACTTTTTCAATCAAACTAATTGTAAATCAAAATCCCTTTTTGTGAGCTTAATTTTGTTGTTTGATAATAAATCAAGAGTTTTCCTAATGTGCAATGCCTTGTCGTGCTTTATAAATGTGGGGATTAAATCATCCAGTTTAATCTTTAAAAGTCGGTTTATTACAACAATATCTTCCTTTGAAAATGGCCTCAGTCCATTGACCAATTCAGATGTGTATCCTGTTCTGTGTCCCAAAATCTTTGCAAGATCATTTTGTTTTAGTCCGAATGTGTTTAATTGTTTTTTTATCAACTCTCTTCTTTTATTATAAAATTCATTTTCGGCCTGGACCAACGATTCGGCCAAATCACTTGCTATTATTTGATTGTCGGTAATTGAATTCTCATTTGCCCAATTGTCATGCTCGTACTTTTTAATCAGGCCACGAAGATGTGTCCGAATTACCTTATACGATTCGTCCTCCTTTATAAATACCCTAAGTTTCAAATAAATAGAGGTTGCCCTTTCATATTCTAACTCGCTTATTAATGAGTCTAATTTCTGGATATTATGTATTGCTAACTTTTCCATTTAAATCAATTTTTGATTTCTTAACCATTTTTCAATTGTCGTTTTATTACCCTTAAATGTTTTGTGATATTCATCATGCGAACCAGCCCAAAGAACTACAGCCTCGTCATCCTCAAAAACTATCAAAATCATCGTGCGGTGAATATTAATGTCGAAAAAGCAGAACCCATCACTATGTATGCAATCGGCATCGGGTCTATATTTTTTTATGTCAGTCTTCGTTGTCCACTCTGCATTTTCAATATCTAATATCAACTTGTCAACAGCACTTAGTAGCTTGAGGTTGCCACGATTTTTTCTTTTAAGCTTAATCAGTTTATTTTTCTGTAATAATTCCAATTTCAAAATATTTTCTTAGCACAAAGGTAGCTCAAATGTTTCATTAATAATAGAACTAAATTCTAAAGTATTTTTATTTGTTTAGTATCCAGTTATCGTTTTTCTATGTTCGCTAACGTTTCGCAAATATGGCACTCAGCTACCCACTTACATGATGGTTTTTAGTGATTCATAAGTTTCCTTTTCTATTCATTTTTCCAGACTAACGCTAAGCGGCTGTGTGCCATGATTTGCTTTTAGCTACAGCCATTTTATTCGTTCAGTCGTGTTTCAATGTCCATTCGTTGATGTAGAATTCTGATAATTTCAATTTCTTCGTTTTTTCGGTTAATTTTATAAAAAATGAAATGCGATTTTATTCGAGAACGAAAATATCCTTTCCTCACATTGCTATAATCCTCTCCGGATTTCGGATTTTCAGCGAGATATTCTATTTCATCCAATATCAAGTTGAAATATCTGTCAGCTTGTTCTACTGACCAAATCTCAAATGTGTAAAGCCAGATATTTTCAATATCCTGACTTGCTTTTTGACTGATTTTATATTTCATTATTCAGTCAAATGTTCTTGGTGAAGTTTTTTTAGAAAAGTTATTCGGTCAAAATCTATTAGAAAACCCGACTTTTCACCTTTTTTCAGTTCTTTTATAAGTTCCGCTTTTTTAGATTCTTCGTATTCAAACATTCTCAAAGCAGCTCTCACAACTTCACTTGCAGAAGAATATTTTCCTTTTTTGATTTGCAGGTTTATGAAATTGTCAAAATAATTACCTAACAGAATTGATGTATTTTTAGCCATAACTTTAAGTTTTTTACAAAAATACCAATTCTTGGTATGTTCTCAAAATTAATTTTCAGGTTTCGTTCAGACTGGTTGTAGCAATAACCTTCCGCAAATATGGCCCGTAGCCGTTCACTTGCAGGAAGGTTTCTAATGATATGTATGTTTCCTTTTCTCCCGATGACTATCGGGACGGGATCATTTTCCCAGATTAACGCTAAGCGGCTGTGTGCCATAATTTGCTGTTGAAGGCTTTTTTTTAATCCCAACTTGGATACTGTTCAGGAGCTTTGCCATTAATTTCTATTATTTCAATATCAGGGATTTCATTTGTTTCTTTTTTTATAACTTCAATTTTTTCAAGTACAATCGAAAATTGCCAGTTATCTCCATAATCGAAAGTAAAATTCATCATATCATTTATTTTAATTGGTAAATCACCAATTAGAATATCTTCTGTTGTTGGATATTCTGCATGGCTTATTTCAGGTGCACCATTAAAAGTTAATCTATAGCCAAATGATGACATAAACGTAACATCATATAAATGGTCGAAATCAAAATCAAAGGACTTCAATATCCTATAACATAAATCATCAAGTGAACTGCGGTAATCAACTTTATAAATTCGCCATGCCTTTCCAAGATTTGCTTTAAAAAAATAAATCCCGGGTCGATTTTCTATATCTATTTTTAAACGCCGGGAAAATTCAGGAATCTGTTCAGTAATTTTATCTGCAAATCTATGATTCCGGGCCACTGCATCAATATCTCCAACAACAAATCTACAGTCATCACTATGCTCACCATCACCTGATGTTGAGAAGTAACAATAGCTTCTTAATTTGTTAATTATATCCCATTTTTCAATCATGAAATTTTTAGATTGGAATGATTTAATATTCCAACCTTGATTTTCAAGCTGGGGAGCATTTTCAATATCAATCAAGCCAAACATATTAAATGTAATTAGAATAGTCTTGTATTGATACATATTAAAAAAATATTCATCGCTTTTATTTATGTCCCATTTCCTTTTTTTCCCAGCTATTATCCTCATAATCGAGTCAAATTCAAAAACCCCATCCCTTTCATTTATTGGTTCAAAAGTGAAATTTGTAAAGGTTAGCGAGAACAAGCTAAAATACTTATCGACATCTGAAAATTGTTTCCATTGTTCCAGCATCTTTTGATTTACCCTCAGGTATTTCTTTTTTCCCTTTATTTCATCTTCCCTAAGCCCGCTAAAACTAAAAAGAATAAATAATGATAATACATTTGGGAAACTTTTTATCAATGGACGTTTCAATCGTACCGGAATCAACCTTAAAATAGTTTCGTTAACTATGATTGCAGAGGCCATTGATAAAATACCGCTCTTTGATAGCTCTAACAGACCGTCATTTGCCATATCAATAAATTTATCAAAATCCCGCACTATTGACGAATTTTCAATTATGTCTTTATAATTATCGTCAAATTGAAATCTAATTATTTCTTTACTAACTTTCATAAACAAAAAACCTTTCTATACTAATTATTATATAATCAACCTTACGAGGGTTGTGACTAATTTAAAGCAATTATTCAAAAGCGTTCGGGATACGATCAATTATTATGAGTACCCGAATTGCCTACAACGTTCTGCAAATATGGCCCGCAGCCGTTCACTTGCCGGAAGGTTTTTAGTGATTCATAAGTTTCCTTTTCCAATCATTTTTCCAGATGACCGCTAAGCGGCTGTGGGCCATGAATTGCTTTTATGTGCTTAATTTATTCATTTTTGATTTCATGTACTTTTTATTTGTCTAATAAAAATGTTTTCCCATTTTCTTTATAAACAGGTTTCCAACCATATCCAGCAGTCATGTACTGAAACCCTTCAATATATTCTTCTTTTTGATTTCTATTACCCAACAATTTTCTTCCTGAGCAAAAGCTTGGATGGATATTATTAGTCCCATTAATAAAATAAAAAGTCTATTTGTCATATTTTTCAATTTTGCGCATAATGTTCCACAAATATGGCTCGCAGCCGCCCACTTGCAGGAGGGTTTTTAGTGATACGTATGTTTCTATTTCTCCCGATGACCGCTAACCGGCTGTGAGCCATGCTTTTTGAGCCATTGTTACATCACGTTCTTTATTCTGTGATCAAATCATTTAAAGTATAATTTTGATATTTTTTTGTTTTGGTTTTGTTTAGTTTCTTCAATTCATTTTTTGCCTGTATTTTTATCCAAATCATTGGGTCAATTTTAAATATACTTCCAAATATTAAAGCTAATTCATAATTTATTGGACGCTCTCCGATAATTAATTTGCTTAAGTTTGACGGATTAAGTCCAATATAGTTGGCAAACTTATTTTGGCGAATATGCAAAGTTTTTAAATACAACTTTAGGAATTCTCCTGCTAACTTAATATCATGTCCTTCTGATTTTAAATAATCTTCCATTTTATATTTAAGGGCTAACAATTCTATCTTCCGTTTTTGTTCAATTGTTTGATCCTTTGATTTGTTTAATAAAATTTCCTGGAATTTATCAAAACTATTTGTTCCTACATCCATGCGATTAGTTAAAGCACCATTCGTTGGTTCTATTTGGTTATTATTTTTCATGACCTTTTTTATAAATATTTATTAATCAATTTTTCGCCTGCTTCTGAATCTATAAACATTCGTTGTCCAAGAGCCAATGTTGCACCATATTTAGTAGAGTACCATTTAATCAAATTTGTCTTGGAAACAAAGGTTAAATAACCTTTATAACTACCTTCAATTTTGAAACTTTCTCTACAGGCAAAAGCAATTAAGCAGCCAGCTACATAATCATATCTTTTTTTATTCCTTCCGATATTATGGGGTGCAATTTCAACTGTGTCCATAATTAACATCCCACTTTCAACCTTTAAATGCAAAACCCCTTCAATACTTTGTGGTAACTCAATGGTTTTCAGAATAAATGTTTGGGTGTTTTGTTCTTGAACTAATTGTTTCCAATTAAAACTCCACCCATCTTTTTTTAATGGTACATTTTTTCTTTCTACAGCAACAATGTCTGCTTCAATAAGTTTTTTGCTTTTTGTTTCTAAAATATATACCATTTGTCAAAAAATAATTCAACTGTAAAGATAGTAACAAATTGTCATAATTGTATAATATTTATTTAAAATATTATCAAATGATACAATGTCTGTTAGTGATTTTTTTTGCATTGGCTACAACGTTCCGCAAATATGACCCGCAGCCGCCCGCTTGCAGGAAAGTTTTTAGTGATTCGTATGTTTCTATTTCTATGCATTTTTCCAGACGAACGCTAACCGGCTGTGTGCCATGCTTAGTTGTTAGCATCTGTTACTATTTCTTTTTTGAATCCATTATGTATCATTTAGGCTCTTAAAAAACCACTAATGCTAACATGTTAACGATATTTATGCTGCTGTTTTTTCCCTGAAAGGCTTTTTTATCTCAGGGAAAAACGTAGGCTCTTATTATAAGATTATCATCAATACTATTGAGATTACTGTAAGAACAGCAGCTATAATTATGCCCCATTTTTGCCAATTAAATGACTTTTGAGCTAATTCATTACTATCATTAATTTTTGTCGTATTTTCTTTGCCAACAGAAACTTGACCACTATTATTGGGAATATCTCCAACTTGAATTTTATCTCCCATAATTAATTCATTTTTTACATTGGTAGTGCTATTTTGTATTTGCTCTTTCTTGGAGTTTTTAAATAGAGTTTTAGTAGGAATAGCAAACTTTACATTTCCCCCTTTGTTTTCCAAGAAACCTTGTAATGCTTCTCCAATACTATTTACTTCAACGGTTTTGGTTTCAAAACTATCAAACTCGTTCATGTCATTATCCTTAAAGAAATCGAATAGTTCTTTTAGAAGTTCATCTAAATGTGTGAAAACGAATTGTAAGCAAAGAAAATCTGTATTGGTTTCCTTTCGAAAACTCAAATATTTTTGTTTATATTCCATTACTTGTGAAACATCTTCTGATATGAAATTTTCCTTAAAGTCTGAAATTGCAGATGAATTAGCATTCCAAATACTGTCATACGTATCGTCACCACTCCATATTTCCAATTCTCTTAATTTACTTGTAATTGGGTTGTATATGTTTAAAGTAATTGGTGTAAATTTTTCAGCTATTTGTAATTGAATTTTATCGTATTTTTGTTTGTTAATGTAATTATTGTTTGATTTTAATTCTTCTCTTTGGTTACCGAGAACTTTTAATTCATTGCACAGCGGAATATATTTCTCAATGTACTCGTCTTTATTTTTGTTTAAATAGTCTATAAAATCAAAAAGTGCCTGAATTTTTTTCGGTATCATATTATGTCCAATTTGATTTGTAAAAAATCATAATCCTTCTTAGTGTTTTTGCCATTTCTATTATGCTTTTGGTCTTTCAAATTTGTCATGTTGCTTCTTGTTTCTAATGGCTGCTAACTTGTTTTTATAACCCCTTTCTGCCGCTTAACTGTGGTGAAATCGGTATAGTTAAACGACATTTTGTTTATTGTTTTCAATTGGCTTGTTTTCATTTTGTTTTGTGTTTAGTTTTTAAATTGCTTTCAAAATACATCAAATTGTGAATTGTTAAGTTTTTAGGCTGCCAAAGGTAGGTAAATATCTGTTTTAATTTAATGTATGAAGTGAGGATTTTTTTCTTCGAACTAAAAATTGCCTGAAAATTCCAATTAAATCAGAGTGATGTACTTTACGGAAAATTCAGCAATCGATGCAATATCTTCCATAACATTTATATGTACAAGCATCTGTGGCATGAAGCAATAGCTATTCTTGATGGCAAGTTGTTTTTTTATACAGTTTCTTTTTGTTTTGGTTTTACCCTTGCTTTTCTTTGCTTATTTCGTTTGAAATATTCACTTAATTTTTTTTCTTCTTCTTTGGTCAAGGGCTCTTGTCCACCAATAAAGTCAACGTCTAATTCTTTAATATTTCTTTTCGTTTTCATTTTATTTTGTGTTTCATCTTATAAATATTACCCAGATTTATCAAATGGTGAATTGTTAAGTTTATAGTTTGCCAAAGGTAGATAAATATCTGTTTTAATCGAATGTATGAAGTGATAATATTTTTTTCAACTAAAAATTGCGTGAAAGTTCAAGTTGAATCGACATTGTACGGCGTATGGATAATTCCTCCATATTTAATAAGATGGGATGGGTTTTTTGCCGGCGGGAAAAGGATAGGTATTTATTGATCGATAGCATTGTGTTCATCAGAAATTGGTTGATAGGATATTATATTGTAGAGTATGAACAATATGGAGAAGACAGAGCCAAATATGGTGAAAATACACTCCAGGAATTATCTGCCCGCCTCAACAATAAAAGCTTTTCTTACAGGAGTTTGAAGCTTTACAGGCAATTTTACAATTGCTATCCTGAGATTGGGCAATCACTGACTGCCCAATTCAAAAATGAAATCAGGCAAGCAATGATTGCCCAATTTAACAAGATTACACTGCCACCGTCCGAATTATTGTTGTCTGATAAAAACGAGATTCTTCAGACGATGTCTGAAAATTTAACAAATGAAGCAACAATTTATAGAATTGCAATTAGAAGAAGATAATGATTAAAAGTTGGAGTAAGAAAATAAATTAGAATAGTTGATCCCGGATTTTTGAGATCAAGCTTTTTTTTGGAACTACAGCAAAAACGATTGGATAAAAGTGTTCTTTTTAGGTATTACTGCGAATTTAGTGGAAAGTAAAATATTAATCATGAGTAGTAAAATAGATTTCTCAGTCCCCGAAGTGTCGGGGCAGGCTGCAAACTCCTACTAATGACAACTATTTGTAAGGTGTTAAAAAACAGACCTCTCAGTCGCAAGCTCCTTCGAGGTGACATCGCTTCCGCAATAGTTGTGGGAGGAGGGGAATCGGGCGCTTCGCGCCCGATTCCCCTCCTCCCAATTAACCCATGGACGGGGTCATTTCGACCAAAAAACGAAGCGAAGCAAGTTTTGCCGGGAGAAATCTATTTAAACTTGTCATTTCACTTTGAGGCCACTTTTTCGGGGGCTTGGGACTCGAAATGACAGGGCTTTGGCGGGTTTGTTGGGGTGGTTGAAAGTTGGCGCTTCGCGCCCACTTTCAACCACCCCTTGTGGAGTCCTATCCTTGTCTTTTCGAACCGCCAACTGGCGGTGAGAAATCTGTTTACGGTGATAGTAATTATTTACATCCACGAAAATGGTAGTAGAACCTCTTTTCATAATCCCTCAACCCACTCAGCAATGGTGTTGCTGTATTGGGGATTTATAATTTTCCGTAATTTCGAATCATCAAAAACCGTGTCATCCGATTCAAGTTTCAGGGTCAAAGCCGGCCATTCTGTAAACTTTACTCCTACCCCATATTTTTTGGCAACAAGTTCCGCAACCTCAAGCAAACTTAGGTTTTCGCCGCCAAGGTTAAAGATTTCATTTTTGGATTTTTCGCTTTGGATGGCCTTGATGATGATAGACGAAACATCAGAAGCGTGGGTAAAAGTCCGCCCTATCTTACCATCCCCGAAAAGGGTAATGTCTTCGTCATTTTTGGCTTTGCTGATAAAAAACCCCAGGGTTCCATACGAAAACCGGTCATCAAATAAATTCCCGTAAGTCACACACATTCTAAAAACGGTATAATCAATCCCGAAGGCATTGTGGTACATCCATAATATATTTTCTGCATTTAGCTTATTGAGGGCATAAATGGTTTTACTTTCTTTGGGGTCGTCTTCCGTTAGCAAGTGATTTTTCTCACCTTTATACACCAGTCTTGTGGAAGGATAAACCAACCTTGCCCGGCAGCCTGATTTTCGCATCCAATCAAGGAGGTTCAATAATCCTAACTCGTTTACCGAGATGAACTTTTTATAATCATCAAAGCCCGCCGATGTTCCGGTGAGGCCTGCGAAAAGGAAGATAAAATCCACATCAGGATCAAGCTTATCAAAGGCATTTTCGGAGGTAATATCGATTTGCTTATAGTTTGAAATTGCGGAAGATGCCCGGGCTTGAATATCGAAGTTGGCATTTTGAAATCCTTCTTTTTCGAGATGATAGGCCAGGTGCTTCCCAAGGTACCCGTTACTACCGATGAGGATGGATTTTTTTTGCATAATCATCAATCTTCGGTGTAATTTACTTTTTCGCCAACGATGTAAGTGGGACGGTTTTTTACATTTTCGAAAATCTTACCCACGTAAATACCCACCATACCCAGTATGGTGATCATCAATCCCGATAAAAACCAAAAGGAAAGAAAAGTACTCGTCCATCCCGAAACTTCAACATCCACCATAAAATACCTCACCACGAGCGCTATGGCAAAAACGGCTGTGATCACCGATATCAGCAATCCCAATTTTACCGTCAGGCGCAAAGGTTTATCCGAAAATGAAATGATGGTATCGAAAGCCACATTCAGCCTTTTCCTGAAATTATAGGATGATTTTTTACCATCGCTTCTTTCGGCATGTTCGATTTCGAGTGTGCTTAAGCGAAATCCCACCCAGTGAATCATGGTTGGATAGTAGCGGTAATAATCGGCCATGCGCCGCAAAGCATCCACAACCTTCCTGTTGTAAAGGGCAAAGTTAGCAACGGAGGCATCCTGCTTTGTATCGGTAAGGTAACTCAGGGTATTGTAAAACATTCGGGAATAGAATTTTTTCAGGAAATCGTCCTGCCTGTTTTGCCGGCTGGCCAGCACAATATCAAATCCTTCCCGTGCCTTTGCATAAAGATTTGGGATTTCCTCCGGGCGATCCTGCAAGTCGCAATCCAGCGTAACTACCCATTCGCCCCGGGCATGATCCAAACCACAATTGATGGCATATTGCTGCCCGAAATTTCGCGAATGTTGAATGCCAATAACCTTTGGATTTTTAGCGCAAATCTTTTTAATTTTATCCCATGAATCATCGGGGCCACAATCCTCAACCAGGATAATTTCATAAGCCTCGGTAATTTGGCTAACTGAAGTTATAATCCTGGCTACAAGCTCATCCAACAAAGTTGAGGCTCCATAAACAGGACTGATTACAGAAATATGAGGCTTGGTTTCCATGGGGTCAAAAATAGGAATTTTATGCAGAAAGTTTTCTGATATCGTCTAAAGCCTTGCTTTGGGCAAGCACCTCACCATAATGCTTTTCGTGATCGCCTTGGGTAATGGCGCGATAAAACTCTTTGAGCGATCCAACGAAATGATTGTCGGGTTCGATGGGAAACTCTTGCTTTTCGCCTTGCTTTTCGAGAATGATTACAGGACTGAAATCGAGCCTGGGGGTAAATGCGCGATCGACAAGAATTTTGCCCTTACTCCCCCAAATTTCGTAATTGGCCTGGTAAAAATGATCGAAACCAAAACTTATGTGGGCACTTATTCCGCTTCCGTTTTCCATAAAGGCTCCTCCATAAATATTGGTTCCTGTTGCAGGATCATATTTTAGGTTGGCCGCTTTTACTTCATAATCGTTACCTAAAACAAATTGAACTGCCCGAACGGTGTATCCGGCAGCATCAAGCAGGGCGCCACCTCCTACCGCATCATCGTACCTGAAATTATATTTGGGCAAAGGCGGAAATCCGAATTTTGCATAAAAGGCACGTGTTTCTCCAATCTCTCCCTTGTTTATCAAATCGAAAACAAATTGATGCTGCCGGTGATACTGAAACATGAAATCCTCCATCACCAGCAAATTATTTTCCCGGGCAAGGCCTATCATCTCTTTTGCAGAGTTATAATCGTAAGCAATAGATTTTTCGGCCAAAACGTGCTTTCCGGCCTTTAGTGTTTTTATAATCCATTCGTGGTGAAGACCGGTGGGCAAAGGCATATAAACAGCATCAATATTATTCCTGTCGAGCAGATTTTGATAACCCTCCACAGCTTCACATTTAAACTTATCAGCAAATAGCTTTGCCTTAGCCATGGAGCGACTGGCCACAGCCACGAGATTAAAATCTTCGACTTGTTGAATGGCCGGAATCATGGAACGCTCTGCAATAGCAGCGCATCCCATAACCCCGATATTCAGTTTACTCATCGCGTTTTATTTTGATATTTCTTAAGTCCCGA
This sequence comes from uncultured Lentimicrobiaceae bacterium, assembly GCA_964593705.1. Taxonomy (GTDB): domain Bacteria; phylum Bacteroidota; class Bacteroidia; order Bacteroidales; family 4484-276; genus SABY01. The sequence continues at coordinate 41,043 of CAZQIV010000030.1, read as the reverse complement.
AAACTTTCGGAATCAGTTGACAGTTGGCATTCCACTGAGAACTGAGGACTTATTAGTGTCGATCTTTAAAGTCCGCTCTTTTCTGATTTTGCCCACCCTACTCCTCAATCCCCGCCAGCTGGCGGGGAGGCCCCTCGCTACCAATGCGTTGGATAGTCCTTCCGCCAACTGGCGGAGAGTTGGAGGGGTGTGTGGTGGATGGCGACTTTATGGACACACACTTACTATCAGCGATTGATCACGTTGTACTTGAAAATACAGTAAAACGCCCTCATACCATCTTTCCAGTTAATTTTCTTTCCTTCATCATAAGTTCTTCCATAATATGAAATACCCATCTCGTAGATCCTGAGGTTTGGAATGCGTGATATTTTCGCCGTAACCTCTGGCTCGAAGCCAAACCTTTTCTCATTCAGCTTTATGCTTTTAATTATCTCCGACCTGAACAACTTATAACAGGTTTCCATATCGGTAAGGTTGAGGTTGGTAAACATATTTGATACGGTGGTGAGTAGCTTATTGCCTATGCTGTGCCAGAAAAATAATATTCTATGCGGGTTGCCCCCCATAAACCTGGAGCCGTAAACCACATCTGCATTTCCTTCGAGCATGGGCTTTAAAAGGAGGTTGTACTCACGTGGATCGTATTCCAGGTCGGCATCCTGAATTATAATATAATCGCCCGTGGCCTCAGCTATTCCACGGTGCAAAGCAGCTCCTTTCCCCATGTTTATGGCTTGATTAAAAATCCGTAATGAAACTTTTGGATTATCAACCATAAATTCCCGGATGACTTCCACAGAATTGTCTGTGGAAAAATCATCAACAAGAATCAACTCTTTCTCAACATTGCTAATCAGTTCAACTTCCACTACCCGCTTTAAAAGTGTGGAAATTGTTTTACCCTCATTATAAACAGGAATTACAACAGATAATTTCTTCATCTGGTTCTCGAATACTCAAATTGATTAATAACTTTTTATTTCGAGTCGCCCAAAATAATTGGCATACCGTTTTTTGAATTACCAATCACAACTACTTTGGTGTTTGGAGATTTAGCAAGTTCCAGTGTTGCTCCAATACCTTTTTCCTTGAGGATTTTATCGGTAAGACTTTCGGAAAGTATTCTGTTGGCCACTGCCTTTCCTTCGGCATCTATACGCTGGCGTTCGGCTTCTTTTTGAGCTTTCTCCAGTTTAAATTCATATTCAAGCGATTCCTGTTCCTGCTTCAACTTGCTTTCGATAGCCTGTTTAATAGTAGGAGGCAGCACGATGGCCCGGATCAATATCCTGTTAACCTGGACAAATTTATCTGACAGGATTTTCGTAGTTTCATCAAAAATTTCGTCCTGAATCAAATCTCGCTTAGTCGAATAAATATCTTCGGGTGTGTATCTTCCGATAACACTTCTTGTTGATGCACGCAGACTGGGGATTACTATCCTCTGCACATAAGTTTGCCCGATTTTTCCGTGTAAAAAACCAAGTTGGCTATACTGAGGCTGATACCATACCGAAACATCCACGCTAATTTCAAGTCCATTTGATGAGAGCACGTTCATGGTTTCGGCAACTTCCTGCTGACGAACTTCGTAATCGTACATTTTGTTCCAGGGTGCTATAAAATGAAAGCCCTCTCCATAAGTATTTTCAGTATCAAGTCCCCCGCCAAATGTCTTGAATAATACGCCACCGTGGCCGGCTTCAATGGTTATTGTCATTCTGCTCCAGAATGCAATCAATACAATAAGAGCTACTACAATGATTGCAACAGGGACAATTTTTTTAAAATTCAATTCTTCTTGTGCCATTTTGTTTAGTTTAGATTTAATTTATATGTTAACAACGTAAATATTAATTTGTTGTTTTAACACGATTTCAAAGTTCAATTATTTCTTCGATATCCATTAAGCTTTTTAGTCCTTGCAAGAAAACTTTGACAATTAGATTTTTCAACAGTTTATTCACCCCATCCCTAAAGGGAGCAAACTGTTGAAAATCAGAACTCCCTTTAGGGTCGGGGTGAATTCTGATTTTCAACATTAATAGTTTTCTTGCAGAAACTATTTATTTTTATTCAGCCGGAGGTAGGGAAGCGTTATTTTACATTCAGTCCCTTCGCCAACTTTCGACTTCAGGATAAGTTCACCGTTCATCAATTTTAATAAATGTTTTACAATGGTCAACCCAAGCCCGCTACCGCTGTAATTCCTGTTGTACGAATCCTCGGCAGTAGTAAATGGTTCAAAAATAATTTGCTGTTTGTCATCAGGAATCCCAATACCTGTATCTTTTACAGTAAAGCAAAGCATATTATCAATCAATTCAAAGGATAATTCAACAAAACCCCTGTTGGTAAATTTAATGCCATTATCGATAAGAATGTGAAGCAATCTGGAAATTTTATCTGCATCACCCTTAAAGTAAATATATTTTGTATTTGAAGCGTTAATTTTAAATTGCACCTGATCGTTGTCAGGCATCGGATAATAATGTGTGTAATAAATTCTAATATCTTCAAACAAGCCTCCCAGCGAAACGGTGTCATTTTCAACATGAACCATTCCGGCATCAAGTGACGAAACATAAATTACATCCTTCACCTTTTCGAGCAATTCCTTACTGCTGGAATGGATGATTTTCATATACTCCAGCATTTCATCCTTACCGGCATCACTCAAAACGGAGAGTTCCGAAAAACCAAGTATTGCATTCAAGGGAGTTCTGATTTCATGCGAGATATTAGATATGAAAGTAGATTTCAAAGTTTGATATTCGACAGCAATTTTAGTGGACAATTCCAGCTTTTGTCTTAATAGTTCAACTTCTTCATTTTTATCCAATTCCATCTGCGACCCTGATACTATATGTTGCTGATCCTGCTTATCTTTCATTTAACTTAATCGTTTTAAAAATAAATTAATTCAGGCAGTTTGTCATAAATTTCCCGTGGCAAAGTACATAATAATTTCCGGGATTATTTCAAATCCCTGCTGTTATATTTAACTTAACATTTCTTAAGACAGCATTATTAAGGTTGGCATGGGATAATTCTACTTTTGCAAACGCATTGAAAATAAGAAAATAAGCAAATATTATGATAGATAATTCTCTTCCTGTTGATCAAAAATTTAGTAACATAGAAATCGGACAGCAAATCAAGTATTTAAACCTCCTTGCCAATCAATTCCCAACAATCCAATCTGCAAGCAGCGAAATAATAAACCTGGAAGCCATATTAAAACTCCCCAAGGGCACCGAACATTTCCTTTCGGATATTCATGGCGAATATGAAATATTCAGCCATGTGCTTCGCAACGGTTCCGGTGTAATCAGGTCGAAAATTGAAGAAGTTTTCAAAAATACCCTGCGCAAATTTATTAAAGACGAACTGGCAACTTTGATTTACTATCCCGAAGAAAAACTTAACCTGATTAAAAAGCAGGAAAAAAACATTGAAGAATGGTATGCTGTAACCCTGCAACGATTAATTGAAGTAACCCGAACCACTGCATCAAAATACACCCGTTCAAAAGTCAGGAAATCATTACCTCCCGATTTTGCCTACATCATCGAGGAATTGCTTCACGAAAGCCCAACTTCACAAAACAAGGCAAAATATTTCGATGGCATCATCAATACAATTATTCGGGTTGAGCGGGCAAGCGAGTTTATTATTGCAATATGTAAGCTCATCCAGCAGCTCTCGATAAACAGGCTGCACGTGGTTGGCGATATTTTCGACCGCGGCCCAAGCGCTGAAAAAGTAATGGATAAACTCCTCGAATACCATGCGGTAGATGTGCAATGGGGAAATCACGACATTATCTGGATGGGAAGCGCAGCCGGCATAAAGCCAATGATCGCGAACCTGATAAGGATTTCTTCAAGATACATGAACCTCGACACCATTGAAGATGGATATGGAATCAGTCTTATGCCATTGGCAACCTTCGCTATGGAAGTTTACAAAGGTGACCCCGCGGAATTCTTTAAACCAAAAACCGATAGCAACTCTGCCCTTAATGCCAAACAGGTGCTGATGGTGGGCAAAATGCAAAAAGCCATCTCTATCATCCAATTTAAGCTCGAAGCGGAAATCATCAATAGAAATCCGCAATTTGAAATGAAGGACAGGAATCTTTTACATCTTATCAATTTTAAAAAAGGCACCATAAAAATCGGCAATGAGGAGTATAAACTTAAAGATACCAATTTTCCCACCATCGATCCTAAAGACCCCTATAAATTAAGCGATGAAGAAATAGTGGTGATGGACAAGCTCACCACTTCGTTCATGCACAGCGAGAGACTGAAAAAACATGTTAAGTTCTTGTATGCCAAGGGAAGCATGTATTTAAAATATAACAACAACCTGCTTTTGCATGGATGCGTTCCGCTTAATGGCGATGGAAGTTTTATGAAAATGACCATTCAAAAAGAGGACCACCTTGGGGCGAAACTTGTTGACCGCTTCGATGTTGCAGCCCGTAAGGCCTATTTTACAAGGAATGATAAAGCCCCAAACCTTGAAGCCAGGGATCTGATGTGGTATTTGTGGTGCGGCCCCAAATCACCACTGTTCGGCAAAACCAAAATGGCCACTTTCGAACGCTACTTTATCAACGAAAAAGAAACACACCGGGAAGATAAAAATGCCTACTTCAACCTCAACAATGATGAAAAAATATTAAACCAAATCCTCGAAGAGTTTGGATTAGAGGCCTCCGATGCCCATCTTATCAACGGCCATGTTCCTGTTAAAGTAATAAAAGGAGAAAGCCCGATTAAGGCAAACGGCAAGTTGCTGGTAATAGATGGAGGCATGTCAAAAGCTTACCAAAGTGTTACCGGAATTGCAGGCTACACCTTAATTTATAATTCCTACGGATTGATTCTGGTTGCCCACGAAGCATTTAAATCAACCCAATCAGCCATAGAAGAGGAAAAGGATATTCTTTCAAGTGTTACCTATTTACATCAAAATCAACAACGAAAATCGGTTGAAGACACTGATGGAGGCAAACAATTGCGACAACAAATTATTGATTTGGAAATGCTGCTTGCCGCATACCGAAAGGGATTAGTAAAAGAAAAAAGATAAACATTAAAATTGATGCAAAAATAATTTTGCCATAATAAAAAATTGAAGTATTTTTGCGCACCATTTTAGAAAAGTATTAAATAACAGATAAGCATGTACTTAACATCAGAAATTAAGAGCGATTTTTTTAAAAAACACGGAAAATCAAAGCAGGATACAGGCTCACCCGAGGGTCAGATAGCACTGTTCACCTTCCGTATCAGCCACCTTACCGGCCACCTGAAGTCTAACAAAAAAGACCTTTTTACAAGGCGTTCACTGGTTCGCCTGGTGGGTAAAAGAAGGAAATTACTCGATTACCTAAAAACAAACGATATCGAAAGATACAGGGCCATAATCAAGGAACTTGGCTTAAGGAAATAATATTTTTTATAAGAATTAGAATACTCGAAAAAAGGCAATTTTAAGTGAATTGCCTTTTTTCGTATTTATGTAGATAATAAGAAAAAAGTTAAAAATGAATGTAAATTCAATCACAGAAAAATTTGTAATGCCTGATGGTAAAGAGATTATCATCGAAACAGGCAAATTGGCACGTCAGGCCGACGGTGCCGTAGTAGTAAAACAAGGAAATACCATGTTGCTGGCAACAGTGGTATCAAATAAAGATGCCAGGGAAGATGTTGATTTCCTTCCCTTAACAGTTGAATACCAGGAAAAATATTCTTCCACCGGACGTTTTCCCGGCGGATTTTTCAAACGTGAAGCAAGGCCGTCAGAATACGAAATTCTCATTTCACGTCTCGTTGACAGAGCACTTCGCCCGCTCTTCCCCGATGATTATCATGCTGACACACAAGTACAGATATCACTTATTTCGGGCAACAAAAATGTTGCCCCCGATGCATTGGCAGCACTCGCAGCATCAGCTGCAATCGCAGTTTCAGATATCCCTTTCAACGGCCCCATTTCAGAGGTTAGAGTTGCCAGAATTAATGGAGAATTTGTGGTAAACCCCGAAATTGACCAAAATGCCTTAGGTGATATCGACATCATGGTTGCCGCCACCGAAGAAAACATTATGATGGTGGAAGGCGAAATGAAAGAAGTTTCAGAAGCTGAACTCCTGGAGGCTCTCAAGGTGGCTCACGATGTAATTAGCCAACAATGCCGGATGCAAAAATCTCTCGCTGCCAAAGTAGAAAAAGCACAGGTAAAAAGAGAATACGATCACGAAACCAACGATGAAGAATTAAAGCAAAAACTTCACGATGCTGCTTACGATAAAGTATATGCAATTGCCAAACAAGGCACTACAAAGCATGAACGCCAGGATTTGTTTGATGAGATAAAAAATTCTTTCATCGAATCTATGACCGAAGAAGAAGCTGTTGAAAAAGCCGGTTTGGTTAAAAAATATTTTCATGATGTGGAAAAAGAAGCCGTTCGTAATTTCATTTTAACCGAACGCAAAAGAATCGACTCACGCGATCTTGATGAGATTCGCCCAATTTGGTCAGAAGTTGATTACCTGCCCTCAGCACATGGATCAGCCGTATTTACAAGGGGTGAAACCCAATCGCTGGTAACTGTAACACTTGGAACAAAACTAAACGAACAGGTGATTGACGGTGCCCTTTTTGAAGGCAAAAGCAATTTCATCCTCCATTATAATTTCCCTCCATTTTCAACAGGCGAAGCAAGACCCAACCGTGGCACAAGCCGTCGTGAAATTGGTCATGGAAACCTCGCGTTGCGGGCACTCAAATTCGTAATGCCCGAAAGAGAAAAAAATCCTTACACTGTACGCATTGTATCTGATATCCTCGAATCAAACGGTTCATCATCAATGGCCTCGGTTTGTGGCGGATGCCTTGCACTGATGGATGCCGGTGTGCCGATTAGCAAACCCGTTTCTGGTATTGCAATGGGATTAATCACCGAAAAAGATGGAAGCAATTATGCAATTCTCTCCGACATTTTAGGAGATGAAGACCATCTTGGTGATATGGATTTTAAAGTTACTGGAACCCGCGATGGAATTACAGCCTGCCAAATGGATATTAAAGTTGACGGACTCTCACACGAAATTCTTTCGGAAGCCCTGGAACAGGCCAAAAAAGGCAGAATGCATATTCTGGATAAAATGGAAGAAACCATTACCGAACCACGCAGCGACTATAAGGAGCACGTTCCAAGAATTGAGCAAATCAAAATACCAAAAGAATTCATCGGAGCAGTTATCGGACCCGGAGGAAAAATTATTCAGGACATGCAGGCCGAAACAGGCGCTACCATCGTAATTGAAGAAATAGGCGATGAAGGCGTTATTGATATTGCAGCAATAGACAAGTCCTCAATTGAGGCAGTTAAAGCAAAAATCCGCACCATTATAGCTGTACCCGAAGTTGGTGAAATTTACAAAGGAAAAGTTAAGAGCATTACTGCTTTTGGAGCTTTTGTTGAAATTATGCCCGGCAAAGAAGGTTTATTGCACATTTCGGAACTCGAATGGAAAAACACTAAAGATGTTGAAGATGTTTTGAAATCGGGCGAGGAAGTTGAAGTAAAGTTGATAGAGGTGGATAGAAAAACCGGGAAAATGAAGCTTTCAAGACGTGCCCTCATCGAAAAACCAGAAGGTTACGAAGAAACACGCCCTCCACGCAGAAACGACCGTGAGCGTGGTGATTATGGTGGCCGTGGTAACGACAGAGGTGGCGATCGTGGTGGCCGTGGTAACGACCGTGGCGGTGATCGCGGTGGCAGAGGTGGCGACCGTGGTGGATATGATAACCGCAGACGTGGCGATGGCCGCAGCGATGATCGCCGTCCTGGCAGAGACTAATAAAATAACCCGGGATTCTATTTTCAAATCCCTCGTTCAAAATACAAAAACCATAATGAAGTTTTCATTATGGTTTTTTTTGTTTTCATAGAATTTATACTTTTGTCAAAAATACACTATGAGCCAAATAATAGCACCATCAGTATTATCAGCAGATTTTGGAAAACTCGCATCCGAAATTGAAATGATAAACCGCAGTCAGGCCGACTGGATCCATATAGACGTTATGGATGGCGTATTTGTTCCGAATATCTCCTTTGGCTTTCCTATTATTAAAACCATCCATAAAATCGCCACCAAACCATTGGATGTTCATTTAATGATTGTTAATCCTGAACGTTATTTTGAGCAATTCAGAGAATCGGGAGCCGAAATCCTGACAGTACATTATGAAGCAAGCACACATCTTCACCGAAGTATCCATGCCATCAAAGCCTTGGGCATGAAAGCAGGGGTTTCGCTTAATCCACATACCGGCATATCCTTACTTAAAGATGTAATCAGTGATATCGACCTGGTGCTTGTTATGAGTGTTAACCCGGGATATGGAGGCCAAAAGTTTATAGAAAACAGCTATCGGAAAATATCTGAACTTAAAGAGTTAATCATCTCAAGATCATCATCGGCATTAATAGAAGTTGACGGAGGGGTTACCCTGGAAAACGCCCCCGGGCTTATGAATGCAGGAACAGACATTCTTGTTGCAGGGAATACGATATTTAAATCTGATGATCCTGAAAAGACAATTGCCATTTTAAAATCTCTCAATTCAAACCCTTAGCATGGCCATCAAAAAAATAACTTTGATTGGAGCCGGCCGTGTGGCAACCCAATTGGGAATATGCCTGACGCAAAAACACAAAACCATTGTTCAGGTTTATAGCAGGAATTACCAATCGGCGCAGGAGCTTGCATTATTAACCCATTCGGAGCCCACCAACAATATCTCAAAACTCAATCTGGAATCCGATCTTTACATTATTTCGGTAGTTGATGATGCCATTGCTGAAATAGCAGCCCAATTATACCTTCAGGATAAAATCGTGGTTCATACTTCAGGTTCGGTGCCAATGAACACCATTAATAATGTAGCTGCAAGTTATGGTGTTTTTTATCCATTGCAGACTTTCGCAAAAGACAAATCCATCAATTTTTCAAGTATCCCGATATGTATCGAAGGATCAAATACGGAAATCGAATCACAATTAACAACTCTTGCCCGCGAAATTTCCAATGATGTAAGGCTCATCAATTCGGAGCAAAGAATGCTTATTCATATTGCGGCCGTCTTCGCAAACAATTTCAGCAATTTTATGTATTTGATGGGTGAAGAAATTTTGAGTAATGCCGGCGTTTCTTTCGACATCCTTTTACCCCTCATCAACGAAACAGTAAAAAAAACAGAACATTCTCTTCCTCACAATGCGCAAACCGGGCCTGCTGCCCGTGGCGATGAAAAAATTATAGAAAAACATCTAAACATGTTGAAATCCCAACCGGAAAAACATGAAATTTACAAACACATCAGTAAATATATTTTAGAACATTTTAAAAATACTAATCAACACCATTAAAATAATAACAGTAAAATGGTTAAAAACTACAAAGAACTTCTCAAGCATATTACCACACTTATTTTTGATTATGACGGTGTTTTCACGGATGGAAAAGTTCTGATTACCGAAAACGGAGATCAACTGCGCACAGCCAATGTAAAAGATGGCTATGCATTACAACTTGCCCGTAAAAAAGGATACCGGGTCGCGATAATTTCAGGAGGTACTTCCGATTCGGTGGTTAAACGTATGAACGCCTTGAGTATCACGGATGTGTTTATCCGCGTTAATCATAAAATTGATGTTTATAACGATTACCTTACCCAAAATAATCTCAGCAAAGAAGAAGTGCTTTTTATGGGCGATGATATTCCCGATCTTCACATTATGCACGAAGCAGGCGTTGCTGTTTGCCCTGCCGATGCAGCAGAGGAAATTAAATCGGTGGCGCACTACATTTCACACATGAAAGGTGGAGAGGGTTGTGTAAGAGACATCCTGGAACAAGTGATGAAAGTACAGGGAAAATGGTTAAACAACGATGCATTTGCATGGTAAACAATGAAAATAAAAGGACAGGAATATCGCACCGTTTGGATGGAAGGAAGTTCGGTTTTTATGATCGAGCAAAATTTACTTCCTTTTGAGTTTAAGATTTTTGAATCACACGGTTACAAAGATACATGCCACACCATTAAAACAATGATTGTTAGAGGCGCAGGAGCCATTGGCGCTGCAGCAGGATTTGCGATGGCACAGGCATTTTTGCAGGCAAAGCACGAAAATGACTCCGACTTTGTAATAAAAGCAAAACATGAAATTGAAGCTACCAGACCCACAGCAAGAAATTTGTTTTATGCTACAAACAAAGTTTTTGAAGCTGGGTTAATATCCCCCGAAAACGCTTTGCTTCAAGCTCAGCAGGTTGCTGATAAGGATGCAGCAGATTCGAGGGCCATCGGTAATTTTGGGAATGAATTAATAAAAACCGGGTTTCGCATACAAACCCATTGCAACGCCGGTTGGTTGGCATTTGTAGATTATGGCACAGCCCTTTCTCCAATTTACAAGGCCCATCAATCGGGCAAGGAAATTTTTGTATGGGTTGACGAAACACGCCCTCGCAGTCAGGGTGCCCGGCTCACTGCATGGGAACTTTATAACGAAAACATCCCCCACAAAATAGTTCCTGATAACGCCGGTGCCTGGCTCATGTCGCAGGGCAAAGTTGATATGATGATTGTGGGAGCCGACAGAATTGCGGCAAACGGAGATACCGCCAACAAGATCGGCACTTTTGAAAAAGCAATTGTTGCCAAAAATTTTGGTGTCCCATTTTATATTGCAGCCCCAGGCTCAACGTTTGATATGGATTGCGCAAACGGAAATGAAATTACCATCGAAGAAAGAAGCGAGGAGGAAGTATTATTTCAAACCGGGCCGGATAAAAATGGAAAAATGACAAGAATAAGGGTTACATCCCCGGGCTCGGAAGCTGTAAACCCGGCCTTTGATGTTACGCCCGCAGAATTCATTACAGGAATTATTACCGAAAAAGGGATTATAAAAGCAGATCAGGAAGCCATTGGGAAACTATTCCTGTGATATCTGAATAAAAGAAACCTCTACAGACCCGCCCTCCGGCTGAAGACTAATCCAGTTGTTATCTTCGCTGAACCATTTATACTGTCCGCCCACTTTTACAATATAATCGCGTGTGTAATTATCAATGGGAATATTAATTACAAAACCACCATTCTTTTGCCCGCCCTTGCCGTAGTTTAAAAATAGCCTGAAATCCTTCTCTTCCAGGTTTCGGGCTTTTACAACAATGTAACTTTCTTTGCGGCCTATGCGCGGCACCGGCTCAAAATCGAACTGTGTCAGCACATTGTTTTCGAGAACCTGATTGCTTTTTATTATGTCCACCACCACATTATCCTCAATAATTTTTCTAATCTCTTTAATTTTATCGTTTGGATAAGCCTCTTCAGGAAGCACGGCATCCGCCGACATATAATATTGTATGGCATTGTCGTAAACTTTTTGCTCTAAATAACGATCCGCTTCCTTTATTAACCTGTTGTATTCCTGACGGGCTTTTTCGTACTCTGCCGCCAAAATTTCATCAATCTCTGATATTTTTTGTCCGGGGTAAGGATTTTCAGGAAACAGCACCCGGGCATCTTTGTACGATGATTTTGCCTTTTGATAATTTTTAGCAGCCAACTGAAAATCTGCCGAACCCACCAAATTATCATATTGTTTTTGTTTTCTCGCCAACTCCGCAGCCAATCCTTTTATTTGCTTTTCTACTTCAATGAGTCTGTCTTTCGGATAGCTTTCTTCCGGTTTTAGCGAAGCAGCTTTTTCGTATTCCGCTTTTGCAGATTCATAATTTCCTGTTTGGAAAAACTCATCTGCGGAAGTAATGGCTGCATCGTAAGCGGTATTTGTCTCTGCGATTCCAACGAGCAAAGTAGTTATTTCGCTTAGCCTGGTTTGAGGATAAGTTTCCTCAGGTTTTAATGTTGCTGCTTTTTGGTATTCTGTTTTTGCGGATGCGTAATTTCCTGTTTGGAAAAACTGATCCGCGGAAGCAATGGCTGCATCGTAAGCGGTATTTGTCTCGGCAATTCCGGCAAGCAGGGTGGCGATTTCAGCAAGTTTGCTTTGAGGATAAGTTTCTTCGGGTTTTAAAGTTGCGGCTTTTTCGTATTCCGCTTTTGCAGATTCGTAGTTTCCTGTTTGGAAAAACTGATCTGCGGAAAAAATGGCAGCATCGTAAGCTGTGTTTATTTCCGCGATTCCCGCAAGCAAAGTGGCGATTTCGCTTAGTTTGGTTTGGGGATAAGTTTCTTCGGGTTTTAATGTTGAAGCTTTTTGGTATTCCGCTTTTGCAGATTCGTAATTTCCTGTTTGGAAAAACTCATCCGCGGAAGCGATGGCTGCATCGTAAGCGGTATTTGTCTCGGCAATTCCGGCAAGCAGGGTGGCGATTTCAGCAAGTTTGCTTTGAGGATAAGTTTCTTCGGGTTTTAAAGTTGCGGCTTTTTCGTATTCCGTTTTTGCAGATTCGTAGTTTTCTATTTGGAAAAACTGATCCGCGGAAGCGATGGCGGCATCATAAGCCGTGTTTGTCTCGGCTATCCCGGCAAACAGGCTTGTGATTTCTGTAAGCCTGGTTTGAGGATAAGTTTCTTCGGGTTTTAAAGTTGCGGCCTTTTCGTATTCCGCTTTTGCAGATTCATAATTTCCTGTTTGGAAAAACTGATCTGCTGAAGCGATGGCGGCATCATAAGCGGTATTTGTCTCAGCGATTCCGGCAAGCAGGGTGGCGATTTCAGCAAGTTTGCTTTGAGGATAAGTTTCTCCGGGTTTTAATGTTGAAGCTTTTTCGTATTCCTCTTTCGCGGATTCGTAATTTCCTGTTTGGAAAAATTGATCTGCAGAAGCGATGGCGGCATCGTAAGCTGTGTTTGTCTCGGCGATTCCGGCAAGCAGGCTTGTGATTTCTGTAAGCCTGGTTTGAGGATAAGTTTCCTCCGGTTTAAGTGAAGCTGCTTTTTGGTATTCCGCTTTTGCAGATTCGTAATTTCCTGTTTGGAAAAACTCATCCGCGGAAGCGATGGCTGCATCGTAAGCGGTATTTGTCTCGGCAATTCCGGCAAGCAGGGTGGCGATTTCAGCAAGTTTGCTTTGAGGATAAGTTTCTTCGGGTTTTAAAGTTGCGGCTTTTTCGTATTCCGTTTTTGCAGATTCGTAGTTTTCTATTTGGAAAAACTGATCCGCGGAAGCGATGGCGGCATCATAAGCCGTGTTTGTCTCGGCTATCCCGGCAAACAGGCTTGTGATTTCTGTAAGCCTGGTTTGAGGATAAGTTTCTTCGGGTTTTAAAGTTGCGGCTTTTTCGTATTCCGCTTTTGCGGATTCATAGTTTTCTATTTGGAAAAACTGATCTGCGGAAGTAATGGCGGCATCATAAGCGGTGTTTGTCTCGGCAATTCCGGCAAGCAGGCTTGTGATTTCTGTAAGCCTGGTTTGGGGATAAGTTTCTTCGGGTTTTAAAGTTGCTGCTTTTTCGTATTCCGCATTGGCGGATTCGTAGTTTCCTGTTTGGAAAAACTGATCCGCGGAAGCGATGGCTGCATCGTAAGCGGTATTTGTCTCGGCAATTCCGGCAAGCAGGCTTGTGATTTCTGTGAGTTTGGTTTGAGGATAAGTTTCTCCGGGTTTTAATGTTGAAGCTTTTTCGTATTCCGTTTTTGCGGATTCATAATTTCCTGTTTGGAAAAACTGATCCGCGGAAGCGATGGCGGCATCATAAGCCGTGTTTGTCTCGGCTATCCCGGCAAACAGGCTTGTGATTTCTGTAAGCCTGGTTTGAGGATAAGTTTCTTCGGGTTTTAAAGTTGCGGCCTTTTCGTATTCCGCTTTTGCAGATTCATAATTTCCTGTTTGGAAAAACTGATCTGCTGAAGCGATGGCGGCATCATAAGCGGCATCGGCCTCAGCAATTTCCGCAAGCAGGTTTGTGATTTCAGTTAGTTTGGTTTGGGGATAAGTTTCTTCGGGCTTTAAAGTTGCTGCTTTTTCGTATTCCGCTTTCGCGGATTTATAATTTTCAGTTTGAAAAAACTGATCCGCAGTAGAAATGGCGGCATCGTAAGCTGTGTTTATCTCGGCAATTCTCGCAAGCAAAGTGGTTATTTCGGTTAGTTTACTTTGTGGATAAGTTTCTTCGGGTTTGAGTGTTGCGGCCTTTTCGTATTCCGCTTTTGCAGATTCGTAGTTTTCTATTTGGAAAAACTGATCCGCGGAAGTGATGGCGGCATCGTAAGCGGTATTTGTCTCGGCAATTCCGGCAAGCAGGCTTGTGATTTCAGTTAACCTGGTTTGAGGATAACTTTCTTCAGGTTTAAGAGTCGTAGCTTTTTCGTATTCCGTTTTTGCGGATTCATAATTTCCTGTTTGGAAAAACTGATCCGCGGAAGCGATGGCTGCATCGTAAGCTGTGTTTGTCTCTGCTATCCCGGCAAACAGGCTTGTGATTTCTGTAAGCCTGGTTTGGGGATAGGTTTCTTCGGGTTTTAAAGTTGCAGCTTTTTTGTATTCCGTTTTTGCGGATTCATAATTTCCTGTTTGGAAAAACTCATCCGCGGAAGCGATGGCTGCATCGTAAGCGGTATTTGTCTCGGCAATTCCGGCAAGCAGGCTTGTGATTTCTGTGAGTTTGGTTTGAGGATAAGTTTCTCCGGGTTTTAATGTTGCTGCTTTTTCGTATTCGGTTTTTGCGGATTCATAATTTCCTGTTTGGAAAAACTGATCAGCGGAAGCAATGGCTGCATTGTATGCTGTGTTTTTCTCAGCTATTCCGGCGAGCAGGCTTGTGATTTCTGTGAGTTTGGTTTGGGGATAAGTTTCTTCGGGTTTTAATGTTGCTGCTTTTTCGTATTCGGTTTTTGCGGATTCATAATTTCCTGTTTGGAAAAACTGATCTGCGGAAGCAATGGCTGCATCATAAGAAGCATCGACCTCGGCAATTCCAGCGAGCAAAGTAGTTATTTCGCTTAGCCTGGTTTGGGGATAAGTTTCTTCGGGTTTGAGTGTTGCGGCTTTTTCGTATTCCGCTTTCGCTGATGCGTAATTTCCTGTTTGGAAAAACTCATCCGCGGAAGTAATGGCGGCATCATAAGCGGTGTTTGTCTCGGCAATTCCGGCAAGCAAAGTAGTTATTTCGCTTAGCCTGGTTTGGGGATAAGTTTCTTCGGGTTTGAGTGTTGCGGCTTTTTCGTATTCCGCTTTCGCTGATGCGTAATTTCCTGTTTGGAAAAACTCATCCGCGGAAGTAATGGCGGCATCATAAGCGGTGTTTGTCTCGGCAATTCCGGCAAGCAGGCTTGAGATTTCTGTCAGTTTGGTTTGAGGATAAGTTTCTTTGGGTTTTAAAGTTGCTGCTTTTTGGTATTCCGCTTTTGCGGATTCATAATTTTCTGTTTGGAAAAACTGATCTGCGGAAGCAATGGCTGCATCATAAGAAGCATCGACCTCGGCAATTCCCGCAAGCAAAGTGGTTATTTCGGCAAGCTTGGTTTGGGGATAAGTTTCTTCGGATTTTAATGTTGCTGCTTTTTGGTATTCCGCTTTTGCGGATTCATAGTTTTCTATTTGGAAAAACGCATCCGCGGAAGCGATGGCTGCATCGTAAGACACTTGAACATCAGCAAGACTTTTCTCGATGGTTTTAATTTCACTTATCCGCGACAGCGCATAAGAATCCTCCGGCCTAAACTCCAGGGCTTTTTGATATTCTTCAGCAGCACTTGGGTATTCTTCCTCATCAAAAAAATCATCAGCCTGCGAAATTATTGTTTGAAATTCTTCTTCTTCAGCGTAAAGCTTATCCAAAACAGCTCCAATTTCAACAAGTTTCTCCTTGGGATAAACCTCTCCGGGTTTCAATGATGAAGCTTGTTCAAAGGCCATCTGAGCTTCAATATAGTTTAACTCAACTAAAAAATCATCGCCATTTGTAAGCAGTACATTATATCTTTCATTCCGCTCTGCTTCGCCCTCCATCATCCCGGTAATCATCGAAATCATCGAACCGGGATAGGCTTCATCAGGTTTTAACGCTCCGGCTTTTTCATAAGCTTCAAGCGCAAGCTCCAACTTTTCAGTATCAAAATAATTATCACCCTTTTCAACGTACAGCAGATAATTTTGATCGATCTCTTTGTACAAATCCTCAATCCGACCAATCATGCTGCCGGGATAATCTTCATCGGGTTTTATTGTTTGGGCATCAGCATAAGCTTTCTTTGCATCCTCATATTTCTTTTCGATGTACAGTTGGTCAGCAAGCTCAACAGCAGTTTCGTACTGTTTTTTAACTTCAGTTTTGGCATTAATTTCAGCTATTTTTTGGGCCGGGTAACTTTCGGTTGGTTTCAAAGCAAGGGCTTCGCCATAAGCTTCCCTGGCCTTATCAAGCTTGCCGGAATCAAAATATGCATTGGCGTTTTCGATCAATCGATTGTATTCCGCACTTAAATTCGTATTTTTCCTTATCAGGGAATGTAATTCCAAAATTCGCTCTGTTACCCGCTCATCATCAGGGTTGAGTGCATTGGCCTCCTTATATTTTTCCAGCGCATCTTCAAGCTTTTTAGCATCGTACAGCCGGTCAGCCTCAGCGACAATGCCGGTAAAATTATTAGGGCTATCCTCCTGAATCCCCAAAATCTTATTGATTTCTTTGATACGGGTCTGAGGGTGATTTTCAGCAGGCTTAATCGAAAGCGCAACATTGAAAGCCTTTTTGGCCTCTGTGTAATTTTTTTCAAAATAAAACTTCTCAGCTTCATTCAGTTTGTTGTTGTATTGTTCGTCAACGCCCGCGTTTTGCGCAAGTGAAGTATTCGAAAACAACACTATAAATAGAACTAACAGATAACTGATGCTATAAATTTTTCCCCATGAAAGCATATACCACACTACTTGTTTTAACTATCGGAATATCCCTGTAAAACCTGATTTTTCTTAACGATACTACTAACAACAAGATTGGCAAAATATTGTCTTTATCGCTGATAAGCAATTGGAATGAAATAAACCGATACCCCCGTTTTTGATCCGGGAAAAACTATTGGAGGATCGATGTATGATTTATTGCTATTTTTGTCTAAGAACTTAACCACGAATAATAATTTTCTGCCGAATAATTAACCATGATAATTATAAAAACTAACATGCATAAAAATACCATTATATCCTGCCTAAGCTTACTTTTTGTAATCACTACTTTAAGTCAAAATCTGCAGGCACAATACATAGCAAACGACCTTTACTCTTTTGGCCTTATCGATTCGGTCGGTTCGGTGAGGGAGTTTCAATATTCCATCTCCACCGATCCCAAATCATCCGACAGAAAACTTGTTTCTACCGACCAGTATTACACCTTTAATATGAGTGGGAATCTTACCGAGGTATTAAATTATCAAAAGGGCCGGTTATTTTCGACCAAAAAATACGAGTATGATAACAATGGCCGAAAAACAGGTTACCAGGAATATGATGCCCGGGACAGACTTTATCTTGCTGTGGTTTATGAATATGATGAAGAAGGCCGGATCATCTCTGAGATATTTGACAGAACTTATCAGAAAATGTATGATGACCGTCGAAAGGAAATTGATGTGGAATACTACAAATACTACAAAAATCTATACACAAAAATCAATTACAAGTACAACGTAAAAGATATGGTGATCGCAAAAGAGTACTTAAAACCGGACTCAACGCTTTCCCATCGAAACGAATTTGAATACAATTACAAAGATTTTCTGGTTGAACGATCGCATTATGACGAAGACGGTAAAATGTCGTGGCAGGAGAAAATTTCTAATGATCTTTTGGCAAATCCAATAAAAATCAGGAAATTCAGAAATCATCGCATTGTATCAGAAACCATAGTTGAATATGAGTTTGATCGTTGTAAAAACTGGATAAACCGTATTGAAACTACTGAAAATCCCGATAATATTTTTGGTGACAAATCCAACCACACATCCGTTACCACCATTCGTGAAATTGAGTACTATAAAACTTCCACCGAATAATTTTTTTACACTTTTTTTTAGTTTTATTAACATTCGTGTAAATATTTCTTTATCTTTAGCCCCAAATTTAAAATTTTTTTACACTATTACTAAACTTATTGTAGCATTTGCGGAAGATAATTCAAACAAAAAATGAAAGGGTTAAAATTTATCTTTTGTTTTCTTACTATCCTGTTTTTGCAGGCTTCAGCTTTTTGTCAGATTGGTATTGGAACTACAAACCCCGATCCCTCTGCCGAATTGGATGTTTTTGCTGACAACAAAGGCATATTGATTCCACGCATTATTCTGAGTTCAGACCTTACCAACCCTTCTCCCATTACTGATCCTGCTGAAGGTTTGCTGGTATTCAACAATGGAATGAATCAGCAAGAAGGCCTTTATTACTGGACAGGAGCAGAATGGTTACTTATGCAAACACCAACTGATGATACCTTGAGTGGGCCGGGATTTTCAACAGATGAAGCGATTGTAAGATTTGACGGAAACACAGGAAAATTGGTTAAAAATTCAATAGTAACCATTGATGATAATAAGCAAATTGCCAATGTAAATAATTTTACAACCAACAATATTATAATCCCAAGCGAACCTTTTTCAGGAGCAATTCTTACTTCGGATATTAATGGCGATGGGAGTTGGATGGTGCCATCATCATTAGATATCAAACAGGACGAAGCCATAGTGCTAAGTGGTGCAAGCACACTAAATTTTGTAGGTGGAAGCACTGTTCATGATGAGGGTGATAACAATGCCATGATTGCCTTCTATAAAAACTCGGTTACAAGGGATTTTATACAGTTATCCTCAGGCGATTCGTTGAGTTTAAATGTTTTTGGTACTTATATCGCAATTCCTTGGGATATTGAGCTTCAAAAAAATAACGCAAGCTATGTTCACTCCAACACAACAAATTCAAGCAGGATTTATGTAAGAACCCCAGGAATTTATGAGGTAAATTTTATTGTGAATACAATTAGTAAAACACTACAAAGAAAAACGCTAAGAATCAGGCCACGAAGAAATGGGACAGATATTATTACTTATGGTGTCTGTTACTCATTTTCATACAATCAAGCCGATTTTGAATCAGCACATAACAGCTCTTCGTTTCTGATAGAAATGGAAGCAAACGATTACATTGAACTGATTGCGAATGGACAAACAAATGATGGCCCACTGCTTCTTATACCAGAACAAAATGTATTTTTTATGCGCTTGTTACGGGAAAATTAAATTTTATAAAAGCATGAAAGGACAAAGTAAAATATTGCATCCAATACTAAGGACTTTTAGATCGCGCCGTTTTTGGTTTCTAATTGCAGGATTGGCTTTTTGTTTTAATTCATTTTCACAAACGGGAATTCAAACAGACACACCCGATGCTTCGTCAGCGCTTGAGGTTTATTCGACCGATAAAGGGCTTTTAATTCCCAGGATTTCATTGAGTAATGATCTTTCAAGTCCCGATCCTGTAACTGCTCCCGCAACCGGACTAATTATTTACAACAACGGTGCAAACCAGGAGCATGGTTTTTACTATTGGTCAGGATCCGTATGGAAAATGATCAAACCTCAGAAACCCTCCGATATGCACGGGCCTGATTCATCAACCGACAATGCTGTGGCAAGATTCGATGGCACCGATGGCAGTTTACTTCAAAACTCAGGCGTAATTCTTGACGATGATGGTAATATCACTGGAGTAAATAAAATAACCACTGGTGGTTTTACTATGCCCACCGGGGCTGCTGAAGATAAAGTTCTTGGCAGCGATGCAAGCGGCAATGCCTCATGGATCGACCCGGTTTTCCCTGACATTAAAGAGGATGGATTCAATGTGGTAGATGATGCCCAAACACTTAATTTTAAAGGCGCAGTTGCGGTGACTAATGATGGCCACTTCCAGGCATCAATAACTGTCTCTGAAAGTGTTAGTGAAGAAAAGGTAATACAAGTTAGTGCATCAACTGGTATTGACATTAATGTATTTGGCGAACCCATTGCTATTGGCTGGGATACAGAGTTTATTAAGGATGAATCTTTTGAACATTCTAATACCATAAATCCCAGTCGAATTTATATTCTTACTGATGGTATTTATGAAGTGAACTATATGTTTAGCTTCGACAATACCAATAACAAACGCAAAACCATTCAATCAAGAGTCAGGGTAAATGGGGTGACCTACTTTGATCGCAGCGCAACCTATGGATTCATTTACAGCAGCACGGATGATAGGGCATCGCTGGTCAGTAGCTCATTTTTATTAGAAGTCATAAGAGGCGATTACATCGAGGTGGTAGCTAACGGACGTACAAATGATGGTGCCGTTAACCTGATTGAAAACGAAAACCTTTTATACATTAGAGCAATGCGCACCTGGTAAAATGGCCAAAACAAATATTAAAATAAAGACTAGCCTGTTCCTTTTCATTATGCTGGGATTTAGCATTTCGGCACAATCCCAATTTTATATTGGCCCCGGAAGTTCAATAACAATAACTGAGGGTGGCAGTCTATATTCCAACACTGACCTCATCATTAAATCTAATGAAATCGCTTCCGGCCATCTGTGCGATCAAACTCCCGGTGGCGAAATCACCATAAGCGGAAACTTGTTGATAGAGCGATATTTTTCGGCAAACAAATGGCACAACAGCGCTTGTCCGGTCAGCAACAACAATTGTGGCGTTTATGCGGGCACCGACCTGGTGTTTTATTACGACGAAACCATTATTCAAAACGATTGGGACTTTGGCTGGGTTTTTTACGAAGGGAATCTGAACCCCATGAAAGGTTACGATGTGTTTTTGCCCGAGGCAGAAACTGTAAATTATACAGGAACAACCTCAGCAGAATTGAATACAGGAGCCTATTCAACAAATGTAACAATAACCGATATTCCGAATGGTGAAATTGAAAGCCGCAAAGGCTGGAACCTGATAGGTAACCCCTACCCCAGCCCTTTGGACTGGTTGGCAGAAACCGGATGGGAAAAAACACCGATAAATGATGCAAAATACATTTGGGATCCTGCAAACCAGAATTACACAATTTTCCTGGGCGGAGAGGAACCAATTGGCCTTAACGGGGGGACACGCTATATTCCGGCAAATCAGGGTTTTTGGGTTCAGGCCATCCAAAATGGAACGGTGCAGGTAAACAACAGTGCTCGCTGCGGCATCATGGAAAGCACACCCGGGTTTTACAAGGATGGAACGGAAAGCTACCCGATAATTTGCCTCCTCACAGAAGTTGACGGTTTCTATGATGAAACAATTATTCGCTTCCTAAAAAATGCGACTGATCAGTTTGATCCGGGTTTAGATGCATACAAATTTATAGGCCGCTCAACCAACAGCCCTCAAATAAGTAGTTTTTGTGATGGAAATCAAATGGCCATAAACACACTAAGCGAAGTAAAACAGGATATGTCCATTGACCTGGCATTTCAGTTTTCGATGGATAAAATCTGTGAAATTTCATTATCGCCACTCACGGCATTAAACGATTCGATGGATGTTTATGTAAAAGACCTTATTACAAACGAAATTATCGACCTGAAGAAGGTAGCTAAGTTTTCGTTTTTTCACCACAAACAAAATAATCTGCTTAGGTTCAGGCTTTACATTAATCCGGCAGAGGATATTAAAAACAATATCACCTCCGATAACGCATATTTGGTTTATGCCCGGGGCAAGAGTATTTTTATCACAAAAAAAACCAGTCTTGATGTACCGGGAAATATAAAAGTATTTGATATGTATGGCCGTACGGTTGCTGAAATAATATTGCCAAACACAAATCATTTTTCATTCAATTTAAATTTACCATCCGGCTATTATGTAGTTGAAATTAGCAATACTGTTCACAGAATGAATACAATCATTGGAATTGAATAAATATTAAAGGGCAAAAAAAAGCACGAAAAATTAAATATCTGAAATATTAGTTTAATTGTTGTTAACAAGATAAAATAAATCTAAAAATACAAGCAATGAAGATTTCTACATTAATCACCATGTTTGCAGTGGCATTATTCTTATGCCCCAACTATGCCAATTCCCAGGAAATTGAAGTTACTCCTGGAAAAATGATGTTTGCCGCAAATGCGGGATCATCACAAACACAACAAGTTTTCGTGAAAAACAAAGGCAATACCGAACAATCATTTATTTTCAATTTGGCCGACTGGCTTACTGATGAAAATGGAGAAGTAAAGTATTTCAATCCGGGGTCAACAAGCCGTTCGTGTGCCGAATGGATAACTGTAACTCCCGGTGTTGTTACGCTACAACCTAACGAATCGGCCAGGGTTAACGTTACAATGTTGGTTCCTGAGGATGACATGGCAACAAAATGGGCCATGCTGTTTGTTGAATCGGCCAAGGAACAAACCGGGCCAAAAGCTATTGACAAGGATGTACAAATGGGACTTAACATTTCGGCACGGATCGCTGTGCCAATCTATCAATCGCCAGCCGGCAACACATTTTTTAAAGGCACGATTGATGGGCTTGCCGAGGTACTTACCGAAGAAGGCGACAGAAGTTTCGAATCGGACGTAATAAATATTGGAGATAAAATTTTAAACTGCAAGGTTTATTACACCATCGTCAACCTTGAGGATGCAGAAGAAGTAATGTCAGACCCCTTCGAGTTTTCGCTCCTTCCTGAATCAAGTAAAAAGGTTGTTTACAACCTTGACGATAAACTTAAAAAAGGAAACTATTCTGTTACCGCAATTCTTGATTATGGGATAAATGATGAACTTGAAGGTGTTCAGCTCGACATTGAAGTTAAATAGTCCGGCCAATGAAGCGCTTTTTCTTCATAGCGGCTTTCATTTCGCTGTGTTGCTACGGTAAAACAGATGCCCAAACATCCATTACCGTTGACACCACCTGCTTTCCCGGTAGCTCTACAATAAAATCGATTATCAATTATACAATAATTGATGGTGATTCCATAAAAGAAAACGAAGCTTTTTTTTTCTATGGCAGCGGGGAGCTTTGGCAAAAAGGTAACTTTAAAGCCAACGAAATGGACAGTACATGGCTCATCTATTATCCCGATCAAAAAATTAAAAGGGAATCCTTTTATAAAAATGGCTTGAAAAACGGCCAGTTTACCAATTACTACCACAATGGCGAAATTAAAACAGAAGGATTTTACCTCAACGATTCGCTGTACGGGCTAATGTTGATATACTACGAAACCGGTTTGATACAGGAAAAGAGGGTTTATAACAAAAATAAACTCAACGGCCTGGCCAATGGATTTTTCGCAGACGGAATGTTGTATTACAGGATAAACTATGTTGACAGTGTGCAAAACGGCATGTTCGAAAAGTATTATCCCTCCGGAAAAATCAAGGAAAAGACATGGATTCGCGGGCAATCATTTTACAACTCATACACTTCCTGGCACGAAAACGGCCAAATTGAAAAATCATATAGTTATAATAATATTGACATTGACGGGGCATACAGGGTTTATTACGAAAACGGCCGGTTGATGATGGAAACCGAATATAAAGATGGTCTGATAGCGGGATCCTGGAAACATTTTCATGACAATGGAGCCCTTTTTGAAACCGGTAAATATAACTCTGGGAAAAGGCAGGGTGAATGGTTGTCTTATTATCCCGACTCATCGGTTTACATGAAAGGAGTTTACAACAATGGTATTGCCGAAGGTCTTTGGGAAGTATTTTACCAGAATGGACAAATTAAACAAACCGGATATTTTATTGATGGAAAATCAGACGGCAGGTGGATTTTCTATTTTAATGACGGGCAGATACGCAGAAAAGGAACCTACCACAAAAATCTTGAACATGGCCACTGGGTTCATTTTTATGAAAATGGAAGGGTGAAAATGGATTTGTATTATAATCTCGGAAAACTGGAGGGCATATTAACGGCTTATGATGAAGATGGAAATGTAATTGAAAAAGCTGAGTATGTTAACAACCAACTTATAAGACGTATCAATTGACAGGTTTTGAAAAATGATATTTAAAAACAAAATATCGCTACAATTATTTACATGGGTGTGGATTGTTTCTGCATTAATATTGATGTGCAGCATAACGTTAAATGCACAAGACATCCCCCCTCCAAATCCCTCGCTGGAAATCAATATTGTTACGGGTCATTCAGTGCAGTTTATTTTTGATGAAATTGATGAATACAAAAACGGAATTATCAATGGCGGCCAATCAACCTTTGTTAGAATTGGAGCTATCTCCAATTGGTCATTGCTATTCAAAGCTGACCAGACAATGTTTTATGGAGATATAAATCCGGGCAACCAAATGGAGCTCAATAACGTGGGCCTGATGGTAATTTCGACAGGAACAAATCTTGATAATGGAACCAACATTGTTAATTACGCTAAAAATGTTCCGCTTGCACTTAACGATACCGATGTTACCTTAATGACCAACGGTTCAATGTCGAATAAGGGTTACGGAATTAAAAATGCATTTACCCTGAATTGGGAAATGGGATCAAAAAGAGGAAACATGAATAATTTATCATTGCTGCAACAGATGATCAACGAGGATAATTACACCCTTAATATCATCCTTACATTGCAAGCAAATCTGTAATCAGGATCAAAGGGGGAAATCCTGAACAGTATATTGATTTTTAACCACCTTAAGCCAATTTTCATTAAACTATCTTTTTAGTAAATCTACCATAAACAGTTGGGGACTGTTGTGCAAAACACCAGTATAACAAATATGAAAATTCTGGTAATAGACGATATTAGTGTAAATATTGATACAATAAGAAGCATACTTAATGTTTACATGCCTGAATACGAGATAATCTCAGCTCAATCAGGCTCCCTTGGCTTAGAGCTTGCTCACAACGAATTACCCGAAATTGTCCTGCTTGATTACCTCATGCCCAAAATGAACGGATTTGAAGTTTGTGCAAAACTCAGAGAATCAGAAGTAACAAGTAATATTCCGGTTTTAATGGTTTCGGCGCTGGGCGATAATTCAAAGGTAAGAACCGAAGCGCTGAATGCCGGTGCAGATGCTTTTATTTCAAAGCCCTTCGACATTAGAGAATTTGTAGCCCTTGTTAAAGTTATGCTTCGAATTAAAAATGCTGAAGACTTACTGAGAAAGAGAAATGAAGAACTCGAAGTTATAATAAAAAAACAGACCCGCCACTATCTCGACAGCGAGGAACGGTTTTTTCAAATTTCCAAACATGTAAGGGAGTTTTTTTGGGAAGTAGATCAAAATCTCATTTTTACTTTTCTAAGCAAATCCACCGAAAGTATTCTTGGGCATAATTTTTCCGGTTTATTAGGCAAAACTCACCTATACAACCTAACCCAAAACACTGAAAATGGGTCGGGAAAAAACGAAATCATAAAAACAGTAAAAGAAAAAAAAGAATTTATTG
This sequence comes from uncultured Lentimicrobiaceae bacterium, assembly GCA_964593705.1. Classification (GTDB taxonomy): domain Bacteria; phylum Bacteroidota; class Bacteroidia; order Bacteroidales; family 4484-276; genus SABY01. Next base: position 15,539 of record CAZQIV010000030.1, on the reverse strand, counting down.
ATAAAGAATTTTCCTTTGTTACAAAAAATGAGAATATTGTTTGGCTTTCGATAAATGGATTCCCTATTTATGACAACGATAATAATTTTGCCGGTTACCGGGGTGTTTGCGATGATATTACCAGGCGAAAGCAAGCTGAAGAACAATTAAATAAAAGTGTTGAGGAGATAAAAAAATACCAGACCCGACTTAAAAAACTGAACTGTGAACTTACTTATGCCGAAGAAAAAGAGAAAAAAAGGATTGCCGAATATCTTCATGATGGCATTGGGCAAACCCTTGCGCTTGCATTTATGAATCTTTCGGCCATATCGCAACTTGAGTTATCGGATGATATTCAAAAATCGATAAAATATTCTACCCGGCTAATAAATAGCGCCATTTCAGAAACACACCTGCTTACTTATGATTTGAGCCCGCCAATTTTATACGAGCTGGGATTTTTATCGGCAGTTAAATGGAAGCTGGACCAGGTAGAGGAAAAGTTTGATATCGAGACTGAATTTAACGATCACGGAATAAAAATGGATTTAAATGCTGAAACCAGCATCAGCGTGTATAGAATAATTTGCGAATTGATAGCAAATACAATAAAACACGCTAATGCAAGCAAACTCACTATTGAAATCGACAAAACAGCTAAACATTTTCTGATTGAGGTTGCCGACAATGGCCTAGGATTTAGCACTTTGAAGCTTGAAAAAAATGAAGACACCAATACTTATGGATTTTTCAGTATCAAAGAGAGGCTTGATGCTATTAGTGGTTTATTAAAAATTGATTCAACTCCTGGAAAAGGAACACGATCGGAGGTGTTTGTTCCTTATCCTGACAACGAATAATAATATGGCAATTAAAGTACTTATAGTTGACGACCATCAATTATTCCGCGAAGGTTTAGCAAACCTTATTGGCGGTTCGGATGAAATAGAAATTATAGCTGAAGCAGAAAATGCAGGGCAAGCCATTGAAATGACTTCAAAATTAAACCCGGATGTAATTATTATGGATATAGGCTTACCCAAAATAAACGGGATAGAAGCCACGAAAATTTTAAAGAAAAAATATCCAAATATTAAAATCATCGCCCTTTCGATGCACTCGGATAAGCATTACATAAAAGGCATGCTTGAGGCAGGGGCATCGGGATACCTCCTCAAAAACAGCACACACAACCAGGTGATGGATGCAGTGAAAAGTGTTTACAATGGAAAAAAATACCTTAGCTCTACAATTACTGAGGTTTTAATTGATAATTACCTCGGCAAAGACGAACCGTCAGGCGAAGAATCGAAACTTACCCAAAGAGAATCAGAAATTCTGAAAATGATTGCTGAGGGAATTTCAACCCGCGAAATTGCCAAAAAGCTTTTTGTAAGTGTTAAAACAATAGGAACACACAAGCAGAACATTCTCGAAAAGCTAAATTTAAAATCAACAACCGACCTGGTTAAGTATGCTATAAAAAACGAAATAATCAGCCTTGACTAATAAATGCTTGCCTTTACAGTAATTTTTCCCGCAGATTTCGCTGATTAGCGCAGATTGTATCTGCGCTAATCAGCGAAATCTGCGGGAGTTTTTTTTAATGACGACTTTATGGACGGATACTATTTAGGGTCTGCTGAGAAAGACCTAATCCATTGGATTATTATAAGTTATTCCATAATATTTGATTCCTTGTGCAAGGTTTAGGAGGAAATTTGTTCAAAGATCTTGCACCAAATATTTCGGTGCGTTGCACCTTAAGCTGGATGGTTGGATAAAACTCTACAAAGATTGTCGGTGCTCTGCACCTGAAAGAAAAGCCACAGCGTGGCGATAATCTTTGTAGATGCATCTATTAGAATTGATACGGGAGGTGCAGCCTGCCCGCGTGACGCATTCAGGCGGGCGCACCGAAATATTAAAGTTAATGATATGGTTTTGAGTTTTTCAGTAAGCCCTACTTAGTGTTCGTCTTTAAAGTAACATTTAGAAAAATATACGATTTCAGATTAACCCCGATACGTTACACTTCGGGGCAGGCAGATTTTAGATATAAGATGTTGGTGATACTCAGCAAAATCTAAAATCTCCTCCATAGGAGTCCTTCGGACGATCGTTAATCATTAATCTTAAATCAATAGATTGCCGACTTTATGGACAGACACTACTTAGTGTTACTTAGTGCCCTTAGTGCCTCAGTGGTAAATTTCAGCAGTTTAACACTCAGTCACCCAGTGAGCCATCGGGGCAAAAAGATTCACAAAGAGGTACTATTCACGACACTTAATATAGTTAAGTCAGGAATTTTGGCTCTGATAATCTCAGCATAAGTTACCTTTTACTAAGGTTTTTTAACCTATTACTCAGTTTTTATGACCTGCTACTCAGATTTTTTGAACAACAGATCATCATTTTTGAATAAAAAAATAAGACTTTAATTAGACAAAATCCACCTGTTGCCTATTGCATTCACCCTCTTCGCTGTCATATCTTTGCTGCATAATTTTTAGCACAGTTCTTTAACACTAACCAAAACTAATTCAACATGAAAAAATTTACATTTATTCTCGTAATTGCAATTTTAACACAAGCCGGAACTCTTTTCTCACAAGTAACTGACATTGAAACGGTAGATTTCACGGCAATTCTGGAGGACGTATTAAACCTAAACATTTTAGCTGGTGGTGCTCAAACCGTAACCTTTGACACACCTGACGAATACAACAATGGAGTTGGAGTTCCTGATATTGGAGAAACAACTATCACTGTAGAATCAACAACAGACTGGAATCTCACAGTAACCGCAGCAGACCTTACTCGATTAGGTGGAGGAGCAATAATTCCTATTGATAATGTAGGTATTTATTTGGAGGCCACAGGAGTACATACAATTGGAGGGGAATGTTCTTCAGCCTTTACATCAGCTGCTACTGCATGCGGAATTACCAATGCTGCTCAAACCATTATCGGAAGTAATGGTAATGCCGGTGACGCTGCTGACAATGCATTTACTATTTTCTGGGCCATGGGAACCCAGACAGGCTCAATGAACGGAGCCAGTATTTTCGAACAACTCTCTGACGGCACCATAGCACAGGTGGGAACATTTAACACAACAGTTAACTTTACAGTTACAGCAGAATAATCCAATACTGGAGTTTTAAATATTTAAAAAAGGGAATAATGTGGCCGGAAAACAATATTCCCTTTCTTTTTTAAATCCAATGTAGTAGCTTTACCACAATGATAACCCAATTACTTAAATACCACAATTTAACGACAGGAACTTTAATACTGTTTTGTTTGATGGCAACAGATCATCTGACAGGACAGGAATTTTACCTGGAAGCAGACCTGGAAGCCAGGCTTGAATCGATACTGATATTGAATGTTGACCCTGAGGTAAGAATCGATTTTGAAATCACCAAAGTGAACGATAATTTGTATCAAATCACAAAATTTCCGGATGATGTCCCTTTCAGTGTTGAATCAACCTCCAATTGGAAACTTTCAATTGCAGCATCCGAACCCTACTTCAGGGGAGTAAATGATCCCATGCAAACAATTCCAATTGATTTTATTAGCTTTTATATCGAAAACCGGGGACAAAATTGGGATAACGGGCCATTTTCGCACATTGCCAACAGAACAAAAGATACACTAATTGCATTAACCGGGGAGCAAACAGTTGTTCTTGCCAATGGGTCAAAAAACAATATTGGTGGCTCAGGCAGGAATGATTTCGTTTTGAGATGGAAATTTAATTTTGAGGAAGAAATGTCGAAGATGAGAATTTTTTCAAACCTTGATATTCAGGAAGATCATTTTGTAGGCAGATTTTTTATTACACTTTCAGAAACGGATGTTTCCGGCACATCCATAAGTATTCCTGCTCACCAAACACCACAAGCCATACCAGAAGAAACATCGCCCGAAATATCAGCAACAATTCCAGTTCAAGGAGGCTTCTCAAACAAAAACCAAATTCAAAGTAATAAACCAGAAAAGAAAAAGAAGTAAGCAGTTATTTTTTTCTGCGATTATAGGTACATCTTTTCATAAGTTGCATAAAGGGGGAAACCAAAAGCTAATAAGACTTTAGAAAAGATGGTGGTGTTAAGAGGCAAAATACCAGGGAGTAGTCAACATCGATTGTTACTCTGCTGGTTTTTGCTTTTTTAGGGGGTTCAAAATTAAAACCTACCAGCCAGTCTCTTTTTGTAAAACGTTAAATACCTTACTGTTAAATAGACCCCTCAGTCGCAAGCTCCTTCGAGGTGACAAACTGGTTGGAGGATAGTTGGGGTGGGGGAAAGCGAACGCTTCGCGTTCGCTTTCCCCCACCCCCAAAACAGTTATAAAAGGGTCATTTCGACCAAAACACAGAGTGAAACAGCCTGCCCCGACCCTTCGGGGATGTGTTGCCGAGAGAAATCTATTTAAACTTGTCATTTCACTTTGAGGACTCTTTTTCAGGGGCTTGGAACTACCAATGACAGGGCTTTGGCGGGTGTATCGGGATGGATGAAAGTGGGCATTTCGCGCCCACTTTCATCCATCCATGTAGAATTCTATTCTTGTCTTTTCGAACCGCCAACTGGCGGTGAGACCTGCCTCGCCAACACCATTGCTTGCACTAACGGCAAGGCGGGAATCCGTTTATGGAGATCGACATTATTTACACCTATTTAAATGGTAGTATGACCCCAAAAATTTAGGCGATCAAATACCATATACTTTGCTAAAATTTGTTAATATTGTAGAGAGGGAAAAACCTAAAATGGAGTGCCAATACATGCAAAACTGAAAAGGTGGAACAGCAAAGCGGGATAAATATTAAACGACTTGCAATAGTTATTGCACTATTGCTTTTCATTTTCTTGGGATGCTATCATATTGGCCAGGCTCAACCAAGCGAAAACAAAACCCTGAGTTCAGATTTTGTAAAAAAAAGGGTGCTTCAAAAAACCGGTGAGATGACCTTTAATATTTTGCGCATTTATAATTATTCCGACAGTTCCATATTTGTAAAACCCGTATTAAATGTTCCGAATAAATTTGCAGTATTCAGCAACTCATTTGTCGATAAAGTGATTGAACCGGGCGATACGGTATCCCTGCCTTTCAGTATTAGGATTCCATCGGAAGCAACTGCAACGATTGATCACAACATCATTTTTCAAGGGTTCTCAAAGCAAAATAAGCTCATTGTTGAAGATACTTTTTTTATTCAGGCCCAGCCATTTCACAAGTGGGATGTCACAATCCCGGATAAACGAAACTTTTTCTATCCCGGACGCAACAAGGCTGACTTTGAAGTCATCCTTAAAAATGAAGGTAATGTTTCAGAGCAAATCAATCTTGAAATTCGTCCCGATAAAAAATTAACTGTCGAGACCCGCGGCCGCCCGGAGTTGTTCCATAACCTTACTCTTCCTGCAAACTCTGACACAACCCTGCATTTCACAGCCTCATATTCCTACGATAAAAAAAGAGTATTTGATATAAGCAAAGTTCAGGTAATTGCCACCGGAGAGGAAATTCAATTGTACAATGGAATAATTATCGAAAAGTACACCGATACTTATGCTCCACTTAAGATCAACAAAAATTTGTCTCACTCCATTGAATTAGGTCTTCGGACATTTAAACATAATAATGAAATTCTACCTTTTGTAAATGCCAATGGAGTCTCAAAATTTAAGAATGACGCATCATTCAGGTATAGTTTCACCTACTACGATTTAACCGAAACTGAAAACATTATCGGGAACTCATATTACCAGTTTTTATACAACCGCAAGCAACTAAATGTCGGTATTGGGGCATTCAGCTCGCCATTGGGCCGCAATTTATACAGCAGAAATTGCCTGATGTTTTCAAATGAAATAGAACTCACCAAAACAAGTAAGATGAAGGGTTATGGAAGTGTAGGATATATTTAGCCCAAGGCCAGCGCAGGGCTCGGATATGAATATGAAAAGAAGGATTTTAAAATGGAGACTGCTATTACTTACGACATGGATATTTTACGCAAAACAAATACAGGTTCATTTATGCACCGTTTCCATGAAATCAAGCTGCATCCCAAACATTTCATTTCATCAACGATTTATAGTTATTATGAACAACACAATATAGAGAACCCTTATTCGCAATTTGGTATTGCCTACGATTTGCAATACACTGCTTTACTAAGCGAACGCTTATCACTCAGTTTAAACAATAGATATGGTTCACCTGACATCCCGGGTTCGCAAATGGGCTTGTTTTCACTTAATATATTATCGAAATATTCCTTGTCTAATCAAACCAATTACTTCGCACTTCATCTGAACAACAGTTCCAAAAACTATTATATCATCGACGGGGAAGGGGTCCGGTTGCCGGATGTTTCACTAATCGACAAATATGCAAAACTATTTTATTATTCATACACTAAACCCAATTTTAAATGGTCGTTTGGGCCAAGTGTAGAGCTGTATAAATCAGAGAACCCCCTCATTGGCCTTGGAAAAACCAAAGATTTTAATATGCAGAAATACCGCCTCGAATGTCGTGCAAGGCTGGGAAAATCCTTTAGCTTCGCCATGAAAGGCGGCCTTAGCAAGGAATCGGAGGACTTTGCAAGCACCCAGTATTCAAACAAGTATGATTTTCATTTTCTCGGAGAATACAACAATAATGGCTACGGAGTAAGAATTAGCTATGATTATGGCCCTATGGTAAACACAGGTTTATATCAATATGCACTCGATGCCGGGAGCAACGCTGTAATTATCACACCCTTTATGCTTAAAAATTACTTTGGAGGACTTATCGGGGTAACGCTTTTCACTAACTTTACCTACCGCATCGACCAGGAATTTAAAAGCATCAACATAAATCCAAAAATTGAAACTTATGTCATTAAAGATTTTTATTTTGTGGCGGGCGGGACCTACAACTATGTGCAGCAGGTATATAACGAGCGAACCTATAGTAACTCTTTCTATTATCTTGAATTCACAATTAAAAAACGTTGGGGCAAAAAGGGCAAAAATAATCGCGACCGTGAATTTAAGCGGATGAAAGTAATGATGTTTCAGGACGACAATGGTAACGGCAAAAAAGATCCCGGAGAAAAAGGAGTTCCTTTTGTTAAAACAAGGATACTATTAAAAAGCACACCTGATAAAAAAGTCAGGGAAGGTTTACCCGTAGATATTACATTGCTATCCAACGAAAGTGGTTACGCAACTTTCAATAAGATACCCCAGGGATATTACGAAATATTTATCTCACCACTCTCCTAACTCAACGAATATTTTTACGTAAGTCATAGTATTCAATCAGTTGAATTGATAACCAACATGGTATATGAAATTCCATTCCAAAAGGCCCGGAAAATAACAGGCCAAATAAATATTAAAAGGCGAAAATTTATCAAAGAAGAAGAGGAAGGAATGGATTTGAAAAACATTCGTGTAACGGCTTACAACCAGGAAGGGCATAGTTACTCGGCTTTTACCGATGCCCAGGGGAGGTTTGTAATGAATGCCCCCGGAGGGTTGACCTACTTTGTAAGAATTGAGAATGTTTTCGGTTCGAACTTTAAAATTCTTCAAAACGACATCAAAGTTAACCTGTCGGATCAAATACTAAAACCTGTTGTTTTCAACGTAAGCGAGGCCAATAAAACAATCAATATCAAGAAATCAAGTTCTTCGGAAGCCCTTGCACAGAAAAAGAAAATCCAAAAAATTAAGGTACTTTCAGGTCAGGTTTACAATGCTTCGAACAATAAAAAGCGGGTAGATAAAAATTCAACACCAGATTTCGAAATTGATAAACTTGCGGATGGCGATCACGAAATGGTGGTTGGCAAGTTTTATGTCATAGTTGGCAGCGAAACGGAAAGACCCGAAGCGCTTAAGATTTTGAAAATACACCGGGAGATGGGGGTTAATGCCTTTATCGGGCTAAACGATTATAATGGCAAATACTACATCTTCACAAATTTCTTTGATCGCAGGCAGGATACCTCCAACGAGATCAGGAAGCTGAAAAATATTAAAGTGAAAAATGCTGAAGTTTATGAAATAACCACCGAGCCTTAGCCCCGGGATGCCCTGTTTTAAATCATTGATTTCAAAAATTTCCCCCACATCTGACATCGGATTTCGAACATCGGATTTCTTATATCAAAAAATATCAGATAGCCTGCTCCGATCCTTCGGAGTCAGATGTATGATTTACGATCTTTGATCTTCCCCCACATCTAAAATCTGACATCTTACATCTGATTTCTGAAATCTAAAATCATTGGCCTTATGGAGTCGCACTATTAAATCTTCCCATCAACAATGGTAAGCTTGCGATCGGCCATATTGGCCAAATCAGTATTGTGGGTTACAATGATGAAGGTTTGTTTGAATTGGCTTCTCAAATCGAAAAATAATTTATGAAGTTCAACGGCCGATTTGGAATCAAGGTTTCCGGAGGGTTCATCGGCAAGTATTACTGCTGGATCGTTTATCAATGCCCGGGCAACCGCGATACGCTGCTGTTCACCACCCGAAAGCTGGGCCGGCTTATGATCCATCCTGTCTTGTAAATTCAGGAAGCTCATCAATTCCTTTGCTTTTGTTTCAGCCTTTTGCTTCGATATTCCTGCAATAAAAGCGGGAATACATATATTTTCGAGGGCTGTAAACTCGGGCAACAAATGGTGGAATTGAAAAACAAATCCAATTTTTTTATTTCTGAATTCCGACAGTTTACGTTCGCTAAGGCTGCCAACCAAAATATCATCAAAAAAAATATTCCCTTGATCGGCTTTGTCGAGCGTGCCCAATATATGAAGCAGGGTTGACTTTCCGGCACCTGAAGCGCCAACAATCGAAACCACTTCGCCCTGAACTATTTCGAGATCGATGCCCCGCAGAACATTAAGATTTCCATACGATTTTTGAATACCTTCAGCTTTGATCATGCCTTTGAATTTTTAGCAAAATTAATCGAATTCCCGATAGGACGAATTTTAACCCTTAGCTTTGAAAACAGAAAAATAATCACCCTTATCAAACATTTCGGCAATTTTTGGAAGGGCTTCAATACGGCCTGCTTCTGCTGTAAGTTTCGGATTCTTGTTCAACCCAAAGGTAAGCTGCAAAAAGAAAAGTGTAAAAATTGTTAAAATCAGATTCTTGTTCATTAAGGCAAAAGTGGCTTTATAGTGCTTGAATAACGAGACATGGAGTTAAAGAATCAGTAATACATCCTAAAAATGCATGTTTTAGTAAAGGCCGGAGTATAATTTACATCCTTTAAAAATAATAATTTCGCCCCTTTTAATTTTGCATGATGAATTGAAAAAGCTGTTCTGTAACACTTTTTGAGACGATAGCATAACTACCAGTCCACAATTGAAATGAAACAATTAGATACTAAATAAACATTATGAATCTTCACGAATATCAGGGTAAATCAATTTTAAAAAGTTTTGGCGTTGCCATTCCCGAAGGCATTGTTGCCGACTCGCCAGAGTTAGCTGTTGAAGCTGCAAAAACGCTACAAAAGCAAACAGGAACTCAAATGTGGGTTGTTAAAGCTCAAATTCATGCTGGCGGACGTGGCAAAGGTGGCGGTGTAAAACTCGCCAAATCACTCGATGATGTAAAAGCGCTTGCCGACAAAATCATCGGTATGCAGTTGGTTACCCCCCAAACTTCGGCCGAAGGTAAGCTGGTAAGAAAAGTTTTAATCCAGCAGGACATCTATTATCCCGGCGAATTTGAAATCCAGGAATACTACATGAGTGTTTTACTCAACCGTAAAAATGGCCGCAACATGATTATGTATTCTCCCCGTGGTGGAATGGATATTGAAAAAGTTGCAGAAGAAACCCCCGATCAGATATTTACCGAAGAGATTGACCCCACGGTTGGGCTTCAGTCTTTCCAGGCCAGGCGAATTGCTTTTAACCTGGGATTGAGTGGAACTTCCTTTAAAAATATGGTGAAATTTGCCTCGGCGCTTTACCAGGCCTACCTCGGAAGCGATGCTTCACTTTTTGAAATTAACCCCGTAGCAAGAACTTCTGATGAAAAGGTTGTTGCCGTTGACGCAAAAGTATCAGTTGACAACAATGCACTTTATCGCCATAGCGATATTGCCCAGATGCGCGACCTTGCCGAAGAAGATCCCATTGAAGTTGAGGCCAGCCGATACGATCTTAATTTTGTAAAGCTTGACGGAAACGTAGGTTGTATGGTAAATGGTGCCGGACTTGCCATGGCTACAATGGACATGATAAAGATGTCGGGCGGCGATCCGGCCAACTTCCTCGATGTAGGTGGCACCGCGAATGCCAAGCGTGTTGAAGAGGCATTTCGTATTATTCTTAAAGACCCGAATGTGAAAGCTATTCTTGTAAACATTTTTGGAGGAATAGTTCGCTGCGACCGCGTAGCCCAGGGCATTGTAGATGCATACAAAAATATTGGTGATATCAATGTTCCCATTATTGTAAGATTGCAGGGAACCAATGCCGAAGAAGGCAAACGTCTGATTGATGAATCAGGACTTAAAGTACACTCCGCCATTGCACTCGAAGATGCTGCCAGCCTTATAAATGAAGTGTTGAACTAATTTCTTTTTTAAAATACCTTTTATCCCTGTCAGTTATAAAAGCTTTCAGGGATTTTTTTTATCAAACAAACAAGCTCCCTCTAACGCTCGAAAGTCCGCTTGCAGCGAGATAAAACCTTCGCACGTTTCGAGGTTCATTACCCGGGGAGACAACATACCTTGTCTTTACTGAACCTATGCATGATTACACCTGTTACCCGATTCTTCATAACTGTGCTCCGAACAATCATTCTCTTATTTCATTTCCCGCAGGGGCGGGATTTCCCCGAAGGGTCGGGGCAGGCAGCTACGCTCAACATTCTTTTTTCTATCATTCAATCATTCCTCCGTTTCATTCATTCATTCTTTTATTTCGTAGGAAAATGAAAGGAAAAATCATCTTTTATTAAACTTCAAAAAATTACTTTTGCCTAATATTTAATAAATCTAAAATCCAAATGAAAAATACAGCTTTCACAAAAAAGCATGAGGCACTGGGTGCCAAAATGGTTCCTTTTGCAGGATACAATATGCCGGTTCAATACGAAGGTGTAATTGCTGAGCACGAAACCGTAAGGACAAAAGTTGGAGTATTTGATGTTTCGCACATGGGCGAATTTTGGGTAAAAGGCCCAAATGCTTTTGAATTGGTGCAAAGGGTTACTTCAAACGATGTGTCAAAAATCACCAACGGACAGGCTCAATACACTTGTTTCCCAAATAATGAAGGCGGGATTGTAGATGACCTGATTGTTTATCGTTTCGATCAGGAAACATTTTTACTTGTAGTTAATGCTTCCAATATCGATAAAGACTGGAAATGGGTGAACGATCAAAACACCAAAGGGGCAATGCTTGAAAATGCATCAGACGCAACTTCCCAACTGGCCATACAGGGACCAAAAGCAATAGAAACTTTGCAAAAACTCACCGACACCGACCTTACAACCATTTCATTTTACTCTTTTAAAATGGTAACTTTTGCCGGAGTACCCAATGTAAATATGTCGGCAACCGGCTACACCGGCGAAAAAAATAGTTTTGAAATTTATTTTGACAATGCCCATGCCGATAAAATATGGAATGCTGTATTTGAAGCCGGGGCAGAGTTCGGCATAAAACCCATCGGCCTTGCCGCCCGCGACACTTTGCGCCTGGAAATGGGTTTCTGCCTTTATGGCAACGACATCAACGACACCACCTCCCCCATCGAAGCCGGCCTGGGCTGGATAACAAAATTTGCCGAAGGCAATGATTTTATTAATCGTACACATCACGAAAAAATTAAAGAAGACGGCCCAGGCAAAAGATTACGTGGCTTTGAAATGATCGACAAAGGCATAGCTCGCCAGCATTACGAAATATGCAACGCCGAAGGAAATGTGATTGGCGAGGTAACTTCGGGAACCATGTCTCCTTCCTTAAAAAAAGCAATAGGAATGGGGTATGTTGCTTCGGACAATGCTAAATTTGGAAATGAAATTTACATTCGTGTACGGAACAAATTACTAAAAGCCCAAATTGTAAAAACTCCTTTTTACAAAGGTTAGTAAGTTTAAGAGTAATAATCTACAGGGATGGCTAAGTAGAGATTGTCCATAAACTCGCCATCCACCACTAACCCCTCTAACTCTCCGCCAGTTGGCGGAAGAACCAGCCAACACACAATTGGCGGGGGTTTCCTCCGCCAGCTGGCGGAGACTAAGGGGTCGTGCAGGCAAAATTAGAAAAGAGAGGAGTTTCTGGACACGCACTAAGCAATAAAAAGCCATCCTTCTTTTTTTAATAAAACATTTATGAGTAACAATAGTATCGAAGTTTGCTTTTCCCCGGCCTTATCCGAATTTATCCAAACAAGGGGAAATTCCATCGTGGTAGTGGTTGATATTTTGCGGGCAACTACTTCAATGGTCTCGGCTCTGGCGCATGGTGCAAAATCAGTAATTCCTGTGTCAACCATCGAAAAGGCCATGGAACTGAAAAAAAATGGTTTCCCGGTGGCAGCGGAGAGAGATGGCAGCCTTTTAAGTTTTGCCGACCACGGAAATTCAGCCCTTGAGTATATGAACGGAAAAGTAAAAGGCGAAAAACTTATTTTCAGCACCACCAACGGGACAATGGCTATTCAAACCGGGAAAGATTTTGGTGAAGTTTTAATTGGAGCCTTCTCCAACCTCTCGGCAATTGCAGATTGGATTTCGGAACAAGATAAAAATGTGATCATCCTGTGTTCGGGTTGGAAAAATAGCTTTTGCCTGGAGGATACGATCTTTGCCGGAGCACTCACCGAAAAACTTCTGGAGAGTAAGGACTACAATATTCATTGCGATTCGGCTTTTGCTGCAATTGATCTTTGGAATGTGGCGAAGGGTGATTTACTGAACTACATCCAAAAAGCCACCCACCGCGAAAGGCTTAGGATTTTAGGTGTTGATGATGTATTGGAATATTCATTCAAAATGGATACTACCCCAATTGTTCCCATACTTAAAGACGGGGAATTTATACTTGTTGACTTATTATCCAGTTTTGAAAATGCATGAATTGCCGCAGGCTTCAGCCTGCGGATAAAGGCAGTATAATAAAAACCCCGGGCTTTAGCCCATAATATCCGGATTTAGACAAAAATCTTATGTTCCGATTTTGATCTTTCAAAAAAAGAAAAACCGATTACCTGTGGGAAATCCTGAAAAATGGCGGTGCCGCCGATGGCTGCGCTTAGTGCTACTTTAGCACCGATATCCATATTTGCTCCGTATTTCATCATTGCCGAACCACCCGGCGAAGATACAAAACCTGAGAGAAAGCCGTGCCCAGAACTTTTTTCTCATTCTTTCTCCTTGATGAGAAAGAAACAAAGAATCAAGAAAGATTGATGCTGCCCACCCACAAGGCTCGGCTGCCCGCCAATCTTTCTGGCCACCGCGCTGAGGAATTGCCTGAGATTTCTTTTTCTATTTTGAACATAACTTCTGTATCGCTGTACAGGCCCTGATAGAATCCTCACCTTGAAAACCAGCGAAATTTTTATAAGGCCGATCCTCTCAAGTAAATACTACATGGTATCGAAAAAAATTTGAGGACAAACAAATTTTCGCCTACGCGCTTATCTGCTTTTATTAGATATGGTTTTCTATTTCATCGGTTGGGAGGTGTTTTTCGGCGGAAAGGTTTGTTACAAATGTTTGCGTTTGTAATTTGCTCCGGCTAACTTATTATCCAATTATGAAAATGCATGAATTGCCGCAGGCTTCAGCCTGCGGATAAAGGCAGTATAAGATAAACCCTGGGCTTTAACCCATAATATCCGGATTTAGACAAAAATCAGATGTTCCGATTTTGATCTTTCAAAAAAAAGTAAAACCGTTTTCTTTGGGAAATCCTGGAAAATGACGATGCCGCCAATGGCTGCGCTTAGTGCTACTTTAATTCCAATGTCCATATTTGCTCCGTATTTCATCATTGCCGTACCACCCAGCGAAGATATGCTTCGACTGGTTTTTGCTGTTGTGTACTTACCGAAAATATTGTTGCTGTCATCGGAAACAAAATTAAGCATAAATTGCTCAGCACAGGAAAAACCTGAGAGAAAGCCATGCTCAAATTTTCCTTTAGTAGATAATCCGAAAAATGATTTTTCGTTTAAATACAATTAAAAAGATTAATATTTAATGCTAAATTCACTAATTTTATCAAAAGTTTTTACCCATTGATTTTTGCTGTTCTTTTCGAGAACAATAATGCCCTCAATAAATTTTTTATTTCTGTATTTTTGGATTCCTACCGTATGGAAATGAATGATTGTTTTTTTGGGTTCATATGAGTATTTATCAATCTCCATCCAAAAAGGGATTTCATCAAAAAATATCTGATCCAATGGCTGAACATAAATTTTGTATCCTAGGGTATTGATGAATTCAAATGAACTAATTCCCTTAACTTCATCTCCATAGCCAATAAATAAACTTTTTTCATTTAGAAAATCATATTTATAAAAATGAATGGACAGAGAAGTATCACAACTAATTACATTCATTTGCTCTCGAAAAGTTTGTAAATCTACTCTCTGAGAATACGAATTACCGTAGATAGCAACAAGGATTATTATAAATAAAAAAAATCTCATTTTCATTTTGCAATAGTTATTGATTTGAAACATAAAGGTATCTAACAACATATCTTATTTGATATCCTGAACTAAGGTTCGTAGTTATAACTTGGCTTGTGCCAGGATTATAATTAGAAACAGGTGTAAGACCACCTTGAGTATATACTGAACTATATCTTATGGTTTTACCATATTGAGTACCATTTTTCCATACCTCAACTTTAGTTACCATCGGCTTTGCACTATAATTTAGGCCTTCAGGCTCTAAAGTAGTAGATAATATTATGTCAGCTATTTCACCACTTACAGGATATTTAGAATTAATATATGGATCTGCCTCAAGACCTTTGATTAGAACTTCACTAAATTCATTTGCAATTGAGGTATCAAATTCTTCATCGGTAACTCCATACCTTTCTTTTTGGAGGCGTTTTCTTTCTGAATCAGTCAAATCGCCACGTTCTTGCAGGTGATTAAACATCATCACGTAAGCCCCGGTAACTGCGCCGTTGGCGAATTTGCCGCCGCCCAGGGCTTCGGCTGTGCCGCCAAGGGCTGCGCTTACAGCTACTTTAGCTCCAATATCCATATTTGCTCCGTATTTCATCATTGCCGTACCACCCAGCGAAGATACAAATCCTGAGAGAAAGCCATGCTCAAATTTACCGCCTTGTATCATGCGCATAGCTTTGTTGGTGAGGCCATGAGTGTTTCCCAAATTTGGGGAAAAGCGATAAGAGCGATTTATCTTCATCTACCCGGTAATTCCGGCAAATTATTTCCCTTTAATTTATTCAATGAATCATGATTATCTATATAAAAATTCTCTTGT
>CAZQIV010000029.1:0-55661 GCA_964593705.1 uncultured Lentimicrobiaceae bacterium | reverse complement strand
CAAGCTGTTTGGTTTTTTAGGGTCGGTCATTTTCTGTGTCTGCAAAAAACCAAATCCTGCCAAATCGGGACAAGTTATCCTATTTGTACTTTGGCTATTCCCACTATTCATCCTTTTTTTAGTTTACTTGTAACTATTAATGCCGGGCTTTGCCCGTGTCCAGGATTCACGAATCCCGGATTTGCAACATCCTTGCCTCGCCTTAACAAAAGCCTACGCTAGCGGCAAGGCGGGCTCGAAAAATTACGAAAATTGTCCGAAGGACTCCTATGGAGAAAATTTTCTATTTTTCGAGACTATCAACTATTAACATTTAACCATTAACTTTTCTCCACCCAATTTGGTTTCCTTTTATTCAAAAATGCACTCATCCCTTCCTGGCCTTCTTCGGAGGCGCGGATTTCGGCAATCATCTTCGCGGTGTAAGTGATGGCTTCTTCCAAAGTAAGTTTATTCGAAATCTCAAATAGTAAGTTTTTACATTGTGTCATGGCTTTGGGGCCACTGGTTCGAAGTAGTTTTATCACTGAATCCAAATGTTCTTCGAGCAATTCCGGGGCTAAAGATTTATTCACTAAGCGGTGATGTTCGGCTTCCGGGCCTTTGATGCGTTTGCCGGTAAGCATCAGTTCTTTAGAACCATACTCCCCCACCCTTTTGGTAACATAGGGTGAAATACAGGCCGGAACAATCCCGATCTTAACTTCGCTAAGCGAGAAGGTGGTATTATCATCCGCGAAAGCAAAATCGCAGGCAGCCAACAGGCCGTTTGCCCCTCCAATCGCGGCACCGTGAACTACGGCAATGGTTGGTTTGGCACAGGTGTAAATGGCGTAAAAACATTTGGACAGGTTAAGGCTCTCGGCATAGTTTTGTTCAAAAGTGTATCCGGCTACGCCACCCATCCAGTTGAGATCGGCGCCGGCGCAGAATGATTTTCCGCGACCCCGCAGCATTACAATCCTGATATTGTCCATGCTATTGACCTTTGTAAAAACGTCAAGCACTTCGGCTATCATTACTTCGTTGAAGGCATTGTGAATTTTCGGGCGGTTGAGCCAAACAGTGCCTACATCGCCGCTTACTTCAAATTGGATGGTTTGGTATTGTTTCATAAGCTGTATTATTGTTATTTTTGAGCAAACAATAATACAAATTTCTTGTCAATTTGGAAATTTACTTGCCTATTCCAAATTTATATTTTAAATTTTCCCACATAGTGGACAAGTTTACAGGTAATTCGCATGATCGGACAAGATTTGCCCGATTCCAATCAGAGGCAGCTTTTGCTAATCACGTCTGACTTTACAAATTTAAAACGTTTATCGGTAGCTGCGGAGAATGAATGGCTTGGTGGCATTGATATTTACAGGGCGATCAAATTCAGCAATTTAGCAAAGACCTGTGGACAATTCCATCGTGCAGGCTTTTTATTTCTTTGTAAGTGGGAAGCAATACCCTATACGTGATAAAACATTGGTCTCCTATCTTGTTACATGGATTTTTCCGGCATCCAGCATCCTACCCGCCGATTTTACATTATAAATATAAATACCTGCAGCTAACATTTTTGGTTATATTTTCCGGGTCAGGAGTACTAAAATTTAGAAAAAAATGCAGAGATAAACCCTTTTATCTCTGCATTTATATGTCAAAGCTTTCTTAGTGAAATAAAACTACCGGATGGTATTTATCTTCTCGATATACCAATTATTTCTACTCCTGATTTTAATGATATATAGTCCGCTTTTTTGCCTACTAAAATCAATCTTCAAATGATTCGTGTTTACATTTTGCCTATCAATAATTTTCCCGGTGAAGTCTAATACCTGATATTCCTCAATTACTTCATCATTAATAATATTCAGCATATTGTTTCCGTCAAGTGGATTTGGGAAGATTACATAATTTTTATCCTCATTTTCGGTAATGCCAATGGTGCTGTCAACAATAATAAAATCTTCGATTGTTTTAGTATCAGAGCCAAACTCATTTTGAACAATTAAGCTTACGTCATAAACCCCCGGTAAGCTATAAGCTATCGAAGGATTTTGTTCGCTCGAACTTGATGGAGTTCCACCCTCGAAAGCCCACGTCCAGAAAGTTGGGTTATTGTCCGAAAGATCAGTAAATTGAATACTTTCGCCCTGGGCAATATGTGTAGTATCAGCCATAAAATTTGCTACCGGCAAAAGCGGTGGTGCAGTACAACTAATCACGGCTTTCCACCCGGGAAGTGTTACCGAATAATCGGAATGAAATTCAAAAGTAAGCGCTCCATCCTGGTTATCAGCTTCGATAGTTCCAGGGGAGTCAGTACCGCAATATGTATCGATGAGAGTAGCTGAAGTTGAGCTTCCGTTATAAATTTTCAACCAATCGTAACTGCAACTCGCGTTATCTTCAACATCAAACATTTCAAAAGAAACAATAATGCTTGATCCGGCATTACCGGGCATAAAGGTCATCGTAAAATCTTCATCATTGCCATATTGCCCGGCATCGCCACCGGTATCGTAAAATAATCCGGTGCAGGTAGTAATTGTTTGGTTAGCCATTAAAAATTCTGCATTTACCGAAATATAATCCTCTTTTAAAAGTGTTTCACTATTCCCGTCACCATCAGTAACTGTGAGCGAAATATCGAAACTGCCTGTTTCGTCCCAAACAATTCCCTGTGGATTTTGATCTGTAGAAGTGGATGGATTTCCGCCTTCAAATGCCCACTCCCAGCTTACCGGATTACCATAACTTAAATCGGAAAAACTAACAGGGCTGCCCAGCGAAACGGAAGTGGAAGTGGCCGAAAACTCCGGAATAAGGCTGCCGGCATCCAATTCAGCATTAACGGTAACGGTATTGTATTTTGTAACTGTTATCCCTTCAATTGTTACCGGATACCTGCCCGGAGCGGAAAAAGTAAGATCGTATGTACCTTCATCGAGCATGCGCTGATAAAAACCATTGGCCGGTTCAGCAAATACCATCGAGCTATCAATGTCGTGGCCTTCGATAAATATCATAGCTTCCAATGGATCACCGGTCTCCATGTCGGTAACAATACCGTTAATACCATAACTTGCCTGTTGAATGAAATTTATAAATGAACGGTAATTCCAATCCCAGTGACTTGGAAGCTGACTTGGGGGCAACAATTTTGTTCCCGAAATTTCCATTGTTACCTCGCGGCACTGCTGGAAATAATTCATATAATCCTGGCGACAACCATTTGTTGTGTACCAATCATATCCATTGGTGATACCATTATTGAGATCGGTTAAATAATTACTCGGGGAATAAAGGTGAACTGTATCAACGTATTCGCGACATACATAAATCCACCAATCGTTATCAGCAGCTAATATTGACCACGTATCCCATGGATAGTTGAGCACCTCGGCACCACCATGTATATTGGCAGACATCACAAAATTATTTTCTTCGGCCATTTGCATAAAAGCAAGCGTTTCGGGCTGCCAGACATTGCCGTCAGGATGCGGGCCATCTTCGGGGTCAGGGTAATTGCGGTTGAGGTCAACATTGTTGGCATTGTAGCGGGTAGCTCCGTTTACAGTATTGTTTCCGCCAGCATAAGTGCCATCAGGGTTTGCGGCCGGGTTAATCCAAATCTCCATATTATTTACCATATCAGTAATTTCCGGGTTGGTTCCGTAATTAGTCAACAAGTAGTCAATCAATCTCAAAAACAAAACAAAACCGGTTGTTTCGTCGCCATGCATGGTTCCGGTATATAAAAACTGGGGTTCGCTTTCACGGGTTTCCACATTATCCGAAATCTTGGCCATCATCAATTCACGTCCTTCAACAGTTTGCCCAATGCTGAAAACTTCGCAAATATCCGGATGATCCAGTGCAAACTGGTACATCATATCAATGTATGCATCATAGGTAGGATAAAAATCCCATTCCGTAATTTCCTTAACATTAATATTGTCAAGCATTTTTGGATTCTTGAGGAGTTCGCCGGGTTTTGCCAAAAGTTGAAATTCATCAACAATCTTCAAAAAAGCTTCAAATTCCTTTTTATTGGCATAGGCTCTTGCCACATCATCATTCACCTGATCGAGTGATACCAACCCTGATAGTTTGTTTAAATCAAAATTTGTGTGCTCAAATTCAAAATAAATTTCACCACGATCACCAAAAATCTCTTCGATGGTTTGGCTTTGCGCGATGAGCGTGCTGAGTGTGAAAAGTGCTACAATTAGTGTAATTAGTTTTGTGTGTTTCATTTTACTTTTTTAATTTTTGATTCTTGATATTCTGTTATTAAATTATTTAGTTTCATATAAAGCGATTTGTTAACCCTTATTACCGGCAACCTCAGGTGATTTTGCGAAAGGTTGAGTATTTGCATTGCAGCCTTTATTCCTGCCGGACTACCATCTTCGAAAAACGCATCCATAATATCCAACAATTCATAATGAATAGTTGAAGCCTCCTCAAACTTTCCCTGGCTGCAAAGATCAACCATTTTGCTGAATTCGGCTGGAAAGGCATTTGCCGTAACAGAGATTACACCTGACGCTCCTATCGCCATCATCGGAACGGTCAGTTGGTCATCTCCCGAAATAACAATAAAATCTTTCGGTTTATTTTTTAATATCCGGGATACCTGGTTAAAATTCCCTGAAGCTTCTTTAATGGCCACGATGTTATTAAATTCGTGGGCAAGTTCAAGAGTGGTTTCAGCTTCAATATTGCAGCCGGTTCGACCGGGAACATTGTACAAAATTATCGGCAATGAGCTGGCGCAGGCAATGGCTTTATAATGCTGGTAAAGCCCTTTTTGCTGGGGTTTATTGTAATAAGGGCAAACTGACAATATTCCGCTTATTCCTTCATGGGATTTTGATGTTATGGTATCGATGATTTCCTGGGTATTGTTTCCCCCGATGCCTTTTACAATAGGAATTTTGTTGTTTGTAGTTTCGATTACAAAATCCAATAATGCATTTTTTTCATCTTTTGATATCGTTGGAGATTCACCCGTGGTTCCAAGTACAACAAGATAATCAACCTTACCATCAATAACATGCCGAACCACTTTTTCGAGCGAGGTAAAGTCGATGGTACCATATTTATGGAAGGGTGTTATCAATGCAACTCCTGTTCCAGCGAAAAGATTTTTCATGCTCGTGTAGTATTAATTTTAAAAAGGTAATTTTTCATTGCAAACTGAAATTCCCGGTAAGTCATTTCCTCTTCTTTATGTATCATTACATCATAGACCATCTTCAATTGTTCACGGTATTTTCCGGCTTTGATTATTGATTTGCTCATGCCGGCCAAATAATACATCGGCACAAATTCTTCAATTGTAAGATCAATCAAAATATCAAATTCTGTATTGATGAACTGCCTGACTCTGGCTCCTTTTGGGATACCAAAAATACTGACTTCCTTCCTTGAAAACACCTCCATTTGCATTTGGGTATTGAAGTAATCCGGTAGCACATTAAAAAAAGCAAACCCCAATACAGAAACACGTGGGCTGTAGCTTTCGATTGTTTTTTTAAATTTCACCAATAAATCAAACTGCTCTATACTGTCAACAAAGGCAACTATTCCAATTTTTTTTGCATTATAAATCGAGACTTGCCTACCCGTCAATTTAGTTTTCCGGGCGTTTCGCCTGATTATGAATAGTACAAGCCATTTTTGGAGTTTGGTAAGCATTAATTATTCCTAAAAATTTCGTCCGCCAAAAGTATAAAAAAAGCCTTTTGCCCGAATAGGAAAATAAAGATTGCAACATTTCATTATTTTTGAAACCAATAAGGATAGTCAGGGCTTCACTCCAAATGTTAGTCAGGGCTTCACTTTAAGTGAAACCCTGACTTTGCACGACCGCTAGAGGTAGTCAGGGCTTTACCCGAATATTATTCAGGGCTTCACTTTAAGTGAAACCCTGACTACAAAATCCGGTAAAAGCAGGCTTAGTGAAACAGGAGGGCTTAGAGTAATTTCATCAGTGCAGCAACAATGGCAATAGCAGCGGCCATCATACCGCCAAGTTTAATGGTGAGTTTTGATTCGAGGTCTTTAAATTGACTGCTAAAGGTAATTTCCATCTCTTTCATATCGCGTTTGAGCGAATTATGTTTTTCATCGATATCTGCTTTCAAAGACATTTCCATCTCTTTCATATCGCGTTTGAGTGAATTGTGTTTTTCATCGATATCTGCTTTCAAAGACATTTCCATCTCTTTCATATCGCGTTTGAGCGAATTGTGTTTTTCATCAATATCTGCTTTTAAAGAGATTTCCATCTCTTTCATGTCGCGTTTGAGTTCAACCCTTAATTCCTTGATATCGCGTTTGAGTTCAACACGCAGTTGCTCAATATCACGTTTAAGTTCAAGTCGTAATAGCTCAATATCACGCTTTAAGCCTGTATCCAGTTCTTTCAAATCTCGTTTGGATGCCAGCTTATCATCAATGATCTCCCTGAAGGTTTCGGCCTGTATCTCTGCCTGCTGTTGCGTAAAGCCAGCCGAAATAAGCCGCTTGCTAAAAGCCAGGGTATCGAATAGAAGTGATTCGGACATATCTGTTAATTTATCATTGCAAGCAAAGGTACATATTATAATCAATGATGAAGTCACCCTATCAATTGTTCAGGGCAGAAAAAAAATATTTAAAACAAAGAGATTTCGGTTAAATTTTGATATGGTATAATTAGGTGTCTCACTTCGTTCGACATGACAATGCGAAATGATAATAGAAAGGGGGTATGAGAGGGGGCGGCTTTGCCGCCCCCTCTCATACCCCATTCCAAGCCAAAATACCCTGTCATGTCGAACAAAGTGAGACATCTTTTTCAAATCTCTATACCAATATTATAAATGTCAATTGTTGAATGGTACAAAATTTAAATCTATGATTTGTTAATAATATTATTTTTACAAAACAAATATTGCCTCAAAAATAGAAGTCTATGAAAAATATTTTACTCTTTATTATTCTCGCTCTTGGAATAACACTTTCTTCTTATGCAAAAACCAATTCCGACAGCCTGAAAACAGCACTGGAATCCGCTCCAGCTGATGAAAAAATTAATATTTATGAGCAGCTCATCAAGGGCAATACCCGTAGTAATCCCGATCAGGCCATTGCATATAGTGAGGCTTTGATAAAACTTGCCGACAGCATGAATAACAACAAAGGCCTTGCCCTGGGATACCGCCTGCTGGCAATGGTTTACGAATATCAGCACAGGTATGATTTAAGCCTGGATTACTGGAAAACCAATCTAGAGGTTGAAAAAAAACTAAAAAACCGTAAGAATCAGGCCTATTCAACCATAAATATTGGGAGTAGCCTGCAACACCTTTCCAGATACGATGAAGCCTTGTATTTTTTTGATGGGGCACAGAAAATTCTGGAAGAAATTAACGACTTGCATGGTCTGGGACACAACTATGCAAATATGGGTCTTGTTTACGAAAAGAAAGGAATGCTGCCTGAGGCTCTGGAATATAAAATTAAAGCACTGCAAAATGCCGAAAAACTTGCCGACAGCAGCAGCATTGCCTATTCGCTGGGTTCCATTGCCGTTAGCCAAACCAATCTCCGGGAGTTTCAACAAGCCATCGACAATTACACACGGGCCATCGAAATATACGAACGCATTGGCAAAACACACAATGCCGTTCACACCCTTGCCAACCTCGGGGTGGCGTACAATTCATTTCAGCAAAACCAGAAAGCCATGGAGTCCTTTCGTAAAGGCCTGGCCTTAAGCAAATCGATAAACTATAACTATGGGAAAGCCATTGTTCAAATGAATATAGGAGAGGTACTCCTGAAAAATAATCAGCCCGACAGTGCCATGTTTTATCTTGCTGAGAGTAATAAAATTTTCCAGGAAGTAAATGATCCCCATCCACTCTGCTACAATTACAAATTGATGGGGAGCTATTATCAAAAATCCGGGGATTTCTCAAATGCCATCGACTACCTGATAAAAACCTTTGATCTCTCTCGGGAGATTCAAGCTCCCGACATGCACCGTGATGCTGCAAAATTATTAAGCGAGACTTATGAACAATCCGGCAAGTTTAACCAAGCCCTCCAATACCACAAAATATTTAAGCACTACGCCGACAGCCTTTTCAATGCCGAAAATATTGCCGAAACCACACGCCTCGAAGATCAATACCATTTTGAAAAAGAAAAAGAGAAAACAACACTCTTGCATAAGGCTCAACTATCAAAAAAACAAACCATAATAGTTGCTGTAATATCAGGCTTGTTCATTGTTTCGATATTATTGCTCCTGCTATTTGTTGAATACCAACGAAAAAACGCGGCTTACAACCTGCTTTACCATAAAAGCCTTGAGCAACTCAAAAGTGCCGAAATAAAACGAAACAGCGAAGGCCTTAAAAACGGTGAACTCTTTAAGCAAATCGAAATCAGGATGCAGGAAGAACATCTTTACCGCATCAAAGATTTATCGCAAGAAATACTTGCTGAAATCATGAAAACTAACCGTACATATATTTCCCAGACCATTATCGAACACAGTGGTAAAAAATTTCGAGAATATATCAACGAATTCAGGGTAAAGGAAGCAATGGGAGTTTTGGCCGACCCCAAAAAATCCCTGACATTTTCAATTGAGGCCATTGCCGGTGATGTGGGATTTAACGCTGTTGGTACCTTTAACAAAACCTTTAAAGAGCACACCGGCTTAACGCCTTCGCAGTTCCGAAAAAAATCAAACGACGGCTAAAAGGTAAATAGAGTTGGACTATATATTCGCCATCCGCCGCACACCCCTCTAACTCTCCGCCAGTTGGCGGAAGAACCAGCCAACGCACTGGCAGCGTGGGATCTACCCTCTATGGGACTAAGGGGTCGCACTTACAAAGTCAGAATAGAGCTGACTTTATGGACAGGCACTATTTATAAGGTTTCAAAATAGAATCCAAAGTTTTATTTATCAATCAATTAAAATCTGTCAAAACAACAATTGTAGATATCCACAGACTACTTTTTGCATATAAATTTCGAATGTAGTTTCTTTAGCGTTCAATTGTGAATATTAGTCAGGGCTTCACACGAAATGTTAGTCAGGGTATGACTTCAAGTCATGCCCTGACTTTACACAAGCGAAAGAGATAGTCAGGGCTTCACTCAAAGTGAAACCCTGACTTCAAAATTAAAAAATAGCTTTAGCATGAACAATATTGTGAATAATCAATTCTGTACCGACAACCTTAAAGAGAAAAACCCAATTCTTTTTAAAAACTGCGCATCTGAAATTTCTTTTTTTAAACTTTTCATGACGACATGCAACATACTTCAAGGGGAAATTACCGAGGCTATCTCCAAAATCAATAAATTAATCAATAAATTTTTCGGCATTTTGTGGAGAACGATCCCAGATGTAATCGTATATTTTTTGCAGGGCAACAATAGCTTCAGTCTTCCAGATTATTTTGACTTTTCGGCTATCCATTGTTTCATCTTTTGCCGAACTTCATCTATAGTGTTTTCACCCTCCGAACGTTCCATTACATCCATCAAAAGATCAATTTCATCCTCTGATGCTGCACGCGAAGGGTTTGTCCAGTTGTATTCTTCCGGAGCTTCATTTACCGATGATAGATTTGATTCACTTTCATCGGAATTGACCGGTTTCACAGATTTTACGAAGCCCAGTTTTTTAACTACCTGCAAAAAAGCCTGCAAATTAGCGGCATCTTCAATATCAACCAATAGTGTTTTCATAGGGCGAAAATACGAATTATTCAAAGGCAATAAAATGCAGCCTAAACGGAATGCCCCCTTTTCCATATTTTCATGGGAAACTCATTATTCCACCTGCATCAGCGCATTGGCCAATTTATCATGGGGAAATTTCATATTACCGAATGCCATTATCGCCCCGGCCATTATATTTTGGCAGAATTTATTGCCGTTCAGACAAGGCATGCCTTGTCTCTACACCCCGGCCATCAATTTTCCATTTCCGATTCCCATTTTCGCATTTCATTGCCGGATTTTATTGCCGGATTTCATTGCCGGATCATATTACCGTACAGACAAGGCATGCCTTGTCTCTACACCCCCCAAATCAATCGCATTATTCAATTCTATCACCCCAATCCACCAAAATCCATAAAATATGAGCAAAGATTTATTTGATGGCCGATACCGCATTTCTTCCACCCGACTGCAAAACTGGGACTACCGCTGGAACGGCAAATATTTTATCACCATTTGCACCGCACAGATGCAACATTTTTTTGGAGAAATCAGGGACGACCAAATGTATTTATCTCCCCAGGGTGAGCTATCCAAAAAATATTGGTACGAAATTACCAACCACGCCAAAAATGTTACCCTCGACACCTTTGAAGTAATGCCCAATCATGTGCATGGCATCATCATCCTAAAAAACAAATACGATCACAGCAACACGCCCGATCACCGCCAACGGGAAATCAAAATTGAAAAACTCACCGATGACGACCCGATGAAAGATATTCTCAAGGAAATTGATGACAATTATTGGGAATATCTCCAAACCTTGCACAGCCAAAATTTGCAGGGCAATGAAAATGCGGATTTAAATGATGGATTTCACCACAACCCTGATTCAGATGAAAATGATTTTTCGAATTGCAATTCTGATCCAAATTGCGAGGATGATCCGAATTACAATGATGATCTGCATTGCCGTACAGACAACGCATGCGTTGTCTCTACCCCAAAATCCCCAATTCCCCCACCCCCGCCAAAAAAACCCCCCGGCAGCCAACGCTTCCAAAACCAGGGCAAAAATTCCATTTCCTCCATCATAGGCAGCTACAAATCTGCCGTATCGAACCACGCCCACAGGCAGGGCTACGAAATGGACTGGCATCCCCGATTTTGGGATCACATCATCCGCAACGACGCTGAGCTAAAGCGCATAAGGCACTACATAAAAACCAACCCCCAGAATTGGGAAAAGGATAAATTAAGAAAGGAAGGGGGATTTGGAGATGGGAAATAATAATGGAATATCCGGGATTCATTCTGGATTGGCCGCCCTGGCAATATTATTTATGGAAATTTGGGATTCCATGCAGCATCAGCGCATTTGCCAATTTATCATGGGGAGATTTCCTATTGCCCAATGCCATTATCGCCCCAGCCATATTTTTTGGGGGGATTCCCATTTCCGCATGGCATTATCGCGATGGCCATTTTCATTATGGGGAAATTTATTGCCGTACAGACAAGGCATGCCTTGTCTCTACCCAAATTCCCCATGCGAAATATCCAAAAATCCCAATCCGCATTTCCAAATTACATCATCGCTCCTGCCATTTTATTATGGAGGGATTTTATTGCCCAATGCCATTATCGCACCAGCCATTTTATTATTGGGGGCAATTCCTATTACCGAATGCCATTATCGCCCCGGCCAAAATATTTTGGCAGAATTTATTGCCGCATGGCATTATCGCCCCGGCTATTATATTTTGGGGGATTCCCATTTCCGTACAGACAAGGCATGCCTTGTCTCTACCCCAAAATCCCCATTTCAAAATATCCAAAAATCCCAATCCCCATTTCCAAATTACATCATCGCCCCCGCCATTTTATTATGGAGGGATTTTATTGCCGCATGGCATTATCGCCCCGGCTATTATATTTTGGGGGATTCCCATTTCCGTACAGACAAGGCATACCTTGTCTCTACCCCAAAATCCCCATTTCAAAATATCCCCCATTTCCACAAAATTCATTTTTTTTTTCAATTAATATTAATCATTCATTTAAAACTTAAATCACTATGAAGAAAATTACACTTTTATCGATCGTAGCCATTTTACTGGCTTTTAATGCAAATGCAAAAGTTTGGCGGGTAAGCAACCGCGTTATCAACGGATTAACCGTAAACGCCGATTTTACAACATTACAGGCAGCCATTGATGTTGCAAGTGCAAGTGACACCCTATACATGATGGGCAGCCCCGCCAGTTATGGCAGTGGCAGTTTTAGCAAGCAATTGGTGGTTATTGGTCCCGGTTATTGGCTGGAGGAAAACGATTCCACCCAGGCAGTACAAAATCATGCCCGGGTCACTAATCTGAGTTTTAATGCTGGTAGCCAGGGAACGGTGGTTTCAGGTCTATACATCTATTATGGGAATTATGGTAGAACGCAAAACTGGAAAATGGTTTACATAAATACGGACAGTATTACAATACAAAAGAATACAATTTATGGTTACGCCTCTGATAGCAGAACCTATACAGGGTTTACAATATACATAAATGGTGATAGGGAAAGTATTCTAATTCAGCAAAATTGGATTGTTTCCCATATCAATGATGGTAGTTCTTCATATAACGGACTTATTTATGGTCTCTATTTTTCAGGAATACCAACTATATCAGATGTTAGGAATAATTTTTTTAGAGGATACAGGAGTAGTACTTACGGTAGTTATGTGTCAATTGTAATGGGTGTTGACGATACAAGCACTGATCTTGACATTATTAATAATATTTTTATTGGAAATATGACTACCTACTGGACCAATCAACTTAATAATATTTTCGTTTCCGGCTCTAAAGGTGGTGGTGGCGATTTAATGATGCACAACATTGGTAGCAGCACACAATACCCCATTGACCCACCGGAATTGAACAACCAGCAAAACGTTGTGATGGACAGCGTGTTTGTGGATTATGATCTTTACATTGATAAGGGTTACCTATTAAAACCATATTCCCAGGCCATCGGGGCTGGTGCCAATGGTGGCGATTGTGGTTTGTTTGGTTACCAATCTGGCGGCATTCCTTACGTACTTTCTGGCTTGCCGGCCATCCCGGCTATTTACGCTACCGAGGTGGAATCAATGGGAGCGAATTCCGTGTCGGTTACCATCAAGGCCAAATCTCATAATGAGCATAAATAGGTAAAATAATTGGTGTGAGGATTTGCAAATCTGAATCTATGAAATGGAATTTTGACATATTTAATATTTCGCCCTTCCAGGGCTTATGATATCAAAATTCAATTCATGCTACAAATATTTGGCTGCTCTGCAGCATGGATCTAGCGGCAGAGCTGCGACAATATTTGTAGAATCCAGATTTAAAGCAGGAAGAAAGCTCCGGAGGAGCGAAATATTTCCTTTCACACACCAATAAAAATCTAATAAATATGAAATTCAAATATTTAATATTGCTGCTGCTGGTTATAATCGGCAGACATGCAACGGCGCAACTGCCCGACATTGTTGCCCTTGAATATTTCTTTGATAGCGACCCGGGTTACGGAAACGGAACACCAGTTGCTGTGTCCCCCGATAGCATTACCGAAATTACCTTCGATGCGGATTTCGGAAATCTGCCTGATGGTTACCATAATCTTATGGTTCGGGTAAAAGATGAAAACGAAAACTGGAGCATTGTGTATGCCGATGATGTTTTTAAATTCACGGTTCCCGAAGCCACCACTCTCGAATCATTACCTTCAATTGTCGCAATGGAATATTTCTTTGATGCTGACCCAGGTGTTGGTAATGGTGTGGATATTCCAATTTCCTCCGGCGATTTAACAGAAGTAACTTTCGATGCGGATTTTGGAAACTTACCCGATGGCTACCATAATTTAATGGTTAGGGTAAAAGATGAAAACGGAAGCTGGAGTATTGTGTATGCTGATGATGTTTTCAAATTCACTGTACCTGAGGTCACCACACTCGAACCGTTGCCTTTAATCATCGCAATGGAATATTTCTTTGATGCCGACCCGGGTTACGGAAACGGAACACCAGTTGCTGTATCCCCAGATAGCTTAATTGAACTTACTTTCAATGCGGATTTCGGGAGCTTGCCCGATGGCTACCATAATTTAATGGTCAGGGTAAAAGATGAAAACGATAATTGGAGCATCGTGTATGCCGATGATGTTTTCAAGTTCACGGTTCCCGAGGCTACTGCACTCGATCCTTTACCCAACATTGTGGCCATGGAATATTTCTTTGATGCCGATCCTGGGTTTGGCAGTGGTGTGAATGTTCCCATCACTCCGGGCGTTTTATCAGAAGTAACCTTCGATGCGGATTTTGGAAATTTGCCCGATGGCTACCATAATTTAATGGTCAGGGTAAAAGATGAAAACGATAATTGGAGCATCGTGTATGCCGATGATGTTTTCAAGTTCACGGTTCCCGAGGCTACTGCACTCGATCCTTTACCCAACATTGTGGCCATGGAATATTTCTTTGATGCCGATCCTGGGTTTGGCAGTGGTGTGAATGTTCCCATCACTCCGGGCGTTTTATCAGAAGTAACCTTCGATGCGGATTTTGGAAATTTGCCCGATGGTTACCATAATTTGATGGTTCGGGTAAAAGATGAAACCGGAAACTGGGGCATTGTGTATGCTGATGATGTTTTCAAATTCACTGTACCTGAGGTCACCACACTCGAACCGTTGCCTTTAATCATCGCAATGGAATATTTCTTTGATGCCGACCCGGGTTTTGGGAATGGTGTGGATGTCCAAATCATATCCGGAGTTTTATCCGAAATAACCTTTGATGCCGATTTTGGAAGTTTACCTGATGGATATCACAACCTAATGGTTCGGATAAAAGATGAAACCGGAAACTGGGGCATTGTGTATGCTGATGATGTTTTCAAATTCACTGTACCTGAGGTCACCACACTCGAACCGTTGCCTTTAATCATCGCAATGGAATATTTCTTTGATGCCGACCCGGGTTTTGGGAATGGTGTGGATGTCCCGATTACACCGGGCGTTTTATCAGAAGTAACTTTCGATGCTGATTTTGGAACTTTGCCTGATGGTTATCATAACCTGATGGTCAGGATAAAAGATGAAAATGGAAAATGGAGCGATGTTTATGCTGACGATGTTTTTAAATTCACAGTTCCCGAAGCTACTGAGCTTACCACTCTGCCAAACATTGTGGGAATGGAATATTATTTTGATGAAGATCCGGGCTTTGGAAACGGGATTTCATTGGAAATTCCATTTGGAACAAATAGCGATTATACTTTCACACCAGAGTACAGCACCCTGAATTCAATTGGCGAACATTTACTGTGTGTGCGTGTGAATGATGAACTTGGACATTGGAGCCTCCTTTTTGCTGACACAATCACACTGACCATGCTGGCTGCATTTGAAGTTTCGAATGCGGTGCCAAAAATTGGAGATGTGATCCAGTTTACTGATATTTCGGCACCTGCCGAAACTATTATTTCATGGGAATGGGATTTTGGTGATGGCGAAACCAGCACCGAACAAAACCCTGCCCACAGCTATCAGGATGTTGGAATGTATGATATTACACTTACCGTTTCCGATGGCGTTTTATCACACACTACTATTACGGAAAACTACATTACGGTAATCACCGGCCTGCCGGAAATGGTGCTATCCACCAATTCTGTAGAATTTGGCACTTTGGAAACCGATCCAAATGCTGATACCACAATTTTTGTTCAGCTTAAAAACACCGGCACCGGAGCTTTAGTTTTGGATAGTTTGTTTGGGCTTGCTGCTCCGTTTGCCGTGGATACAACCCTGACAGGGTTCAAAACCCTGTCAGGGTTCGAGATAGAATCCGGCGATTCCCTCCTCCTCCCCCTTACCCTCAACCGCAACTATGCTGTCGGGGATTATTGGGATACCCTACTAATTTCCAATAACACCACACCAACCATGAATCTCGATAGCGGTTTGGTGGCCTACTACCCGTTTAACGGCAACGCCAACGATGAAAGCGAAAATGGCCACAACGGAACTGTAAATGGTGCAACCCTCACCACCGACAGGTTTGGGAATGAAAACAGTGCCTATGATTTTGATGGGATTAATGATTATATTTCTATTGGAGATAAATTGGACTTTGGCATAAATGAGTATACTATTAGCACATGGATAAACTCCCCTAATTATGATCAATCTGCAAAAATAATTAATAAAGGACAAACCGGAGCTGGCACTCCAATTGAGTCCGGCTATTCGATTAGGTTTTTAAATAGTCAATTAGAAGTTCCTATCCCGGAATTGCGATTTTCGTATATCGATGATAACCAAATTGTAGGAGCTGTAAGTATACCTTCTAATAATCTACCCGCTAATTCATTCTCATTAATAACGGCTGTTTTAGTTAGAAATTCAGGTAATTCTATAGAATTAGAATTATATGTAAATGGGTCATTAGTAGATGAAAACACCTTTAATATAGGTTCTTCGAATACAAATATTCCTCTTTCTTTTGGAGCATTACATAGGGGTAGTTACGGTTCGACTTCTGAGTTTTTTAATGGAAAAATTGATAACATCCGAATCTACAACCGCGCTCTTTCCGAAGCTGAAATCCAAGCTTTGTTTAATGAAGGAAACAGAGCTTCCAAATCCATAGCACAAGTAGAAGTTCATGCAAACCTTATCGATCCCACGCCCGAACTAACAATTAACCCACCATCCATTAATTTCGGAACCGTAACCCTTGGTGAGGGGGCAAACGCAGATCTAACACTTTCCAATACCGGCGGAGCTGAACTAATAATTGACAGCATTTCTTCCGTCAATCCTTTCTTTGCCATGTATTCGGGAACGATTATACCGGGAGCATCACAAACCGTGCAGGTAAGTTTTACCCCGCAGGCTGCTATTTTCTACAGCGAGAATTTAATTATCCACACCAATCTCGGTGATATTGAAGGTGATTTTGACGTGCCGCTCACGGGAACGGGCGAACAACCGGAATCCAGCTGGCAGTTTAGCCTCACTAACCACAACTTTGGCTGGGTGGATATCGAAGCCGGAGCTGTGCAAAATATGACCGTCACAAACAACGGTTCACAGGGTTTGCAGATCAGCGCAGCTATGTTTGGTGATGAAGTGTTTGAGATTTCCCCGGCTAACTTTACCCTTACTTCCGGGCAAGCGCAAACGGTGGCCATTAGTTTCAATCCCACCAATATTGCCTGGTACGGTGGAACAATCCAGTTTACCTCGGATGCCGGAACACAGGACATCATTCTGGAAGGCAAGGGCTACTATGCCAGTTCTCCTCCGCAGCTTACTTTCGTGGAAGAAGATCCTTACAATGGCACTTCTGGTATTTCGCCGGAAGTTGGTCCTCCGGGAACCTATTTTGAGTACAAGGTGCTTTATTCCGACGCGGACAATGATGCGCCCATGAATACCTACCCCAAAGTGGGCATCGACTTTAATGGTGATGGCGATTTTCTTGATCCCGGCGAAAGCCGTGCCAACATTTCGGAAGTGGATCCAATGGATGTGAATTTCGTGGATGGCAAAGAGTATTCCTTCATCACCACCCTGCCTGTAAATTCATTGCTTGGCTATCAATTTTTTGCTTATGATGCTTTGGGCAATCCCGCACAAGGTGAAGCGGCGGCATATAAAAGCGGCCCAGTCGTTAGTGATGATCAGCTCGACCTCGCTATTTATGCCAACGACATCAACTTTAGCAACGGCAACCCTGATGTTGGCGAAGAAATAGCAATTTACGCAACCATCCGCAATACCTCCGATTATCCGGCAGAAAATGTTCCGGTGAACGTTTACATTATGGATGAACTGGTTTATGAAACTACGTTCGCAGCCATTGCACCACAATCCACGGCGGGTATTTCCTTTAATCATATTTTTGCTGTCCCCGAATATTATCCCGTAAAGGTGGTAATTGACGAAGCGGATAGCATCGCCGAGGACAACGAGTTGAACAACTTCGCCATCCGTCCGGTGGTAGTGGGCGAATTTCAGGTACCGGGAGCTATTGCCGCTACTTCCTACCTCAACGGAAGTACGGCTTATCCCTACGGAACCCTGCGTTTTTACGGCCATGCCAACTACGTAAATACCAAATTCCGCAATAGCAATGTTTCGGGTGCGCAGGTGGTGATGACCATCAACGAAACCGGAGCTACTTACATCGGCTACACCAACGCCAATGGCGATTACAACATCTATTTCACTGTTCCGGGCAACCTGGGTAGCTACACCGTTTCGGCGGAAGTTACTGATTTTACACTTTCGGCAACGACGGCAAGCCACGGATTTAGCGTTATTCCTGTCGTAGATCCCGATGATCCACCACCAGTTGAACCAACTTATTTGGCCGATCTTGTTATTCGCAACTGGAACATCGGCTGGTCGGGCAATCCCGTCATAAACACGCCCAACACTATTTCGGCATCTTTCAGCAACGCCGGAAATCTCGATGCTTTCAATATCTGGCTCTATGCTTATGTGGATAATGTGCTAACGGACTCTTCCTATTATCCCACGCTGGCTCAGGGCAGCAGCCACAGTTTTTCGATGAGTACGGAATTTGCCACCACCGGAAATCATTCGGTTTATTTTATTGTGGATCCCAACCATTTGGTGGCTGAGAGTAACGAATCGAATAATACGGCGGCAAAGTCGCGCTACTTCTATGTTAGCGAACCTGATCTTAAGCCGGTGGATTTGTGGTTTACTGATAATTCGCCTTTGGGCGGACAGGAATTTGGTATTATGGCCAAGGTGAAAAACCTCAATTGGGCGGCATCAACCGCCACCACAGCAAGTTTCTATCTGGACGAAACCACGCTTTTGGGAACTGTTCCTTTGTCCGCAATCAGCGGAGGTTCTACAAGAACCATCTCGCTCTTTGGTCAAAGTATCAGCATGCCGGGAGGTCATGTGATTAAAATTGTAGTCGATCCGGCAAATGCGGTTGACGAATCCAACGAGGCCAACCAAACTTTAACCAAGAATATCATCGTCGAGCAGCCCACCGCCGAACTCAGCGTGTCGGGCATTACGGCTTCTTCCTACAATCCCACATCAGGAGATCCCATGAACTTCATGCTTACCGTGAGCAATAGCGGAAGTGCGGAGGCCGGAAATTTCTATGTTAATTTCACTATGGATGGCGAAGATCTCGGTGAGCGTATTTTGGTGAATGGCCTCGGAATCAACGAAACTACCACCATTGTTTCGCAGCTGTGGATGATGGAAGATAGCGTTCACCAGATTTGTGCTAATGCGGATGATGAAAACCTGGTTCCCGAGCTTAACGAGTATAACAACGAAAGCTGTTTAACCCTCGGCATTGATCTGCAACCCAGGCTCACGGCCTTTTATCCGGGCAATAGTCCGGGCATGCGCCTAAACATATTGATGGGGCAAACTGTGGAACTTAAATCCCGGATTTACAACAATGGGCCTTTCAGGGCTTACGAACCCGAAATCTCATATAAGATGAATGGCGAAATCCTGGAAACAGATATTGTGCCTTACGTGAACGGGAATATTTATGCACAGTCACAGGTCTTGCACACTTTTACACAAACCGGCTATTTTACGGTTCAAGTGGTGGCTGATGCGGATAATTTGTTGGATGAGATAAACGAAGGCAACAACACGGCCATGCTCTACATTCGTGTGTATGAGGATTTGCCCGATCTGGAAATACTATCCCAACACATTGCCCCTTCGGAAATTAATCCTGAACTCTACGAAGAAGTGGATGTAACGGCCACCTGGTTTAACAAGGGAAATGTTCCTGCCAATCCGTTCCAGGTGTTGCTTTACGCCGATGATGAGCAGGTGGGCACTTTTGATGCCGACACCCTGCAATCGGGCGAAGAAGCCAGTGCCATCTGGCCGGATATTTTTTCCTCCGGCGAAACCGGCACCCACGAATTCAGGGTAGAACTTGATTCCGCTAATCTTATCGAAGAGCTTAACGAAACCAACAATACGGCCACACGAGCTATCATTGTGGGCGATGCCCCCGATTTGCTTTTTTCATGGGCCAACGGAATTGTTCCTTCCAATCTTTATCCCGAACTCAACGAAGTGATTCAGATTAATGCCACCGTTAAAAATTGTGGCGGCACAACAGGGGCGGCCATGCTCAACATTTACAGCATTTACCTTTCGGATACTTTGTTTATCAATCAATTTGAGATTTCGGTGAGCCCGAATGATTCTACTGAAGTAACAGATTTTTGGCAATGCAATATTCCCTTTGGCTATTTGTATAGCGAAATCAGCGGAAGCTGGCCACCCGAATTTAATGTGGATAATAACAGCTACATGCTGAAAATAGGCATCGAACCGCCTGCCATCATCACCGATCCGGCATCGCAGGATTTATGCGAAGGCGAGACTTTGTTTATGCAGGTAGTAGCCACCGGAACCAATTTGGAATATCAATGGTTTAAAGATGATGAAATCCTTGCCGGCGAAAACCTTCAGGATTTGAACCTCGGGCAGGCTGAGCTTGTCGAAGCCGGTGTTTATTTCTGTAAAGTTTTTAATGCAAAGGATACTGCAATTTCAACGAGCGCCATTGTTTCGCTTACTCCCGAAATGATTTTTGATCTGCAAACTGCTGATGTGTGGATTTGCGAAACCGAGACTTTCGAGCCGCAACTTTCAGTAGAAAATTATAGCTCCATTCTTTGGACTAGCGAAGGCGATGGAACGTTTTCGGATGTAGAAATAATTAATCCGATTTATTATCCCGGCTCTGACGACATATCAGGTGTGGATGTGGATATTTGTGTAACGGCCACGCCCATTGCTCCTTGTGATGATGTAGTTTTTGCATGTGTGCAATTGCTCATTCAAAAAGAGCCAATAGCCCTTGCCGGGGATGATGCTACGATTTGCGAAGATGCTACTCACCAGCTTTCGGGCATGGTTTACAATAGTGTGGATTTTGTCTGGTCAATGGCTGGCGATGGAACTTTTGATGATGCCCAGGATTTGGAAGCGGTTTACACGCCGGGAAGTGCGGATATTGCTGATGGCGGGGTTGCACTCAGCCTTTTTGCTGAACCAGCTACACCTTGCCTGGTGGCTGATGAGGATATGATGATGCTCAACATCCAATGGTTGCCGATTGCGGATGCAGGCGGTGATGCAATTATTTGCGAAAATCAGGATTACCCAATTCCGGCCACCGCGTTCAATTTTAGTTCGGTACTCTGGGAAACTTCCGGTGATGGTACTTTTGATGACAGCACTTTGGTAAATCCGGTTTACCATCCGGGAACAAATGATATTGCTGTAAAAACACTGGATTTAACCCTGACCGCCGAACCAATCTCACCTTGCGCTTTAGCCGATGTTTCCCCGATGACTTTGGAAATTCAATGGTTGCCAACAGCCTTCGCCGGACAGGATAACACGATTTGTCAGGATTTAGATTATCAAATATTGGATGCTTTGGCTACGGAATTTAGTTCTGTTTTGTGGAGTGGTGGCAATGGAGATTTTGATAATCCTGCTTTGATAAATCCAACTTACACACCAGATGTTTCAGATTATGGAACTATTCAGACCTTAACTTTCACTGTTCAGCCGATCAATCCTTGTGCTTTGGTGGCTGTGGATGCTTTGGATTTGTATATCCAAAAACACCCCACCGCTTTCGCGGGACAGGATAACACGATTTGTCAGGATTCTGATTATTTAATTTTGGATGCGGTAGCTACGGAATATAGTTCGAGTATGTGGAGTGGTGGAAACGGAGATTTTGATAATCCTGAAATTCTTAATCCTACTTATACTCCTGATATTTTGGATTATGGAACGACCCTTACTTTAACTCTGACGGTTCAGCCGATTAATCCTTGTACTTTGGTGGCTGTGGATGCTTTGGATTTGTATATCCAAAAACATCCCACCGCTTTCGCGGGACAGGATAACACGATTTGTCAGGATTCTGATTATTTGATTTCGGATGCAGAAGCTACGGAGTATAGTTCGGTGTTGTGGAGTGGTGGAAACGGAGATTTTGATAATCCTGAAATTCTTAATCCTACTTATACTCCTGATATTTTGGATTATGGAACGACCCTTACTTTAACTTTGACCGTTCAGCCGATCAATCCCTGTACTTTGGTGGCTGTGGATGAGATGGATTTGTATATCCAAAAACACCCGACTGCTTTCGCGGGACAGGATAACACGATTTGTCAGGATTCTGATTATCAAATATTGGATGCAACGGCGACTGAGTTTAGTTCGCTTATGTGGAGTGGAGGTAATGGAGATTTTGATAATACGGCTTTTCTTAATCCTACTTATACGCCTGATGTTTCAGATTTCGGAACAACGGTAACTTTAACGCTCACGGTTCAACCCATCAATCCTTGCACTTTGGTGGCTGTGGATACTTTGGATTTGTATATCCAAAAACACCCAACCGCTTTCGCGGGACAGGATAACACGATTTGTCAGGATGCGGATTATTTAATTTCGGATGCTACGGCTACGGAATATAGTTCGCTTATGTGGAGTGGAGGTAATGGTGGATTTGATAATCCGGAAATCATCAACCCAACTTACACGCCTGATGTTTCAGATTATGGAACAACCGTTACTTTAACGCTGACGGTTCAGCCTATCAATCCTTGTACTTTGGTGGCTGTGGATACTTTGGATTTGTATATCCAAAAACATCCCACCACTTTCGCGGGACAGGATAACACGATTTGTCAGGATGCGGATTATTTAATTTCGGATGCTACGGCTACGGAATATAGTTCGCTTATGTGGAGTGGAGGTAATGGTGGATTTGATAATCCGGAAATCATCAACCCAACTTACACGCCTGATGTTTCAGATTATGGAACAACCGTTATTTTAACTTTGACAGTTCAACCGATTAATCCTTGTACTTATATTGCTGTGGATGCTTTGGATTTGTATATCCAAAAACACCCCACCGCTTTCGCGGGACAGGATAACACGATTTGTCAGGATTCTGATTATTTAATTTTGGATGCTACGGCTACGGAGTATAGTTCGGTTTTGTGGAGTGGTGGCAATGGAGATTTTGATAATCCAGAAATCGTTAACCCGACTTACACACCTGATGTTTCAGATTATGGAACAACGGTAACTTTAACCCTCACAGTTCAACCGATCAATCCTTGTACTTTGGCGGCTGTGGATGCTTTGGAATTGTATATCCAAAAACACCCAACAGCCTTCGCCGGACAGGATAACACGATTTGTCAGGATTTTGATTATCATATTGTGGATGCTTTGGCTACGGAATATAGTTCGGTGTTGTGGAGTGGTGGAAACGGAGATTTTGATAATCCTGAAATTCTTAATCCTACTTATACTCCTGATATTTTGGATTATGGAACGACCCTTACTTTAACTTTGACCGTTCAGCCGATCAATCCCTGTACTTTGGTGGCTGTGGATGAGATGGATTTGTATATCCAAAAACACCCGACTGCTTTCGCGGGACAGGATAACACGATTTGTCAGGATTCTGATTATCAAATATTGGATGCAACGGCGACTGAGTTTAGTTCGCTTATGTGGAGTGGAGGTAATGGAGATTTTGATAATACGGCTTTTCTTAATCCTACTTATACGCCTGATGTTTCAGATTTCGGAACAACGGTAACTTTAACGCTCACGGTTCAACCCATCAATCCTTGCACTTTGGTGGCTGTGGATACTTTGGATTTGTATATCCAAAAACACCCAACCGCCTTCGCTGGACAGGATAACATGATTTGTCAGGATTTAAATTATCAAATATTGGATGCTTTGGCTACGGAATTTAGTTCGGTGCTGTGGAGTGGTGGCAATGGAGATTTTGATAATCCAGAAATCGTTAACCCGACTTACACACCTGATGTTTCAGATTACGGAACAAGCGTTATTTTAACTTTGACCGTTCAGCCGATCAATCCTTGTACTTTGGTAACTGTGGACGAGATGGATTTGTATATCCAAAAACACCCAACAGCTTTCGCGGGACAGGATAACATGATTTGTCAGGATTCTGATTATTTGATTTCGGATGCAGAAGCTACGGAGTATAGTTCGGTGTTGTGGAGTGGTGGAAACGGAGATTTTGATAATGCCGCTTTTATCAATCCAACTTACACACCTGATGTTTCAGATTATGGAACAACCGTTATTTTAACTTTGACCGTTCAGCCGATCAATCCCTGTACTTTGGTGGCTGTGGATGCTTTGGAATTATTTATCCAAAAACACCCAACTGCTTTCGCGGGACAGGATAACATGATTTGTCAGGATTTAAATTATCAAATATTGGATGCTTTGGCTACGGAATTTAGTTCGGTGCTGTGGAGTGGTGGCAATGGAGATTTTGATAATCCAGAAATCGTTAACCCGACTTACACACCTGATGTTTCAGATTACGGAACAAGCGTAACTTTAACGCTCACAGTTCAACCCATTAATCCTTGCACTTTGGTGGCTGTGGATACTTTGGATTTGTATATCCAAAAACACCCAACCGCTTTCGCGGGACAGGATAACACGATTTGTCAGGATGCGGATTATTTAATTTCGGATGCTACGGCTACGGAATATAGTTCGGTGCTGTGGAGTGGTGGAAACGGAGATTTTGATAATGCCGCTTTTATCAATCCAACTTACACACCTGATGTTTCAGATTATGGAACAACCGTTATTTTAACTTTGACCGTTCAGCCGATCAATCCCTGTACTTTGGTGGCTGTGGATACTTTGGAATTGTATATCCAAAAACATCCCACCACTTTCGCGGGACAGGATAACACGATTTGTCAGGATGCGGATTATTTAATTTCGGATGCTACGGCTACGGAATATAGTTCGCTTATGTGGAGTGGAGGTAATGGTGGATTTGATAATCCAGAAATCGTTAACCCGACTTACACACCTGATGTTTCAGATTATGGAACAACCCTTACTTTAACGTTGACGGTTCAACCCATCAATCCTTGTACTTTGGTGGCTGTGGATGCTTTGGAATTGTATATCCAAAAACACCCCACCGCTTTCGCCGGACAGGATAACATGATTTGTCAGGATTTAGATTATCAAATATTGGATGCTTTGGCTACGGAATATAGTTCGGTAATGTGGAGTGGTGGCAATGGAGATTTTGATAATCCGGAAATCATCAACCCAACTTACACGCCTGATGTTTCAGATTATGGAACAACCGTTATTTTAACTTTGACAGTTCAACCGATTAATCCTTGTACTTATATTGCTGTGGATGCTTTGGATTTGTATATCCAAAAACACCCCACCGCTTTCGCGGGACAGGATAACACGATTTGTCAGGATGAAAGTCTCCCGATATTTGGACAAATCGAAAATGCCGCCTCCGCCTGGTGGGAAACTTCGGGAGATGGAACTTTTGATAACTTCCAGGATTTGGAAACAAAATACCATCCCGGTAATCTTGATTTGCAAAATGGTGGGGCGCAGCTTTCGTTGGTAGCCCAAGCGGTAAATCCGTGTTCCGTGGCCGCCGTTGACCTACTCGAATTATCCGTTGACCATTGTCAGGAATTGACCATCAGCCAAGGCTGGTCGGGGATTTCAACTTTTGTTCAGCCACACAATCCGGCACTCGAAAGCATCTTTGCAGAGGTGATGGATGAGCTGATCATTCTCCAAACCGAAACGGCCATGTTCTGGCCATCGCAAAATGTGAACACTATCGGCAACTGGAATCGGAACGAAAGTTACAAAATTAAGGTGAACGAAGAAATAAACCTTCATTTTGCCGGAAGCTGGAGCGGAGACAACAACCTGCTTCTTGCCGCCGGCTGGAACCTGATTCCGGTATTGAGCGATGGCGCAGTGGATGTTGTGGAACTCTTCGAAAACACCGACTTAATCATTGTGAAAGAAGTTGCCGGATGGCGTGTGTATTGGCCGGGCCTGGGCATCAACACACTCGAATACCTCGAACCCGGAAAGGCCTACTTTGTGTTGATGGAAAATGAGGGTGAAATCGAATTTCCTGAAACAGGTTTAAAGACTTCATTCTCACGAACCCATCAGGAATCTGAGGCTTTGGAAAATCTGGATGTGGCAACTACCACCATCACCCACACCATTGCTTTTCCTGCCGGACTTAATCTTGAAAGTGGAACACAGATTACTGCCTTCGATGCTGAAGGCAAATGCACAGGCTCTGCCGTCTGTCATTCACAAGAAGTAGCACTTACCATTTTTGGTGATGACCCGCTGACTGCCGAAAAAGATGGAGCTACCGAAGGTGAGTTGCTGTTGTTTAAAATCACGAATATGTCAGGCGGAACGCAACAAACCCTGAACGTTTCCTGGAACACAAATTTGCCCCACGCTGACGGACTCTTCCACGAAAATGGTTTATCGGCAGTGAAGGCAGTAAACCTTACCGGCACAGGAGAGCAATGGGCTTTGGATGAAGTTCAAATCTTCCCTAATCCTGCCCACGACAAGGTAACGATCATTTCGCACTGGCTGAGCGGTGCCGGGATTGCAATTATAAACCAGTTGGGCGAAACCTGCCTGGAGGCCAATGCTTCCGGTATGCGCACCACACTGAATATCTCGGGCTTAAAGCCGGGGCTGTATCTCATAAGCATCACCTGCGAAAACAAGAATGTAGTGAAGAAACTGGTGGTGGAATAAAGGAAAATGTTAGTCAGGGTATGACTTCAAGTCATGCCCTGACTTTACACAAGCGAAAGAGATAGTCAGGGCTTCACTTAAAGTGAAACCCTGACTTTGCACGACCGCAAGAGCCAGTCAGGGCTTGACTTCAAAATTAAGTTTTTCCACAGCCCTCATAAAAGCGCTAAACTTCGAGGCACTTTCAATATCAACCAATAATGTTTTCATAGGGCAAAGGGACGAAAGTAAGATTTGAAAATAACCGTAGGAATGAAAAATAAAGAACAAAACATACGCCTCTTACAAAATCTCGTTTGGGAAAACTATTTCCGCCACGAAGGCGACCAGCCCGAAGTTTGGAGAAACAGGCATTGCACGCGCATGTCGGAAATAATGATGCAGAAAAAGCCCGATGAAAGACTGGGGTGGCAGGATGGTGCCGAAGGAGATAAAATTTTATTAGCTCAAAAGAAAACCAACACACCACCCAAACCACGAACCTTATATAATTTTTCGAGGATGAATGACGTGTCCGATAACACCCTCTCCTTTTTGGTCGATTCCATTTACAGCGACAATGCTGATTTTATAACATTTTGGAAAGAGAAATACTTCAGTGAATTTGAAAAGCTATGGGATGCCTTTCAGGATTATTCCAATCAGCAAATACAGTTTCAGGACGAAGATGAAAAGAACTGCCACAGCGAATCGTTTGAGCCACGGCAAATAAATTTCCCCGATCCGCTGCTGCAGATATCAAAGTGGTTCAAGGGAAATACGCTGTTTTTATTCTTGTTCTTTTTTGTCATTTACGATGTGGTAATTATCGCCTTATCGTGGCTTACCCATTCCTGGACGGGCATCGACTACCCGCTTTCTAACAGCTACACCGTTTGGATCGGCTATGTATTCTTTGCTGCGGCGGCAACGGTATTTAGTTTGTTTAACCAAAAATTCAGCTGCCTGCTCAATTTTGTTGGATATAGCGGCGAAAGTATTTTACACCGCTTTTCGGTACAGCGGAATAAAGTATTGTTTCTGATGTTGGCAGTCCTTGTTTCCGGGGGACTTCACTACACTTTTTTAAGCGACGATATTCATGGCTGGTGCGAAACAGCTCCGGGAA
Source organism: uncultured Lentimicrobiaceae bacterium (assembly GCA_964593705.1). Lineage (GTDB taxonomy): Bacteria > Bacteroidota > Bacteroidia > Bacteroidales > 4484-276 > SABY01. The sequence continues at coordinate 28,051 of CAZQIV010000029.1, read as the reverse complement.
GTATTTCAATACTGGGCGTGTATCATATTTTGCTTTATGCTTTTAACCTGTGGATCGTATTTCTTTTCATATTTTACCTAATGCATATTGGCAGTGTGATAAAGGCTATAGGCGAAGCCAGTGGGAATAGCAAATCAGACCGTCTCAATTTTACCAAAGAGTTACTCCCTGTGTTTTCTGCACTCAATACCTACTACAAAATCCTTAGCCTCTGTTTTGGAGGATTTTCCATTTTGTTTATCATCACCACCGTTCAATTTTTCAAAGATTCCAAAATCGACACACCTTTTTTCTGGCATTGGGTCGAAATTGGGATACTGGTTATTTTGTACGTGGTTTTTGGTTTTATCCTGTATTGGCAATTTTTTGTACCTCATATCTCCAACTTCCTAATCTCAGAGCGCAACAAGCAACTTTTGCACAGCAGCCTCAACAAACACGAAGTGCTGAGTGCCATCACCCTGCCCGTTACCCCCGACGAAATCAACAAGCCTACCTCTGGCTATTTAACCATTCTGATTTGGCTAATCTCTATAATAATTTTGCTCCTGATCGGTGCATTGCTTTTGTAGTGGACAAAACCTAAACCACTGGTTTTAAATGTTTAGAAATCCCTTTCAAAAACATTTCCAAAAGCTTACAAGGAAAATATTTGGTAAGGAGAGGTGGAGGGGTTTAATTTGAGGGAGGTGATTGAAAGGTTTGAAAACATCAGTTTAAATCACAAAAACAATATCAAATAACTGAAAAAAAATACACGCTTTTAATATTATTTTAACAATTAAAAATTAACGATTATGAAAGAAAAGTACAAGTATCAAAACGCAAGGATTCTATCAAAAAAGAATTTGAAAGTAGTTAGGAAAGTAAAAAAAATGACTCGACAGTTTTTTCTTCTGTTGACAATGATTCTTCTTGCCTCCGGATCGAATTTCGCGCAACAGGAAACCCAAAAAAGTATTTCGAATGAAGTGGATGTACTTCCAGAATCAAAAGATGTTTATGGAACCTATGTTGGTTCTTTTAATGGTGTAAATGCTTATTCAAATGGATACAATGATTATGTAAGTAATGTGTATAATTATGAAACTGGAATTAATACAGGAATGAAATGGCAATGTGTTGAGTATGTTAATCGCTACCATTACGAAACTTATGGTACAAATATTCGGGTTGCAGGACATAATGCTGAAGATTATTATTCAAATGCTTCGCAGCATGGGTTAACAGCTTTTGCCAATGGTGGTAGTGAAGCTCCAAAAGTTGGTGACATATTATGCTCCAATGCAGATCCATGGGGTCATGTAGCAATAATCAGGGAGGTATCATCATCAAGCATTACTGTTATTCATCAAAACTGGGCAAACTCATCTATCGATAATGCTAAAGTCATCTCTCGTAGCGGGAATTATATAAGCGGCTTTAATGCAAGCTATTCTGTACAAGGATGGTTAAGAAATTCAAACTCAGAAAGTTTTGCAGCAAACTATTCTAACCAAGCTTCTTTTCCAACGGTAGCACCAGGAGAAACAAATAACTGGTGGGTCGAGTTCGAAAATACCGGAACTGAAACCTGGTATAATACCGGAAGTAATAGGATTAGATTAGGTAGTGGTACTTTTTCAAATCCTGATCAATTATTTGACATTACAAATAGTTCGTGGAATAGTAGTTATAGACCCACAGATTTGGATCAATCAAATATTAACCCCGGTGGTATTGGCCGTTTCACTTTTTCATTTACCGTACCCTCCAATGCTCAGGCAGGTTGGAGTCAGGAGTATCACTTTACACCTTTAGTCGAAAGCGTTGAATGGATGAAACAAGATGATGGCCAGGAGATAAATTGTTTTATGAAATATTATGTTGAGGATGGAGTAACAGGTCTGCCTGATTATGTTGTCAGTCAATATGAAGTTGTCTCAGGCTTGGGTACTTATCAGCAGGGAGAGGATATTTCGTTAGAATGCACCGTGTCAAATGTAGGTGATGGAGATGCCGACCATGGCATACATGTTGGCTATTATCTTTCTCAATCTCCGGATGGAACAGACTATTATTTGGAAGACGATTATTGTGGAAGGCTTGATGTTGGTGAAGATACCGAAGAAGACGTTATTGTTGCTATCCCCTCAAATGTGCCGGATGGTGATTATTATGTAGTATTTTATGCTAATAATGAGGATGAAGACCCTGAAAGCAATTACAATAATAATAAAGAAAGTGCAGGTCCAATTACAATTGGCAATGGTGGAAGTGGAGGACTCCCTGATTACGTTGTCAGTCAATATGAAGTTGTCTCAGGCTTGGGTACTTATCAGCAGGGAGAGGATATTTCGTTAGAATGCACCGTGTCAAATGTAGGTGATGGAGATGCCGACCATGGCATACATGTTGGCTATTATCTTTCTCAATCTCCGGATGGAACAGACTATTATTTGGAAGACGATTATTGTGGAAGGCTTGATGTTGGTGAAGATACCGAAGAAGACGTTATTGTTGCTATCCCCTCAAATGTGCCGGATGGTGATTATTATGTAGTATTTTATGCTAATAATGAGGATGAAGACCCTGAAAGCAATTACAATAATAATAAAGAAAGTGCAGGTCCAATTACAATTGGCAATGGTGGAAGTGGAGGACTCCCTGATTACGTTGTCAGTCAATATGAAGTTGTCTCAGGCTTGGGTACTTATCAGCAGGGAGAGGATATTTCGTTAGAATGCACCGTGTCAAATGTAGGTGATGGAGATGCCGACCATGGCATACATGTTGGCTATTATCTTTCTCAATCTCCGGATGGAACAGACTATTATTTGGAAGACGATTATTGTGGAAGGCTTGATGTTGGTGAAGATACCGAAGAAGACGTTATTGTTGCTATCCCCTCAAATGTGCCGGATGGTGATTATTATGTAGTATTTTATGCTAATAATGAGGATGAAGACCCTGAAAGCAATTACAATAATAATATAGAAAGTATTGGTGGAATAACCATTGGTGGAATTCCCCAAATCTCCCTATCCACCACCATCCACGATTTTGGAAATATCACAGAGAACGACTGTTCATCGGTTTATAATTTCACGCTCACCAATACAGGTACTGCAACAGCCAATGGTTCCATAAGTTTAACTGGAGGCAATAGCAGCCATTTTGAAATCACCACTGGTGGCGGCATTTTTAATTTACCTGCCGGCCAAAACCGAACTATTGGGGTGAGATTCTGCCCTGATAATCCCGGTTACAAATATGCTACACTGGATGTGAATGGCACTGCGCCCTGCAACGATGTGCAGGCAACTGTGGAAGGAATCGGAATTGCCATTCCCGATCCTGTCATCAGTGTTGCTCCTTCAACTTTAGATTTTGAAGAGGTTATCATCGGAGAAAGCTTAACCAAAAACTACCTGCTAACGGGAAGTAACTTAACTGCTAATGTCACTATATTAGCTCCATCAGGATATCAGGTATCACTTTCATCATCAAGTGGTTTTTCAACTGCGATTGTGGCTTATCAATCTGGTGGTAACATCAGTGAAACAATTTATGTAAAATTTAGTCCGACTTCTGCACAAAGCTATAATGGGAATGTTTCAAATAGCTCTGCCGGAGCCGCAACAAAGAATGTTCAGCTTACGGGAATCGGAATTCCAGAACCGGAAATTCCAACAGTAAGTATTTTATCACCCGAAGAAGGACAAACTATCCCCATGCAATACATAGATGTGAGCGGTACTGCTAATGATGCAGATGGGACGGTTACACAAGTTCAAATCAGACTTAATTCTGGAATCTGGCAAACCGTTTCAGGCACCACTACCTGGTCAATGGTTGATGCTGGTCCTCTTGTGGTTGGTTCAAATACCATAGAGGCCAGATCCAAAGATAATGATAGTCAGTACTCCGAAATAAGCGAAGTAACATTTACTCACAATGATGTTTGTGCTCCTGATTGGGAACCTGCCACCAGCCAACAGTATAATATGCAAGTAATTGCCCAGCTTTATATTGACGATGTACTAAGTACAAATTCTAACGATATGCTCGGAGCATTTGTTGACGGCGAATGCAGGGGAACGGCAAGTCCTATTGTAGGGAATCCAAACGGGCTTATTTTTCTTACTATAACCTCAAACATTTCAGAGGGTGAAATTGTAACTTTTAAAGGGTGGAACTCTGATATTTGTGAAGAATGTAGTTTATTTGAAACTATAACATTTGTAAATCAGGATGAAATTGGGACTATCCCCAATCCGGAACCTTTCCATTGTGGGTTAATTGATTTTTGTCTTGATTTTGAAGACGGATATACCTGGTTTTCGGTGAATGTTAATCCCGGTAGTTTTGAATGGAACAGCTTATTTGAAGGACTTTCCCCCTGCAATAACGATAGGATTATCGGACAGGGTGGTTTTGCTTCTTATAGTGATGGGCAGTGGTATTACAGCCCGGTTATTTTTCCGGAACTGCTCCCCAATAAAATGTACATTATGAAACTTTGCAATTCACAGCAATGGTGTATTCAGGGGCAACAGGTAGCAATTGAACCTATAGATCTTAGTTCGGGTTGGACCTGGCTCGGATATCTCCCTCAGGAAGAACTTGCCATTAATGAAGCGATTGGGATTGATCCTGCTCCTGCCAATGATGACCGTTTTGTCGGACAAAATGCTTTTTCTGCATATTATGGAACCCAATGGATTGGTCAACTAATGCAATTGAACATTGGTGAAGGTTATAAAATCAAACTTACCAATGAAGGTACACTGAGTTATCCCGGAAGTTTAACTAAAAATGTTGGGGGTGAAAATGCGACAAAAGTGTTCAATCCATTGCAGGTTCCTTATAAATCGAATAAAAAATATAGTATGAATATTATTGCCAAACTATTGCTTCCAGATGGTAGTTATTCTACAAATCCTTTCGATGCCATTTATGCATTTCACGAAAATGAATGCTGTGGAATAGCCAGCCCCATTGAAAACTCTGACGGCTTATACATGCTTTCCATTGGCTCTAACTTCGATCAGGGCGAAGAAATAGACTTAATTGCCTACGATGATTTCAGTCAGGAAGTAAGCAAAATTGAGGAAACCATCGTCTTTAATACCTACACTGAAGCAGGTACGGTAAACAACCCTGTTGAATACACTGTTTCAGGGGTTTCAACGAATATCAACTTTGGTGATAAACATCAATCAACAACTTCCCTGGAGGCCTTCCCAAATCCATTTGATCATGAGATGAAAATTCATCTGTCGCTTGAATTTTCAGGTCAGGTGCAAGCATATATTAAAAATGTGCATGGCCAAAAGGTGTTGCAATTGGAAGATGCTACAATGCTTCGGGCAGGAAACCATACTTATGACATTCATGAAACAAATTTGAACCCCGGGGTTTATTACTGCATATTTGAAATAACTACCACATCGGGTAAACACCTGGAAACAATGAAAATCATCAAACTTTAATGAAACATCTTTTGATGAATTCTTTCATATAACGTTGGTTTTTATAATCACCGGCATTCTCGGCTTTGATGAATGTCGGTGGTTAAAAATCAAGAATTTATTTATAAATAACAGAAACTAAATACCTAAAACATGAAATATAATAATTCGTCCCCAGTTTTTTTTATTGTTACTTTAGCAATTCTCCTAAGCACATTCACTTTTAAACAATTAAATGCTTCGCCTCCTGATTGGGCATCACCAACAGGTTTGCAATACAATATGATGATGATTGCCCAACTCCAATATACCGATGGAACAATTTCGTTGAATGCCGAAGATATTGTAGGGGCCTTTGTTGGAGAAGAATGCAGAGGTATTGGAAATCCCATTCCATCATTTAATGGCATGATATTCCTTATGGTAAGTTCAAATATTCAGAGTGGCGAAAATGTAGTTTTCAAAGCCTACACCCAATCAGAAGATATTGTAGTGGATATTGTTGAAACGATTACATTTGTGAATCAAGGCGAAGAAGGGACAATTGATAACCCGTTTATCTTGTCTATTGTTCCTGCCTGCCAGGATGCCACCGCCAATGCCGGAGAAGATGCAATAATCTGTGAAGGCGAAAATATTCAACTCACCGGTGCAGCGGAAAATTACGAATCTGTTCTTTGGCAAACCAATGGTGATGGAACTTTTGAGGATGCAACGAATCCTCAAACCACCTATTATCCCGGCAGCGGAGATATTACCAATGGAAACACAGAACTCTGCCTCACCGCTTTTGCCGAAGAACCATGCGAGGATGCAACGGCTTGTTTAATATTAGAAATAATGCCACAACCCCTGGTTGATGCCGGCCCTGACCTTTCAGTGTGCGAAGGTCAAACAGTAACGCTCAATCAAAGCACAGTAGCTAACTACGCAGGAATATCCTGGACCAGCTCAGGCGATGGTGTGTTTTCAAATCCCAATTCACCATTTACATCATATTCTCCAGGACCAATGGATCTCGCTAACGGAAGCGTGGAGTTAACCCTAACGGCATCGGGGGTGAGCCCTTGCGTTGGATCAGTTTCGGATGAAATAACCGTCAATATCGAAGAAATGCCCACCATCGACATTGGCTCCGATTATATAATTTGCGAGGACGAAACCATAATTTTAACAGGCTTGAATTTACCAGGATTTGAATGTGGTCTGTTAGTAAATGGTTACCCGTTTGCCGGAAATATTTATATACCTACTCCCGGAGATATTGCTGCCGGTTCGATCGAGTTTTGCATAGTGTGTGAAGCGCCTCCGCCATGCAGCGGTGAAATAAGCGATTGTTTAACGGTGTTCATTCAGCAAAACCCAAGTGTGACTGCCGGTGTTGACCAAACCATTGTTGCCGGAACAGAAGTGTTTTTAAATGCCACCGCCGAAAATTATTCATCACTTGAATGGACGACAAGTGGGAATGGAACATTTGATGAAACTACAATTTTAGATCCTGCCTATTATCCGACTATCCAGGATTTTGAAAACGGGAGTGTTCAATTAACACTATTTGCAAATGCGCAATCTCCATGTATGACATCCTTTAGCGATAATTTAACCATTTATTGTGAAGCACAGATCATTGATATGGGTCCAGATGAAACGGTTTGTGAGAATGTGGAAAGTATTAGTTTACCCTCCGGTGTTAGTGAGGGAAATTGGTCAACCTATGAATTGACCTATGGTGACGGAACATTTGATTATAGTAATCCTGTTCCGATAAGTTTTCCCTGGACAGTCCCCTATATTCCAGGTTCTAATGATTTGTCCGAAGGCTTTGTTGAATTTTGTTTAACCTTTTATTATGCCAGCCCTCCAGGTTATTCTGCCTCCGATTGTAAAATTTACTATTTTCAGGATTTACCAACAGCAGATGCAGGTGAAGATATGACCATCCTCCAAAATGAAACAGCCACACTAAATGCCACGGCCAATAATTATAATTCGTTGCTTTGGACAACAACTGGTGATGGGAGTTTCAATAATGCTTCTTCTCTTGATCCGGTTTATACACCTGGCACAGTAGATATTTCATCCGGCAGTACGCAATTGTGTTTACATGCAGAGGCAATCTCACCCTGTATTGTGGATAGTTCTGATTGCCTTGATGTCAACATTTTACCAAATCCATTTATTACCGATTCTCTTGCCCTCGTGGCTCTATACAATTCGACTAAACTCCCCGGATGGCTTCATAATGAAAATTGGCTAACTGGTCCGTTAAATACCTGGCATGGAATTATCGTTGAAAATGGTAGAGTAACTGAGGTTGATTTGGGATCAAATTATCTTGTTGGAATTGTGCCTGAAACCATAGGACAATTAACTAGCTTACAATATTTAAATTTAGGCTATAATGCACTTGAAGGAGGGATTCCGGATATTTTTGAAAATTTCAGTGATTTACAATACCTACATCTTGGATATAATTCCCTAATCGGAAGCATTCCGGTAAGCTTAGGTTTTTGCAATAATTTACAACATTTAAGTTTATTTCAAAATCAACTTAGTGGTAACATCCCGGAGGTACTATGCGACTTGATTAATTTACAATATTTGAGTTTATCCAAAAATCAACTCAGCGGATCAATTCCCGCAGGAATAGGAAATTTGGAAAATTTACAAATCATTTATTGTTATAATAATCAACTAACAGGTAATATTCCAGAAAGTCTGGGAAATTTAACCAATCTGGAATCATTGTATTTGAACAACAATCAACTAACCGGGAGTATTCCTGTTTCAATGTGCTCTGACCTCCCAAACATACACACACTAACCCTAAACAACAATAACTTTGGGTGGGAAGAATGCCCAAGCATTCAATGTATGATAAACCGGGAAGGCTGGATTCTTTTTGAACACTCCCCGCAAAATGATGGTTTTGTGTTTATGGAGGATTGTGGGTCAACTTTATATTCTGATTCTTTAGCGCTTGTTGCCCTTTACAATTCAACCAATGGAGTTGATTGGGATAATAACCTTAACTGGCTTACCGGACTAGTAAGCAATTGGCACGGGGTTGTTGTTGAAGAGGGCAGGGTAACTGAAATCAACCTTGGTTATCCCGGTAACAACCTGGTAGGTTTGCTACCAAACGAGATTGGGGATTTAAATAAATTGAAGCATCTTCATTTATCTTTAAATCAAATCAGTGGAAACATCCCGGAGAGCATCGAAAATTTAATTGAACTGGAAACACTATGGTTATCAACCAATCAACTCAGCGGTAACATTCCCGAAGGCATTGGTAACCTGGAAAATCTTGAATCCATATATTTTGATAACAACCAGTTAGAGGGGGAAATCCCCGCTTCTATGTGTACGGGTTTAGTGAATTTAAATACACTTTGGATAATCAACAACAACTTTGGAATTGAAGATTGTCCAACCATTCAATGTATGATAGACCGGGAGGGCTGGACTCTTTTTGAGCATTCCCCCCAAAACAATGGTTTTGTGTTTATGGAGGATTGCGGATCTTCTTTATATTCTGATTCTTTAGCACTTGTTGCCCTTTACAATTCAACCAATGGTGATAACTGGACAAACCATGAAAATTGGCTTACCGGGTCGGTGAGTGATTGGTATGGGATTGTTATAGAAGATGGCAGGGTTACAGAGATCAACCTGGGTTATCCCGGTAACAACCTGGTAGGTGTACTTCCAAACGAGATTGGGGATTTAAATAAATTGAAGCATCTTCATTTATCCTTAAACCAAATCAGTGGAAACATCCCGGAGAGCATCGAAAATTTAGCTGAACTGGAAACACTATGGTTATCAACCAATCAGCTCAGCGGTATTATTCCCGAAGGCATTGGTAACCTGGAAAATCTTGAATCCATATATTTTGATAACAACCAGTTAGAGGGGGAAATCCCCGCTTCTATGTGTACGGGTTTAGTGAATTTAAATACACTTTGGATAATCAACAACAACTTTGGAATTGAAGATTGTCCAACCATTCAATGTATGATAGACCGGGAGGGCTGGACTCTTTTTGAGCATTCCCCCCAAAACAATGGTTTTGTGTTTATGGAGGATTGTATTCCACCATGTGAAGATGCCACGGCAACTGCCGGAGATGATGCTATCATCTGTGAAGGTGAAACTATTCAACTCAGCAGTACAGCAGAAAATTACAGTTCCTTACTTTGGACAGGAGGGCTTGGTGAATTTGATGATGTTACATTATTAAATCCTGTTTACACGCCAGATGCGGCAGAGTTCGGAACTCTCGTAACGCTTTGCCTTACAGCTTTTGCGGAGGGTACTTGTGCAGATTCAACAGATTGTATGGAGCTAATTATTATTTCCTTGCCCACAGTTGATGTCGGAGAAGATATTTCCGTGTGTGATAATATTACTTCAATTCCTTTATACGCTCTTGCCTCCAATTTTTCATTCGTTGAATGGCAAAGCACGGGTGATGGCTTTTTTATGGATGAAAATAGTGTGAGCACTGAATACATACCAGGTTCTGATGACATACAATCCGGATCGATGGACTTATGCCTGGTAGCTTATCCGATTAATCCACCATGTACAACTTCATCTGAAGATTGTTTAACGCTAATTCTTATCCCAAGCCCTATGCCCTATGCGGGGAGTAATGCCACAATATGCGAGGGCGATATTTTTGAATTGGGGGAGGCTTCTGCCGAAAACTACAACACTGTTGAATGGACAACTAGCGGTGATGGCCTTTTCAGTGATAATTCATCCATCAACCCTGTTTATACGCCAGGCCCGGAAGATATTGCCAATGGCGAGGTTGAGTTAACCATAGAGGCTATGCCCTTATCGGGTTGCAATAATTCGGCTTTCGAGAGTATGAATTTGACCATCGTTGCACCACCAAATTTCAATATGGAAGAAGATGTTTGGCTGGATTGTGAAAATTATGATTATTCCACTGATGAATGGATGCCTATTGCTCTATGTCCTGACGGGCAAAATATTTCCGCTGTACAATGGACTGCAAATGGTGATGGATATTTTGATGATGCTAATGCATTATGTACCAATTATACTTTAGGAGATTTTGAAAAATGTGGTGGTGAGGTCGAACTAACAATTCAAGCCTTTGGCCCCGGTAATTGTGGCGTGGTTGCTTACCAAATGACCACCCTGCACGTACCCGGGCAATTAATTACTGTTCCTTCTGATGGATGGACTGGAATTTCTTCCTACATCGATAAATATAGTTCGAGTGTCCCGGAGGTTTTAGACGCTGTAAAATGGCAACTGGATTCGATTTATGATGTTAATGGGCATTTTTACGAACCGCTTTCTGGCATTAACCAAATAGGCAACTGGAAACCCGAAGGATATAAAGCAAAGTTTTCTGACCAGGTTTGCCTACCCATTTATGGTAATCGGCTGATCGACCAAACTTTTGCCGTACATGGCCCTGAAACAATCCTCCCTGTGCTTACAGATGTGCCAGTAAATATTGATGACCTGATGGCAAATCATCTCGATGATATCTTTATAATTTATTGCTGGAAGACAGGCAATATTTGGTTACCCGGGTCTGTAAGCCCTTTGGAAACTTTGCTTCCCGGGCGTGCCTATTTGTTGCGAACTGTTGAAGGCGCTGTCCCATTCGAAATTCAATTTCCACCTTATCAGTCTCCATGTGAAGGATCGTCCCCGGACCATTATTCTATTTCAGGAAATGTTACTATTGCCGACAATGATACACTCTTACCTCTTGAAAATGTTTCGATTCAATTTACAAATATTGGGGAAATCCTTTCTAATGCTTCCGGTCATTACTCTATGAATGTGCCCCTTGGTTGGAGTGGTACTGTAACTCCGTCAAAAGATGAGCTAACTTTTGAACCTGCCAATAGAAACTATTCAAACTTAAGCTGGTATAAATCTGAACAGGATTTCCAGGCCATGCCCAATTGCCCAACAGCAGATGCCGGAGATGATGTTAACATTTGTGAGAATGAAAGTTTCCAACTTGATGGCCAAGCCGAAAATTATACCTCCATTTTGTGGGAAACCTCCGGCGATGGAACTTTTGCAGATTCTACTTCTTTGCAAAGCACTTACTTTCCGGGTAGCGGAGATTTAGCACTTGGTGAAGCGGAACTTTGCCTCACAGCTTTTGCCCAAGAACCCTGTGCAGATGCAACGGATTGCATGGAATTAATCATTGTTCATTCGCCAATTGTTGATGCCGGAGATGATATATCCGTCTGTGATAATATCACATCAATTCCTGTAAATGCTGTTGCTTCAAACTTTTCCTCTGTTTTATGGCAAACTTCAGGAGATGGTTTTTTTAGTGATGAAACTGCTTTGAATACGGAGTATTCTCCAGGGTTTGATGATTTACAATCCGGGTCTGTTAATTTATACCTGATTGTTTATCCTATTGACCCTCCCTGTTCAGCACCCGCTGAAGATTCCTTAAAGATCACATTTATTCCTTCACCCATCACAGCACCTCTTTCAGACGAAATCATTTGTGCTGGTGAAAGTGTTCAATTTTCAGGAGTAGCTGTTGATAACTACAGTTCGCTTGCGTGGACAACGAATGGAGATGGGGTTTTTGATGACCCAACAAGTTCAGACCCAGCTTATACACCGGGATCTCAGGATATTTCAACTGGCGAAGTAATTCTTTGCCTGGAAGCTTTACCCTTGGCAGGGTGTACAGTATCGGCGAGTGAATGTATGAGTTTAAGCATTTATCCTGCTCCTGAAGTAAATGCCGGCTCCAACCAAACCATACCTTCCAGTGAAACCGCCACCCTCAATGCCACTGCCAATAATTACAGCTCGGTACTTTGGACAACTTTGGGTGATGGAATTTTTCCCGATCCCTATTCTTTAAATACAAATTATACTCCCGGCATTCAGGATATTTCGACAGGAAGTGTAGAACTTTGTATTTCCGCAGAAGCCATGTCACCTTGTGTTGGAACAGTATCCGATTGCCTTGATTTGACCATTTTACCTGATGGAGAAGATTATTTCCAAACCGTTTGGGAAAACCCGTTTCAACCCATGAATATTTATATTTACAAAGCTACCATCGACCAAATAAATATGGTGGCCGGGGACGAAATAGGGATTTTTGATATCGACCCAGACACAAGCGAGGAAATTTGTGTGGGAGCAGGCGTTCTTACCGGGGAATTACAAAACAGCAGCTTTTTGCAAATCATCACATCTATGGATGATGGTACCGGACCGACCAATGGCTTTCAGCCGGGGCATGCCATCATCTACAAGCTTTGGAGCAATGAAACAGGGGAGGTAGATCAGGTTATTCCGGTTTATCCTTATCCCGGTTATGATGAGGTGTTTACCCTACTTGGCTCAGCACACGTTGAACTGGAAGGTTTTACCCTTGTAACTCAAACCCTCGGGTTTTCGCCAAACTGGAACCTCATTTCCATGAGGGTTGTGCCAGATAGTCTCGATATGCCAAATATTTTCAATCCGGTAATCGAACTGGATCAGCTTATCAAAATACTGGATCAGGATGGCAATAGTTTCGAACATATTCCTGTACCTGCACCTTATGGCCAATGGGTAAATTCGATTGGAAACTGGACGCTTGAGCAGGGATATTATGGTAAATTTACTGAGGCCACCACGCTTTCGATAACGGCAGCTCCCGTTGAAATACCCATGGAAATACCCTTACGTGCCGCCTGGAATATCATTGGTATGCCCTGCCCCGTAGCGCAATCAACACAAGAAATGTTGCAGCCGCTGATTGATAATGGGATATTGAAAAAAGTCATCAACGAGCAAGGCTTAACTATCGAATTTATTCCTGTACCGCTTCCATACGGTCATTGGAACTTTGGCATTACAAGTTTTGAGCCTGGCGAAGGATATTATATTAAAGCCAATGAAGCCGCGAGCTTATTCTTCGATTGTGAATCACCCGCAAATTCAGAGGATAAAAATATACGGATAGAACCGGAGCACTTTGAACCATCTTATCAAAACAACCCCTACATGCCCATGTCGGTAGCCCTCACCGGCTTTGATGAACTATTACCGGGTGATGAAATCGGGATATTCGATGGCGAAGTTTGTGTGGGTGCAGCAGTAGTTGCCGAAAATGAATATTTGGTATTTCCTGTTTCCATGGATGATCCGACCACAGAGTTACCGGATGGTTTTGTGCAGGGAAATGAATTACGTGCCGAAATTTGGCAACAGCAAAGTAACAATACGTTTCCAGCTGATTTGATTTATATGGATGGCTTTGAAAACTTCCAGCCCCTGGAAACCTACATCGGCGATATTAAACCCCTCATTACCGGTATAAACGGATCATCAGTATTTGGGCTTACGGTAAGTGTTATGCCCAATCCATTCAACGATCATACCTCGGTGTATTATAATTTGCCTGAGAGCGGGAATGTGGAAATAGCCTTGTTTGACCTTGCAGGAAAGAAACAATTTATTGTAGCTCAGGATAACTTCAGCGCAGGAAACGGAAAAATCAAGCTCGATTCGCATGGCCTTCAGCCGGGTTGCTACATCCTAAAATTCACTTTTAGCAGTAATAACAATCAAAGTTCGATAAATAAAAAACTCATTATTCGTTAGGAGAATTATAGTTTATATTTCAAAACAACAGTGGGGTAGGAATATCCTGCTGTTGTTTTTATTTGAAAATATTAATAGTTAAAAAATATCTTTATGAAAAACCTAAACACATTATCAGTATTTCTTTTCGTTTTGTTGATGCCTTTCTTGGTAAAATCCCAGCACTTTCAACTGGTTTGGGAATCCCCCTTCAGCCCGATGAATGTGTATGTTACCAGTGCTTTGTTAAACGATGCCGGCTTGCAGGCCGGAGATGAAATCGGGGTTTTTGATGTCTTCCAGGGCGAGGAATATTGTGTTGGGGCTATACAGTTAACCGAAGCTATCGCACCTGGCGACTTTGCACAGGTTATCTGCTCGATGGATGACAATACAAACCCCGGGCAAAAGAATGGTTTTCAACAGGGGAATTCATTCATTTTCCGTTACTGGGCGCACAATGTCGAATTCGAAGATGTGGCTTTTAGCTTTCCCTTTCCCGACTACGATGAAAATTTTAATTTGCTCGGCACTGCTTTGGTCGATCTAAGCCTATCGGCAGAATTCCAATCGCAGACCATCAATTTATCACCGGGATGGAATGCCATGTCTTCCTACCTTAATCCTTTAAATCCGCTTATGGAAGATTTGTTAAGTGAAATTACTGATGCATTAGTCATTGTGCAAAACCCAGATGGAAGCTATTTTCCCGCAGGAAACCTCAACGAATTGGAAACCTGGAATTATGAATCAGGCTATTTTATCAAGCTCACCGATTCGGTAAGCCTGAATATTATTGGTGAAGAATTGGCTGACCAGGAAGTAATGCTGGAAGCCGGTTGGAATTTGGTTCCGGTACTTAGCGACACTTCGATATTGCTCACCGAATTATTTGGTGAAAACATCAACAAAGTAATTCTAATTAAAGAGGCCATAGGTTTAAACCTTTTCTGGCCCGAAAAAGATATCGCCACCCTTGAGGAGCTAAGCTCCGGAAAAAGTTATTTAATAAAAGTTACAGAGGGTTTTGAACTATCATTTTCCGGATATCCTGTTTTTACTTGTGGCGATGTGTTGACAGATGAAAGAGACGGGCAGGAATACACTACCGTGCAAATTGGAGATCAATGCTGGATGGCTGAGAATTTGAATATTGGGATGCGTATTGATGGCAGTGAGGAAATGGCTGATGATGGCATTATTGAAAAGTACTGCTACGATAATTCTGAAGGAAACTGTGATATTTATGGAGGACTATATCAATGGGAAGAAATGATGCAATATATAACTACCGCTGGTGTAAAAGGCATATGCACGGAAGGGTGGCATTTACCAACAAGTGAAGAGTGGTGTACACTTGAACAGAATGTAGATATTACAATAATTTGCCCTGCCTGGGGCTGGCGGGGAGTTGACTTAGGTATAAAACTACAACAAGGGGGAACTAGTGGATTTGAGGCTCTTTTGGCAGGAAGACGCACAGATTATTCTAGTATTTTTTTGGAACTTGGTTATGGTGCAAATTTCTGGACATCGAGCGATTTTGGTTTAAGTGCTGGAAGCCGGAGAATGATTATAAACGATTATACTGTACAGGCTTCTACTCAAAAAAAATGGTTTGGCTATAGTGTTCGCTGTGTAAAAGACTAGCCCAGAAGGATGTTTTCTATACTAATTACTCTGTGAATATTTTTTGACTTTGCACCTAAAAACAATCAGGGCTTGCTCCCAGGTATCAGTCAGGGTATGACTTCAAGTCATGCCCTGACTCGAAACCTTAGTAAGGGTTTGACTTGAAGTCAAACCCTTACTTTGCTTTGGCTTAGGTGAATTTCACCGCGCGGCTTTCGTTGGTAATTTTTAAAACATCAAACTAAATCCTTTGTCTTTTTTTTGGAATTTTTCGATTTCAAGCGCGTAATATTTTATCTGTTGACGACAAATAAAATTCCTGAAAATTGAAATATCTTCCATCTCCTCGGTTTTATTTAAGGCATCCAGGTATTCGGCCCTGTCTTCGCTGAATATTTTAATTAAGGGTTCGTTATGATACAATTGTATGTAATTCATCATTAACCTTGAAGTTCTGCCATTGCCATCACCAAACGGATGTATATTTACCAGGTTGTAATGAAAATCGGCCGATAGTTTTAAAATGTCATTTCCTTTCTCAGTATCAATTTTTTCGTTAATCTTAGCTACCAGTTGCTCCAACAACACTTTAACCTTTGAATAGTCAGGAAAGTACTTTTTATCCACATAAACCTGTGCCAGCCTTAAATCTCCTTTTGAAGTATCAAAAGTTCCTGAAATAGTGTTTACAATACCTCCCGTATTTTTCATTACCAAAGCAGCTACAGTTTTTATAAAATCCATCGAAAGTTTCCGTTTATTTTTCGATTCGGCTTTGATAAACGTAAATGCCCTATAATGATCCTTTACCATTAAATGATCGCTTAATGATTTTCCTTTTGCAGTGATATCATTTTCAATTAAAATTTTCGTGTCACTCTCCGATAGCGAACATCCTTCGATTTTTGTAGAGTTGTAAACAATGGATATCATCGAAAATTTTTCATAATCAATAACCTCGGACAAGCCCAGGTCAAGATACTTTTTACGTAATATTTCTAACTTTTCCCACATGAAACAAAAATAATTCAATTTATTCAATTAGATCACGCAACGTTTTCTTTGAGATAGTTTAAACATACCGAATAAGTCACACCGTGAATAACTCATCTTCGGTGCAAGTCACACCGTGAATAACCCCTGGCAGAAGGATGACTTTTTAACCTGATTAATTCACAAATTCGTTGAATTTGTGAATTAATCACCGAAGGCCGTAAATATTTATTTAAAATATTTACGAGGGTTAATCCTCGAATTTCCAAAGGAAATTCGGCTCTACAGGCTTTTTAGGCTGCAGAGTGAAAAATTCATGAATTTTTCAGATTAAAACGCTTGGGCTTTGCTTAAACAGAATTCACCGGGTAACTAATAATGAGAGGTGAAGTTACATGCGAGTAGTCAGGGCTTCACTTTAAGTGAAACCCTGACTTTGCAGGATCGCAAGAGATAGTCAGGGTATGACTTCAAGTCATGCCCTGACTTAAAAACAACATAATTCAATATTCAATTAAAAATTAAATCATTATGAAGAAAATTACAATTTTATCGATCGTAGCCATTTTACTGGCTCTTAATGAAAAAGGAATATGAATACCGAAAGGAAATACTATTGGATTAGTTCTGCAATACCTGAAGCGACAGTTCTCAGGAATTCACTTTTCACCGCACTAACCTTGCGAATGATGAGCGATTCATTAAGGAGGAAAATCTTATGAAGACGAATATAACTTCTAAGGGGCAACTCCCATCTCACATAGTCTGTCCGGTTAATTTGCAGCGACAAACCATCATGTTTCACTTTGGAGGTAATTTGCACCAAAAGGTAATCGCCGGTTTGATTTACTTTTGGGTTGGAAATGATGAGGGCGGGGCGTTTTTTGCTAAGGGTAGTATCCGAAAAAGGGAAATGAACGCTTACAATATCTCCTTGATTAAACATAACAATGAATTTTACAACAGCTTGTCCCAACGCTTATCTTCTTCACTGTCCCATTCCTCGGCAAGGCTGTCTTGCGAAAGCAAAGTAACAGGATCAATCACCGGATTCTTTTCGGTAATTTTGAAATTCTTTTCCAGTTTAAGTTGGGATAGAAGATCGTTTATCTTTTCAAGATCGCCCTGGCTGTTCAATGTAATTTCTATGGTTTTCATATCAATAAGCAATGATTTTCACAAAAATAATAATTTTCACCGAATGTTAGTCAGGGCTTCACTTAAAGTGAAACCCTGACTTTGCACGACCGAAAGAGATAGTCAGGGTATGACTTCAAGTCATGCCCTGACTTTCAGTATCCCGGGCAAGTCACACCGTGAATAACTCCGGGCAGTTGTACTGAAATTAAAAAAAGGTTGCTCTACGCTTAGGCAGGATTCACGGTGTGACTATTTCAAAACAGGTACCTGTTTTGAACATGATAAGGACAAAACAGGTACCTGTTTCTTCCTTTTTTTCTATCTTTGTAATAAATCTAAAAGTTATGTACAGAGAAACCATCAACTTTTTAAACGACTGGAAGCACCGTAGCACAAGGAAACCACTTATTATTCGTGGTGCGAGACAAGTGGGAAAAACCTGGCTTATCGAAAAGTTTTCCGAATCGTTCGAAAATTTCGTGAAAATCAACTTCGAGGAACACCCGGAATACAAGGCTTTGTTTGCCACAAACGATGTAACAAGTATTCTTGAAAATATCAGCCTGACTTTTGGAAAAAGAATCATTCCCGGGAAAACTTTATTGTTTCTGGATGAGATACAAACCTGCCCGGAAGCAATCAGTACTCTACGGTATTTTTATGAAAACATTCCAGAATTGCATGTAGTGGCTGCCGGTTCACTCCTGGATCATGTGTTGAACGAACTGGAACTACCCATGCCTGTTGGCCGGGTAGAATTCCTGTACATGTACCCTATGAATTTCTGTGAATTTCTTTTGGCAATCGGCGAGGGAATGCTTGTGGATTTTCTGACATTATTCAATCCCGAAAAGGAAATATCAATCGTTGTTCACAACAAATTATTGAAATTACTACGCACCTATTTTTTTGTAGGCGGTATGCCGGAGGCTGTTAAAGTTTATACTGAAACCTCCGATTTGTTGGAGGTTGAACGAGTACATGAGAGTATTTTAACATCCATGGAAATTGACTTTGCCAAATATGGCAAGGGCGGAAACTTTGAATATCTCCGAAAGGTGCTCCGATATTTACCCAGGGGAATTGGGAAGAAAATGAAATATTCTGCTATTGATCCTTCTGTAAAATCTACCTTTTTAAAGCAGGCTTTTCAAAAGTTGGAACTTAGCAGAATCGTTCATCGGATTTCGGCAACACCATCGGCAAATGTCCCTTTGATGCAACATATTAAAAGCAATATCTTCAAGCCGCTATTTATTGATATTGGCCTGGCCACGCATCTATTAAAGATCAGGCTCATGGATTTGGAAAACCTGCTACTGATAAATGAAGGGGAATTGGCAGAACAGTTTATCGGGCAACAGCTTCTAACAAGAGACCCGCATTTTATCGACAAGGAATTATTTTACTGGGTACGCGAAAAAAAAGACTCAAATGCAGAGGTGGATTATCTTATCGAATCAGAAAACCAAGTTATCCCTATTGAAGTGAAGGCAGGTAAAACAGGCACTTTGAAATCTTTACATGTGTTTATGCTCGAAAAAGAGAAACCTTTTGCCATCCGGTTCAACGCGGATTTACCAAGTAAGACTGATGTTAAAACAACAGTAAAAATGCAAAGCAGCAACAAACAGGTGGAGTATCAGCTATTATCATTGCCATTGTATTTGGTGAATTTCGTAGATTTCATTAAGCCAATGAATCACAACTAATGGGTGTAAGGGTTTGATACAAAGTTTCAGGCAGAATTCACGGTGTGACTAAAAAAAACACCAAATCAAAAATAAGGGACTACTAATAATGAGAGGTGAAGTTACACGAGAGTAGTCAGGGCTTCACTTGGAATGCCAGTCAGGGCTTCACTAAAAGTGAAACCCTGACTTTGCACGACCGAAAGAGATAGTCAGGGTATGACTTCAAGTCATGCCTTGACTCAAAACCTTAGTCGGGGCTTGACTTAAAGTGAAACCCTGACTTCAATCGTGAGCAGAAAATTGTTTGGAAAAATTAAGGCCTTACAACCTCAAAATCGCCTTTGGCTTTGATGCGAATAATGCGGGAGGGTTTAATATCACGGATGCGATCACGGTGCAGGTTTACAACATAATCTACACTATTTTTAATTTCATTGGTGATTTGATGAAAATGGATGGGTGGGGGAAATCCCGAGATATTGGCCGATGTAGATACAATGGCTTTCCCGAGACCTTCGATAATCATTTTACAAAACTCATCCTTTACCACTCTTATTCCAATGGTTTTATCTGCGGCAGCTACACCTTTGGCTAAATTTATTGCGGCGGGGTATATTACCGTAAGCGCTTTGTCATAACAATCCACAAGCTCCAATGCAAAGAGATCAGTATTTTTAACATAATTATTAATGCGATCCGGTGTGGCAACAAGGATGATTAAACTCTTCTCCTCAATACGTTTCTTGATTTTATAAATCCTGTCAACAGCCTTTTGATTGCCGGCATCGCAGCCAATACCCCATAATGTATCAGTAGGATAGAGAATTATTCCACCTTTTTTTAATACTTCAACTGTTTTTTTTATTTCGGCCTGCATTGATTTTGAATTGGATATTTACAAGCACAAAAATACTTACAATTTATTTTATACGCTCAATTAATCTTTGTTTATCGATGGTAAGGGCACATTTAAAATGTTTTTTGGGGCATGCATTAAAACCATGCAATCCGCATGGCCTGCAATCCAACACCTCGCGGGTTTCGATAATAAATGAGTTGCTCGACAAAGGCCCGAAACCAAAAGAGGGCACAGTAGAGCAAAAAATTGAAGTGAGCGGTGCATTCATGGCAGAGGCAAAATGCTGAGGAGCAGAATCGTTTACAAAATTCATCCGGGCATCCTTCATCAATGCGGCCGATTCCAGAAAAGTGAGTTTTCCGCAAAGGTTCAACGAATTTTTATGGCCGGAATCTTCAATTATCTTGTTACAAATACCGTGGTCATTTTTAGCCCCCAAAAAGTAAATCGCTAAATCCCCATCCAATTCTTTAATAAATTCTACCCATTTTTCTGGTGGAAATTGTTTTGTAAACCACAGAGACGTGGGTGCAATGCAGATATATTTCCGGGTTTTAAATTGTGAAACCTTAGCATAATCTGCCTTTGAGGGAAATAGTTTTAGTGGAAAATCAACCGAACCATCAGTGATGGATTGAATAACTTCCAGGTTTCGTTCAACTTCATGTTTGCTAATGGGGAGTGCTGCTGAAATCTTATGCTTTATCCGCTTTGAGTAAAATACCGACAAAGGGTTTTTATCAAAACCCAGCCTGAGTGTTGCGCCTGAGAATAGAGTTAATAATCCGCTTGAAAAAAAACGCTGCAGGTTTACAACAACATCATATTGCTTACTTCGGATATGGATTAATAAAAGGCGCAGATTTTTATACTTTTCCGATGATTTGTCCCAAACCAATATTTTATGAAGATTTGGATTGTTGAATAAAATGGGGTCAATTCCTTTCTTCACCAAAAAGTCAATTTCACTTTCCGGATAAAACTTTGCCAACTTTCCGATAAGTGGTGTGGCCAATACCACATCGCCGATGGATGCAGTTTGAATGATCAGTATTTTTTTTATATCCTTTTTCACTTTCTGATTTATAAATTCATTTTACACGGCAACTTCAAATTCGCGCAGCGCATTGTTCAGCGATGTTTTCATGTCGGTCGAAGCCTTTCGCTTACCAATAATCAGTGCGCAGGGCACCTGAAAATCTCCGGCAGGAAATTTTTTTGTTACCGTTCCCGGAATAACAACCGAACGCTCAGGTACAACACCCCGCATTTCAACAGGTTTTTCGCCGGTAACATCAATAATTTTGGTTGAATTGGTCAATACAACATTTGCACCCAACACCGCTTGATTTTCAATTCTTACTCCTTCTACCACAATGCAGCGTGAACCAATAAAACAATCATCCCCGATAATTACAGGGTTTGCCTGAACCGGTTCAAGTACTCCGCCAATACCTACCCCACCGCTTAGGTGAACATTTTTGCCAATTTGAGCGCATGAGCCTACAGTTGCCCAGGTATCGATCATTGTTCCGCTGTCAACATAAGCGCCAATATTTATGTATGAAGGCATCATCACCACACCACGGGCAATGTAGGCGCCATAGCGTGAAACGGCGTGGGGCACAACACGAATTCCCAGTTCCTGATAATTACTTTTCAATTTCATTTTATCATAAAACTCCAACACACCTGCATAAGATGTTTCCATTTTACTGATGGGAAAATAAAGAATTACAGCTTTTTTCACCCAGGCATTCACGCGCCACTGCCCATCTATGGGTTCGGCTGCCCTAAGGCTTCCATTATCAAGTTGGGAAATTACGTATTCGATAGCTTCAATTGTATGTTTCTCATCGAGTTTACCGCGGTCTTCCCAGGCTTGTTCAATAATATTTTTTACCTCGTCCATTGGGGTTTGATTTTTGATTTGGCCAAAATTATAGAAAATATGTTCACTTAGTAATTTCTTTATAATTTTGCACTCAAAATAACAATCAACAACATGGGACGAATTGTAGCCATTGATTACGGACAAAAAAGAGTTGGGCTTGCAGTAAGCGACGAATTACGGATTATTGCCACCGGCTTACAAACCGTTCATAGTAAAGATATTTTCTCGTTTCTCGATCAATACACCAGGCAGGAAAACGTGGATTTATTTGTGGTTGGCGAACCTCGCCAGATGAACAACACCGCTTCGGATGCACAAAGATTTACGGAACCCTTTGTTAAAAAGTTAAAAAAACTGTTCCCTGCTATTCCTGTTGAAAGAGTTGACGAAAGATTTACTTCGATGATGGCTCAAAAAACCATACTTGAAGCAGGTTTAAAAAAGAAAGACCGACAGGACAAAAGCCTGGTTGACAAGGTAAGCGCGACCATTATGTTGCAGTCGTATATGCTCTCGATGAAAACAAAATTGTAAGTATGTGGTTTTGTCAACAATTTATTAGAGCGTTCAACGTAAAAAGATAGAAAAATATTAGAATTATGATGTTACCGGTAACAGCTTATGGGCTTCCTATTTTACGAAAGGTGGCTGAAGAAATCGACAAAGATTATCCTGACCTTGATCAGTTTATCAAGGATATGTTCGAAACCATGTATTCATCGGATGGTATTGGGCTGGCTGCCCCACAGGTAAACCGGTCTATCCGGCTCTTTATTATTGACGGAACTCCCTACGCCGACAAAATGCCGGAATTGGCCGATTTTAAAAAAGTATTTATTAATCCATACATCCTTGAAGTATCGGGGAAAAATGCTTCGATGGATGAGGGTTGCCTCAGTATTCCCAACATAAGGGAAGACGTTAGCCGACCGGACGAGGTTACCATTGAATATTTCGATGAAAACTGGGAGCTTAAAGAAGAGAAATACCCAGGCTTTGCAGCAAGAGTTATCCAGCACGAATACGATCACCTTGAGGGGATTCTGTTTACCGATAAAATTAGCCCGTTACGCAAAACGCTCATCCGGCGAAAATTACAGGACATTTCGAAAGGCAAAGTTGATACAAGCTACAGAATGATATTTCCGATTCAGAAAAAATTTAAAAAAATGGCATAATATGAAAAAGACAATTAATTACTCAGTTTTAATTTTAGTGATTGCTATATTGGCATCCTGTGGCTCAGCCAGGGAAAAAGAATTGAAGCAAATAAAAAGCGTTGAAGCAAAAACTTTTTCTGAATCAGGTTTGCTTGATGCCAATTTTGTGGATGAATTAATTGAGACCTACGAAAATTTCGCCAACAATTTCCCCGGCGATTCACTTGCTCCCGACTATTTATTTAAAGCCGGCGATGTGGCCATGAACACCAACCGATCTAACAAGGCCATTATGCTTTACGACAGGATAATCAACGAATTTACTGACTATGGCAAAATACCGGAGGCATTATTCCTGAAAGGATACGTTTACGAAAACAACCTCGGCAGGCTCGACAAAGCAAAAGCGATTTACGAAGAATTCCTTCAAAAATACCCCGATAATGAGTTTGCTGATGATGCCGAAGTTTCGTTAAAATATTTGGGCAAATCGCCCGAAGAGTTGATTGAAATTTTCCAGCAGGGAAATGCTGAAACAAATAAAGAGGAATAATTATTTAGGGTTTGTCTTTTTAGTAATGTTTCCCGCAGATAACGCAGATTTTCGCAGAAAAAAATCAGCATAAACCAGCCTTGTCGGCAAGGCAGGTCAGCGAAATCTGCGGGAGATTCTTTGGCCTCCGATAGAAATAATGGACTTTAAAGACCAGCCCTAATTAAACTCTTTATCCAGGAAATTCTTTACCTGCGAGAGGTTGGCATTTTGAATGATTACGCCCTTTTTAACGTAGGCCACTTCACCCGTTTCCTCCGAAACCACCACGGCAATAGCATCAGTCCTTTCGGTTACTCCTACCGCAGCACGATGACGTAAACCCAGCGCTACCGAAATCTTTTTATTACTCGAAACCGGCAAAATGCAGCGGGCTGATTTTATTTTATTGTTCAAAATAATCACGGCCCCATCATGAAGCGGGCTGTTTTTGAAAAATATATTCATCAATAGTTCATCCGAAATCTGGGCATCAATTACCTGCCCCGATTCAACATATTGTCGTAGCTCGTTTGTTTTGGCAATAATAATTAATGCTCCGGTTTTATTGGCCGACATCTTACGACAGGCAGTAATTATATTGTCCACGTCAAGGTTGATAATCTTTCCTATATTTAAATTTAAAAACCAAACACGTTCCTTAACCTTGGCCATAAATCTTGGTGTACCAATCAATAATAGGAACTGTCGGATTTCGGGCTGAAAAACTACAATTAATGCAATGAAACCCACCGAAATAAATGCCCCTAAAATTTCGCTCAGCAATTCCATCCTTAGTAAGTTAACCAGCCTCCACACCCCAAAAATCGCGATGATACCTGCAAAAATATTGATGGCAGCCGTTCCTTTCAATAAGTTATAAAGTTCGTACAACAAGAAAGCAACCAACAAAACGTCAATAACATCGGTTAGCCGGAGGGTGATAAAGTTTGTTATGATAAAATTGAGCATTTAAAAGTTTTGATTTGCCGCCAAAAATAGTTAATAATATCTACAGTTTGGCCCCTGTGAATTACTACATCTTTTTGATGAGTATATCTGAACTTTCTATGAGCCATCAAAGAAGGACATAGAAACGTTAAAAAACTTTAGAGAATAACTTGACGATTCCATATCCACAAAAAGGCGGACGATGGAATGTCGGGAAAGGAACTTTCTATCGTCCGACCCCGAAAGCTTTCAGCGAATTTATTAAGGCTCTTTAATTTAGTTATTAAAGGTAATTATTTAGCTGGTGGAACTGAATACCAAATCATCATGACCCCATCCCCGTCCCTTCCCCAATTGGGGAAGGGTGCCTGATCTCATGGGACTTGGAGGAAATGAAAAAGTAAAGCGCTTCGACTAAAGCATACAGATACAAATCCCATTAGAGAGGACTCCCCTCTCCATTAGGAGAGAGCCTGTCCCGAAAATCGGGAGGGCAGGGGGAGAGGAAAAAAAGCGAAGCACTTCGCTAAAGCATACAGACCCAAATCCAACGAAAAAGGACTCCTCTCAGCCAAAACTCAAAACACTGAATGAAAGTAAAAAGTGGCGAAATTAAATTTGCTATTAACTCTAATTTACAATGCTAATAAAATGATTGAAAGCTTTCGGGGTCGGATTTAGAAACGTTAAAAAACTTACACAGGATTATTTTCACGATACTTCTCATACAATTTTACAACTTCTACGGCTTCCTTCACATCGTGGACACGCAAAATATCAACGCCGTTAATCAGCGCCAGCATATTTAAAGCGCTTGTTCCATTCAGCGCTTCTTCAGGCTTCGTGCCAATCACTTTATTAATCATCGATTTGCGCGACAGACCGGCTAAAACGGGATAACCAAGGTTTTTAAGTTTTTGAAGTCCGCCAAGCAATTGGTAATTATGGTCAACTGTTTTACCAAATCCAAATCCCGGATCAAGAATAATGTTTTCGTTAATACCATATTTCGCAAGTTTGTTTATCTGGCCTTTCAGGAATTTACCCACCTTATCCACTACATTTTCGTAAACCGGGTTCTGCTGCATGGTTTGAGGATTTCCTTTAATATGCATCATAATAAATGGAATCTTGCATTTTGCAATAATATCAAGCATCTTATCATCATAAACGCCTCCTGAAATATCATTAATCATATCCACACCAGCATCAATAGCCTTTTCGGCAATTTTACTGCGATAAGTATCAAGGGAAATCAGGGTATCAGGACAGGTTTTTCTTACCAATGGTAAAACAATTTTAAGTCTGTTCCACTCCTCATTTTCATCAACTGCCTGGGCAAAAGGCCTTGTGGAAAATGCGCCAATATCAATAATTGCTGCGCCTTGCCTTACCATGTCCTCAAATTGCTGCAAAGCCAAATCGATGGCATTATATTTTCCCCCGTCAAAAAAAGAATCAGGGGTAAGGTTTAAAATCCCCATCACCTTTGGCTGAGAGAGATTAAGCGATTTAATTGTCCATTTTAGATCAGATAACGGCATTTCATTACTTTTGTGGAGTAAAATATTTACGTTTCGTTAACATGCCACGAAATTAATCCATTTTATATTTGGCGATCATTTATTAGAAATTTCAAATTCAATATTATGACAAATAAAAATTTCATTCTACTAATTACCGGATTTTTGTTTTTTGCCGGCTTTAATTTGCAGGCGCAACAAACCGAAGAAAAAGAGTTAAGCCGTGAAGAACAGGCACTTCAACGAGCCAATGATAAAGTTGCCCGGGCTGAAACATCTTTAGCACGAGCACAATCCTACCTCAACGAAGCTGACAGTTTAAAAACAAGTGGCGAAACCATGATGCGTGAAGCCAAGGTTGAACTTAAAACAGCAAAAGAAGAAAAATCAGCTTTAGTTAAAAACTATGAAACAAAAAAGAAAGGTCTTAATCGTGAAATGAATACCGATGATCGCACTGAACGTGACCAGGTAAGGCAACAATTGCGTGAACTGGATACTAAAAACAGGGATGAAGTAAGAGCGGCAGATGCTAAACTTAAGGCAGCAGAAAAAAAATATGAGAAAGGAAAAAGTAATTTTTCCAAAAGCAAAGAGAAGCAAAAGCTGGGAAAGAAAAAAATGAAACTGGCTCAAAAAAGCCTGGAGGAGGCACAGGAGGGATTAAATGAACTTACCGGCGAGCAGGAAGACGAAGAAATTGAAATACTTGAGGAAGGCATCGATCAAGAGAAAAAAGAAAAAAAAAAGAACAAAAAAGAAAAGAAATACATTTTCAACTTTTGATCAATATCTAGAATGAAAAAAACAAATGACCAGTTTGAATCTGCCATAACCTTGTGTAGGAATATCTTTGAAAAAAAAATGATAGATTATGGCAGTGCTTGGAGGATATTGCGCACAAGCTCGCTCACCGATCAAATTTACATCAAGGCCAACCGCATTAGAAGCATTGAAGAAAAAGCAGAAATTAAAGTGGATGAAGGCGCAAAGGACGAATTTGCAGGTATTGTAAATTATGCTGTAATGGCGCTTATTCAATTGGAATTGGGCAACCAGTCGAACCTTGAACTAAAACCCGATGAAGCACTTGAACTTTACAACAAGCATGTTTACGCTTCGATGGCTCTGATGCAAAACAAAAACCACGATTATGATGAAGCCTGGCGCAATATGCGGATTTCATCCTACACCGACATTATCCTGATGAAGCTCCTTCGCATAAAGCAAATTGAAGATAATAAAGGCAAAACCATCATTTCGGAAGGCCTTGATGCCAATTATCAGGACATTTT
The DNA here is from genome assembly GCA_964593705.1 of uncultured Lentimicrobiaceae bacterium. Taxonomy (GTDB): domain Bacteria; phylum Bacteroidota; class Bacteroidia; order Bacteroidales; family 4484-276; genus SABY01. Next base: position 303 of record CAZQIV010000029.1, on the reverse strand, counting down.
AAACTATGCCCTTTTTGCCTTAATCAAGTTCGAAGAATCAGAAACTAAATATTGTCTGTCTATAAACTTGCCATCCACCACCCACCCCTCTAACTCTCCGCCAGTTGGCGGAAGAACCACCCAACGCACGGGCAGAGGGGATTCCCCGCCAGCTGGCGGGGATTAAGGGGTCGCGCAGGCAAAATCAGAAAAGAGCTGACTTTATGGACAAGCACTAAATATTCTCCAACATCTAACATCTAACATCTAACATCTAACATCTATTTTCTAACATCTAACATCTAACATCTAACATCTAACATC